>JACRAF010000021.1 GCA_016213505.1 Devosia nanyangense
ATCGCGGCATGGCCGAGCGCATCCATGCGATCGTCAAGGCCAGCGCGCCCGCCCTTTCGCCGAAGACCTGGTACGGCATGCCGGCCTACTACAAGAACGGCAAGGTGGTGTGCTTCTTCCAGAGCGCGCAGAAGTTCAAGACGCGATACGCGACGATCGGCTTCGGCGACGAAGCAAAGCTCGACGACGGCAATTTGTGGCCGAACGCGTTCGCCCTGACGAAGTTGACCGCCGCCGACGAGGCGAGGATCGCCGCGCTCGTGAAAAAAGCGGCAGGCTGAGGACTAAGCCAGGCTTAGAAACCGAGGACCAATGAACGCATCGGAAAACATCGATCGGCTGATCGCTGGACTCGCAGACTGGCGCGGCAAAACGCTCGCCGGCCTTCGCAAGACCATCCTGGCGGCCGACCCCGAGATCGTCGAGGAATGGAAGTGGATGGGCAGTCCCGTGTGGTCACGCGACGGCATGATCGCGGTCGGCAACGCCCACAAGGACAAGGTCAAGCTGACCTTCTCCCACGGCGCGCGTCTGCCGGACCCGGACAGGCTCTTCAACGCCGGCCTCGGCGGCGGCGTATGGAGAGCGATCGATCTTTTCGAGGGCGACAAAATCGATGAGCCCGCCCTGAAGACTCTCGTCCGGGCGGCCATCGAATTCAATCGGATCAAATTGTTGAAAAGAGCGCCGGCGCGCGTGCGGGCGAAAGGACAAAAAAGCAGCGAGTGACCGCAGCTCTTGCCCGTCGACCCAGTTCCTGGGCTCGTGGTCTCCCTGGGGCCAATTTCCTGTGGGGGCGATCAGCAAGGCCCGCGGGGTAATCACCCAATAGCGTGTCTGCGCTCCGCTGCGCCGAGCGCACGACACAGGGTTTGACCTAGGAACAGCCCGCGGCGCTGAGCGCGTGGGCATTCGCTTTGTGCGCAAGCTCGAGCTTGGAAACGGAGTTGCCCGCTTGGGCCCTACCAGTGGGCGGCCTGTGGCGTTGAACATGCCAATGCTCTAGATTCCCCTTGATCGTCCAGTGGACTTGTTCGAACGCATTGATGGCAACGTGCGCAGTCCTTGGAACACCAGCGTCGACAAGCCAGGAAACCGGATTTGATCCCCTCATTCTTTGACAAGCTGCGCAAGCGGGCCAGCCCCCCCACCGTCAGCAACAAGAGCAACAAGACAGGCGTCTTTTTCGCAGATCCGATGGACTACACACCCTTTTCGAAAGAAAAGCGGGAGACGAGTCTCGAGACTACACAGCTGATATCGGTCGACTCACCGGCTGAATCCGAAGTCATTGTGGCCAGAAAGTTTGGAAATCTTGCGCCATTCCTTGCGACTGAGCAGGAGCTGTTCGTCTGGACGCACGAGCCGGCGTTCTGCACAACTAATGCCAAAGTCGTGACGGACACTGGAACCGGTCGCCGCATTTCGATCATGAATGCGATCAACGGCGAGATATATGTGTCACCGCTTTACTATTATCACGTCAATCTCGATAAGATGACAAAATATCGTGCGGACAATTCGCGACGAAAGACCTGCTCGTTTCTTGGAACATATCGACAGCATTTCGACAGGTACAGCGGCGACGAGAATATCGATCTGTGCAATTTCCGGCAAAACCTCGCTCTCAGCATCCAGAAGATCGGGCACTGCGACATATTCGGGAAGGGGTGGCCGGATGGAATCAAGATCGTCGAGAACTCACGGAGCGTTGCAAATTACGCATCTCGCAAGAGCGAGATACTTCGTGACTACAAGTTCAATATTGCAATCGAGAATACATCTGCGACAAATTATGTGACGGAGAAATTCTGGCAGGCGCTGGAGATGGGCTGCGTGCCAATCTATTTCGCCAAGGGCTCCGGCATAACCTCGGTGGTTTCCGAGTCTTCGTTCATCGATGCTTCCAGCTATAAAAGCATGGGCGACCTCATTGAGGTCATGTTGTCCATGACCGACGCCGAGCGCAGTCGGATATTGGCGTCAGCTTATGAGGATTGCGCCAAGCTCGATATGAGGCCAAAGAAGCCCACAATCGCGTCGGCCATGGTTGAGCGGTTCGAGCAGCGTGTCTTTGAAGCCCTGGGCCGCGTGAGGAACTGATGAAGCTGCATCTCGGATGCGGAAGCAAATACATCGATGGATGGTATCATGTCGACGCGCTGCCACTTCCGCATGTCGACCATGTGGGGCCGGTCGAGGATCTCCATTTCATCCCGGATGCAAGCGTCGAATTGATCTATGCGTCGCACGTGCTCGAGCACTTCGGCCGACGCACATATCTGCAGGCGTTGCGCGAGTGGCGCCGAGTGCTTCAGCCGGGCGGCGTGCTTCGTCTCGCTGTCCCCGATTTCGGGGCAGTGGCGCACCTGTACGTTGAGGGAAAGCTGCCGCGCGGGATCGAGGATGTGCGGGGGCTGGTCTCCGGCGGACAGCGAGACAGTTACGACTTCCACGGCATGATCTTCGATGAGGCCTCGCTTTCGGCGGCGCTCAGGGAGGCCGGCTTCCGCGCGACGCGTCGGTGGGACTGGCGCAAGACGGAGCACAGCCATATCGACGACTATTCCCAGGCATATCTTCCACACCTGGACAAAGAGAACGGCGTTCTCGTATCCCTCAGTATCGAGGGCGTCGCGTGACCGGCCCTGGAGCATAGGATGAAGCGGGCGCTGATCACCGGCATCACCGGGCAGGACGGTTCCTATCTCTCGGAATTTCTGCTGGAAAAGGGGTATGAGGTCCACGGAATCAAGCGGCGGGCTTCGAGCTTCAACACGTCGCGTATCGATCACCTGATCAATGATCAGAAGGATCGGTTCAAGCTGCACTATGGCGACCTGTCGGACGGTTTGAGCCTGACCAAAACCATCGCGATGGTCGAACCCGACGAGATCTACAATCTGGGGGCCCAGTCGCATGTCGCGGTCAGTTTCGAAGCGCCCGAGTATACCGCCGATATCGATGGGTTGGGCACGCTGCGACTGCTGGAGGCGATCCGGCTGCTCGGGCTCGAAAAGAAGACGCGATTCTACCAGGCCTCGACGTCGGAACTTTACGGCCTGGTCCGGGAATCGCCGCAACGCGAAACAACGCCGTTCTACCCACGATCACCCTACGCCGCCGCCAAGCTCTACAGCTACTGGATCACGGTGAACTACCGCGAGGCATATGGGATCTATGCGTGCAACGGTGTCCTCTTCAATCACGAGAGCCCGCGCCGCGGCGAGACCTTCGTCACGCGCAAGATCACACGCATCCTGTCCAATATCGCGCAGGGAATTGATGATTGCCTCTACATGGGCAATATCGATGCGCTGCGCGACTGGGGACATGCCCGGGACTATGTGCGCATGCAGTGGCTGATGCTGCAGCAGGCCGCACCGGAGGATTTCGTCATTGCCACCGGCGTCCAGTATTCCGTTCGGCAGTTCATCATATGGACGGCCGAGGAGCTGGGCATGCAGCTCCGCTTCGAGGGGGAGGGGATCGATGAACGCGCGGTCATCGTCTCCGCAGATCCGAGTTCTGCCCCCGCCGTGAACCCGGGTCAGATCGTAATGCGGATTGACTCGCGGTACTTTCGTCCGGCGGAAGTTCAGACCCTACTGGGCGATGCGTCGAAAGCCCGGGACAAACTGGGCTGGGTCCCCGAGACGACCGCGCGGGAGATGTGCACGGAGATGGTCGCCGAAGATCTCAAGAACGCCCGTCGCCAGCGGCTCTTGCGCGAGCATGGGCTGCATCTGCCTCTGTCGATCGAGTGAGGGCGCCGATGAAAATCTTCGTTGCCGGACATCGAGGCATGGTCGGGAGTGCGATCTTGCGGCGCCTGGTGGCGCAGGAGGCCGAGGTCGTTACCCGGGACCGGACCGCTCTGGACCTGACCGACGGCTCTCAGGTGCGGCGATTCTTGCAGACCGAACGCCCCGATGCCATGGTTCTGGCGGCAGCAAAGGTGGGGGGGATTCTGGCGAACAACACCTATCCCGCCGAGTTCATCTACCAGAACCTGATGATCGAGGCGAACGTCATCCACCAGGCATTCGAGGCCGGGGTGCAGCGCCTGTTGTTTCTTGGATCGTCCTGCATCTATCCCCGAGCCGCGGCACAGCCGATGGCCGAAGGGGCGCTGCTCACCGGTACGCTCGAGCCCACCAACGAACCCTATGCGATCGCCAAGATCGCCGGGCTCAAGCTCTGCGAAAGCTACAATCGCCAGTACGGCACGGACTATCGCAGCGTGATGCCGACGAACCTGTATGGTCCGGGGGACAACTTCCACCCGCAGAATTCACATGTCCTGCCGGCCATCATCCGCCGGCTTCACGAGGCAGTGGAATCGGGGCAGGACGAAGTGGTGATCTGGGGTACCGGCACGCCCCGTCGCGAGTTCCTTTTCGTCGATGACATGGCCGAGGCGAGCCTGTTCGTCATGAACCTGGATCGTGCGACATATCAGGCAAACACCGAGCCGATGCTCAGCCATATCAATGTCGGCACGGGAACGGATGTGAGCATTTCAGAGCTGGCGCACCTTCTCGCCGAGGTGACTGGCTTCAAGGGAAGATTGGTGTTCGATGCGAGCAAGCCCGACGGGACGCCGCGCAAGCTGATGGACGTCTCGCGCCTCCGCGCGATGGGATGGGCGGCGCCGACCGCTCTGCGCGACGGAATCGAAGCGACCTATCGCTGGTACCTGAACAACCTCTCCGCGCTCCGTTCGGAACGACCGGTCCCCACAGACGATGCGCCGTGAGAGGCTCGCGCGCAGGCGAGGTAGGCCAGGCGTCGTGGACCCGGGCGCATCTCGAAAGGTGCTTTGGCTTCGAGACCTGAACCCGATCCTGCTCCCTCGCCCGCATCCCCGAGGCCCACTTCGGGGGACAAATTGACGTGACGGCAAAACAATGTCAGTTGTGACCAATCATAGGGCACAAGTGAGAGTGGCAATACGGGGTTGGAACTCGCCCGATCGGGCGCGACTGCTGCGATTTGGTACTGTCGGCGTCGCGACCTCTGGAAGTTACCTCGCCCTGGCAGCACTTTTTGGTTTGGCCGGTGTGCCGCAGCAAATTGCATCCATCGTGGCTTTCGTCTTGGCAGTTGCGGCCCAGTTTTTTCTCCACAAACACTTCACCTTCAAGAACAACAGCGGCTATGTAAGAGATGCATGGCGATTTATAGTTGTAGTAGGTATTGGGGCGGCATTCTCAATTTTTGTCGTCAATATCGGAGAACGTGCTGCATGGCCAACAATCGTTCCAAATATTCTTGTAGTTATTGTTACTCCGATCGTTAATTGGCTTGGGTTTTCGCTATGGGTATTTGTTAGGAAAACGCTTTGATGGGCACCGTAAAGTTGTCAATTGTAGCGCCTTGCTATAACGAAGAGGAGGTTATTAGCGAGTTCTACCGTAGGCTTTCGGACTCCTGTCTGGATGCCGTTCCAAGCGGCGAATTTGAAATGATATTCGTAAACGACGGTTCAATCGATAGTACTCCACAAATATTGCTCGATCTAACCCGCAATGATGAGCGCGTCGTGTTCGTCGACCTCTTCAGGAACCATGGTCACCAACTGGCGGTATCCGCTGGACTCATGCAGGCGCAAGGTGACCGAGTCATGTTGATCGACGCCGACCTGCAGGATCCCCCGGAGCTCCTGCCCGATTTCATGCGAAAGATGAATGAGGGGTTCGACGTCGTCTACGGCCAGCGGATTTCCAGGGAGGGCGAAACGACCTTCAAGCGGTCGTCGGCCGCGCTCTTCTACAGGTTTATGAGTAGACTATCCTCTCCGCCTATCCCGGTCGACACGGGCGATTTCAGGTTGCTGACACGAGAGGTTGTGGAGCAGTTGAACAGAATGCCGGAGTCGCATCGGTTCATTCGAGGAATGGTCGCTTGGATTGGTGGGCGCCAGACGCCGCTGCAGTACGAGCGAGCGTCCCGCTTCGCCGGCGAGACCAAGTATACATTAAGCAAGATGGTACGGTTGGCGTTTGATGCTATCACCGGCTTTTCTGACGCCCCTCTTCGTCTTGCTATAATGATGTCTGTCGCGGCGACGGTCGTTGCATTGTCTATGATCGTTTATGTGATCATCAGCTTCTTTTTCTTTGAACCCGCGCCAGGTTGGACGTCTCTTGGGATAATCATGCTGGTATTCTCTGCAGTGCAACTCTTTTGCATCGGCATTTTGGGCGAGTACGTGGGGCGGATTTTTGTCCAGGCAAAGCAGCGCCCCCTAACACATGTTCGGGCCATCATTCGGGGCGGAACACAATCGAAGCATGGGGACACATGAGTCACGTCTACCAAGACAACTACTACGACTACATCGATGGCGGCTCGATTCGATCGGCGCGAGCCGTGATCCCTACCGCACGCCGTTACGTTAATATCAACTCGGTTCTGGATGTTGGATGCGGTAGGGGGGCGTGGCTCAAAGGTTGGGTGGAAAGCGGTATCGACGACTTTGTGGGCGTCGATGGCGACTATGTTCAGGTCGATAAGCTTCCGTTTTCTCCGGACCATTTCCATGCGGTCGATCTGGTCAAGCGCTTCGATCTTGGCCGCACCTTTGACCTCGTGCAGTGCCTTGAAGTCGCAGAGCACGTTCCCGCCTATGCTGCGGACATCCTCGTCGACTCGATTGTTGGGCATGGCAACTCCGTATTGTTTTCGGCTGCCGTGCCTGGCCAGGGCGGCGAATTCCATGTGAATGAGCAGGGGATCGATTTCTGGGTTCAGAAGTTCGAGGCGCGTGGGTTTACTGGGTGGGATGTAATTCGTCCCGCTCTCCGCGACGTGCGATCCATCGAACCCTGGTATCGCTATAACAGCGTTCTTTTTACCCGCGTGCGTCCTGCTGAGGTCGAAGATTGCGATCGGTTCCCGGCAAGCGGATACCGGGTGCCAATCACGTGGAGACTGCGTAATTCGGTGATCGGAATGCTTCCCTATCCCGTTGTCGGGCGATTGGCACGTGCCAAGCATGCAGCAATGAGAACCATGCGCGCACTTTGATTTCCCGGGTCCACACCCGCTGCAATCTCGCCTAGCGTCGGATAGAGCAAAACGGGGAAGAGTAATGCCGGAGGATCTGATGTCTCCTGGGAACCCCGCGCCAGCGAGCAACGCTTCCTCCACGCCTATGCGGACTTTTTCTCGGACCCTTCTGAAGGCCGCGTACCATCTTCTGGCGGTGGTGGTCGTCCTGCGAGGGGGATGGTTCCTCTATTCGTACTTTTCTAGCTACTTCAGTCCTGATTTTCTTGTCGAGGCCCGGGCGTCTGCGGGGTTGACCACGACATTGGGGTTCATCCGAGGGATCAACCCATTTGCGGCAGAACACGTCGAGACCTACGGCAATCTGTACTCGGCCGTTTGGCCCGGATTGAACGCGCTGGTCGCGATGGCGGTTGGGGCGACCGGCTATCAGGATGTGCGCCATGTGATGTTTGTGGTGAGCGCGTTTACGGTGACTGCCACAGCTCTGGGGATAGTCGTAACCGCGCTTCGCGGAAAAATAGACCTGCTGCTTGCGATTTGCGCAGGCTTTGCGTTCATACTGTTTTGCACGACCAAGAACTCGATGGGCGAATTCAGCTACGCGCCCGGAATTGCCCTCAGCGTTTTCGCTCTGGCCCTGACGGTAAACCGCACCGATCGCATTGGGCTCTTTTGGTCGTTGCTCCTCATAACTTTTGCCAGCCTATTCAAGATTTACTTTGCTTTACTTGTGATCCCGATTATCACGGCCTACTTGGCATCTGTAAAAACCAAACAGCTTCTTCCAACACTCCTCGCCTGGGCAGCACTATCTTCGGCCATCTATCTTCTACTAATCGCGACGCTTCCTCTGTATTTTGACTGTCTGTTCAATGTTCAGATCAAGTACGTTAGTCGCCATTACGACAGAATTCTACCCAATTTGATTTGGTTCATTACAGTTTTTCCATTTGTGTTTGTTTTGTTTGTTCCTAAAGTTGTTGAAATATTTGTTCTTAGGAGCGACAACCGAAGGAGGAATCTGTTATTTGCGTCCGGTTGCTTTATAGTATTCGTATTCGTAGTTGCGGTAATGCTTCCCCACGGGGGCAATTTCGGCACCTATATGATTCATCTGCTCGGTCCGATATTTATCTCGTTGCTGCTAGTTAATGTAGGAGACCGTCAAAAGAGCGCCGACCCAATCGCCGGAATGACGGCCGTCGTAGTACTTTTGGTCACGGTCTTGTCGCCAGTCTCATCGGAAGATAGTTGGAAGGTTTATGGAATACTTTCTCAGCAAGACCTCGACGAAAATCGTCGTATCCTCGCGGACATTGACGTCCTCCTTGATCAATATGAGCCGGAAGATATCTACGTCGACTTTTCGTTGGCCTCGGCCGCAATTCGAAGCAACCTTCCATTTGTCGATAATGGCAATCGCCAGTACATCAGCCCCTACCTTGCGGGACGACTGAAGGGGACAATTCGACTTAATCCGATTTTGGAATTGATCTCCTGGAAGCCAAAGCGGTTCGCAGGGGGTGTAAGCCCGGCAGCGAAGCTACTGGCTTCCAAGCTGATCATCTGCGGATATCAGTGCCCCAAGGGAACAGGTCATATCCTAGTGAAGCAACTAGGCAGCTTGGCGTTCTCGTACGGCCAGTCTCCTACGATCAAGGTTTTCGCGTTGCCGAGCATCTAGCCCGTCAGGTTCCCGGTTGACTTCGATTTGGGCGTTCTGGACCGTCGCCGCGCCAGCGTGGCCGATCACCATAGCGAGCCCCCCTCCAATAGATGGCCAAACGCATGCCGAAGCAAACGCATGCCGAATTGGGGGCGATGGGAGCTAAGTGCTGGAGCGGGTGAAGAGAATCGAACTCTCGTCGTAAGCTTGGGAAGCTTCTGCTCTACCATTGAGCTACACCCGCGACGGCTGAGTATGTGCGGGAAAAGGGGCAAAGCGTCAAGCGGACGCAGGCGCCGGGCGTTCCCGCCCAAGGATCGCGCCTTGCCGGCTCCGGCTTGTGTTTCTGAACCTCGAGCGCCATTCGCCTTCGTCCAGGATGAGCGGCAGACGCATGCATCGCTCATAGGGTCGGCGCTCCCGCTCGGACCGAAACTACTGATATCCAGAACATGACATCTTGACTGCTACGCATGAGCACGTAAGCTTGGCCTCGTAGAATCGATGCGGTTGAATTGAAGAGTGATGGTCCTCCTGTGATCACCTCGGCCCAGATGCGCGCCGCGCGTGCCCTGCTCGGAATCGACCAGCGCCGGCTCGCCGAGCTCGCGAGCCTGTCGGTGCCGACCATCCAGCGGATGGAGGCCAGCGAGTCGACGATCCGCGCCAATGTCGATTCCCTGATGAAGCTGATTGCGGCGCTCGATGGGGCGGGCCTCGCGCTCATCGACGAGGGCGCGCCGAGCCCTGCCGGCGGGCGTGGCGTGCGGCTCAAGCCGCCCCGCGCCGAGGTCACCCAATGAGCGGCGCTGCCATCGAAATGTCGGCGGTGCTGGCGCTGCTCGGGGTCGCCGTGCTGGCGCTCGTCCTGTCGCGCCGGGAGCAGGCGACCGCCATCGTTTATGGCGCGACGCTGGTGATCTCGGTCATCGCGCTCGGCAACGCCGCGATGCGGCTGATCGGCGATCCGGCCGGCGTCTCGGACCTCGTGCTGCCGTTCGGCCTGCCCTGGCTCGGCGCCCATTTCCATCTCGATGCGCTGGCCGGGTTCTTCCTCGTTGTGATCAATCTCGGGGGGGCCATCGCCAGCCTCTATGCGCTGGGCTACGGCCGGCACGAATCGGCGCCGCATCGGGTGCTGCCGTTCTTTCCGGCGTTCCTCGCCGGCATGAACATGGTGGTGATGGCCGCCGACGCGTTCTCGTTCCTGTTCTCGTGGGAGTTCATGTCGCTGGTCTCGTGGGCGCTGGTGATGTCGCATCATCGCGAGGCCGACAATGCGCGGGCCGGCTACGTCTACCTGGTGATGGCGAGCCTCGGAACGCTGGCCCTGCTGCTCGCCTTCGGCCTGTTGGCGGGGCCGCAGGGCGCCTATGGCTTTGCGGCGATCAAAGCGGGCACGCACGACCCGGCGATCTCGGCGCTGGTGCTCGCGCTGATGCTGCTCGGGGCCGGCTCCAAGGCCGGCCTCGTGCCGCTCCATGTGTGGCTGCCGCTGGCCCACCCGGCGGCGCCGAGCCACGTGTCGGCGCTGATGAGCGGGGTGATGACCAAGGTCGCGGTCTATGCCTTCATCCGCGTGGTGTTCGATCTGATCGGGCAGACCAGCTGGTGGATGAGCGCGGTCATCCTGCTGCTCGGCGGGATTACCGCGGTGCTGGGCATCCTCCAGGCCATGCTGGAGAAAGACCTCAAGCGGCTCCTGGCCTATTCGACCATCGAGAACATCGGCATCATCTTTGTCGGGCTCGGGCTGGCGCTGGCGTTCCGCGGCAGCGGCATGGGGGTGGCGGCGGCCCTCGCCTTCACTGGAGCGCTGTTCCACGTCGTCAATCACTCGCTGTTCAAGAGCCTCTTGTTCATGGGCGCCGGCGCAGTGCTGACCGCGACGGGCGAGCGCGACATGGAAAAGCTCGGCGGGCTGATCCACCGCATGCCGCAAACCAGCCTCGCCTTCCTCGCCGGGTGCCTCGCCATCTCGGCGCTGCCGCCGCTCAACGGTTTCGTCTCCGAATGGCTGGCGTTCCAGGCCGTGCTGCAAAGCCCGCAACTGCCCGATTGGGGCCTCAAGATCCTGGTGCCGGCGATCGGCGGGCTGATGGCGCTCACCGCGGCGCTGGTGGCGGCGACCTTCGTCAAGACCCTCGGCATCGCCTTCCTCGGCCGGCCGCGCTCCGAAGCGGCGGAACGGGCCAAGGAGGTGGACATGTTCTCGCTGACGGCGCTGTTCCTGCTCGCCGGCCTCTGCCTCATCGGAGGCATCCTGCCCGGCCTCGTCATCGACGCGCTGCAGCCGCTCAGCCAGGCGCTGGTGGGCAGCCGCCTGCCGCTGCAGAGCGCCGAACCGTGGCTGTCGATCGCTCCCATCGCCGAAACCCGCAGCAGCTATGACGGCATGCTGGTGTTCGTGTTCATCGCCGTGTCAGCGGCCGCGGCGGCGTACCTCATCCATCGCCTCGCCTCGCGCGCCGTGCGGCGCGGCCCGGCCTGGGGCTGCGGCTTCCCCGAGTACAGCCCGGTCGCGCAGTATTCGGGCGCAAGCTTCGCGCAGCCGATCCGGCGTATCTTTGCGACGCTGGTGCTGGGGGCCAGCGAGACCGTGACCATGCCGCCGCCCGGCGATACCGCGCCGGCACGTCTCACGGTCGTCGTCGTCGATCCGATCTGGACGAAACTCTATCTGCCGGTCACCGGCGCCATCGGCTGGACGGCCGAGCGGCTCAACCGGCTGCAGTTCCTGACCATCCGGCAATATCTGAGCCTTGTCTTCGGCGCCCTCATCACCCTGCTGCTGGTGCTTGCGCTATGGCCCTGATCCTCGATCTTTTGGTGCAGGGTTCGCAGATGGCGCTGGTCTTGGCGCTGGCGCCGCTGCTCACCGGCTTCGTGCGCAAGGTCAAGGCGCGCCTGACGCGGCGGCAGGGCGCCTCGATCATCCAGCCCTATCGCGATCTGCTGCGGCTGCTGCGCAAGGAGGTGGTGCTCGCCCAGAACGCGTCGTGGCTGTTCCGTTCGGCGCCCTACCTGATCTTTGCCACGACCTGGGTCGCGGCGGCGCTGGTGCCGACCTTCGCGACCGGGCTCTATTTCAGCTGGACCGCCGACCTCATCGCTCTCGTCGCGCTCCTGGGCAGCGCGCGATTCTATCAGGCGCTCGCCGGCATGGACGTCGGCACCAGTTTCGGCGGCATCGGCTCGAGCCGCGAAGTGATGATCGCGAGCTTCGCCGAACCGGCGATGCTGCTCACCGTCTTCACCGTGGCGCTGGTGGCCGGCTCGACCCAGCTCTCGACCATCGCCGAAGTCATGAGCTCCAGCCATGTCGGGCTGCGCGTCTCGCTCGGCATGGCGCTGTTCGCCATGATCATGGTGGCGATCGCCGAGAACGCCCGCATCCCGGTCGACAACCCCGCGACCCATCTCGAGCTCACCATGGTGCACGAGGCGATGATCCTCGAATATTCCGGCCGCCATCTGGCGCTGATCGAGTTCGCCGCCTCGCTGAAGCTCTTGCTCTATTGCTCGCTGATCGCCTGCATCTTCATGCCGTGGAGTCTGGCGAGCGCCGAGGCCGGTCCAGTCGCCTATCTCGTGGGCGGGGTGGTGTATCTGGGCAAGCTCGTGCTGCTCGGTTTCGCACTGGCGGTGTTCGAGACGGCCATCGCCAAGATGCGCGTCTTCCGCGTGCCGCAGTTCCTGGGCGCGGCGCTGATGCTGAGCCTCTTGGGTACGCTGCTGCTGTTCGTTTCGAGGACGCTCTGATGAACGGGCTTTCCTTCGACGTCGCCCATCTGCTCGCCGGCGGACTCGTGCTGATCAGCTTCATGATGCTCTATCAGGACCGCCTCTATTCTCTGCTCAACATCTTCGCGATGCAGGCGGTCGTCCTGGCGCTCGCGGTCGCCTGGCAGGCCTTCGTCCAGGACGCGCCGCATCTCTATGTCACCGCCCTCATCGCCCTTGTCCTCAAGGCCATCATCATCCCGGTGGCGCTGCACCGGACCATCGAGCGGCTCGGCATTCACCGCGAGGTCGAGACGGTGGTCGGCATCGGGCTGACCATGCTCGCCGGGATTGGCCTCGTGGCGCTGTCGCTGCTGTTGATGCTGCGGGTGACGATCGGCGTCGATGCGCTGGCCCGCGAGGACCTGTCCTTCGCCCTCTGCGTCGTGCTGCTGGGCCTCTTGATGATGGTCACCCGCCGCAATGCGGTGAGCCAGATCGTCGGCTTCATGTCGCTGGAAAACGGCCTGGTGCTGGCGGCGACGGGCGCCAAGGGCATGCCGCTGGTGGTCGAGATCAGCGTGGCGTTCTCGGTGTTGGTCGCCTTCATCGTCATCGGCGTCTTCCTGTTTCGCATCCGCGAGCGCTTCGACACCGTCGACGTCGGCGCGCTGCACCGAAGCCGGGGAGACAGCGAGTGACTGCCTTCGACGCCATCCGCGCCGTGCTCATCATCCCGGCGCTCGCGGCGGGGCTGCTCGCCGCCCTGCCCGGCTATCGCGTGACCTCGCGGATCAACGTGGTGGCGAGTCTGCTGACGCTGCTCGCCGCCGGATCGCTGTTCTTTCTCGCGCGTCCCGAGCCGGGCTCCTATCTGTTCATCGACGACCTCAACATCGTCTTCATCGTGCTCAACTGCTTTGTCGGGTTCACCACGAGCGTGTTCTCGATGACCTACATCGCGCATGAGCTGGAGACCGGAAAGCTGACGCCGGTCTATCTGCGGTTCTACCACGCGATGTTCCAGATCATGATGTTCGGCATGAACCTGGCGTTCGTCTCCAACAACATCGGGCTGATGTGGGTGGCGGTGGAGCTGGCAACGCTGAGCACCGTGCTGATGGTGGGCATCTACCGCACGCCGGCGGCGCTCGAGGCAGCGTGGAAATACTTCATCCTGGGCAGCGTCGGCATCGCGCTGGCTCTGTTCGGAACCATCCTCGTCTACATGGCGGCGCAGCCGGTGGTGGGCGAAGGCACCGACGCGATGGTGTGGACGGTCTTGATCCAGAAGGTCTCGGCCTTCGATCCGGCGCTGCTCAACGTCGCCTTCGTCTTCCTGCTCCTCGGCTACGGCACCAAGGTGGGGCTCGCGCCGCTGCATGCCTGGCTCCCCGATGCGCATGCCGAGGGCCCGACTCCGATCTCGGCGGTCCTCTCGGGTCTCCTGCTCAACGTCGCGCTCTATGCGCTGCTGCGCTTCAAGATGCTGCTCGCCGCCAACCCCGCGGCCATCAGCCCCGGGCCGCTGATGGTTATCCTGGGGCTCGTGTCGCTGATCTTTGCGGCGTTCATGCTGTACCGCCGGCGCGACATAAAGCGGCTCTTCGCCTATTCCTCGATCGAGCACATGGGCATCATCGTGTTTGCCTTCGGCATGGGCGGGCCGCTCGCCAATTTCGCGGGGCTCCTGCACATGGTGATGCACAGCCTCACCAAATCCGGCATCTTCTACGCGGTGGGACACATCGCGCAGATCAAGGGCACGCAGCGGATCGCCGATATCCGCGGCCTCACCTCGACCCATCCCTGGCTCGGCTGGGGGCTAGTGCTCGGCGTCGTCGGCATCGCCGGCCTGCCGCCGCTCGGCATCTTCATGAGCGAGTTCCTGGTGGTGAGCTCGACCTTCGCGCGGCAGCCCCTGCTCGCCATCCCGCTGGTGTTCGGCCTCCTGGTCGCGTTCGGTGCCCTGCTGCTCAGGCTCACCGGGGTCGCCTTCGGCGAGCCCACCGGCAGCACCGCGCCGGCACGCGCCTCGTATGTGCCGATGTACGCCCATTTCCTCTTGGTGCTCGGCGCGGGCTTCTACCTGCCGCCGCCGCTCGTCAGCTGGTTCCAGAACGTTGCGGGGCTGTTGGGCTAGATGGCTGAAACGCTCAAAGCGCTGATCGCGGCGGGCCGGAAGATCGGGCATCCAACGGCCTGGCCGCGCGCCGTGGTCGACGCCAAGGCGTGGGCTGTCGCCATCGATGAGCTGGTCGCCGGAAGCTGGACCATGCTCGGTCTCTGGGGCGAAAAGAACGCCGTTCACCTGGCGCTGAACGCGGCGGGTCAACTGGGCATCCTGAGCTTCGATTGCAGCCGTGGGCTCTACCCCTCGGTCGGGCTCCATCATCCCCCCGCCATCCGTTTCGAGCGGGCGATCCACGATCTCTTCGGGCTGACGGCGACGGGCCTCCAGGATCCACGTCCCTGGCTCGACCATGGCAAATGGGGGGTGAGCCGTCCGCTCGGGACGAAACCCGCCGCGGCCGCTCCCGAGCCCTATCGCTTCCTCCCCTCGGAGGGCGACAATCTGCACCAGATCCCGGTCGGCCCCGTCCACGCCGGCATCATCGAGCCCGGGCATTTCCGCTTCACCGCGAGCGGCGAAATGGTGGTCCGGCTCGAGGAGCGCCTCGGCTACACGCACAAGGGCATCGAGGGTCTGATGGCGGGTGCCGACCTTGAGCGGGCGTCGAAACTCGCCGGACGAACCTCAGGGGACAGCACCGTCGCCTATCAGTTCGCCTTCGCCCGGGCGGTCGAGGTGGCGCTCGGCGCGGACGTCCCAGAGCGGGCCAAATGGCTCCGAGCGCTGATGGCCGAACTCGAGCGGCTCGCCAATCACTTCGGCGACATCGGCGCCATCTGCAACGACGCCGCCTTCGCGCTGATGAACGCCCATACCGGCATGCTGCGCGAACAGGTGCTGCGCGCAGCGGACACGGCTTTCGGCCATCGGCTGATGCGCGACCGGATCGTGCCGGGCGGGCTGGCCGTCGATCTCGACCAGGCCGGGGGCGCGGCGATCGAAGCGTTGATCGGCGAGGCGCGGCGGCGGTTCCCTCCGCTCGTCCACCTCTACGACAACACCGCCTCGCTGCAGGATCGCACGGTCTCGACCGGACGGCTCAGCGCCGCGCTGGCCGCGCAGTACGGCGCCGGCGGCTATGTCGGGCGCGCCTCCGGACGGGCCTTCGACGCCCGCAAATCGCTCGGCTACGCGCCCTATGACGCGCTCAAATTCGACGTGCCGGTGCGCCAGGAAGGCGATGTCGATGCCCGCGTCTGGATCCGCATCCGCGAGGTGGAACAGAGCCTGTCGCTGATCGAGCAAATTCTCGAGCGCCTGCCCGTCGGAGCCGTCCGCACCGAACTGCCCGTACCGTCGGCCGAGACCGAGGGCGCGGCGCTGGTCGAGGGTTTTCGCGGCGACATCCTGGTCTGGCTCAGGATCGGCGCCGACGGGCGCGTGATCCGCTGCCATTTGCGCGATCCGTCGTGGTTCCAGTGGCCGCTGCTCGAGCCGGTGATCGAGGGCAACATCGTCGCCGACTTCCCGCTGTGCAACAAATCCTTCAACTGCTCGTATTCCGGTCATGACCTGTGAGGTGGCACCATGTCCGTCCGTGAGCTGATCGACGGCCTCGTCCACCGCCCGGTCACCGAGAAGCGGCCGGGACGCGACGACCCGGCGCTCGCCGAGCTTGCCGAGGCGCTCAACCGCGCGGCGCGCAAGCGGCTGGGGCGGAGTCTGTCCATCCGCGCCGTCGATGCGGGCTCGTGCAATGGCTGTGAGCTGGAGCTGATCGCGCTCAACAATGCCTTCTACGATCTCGAACGCTTCGGTATCCGCTTCGTCGCCTCGCCGCGCCATGCCGACGTGCTGATCGTCACCGGCCCGGTGACGAAGAACATGCGGGAGGCGCTGGAGTTCACCTACAACGCCACGCCCGACCCCAAGTGGGTGGTCGCGGTCGGCGACTGCGCCCGCGACGGCGGATTGTTCGCCGGCAGCTACGCGGTGACCGGGGGGGTGTCCGATGTCGTGCCGGTCGACCTCCACGTTGGCGGCTGCCCGCCACGCCCGATCGAGATCATGGCCGGTCTGCTCGCGCTGCTCGAACGGGCCCAGTAGGCCCGTTCGCCGGGGCCGTCAGGCGCCCGTATCGGCCCACAGCCGGCGGGCGATAGCCGCAAGCTCAAGCGATTCCGCCCAGCGGTCGGTGAGGTCGAAGCCGTCGGCGCCGGCGATGGCGTAAGGCTGGGGGCCGAGCTCGCAGAGAAAACTCAGCTCGTCGCCGGCCGCCGCGCGGGCCCGCCAGAGCGCGAAGCCGAGGCGCCACCAGCGCTCGAACTGGGCCACCCACGGCGCGCTCTTCGCAAAACCCAGCGGAAGCTGCACCTGCTCCGAGCTCGCCACCCGGCCGTGCCACGCCCCCACCCGCGCGATGATGGCGTGCATCTGCTGGTCGACCTCGTCGGTCACCGGCAGCGCGATCTCGCGGCCGACGACGTAGTGCGAGAGGTCGCCGGTGAGGCTCAGCTCCGGCACTGCAGCGATGAGGTCGAGGGTGAAGTGGAGGTCGTTGGTCATGCGGTCGCGATGCGTCTCGACATGCACCGGGAAGTCCACCTCCTCGATCAGCCGCAGCCAGCCTTCGGCGACCTTCACCGCGTCGGCCAGCCGTCGCGGCCGGAGGTTGGGCTGGATGTTGAGATGGTGCAGCCCGAACTCGGCGCCCCACTCGAGCGCCGGCTTGAGGCTGTCGATGTCGGTGGGGAAACATAACCCTTCGACCACCAGTCCGCGCGCCTTGGCCAGCGCGCTGGTCCGCCGCGCCTCGTCGCGATCGATCCACACATTGCCGACACCGTCAAAGCCGGCGTCCGCGATCCGTTCGATGTTCGCCGCGAGCGACTGCTCGCCCGAACGCAGCCCCTGCATCGACCACAGCGCCTGGAGGACGAGCAATCGCGGCATGCTCATGCCGCCTTCAGCGTCGCCATGTCGATGACGAAGCGGTACTTCACATCGCCTCGCAGCATCCGCTCATAGGCCTCGTTGATCTGGTCCATGCGGATCATCTCGATGTCCGAAACGATGTCGTGGCGGGCGCAGAACTCCAGCATTTCCTGGGTTTCGCGGATGCCACCGATGGTCGAGCCGGCGAGCGTCAGGCGGTTGCCGATCATCCGGCCCACGACCGGCGGCGGGAAATCGGTCGGCGGCACGCCGAGCAGCACATGGGCGCCATCGACCTTGAGCAGCCGCGAGATGGCGTTGAAATCGTGCGTGGCCGAAACGGTGTTCATCAACAGATCGAAGGTCTTCTCGGCCGCCTTCATCTGCGCCGTGTCGGTCGAGATGATGACGTCGTGGGCGCCGAGCTTTGCAGCGTCCTTGGCCTTGCCGGGCGAGGTGGTTATCATCGTGACATGCGCCCCCAGCGCCCGTGCGATCTTGACGCCCATATGGCCGAGCCCGCCCAGCCCGACGATACCGACGCGCTTGCCGGAGCCGGCGTGCCAGTGCATCAGCGGCGAGTAGAGCGTGATTCCGGCGCAGAGCAATGGCGCGGTCGCGTCGAGTGGCAGGCCGTCCGGGATGCGGAGGACGAAGTCCTCGTCGACGGTGATCGAGGCCGAATAGCCGCCCAGGGTGTGGCCGCCCAGATGGGTATCCTTGCCGTTATAGGTGCCGACATTGCCGGCGTAGCAGTATTGTTCGTTACCGGCCTTGCAGCTCTCGCACTCGCGGCAGCTGTCGACCATGCAGCCGACGCCGACCCGGTCGCCAGCCGCGAACTTCGTCACATGCGCACCGACCGCCACGACCTTGCCGACGATCTCGTGACCCGGCACGCAGGGGTATTTCGTGCCCTCCCACTCGCCGCGCGCGGTGTGCAGGTCCGAGTGGCAGACACCGCAGAAGAGGATGTCGATCTTGACGTCGTGCGGGCCTGGTTCGCGCCGTTCGATGCTGTGGGCACCGAGCGGCGTGGTCGGCGACTGGGCGGCAAAGGCGCGGGTCGTGGTCATGTGGATCCTCCGGCTAGAGTGCGAACGGGCGGAAGTGCTTGGATAGCTTCAGCGTCTGCGCCTGGTAGTTGGAGCCGACACCCGAGCCATAGAGCCGGTCGGGCGGCTCGGTGAGGCGCTCGTAGACCAGCCGGCCGATGGTCTGGCCGTGACCCAGCAGGAACGGCACCTCGCGGCTGCGCACTTCGAGGACGGCGCGGCTGCCGGTGCCGCCGGCGGCCGAGTGGCCGAAGCCGGGATCGAAAAAGCCGGCATAGTGGACGCGGAACTCGCCGACCAGCGGATCGAACGGTACCATCTCGGCGGCGTAGTCGGGCGGGACGTGCACGCTCTCGCGGCTCACCAGGATGTAGAACTCGTCGGGATCGAGGATGAACTCGTCGCTGCCGCGATTGATCAGCGGCTCCCAGTAGTCGAGGACATCGAGCGTGTCCTTGATGTCCATGTCGATGACGTTGGTGTGGCGCTTCGACCGAAACCCGATCAGCCCGTTCCGCCCCTCGCCCTTCAAATCGATCGACAGCGCGACGCCGTCGCCGACCGCCTCGTTGGCATCGATCACCAGGGTCTCGGCGCGATGCAACGCCTGGTGCTCGGCAATGCTGAGCCTGGTGTCGCCGACGCGGAAGCGCATCTGGCTCAGCCGCGAGCCCTTGCGGATCCGCACCGGAAAGGTGCGGGGCGAGATCTCGAGGTAGAGCGGGCCGGCGTAGCCCGCCGGCAGCGTGTCAAAGCCGCGCGCCCTGTCGCCGATGACGCGCGTGAATACGTCGAGCCGGCCGGTCGAGCTTTTTGGGTTCGCCCCGGCGCTGACCGTGGGCGGCAGCGCCAGCGTTTCCTGCAGCGGCACGAGATACACGCAGCCGCGCTCGAGCACGGCGCTATTGGTCAGGTCCAGCCGGTGCAGCTCGAGGGTCTTGATGCGTTCGGCGACGGTCTGCTCAGGGCCGGGCAGGAAGCTCGAACGAACCCGGTAGGCGATGTCGCCGAGCCTCAGGTCAAGGCTCGCCGGCTGCACCTGGTCGGCGTCGAAGGCCGGCGCGACGATATTGCCGCCCGCCTTCAGCCGCTCGATGAAGCGCGCCGGAAACACCCCCGCCGACCACAATTCGTTGTCTGCCATTGCCCTGCCCTTCCCGCACTCACTAGCAACCTCGCCCGTTGACGCCAAGCGGCAAGCGGCATAATGCAGGGGCCAGTGGTGATTTGGCCGGTCTGATTGCAGCCACTTAAAACAATTTGCTAAAGGGACCCGTGCTCGAACCGGCCGCGATTGCGTGCCGGTTTTTTTGTTTTGGAGCAGGTCGATGTCGAACCCCAAGAATCCCCTGAGCGACCCGAAGACATGGGCGCCGGAAACCCAGCTCGTCCATGGCGGGGGCAAACGCAGCCAGTTCAACGAGACGAGCGAGGCGATCTTTCTCAACTCGGGCTACGCCTATCCGAGTTCGCAGCATGCCGAGGACCTGTTCCTTCATAAGATCGAAGGGCACAACTACTCGCGCTTCGCCAACCCGACCCTCGACATGTTCCAGGACCGCATGGCGCTGCTCGAGGGCGCCGAGGCGGCACGCGCCTTTTCGACGGGCATGTCGGCGGTCACCAATGCGGTGATGAGCCAGGTGCGCGCCGGCGATCACATCGTCGCCGCCCGGGCGCTGTTCGGCGGCTGCCGCTATGTGGTCGAGGACCTGATGCCGCGTTTCGGCGTGGCCTCGACGCTGGTCGATGGCCGCGACCCGGCCAATTTCGAACGCGCCATGCAGAAGAACACCAAGCTGGTGTTCATCGAGACGCCGACCAACCCGACGCTCGAGCTGGTCGACATCGCCGCGGTGGCGGCGATTGCCAGGGCGCACGGCGCCAAACTCATCGTCGACAATGTCTTTGCGACGCCGCTGTTCCAGCACCCGCTGGCGCTCGGCGCCGACCTCGTGACCTATTCGGCGACCAAGCACATCGACGGACAGGGGCGCACGCTGGGCGGCGTGGTGCTCGGCAGCAAGGCGCTGATCGAGGCGGACGTGCACACGCTCTTGCGCCAGACCGGCCCGTCGCTGTCGCCGTTCAATGCCTGGGTCCTGCTCAAGGGCCTCGAAACGCTGCCGCTGCGCGTCAACCAGATGACGGCGAGCGCCGCAAAGGTCGCCGATTTCCTCGCCGATCATCCCAAGATCGCCCGCGTTTCCTATCCCTTCCACAAATCGCATCCGCAATACGATCTGGCCCGGCGGCAGATGAGCAGCGGCTCGACGCTGATCGCCATCGAGGTCAAGGGCGGGCGCGAAGCGGCGTTCAAGCTGTCGGATTCGCTCTCGGTGATCCTGATCTCGAACAACCTTGGCGACGCCAAATCACTGATCACCCATCCGGGGACGACCACCCATGCGCGCTTCACCGAAGCGGTGCGGCTCGAAAGCGGCATCACGCCGGGCCTGCTGAGGCTGAGCGTCGGGCTCGAGAACGCCGACGATCTGATTGCGGATCTAGGGTACGGGCTGGAGCAGATCTAGGCGGCCCCAGCCCGGACGCCTCCCAAACTAGAGGAACGGCAGGAGCTTGCGGAGCTTGCCCAGTCCCTTGAGGACTTTGCCGAGGCCGCTGAGCAGACCGCCGATGCTCTTCAGTATCTCGAGCAACCCATCGAGGATGTCCTCGATCGCCGAGGTCTCCTTCTCGATCTGCGCGAGCTTTTCGGGATCGGTCTCAGTCTCGGCCTTCTTTTCGAGGTCCTTCTTCTGCTTGTTCAGGTCCTGAATCTGTTTTTCGACCTTGTCGGCCTCTTTTTTCAGGTCTTTGATCTTGTCTTCAGTCTCCTTCTTGTCGCCCATGATGGTGCGCCCCGTGAAGTTGAACACCGTCCATCAATACTTCACTTGTTCGGGCGGGAGAATAGCTGGTCAGCCCGACGTGCCGGGGACGCTAGCGACCGCCCGGATTTGCCTCAATTGCGGCGAGAGCCGTCAGGCCCTCACCACACTCCCAGCACCCAGAGACACTCCGCGCAGCTAGTGCTCGGTCTCGTCGAAATCGTGCAGGTGGAAGTGATAGTCCGCCGAGCAGAACTCGCAGACCACTTCGATCTCGCCATTGACCACCATCTCCTCGCGGTCCTTGGCGGTGAAGTTGTCGCGGAGCATCGCTTCGATGCGCTCGGCCGAGCAGGTGCAGCGCTCCTCGAGCATGATCGGCGCGAACACGCGCACCCCGGCTTCGTGGAACAGCCGGAACAGCAGCCGCTCGGGCGACACGTCGGGATCGGCGAGTTCATCGTCGGCGACCGTCGCGATCAGCGCCCGCGTTTCGGTCCAGTGATCGTGCTCGGCGAAATCCCTGTCGGCCGTCCCAGGGTTGGAGAAGTCGCCGTCGCCCGGCAGGTCCGGCATGGTCCGCGTGCCGTGCGGCGGCAGATGCTGGGCCAGCACCCCGCCGGCCCGCCAGTGCGGGGTCCGCTCGCCCTTGCGCGTCAACTGCGCGACTGCGAGCCGCACCAGCGTCGGCACCTGCTCGGATTGCTGGAAATAGGTGTGTGCCACATCCTCGAGCGAGCCGCCCTCGAGCGCGACGATGCCCTGGTAGCGCTCCATGTGGACGCCCTGGTCGACGGTCATCGCCAGATGGCCGCGCCCGAGCAGCTGGCCGGGCCGGGTCTCGCCCAGTTCGATCGCCTTCTGCACCGCGTCGGCATCGAAGCGGGCGTAACCGCGGAGGCCGTCCGGCGCATCGAGATCGACGACGATCAGGTTCACCGGCCCGTCGGTCTGGGTCTGGAGGATGAACTTGCCCTCGAACTTCAGCGACGAGCCGATGAGCGCCGCGAGCACCACCGCCTCCCCGAGGAGGCGAGCAACGGGGGCGGGATAATTGTGCCGGGTGAGGATGGCGTCGAGCGCCTCGCCGAGCCGGACCACGCGGCCGCGGCTGTCGAGGGTTTCGAGGGTGAACGGCACCACCACGTCGTCGCCGCTCTCGGGGCGATCGAGGCCGAAGTCAGTCAATTGCAGTTCAGGCATTCAGACCGTTTCGATCCCGAAGCACCAGCAGAGGATCGCCTTTTGTGCGTGGAGGCGGTTTTCGGCTTCATCGAAAACCACAGATTGCGGCCCGTCTATGACGTCGTCGGTAACTTCGTCGCCGCGGTGAGCGGGCAGACAGTGCATGAACAACGCATCCTTGTCCGCCAGGCCCATCAAACTGGTGTCGACCCGGTAGGGTTTCAAGGTCTTGCGGCGGTCCGAAACATCGGTGTCGCCCATCGAGACCCAGGTGTCGGTGATGATCAGGTCGGCGTCCTTGACCGCGACCAACGGGTCCTCGCCGAGGCTGACATTGGGGCCGGCCTCCTTGATGTCGGCGAGCAGGCCCTGGTCGGGGCCGTATTCGTCCGGGCAGGCGATGGCGAAGGAATTGCCGAACAGCCGCGAGGCATGCACCCAGCTGGCGAGCACGTTGTTGGCGTCCCCGACCCAGGCGATTTTGGCGCCCTTGATCGAGCCGCGATGCTCCTCGAAGGTCTGGATGTCGGCCATCACCTGGCAGGGATGGGCGCGGCGGGTCAGGCCGTTGATCACCGGAATATCCGAGGCGCCGGCGAGATCGAGCAGGTCGTCGTGGTCGAGGATGCGGATCATGATCGCATCGACATAGCGGCTCATCACCCGCGCCGTGTCGGCGAGCGTCTCCTCGCGGGCAAGCTGCATGTCGTTGCCCGAAAGAAACATCGTCTCGCCGCCGAGCTGGCGCATGCCGACGTCGAAGCTGACGCGGGTGCGCGTCGACTGCTTTTCGAAGATCATCGCCAGCATCTTGTGGGTGAGCAGCTCGCTGCGCTCGCCGCGCTTGGTGCGGGCCTTGAGCTCGTTGGCGACGACCAGCATGCCGCGCAGCTGATCCTCGGTGAAATCCTCGATGGTCAGGAAGTGCCTCGGCTGGCTCATTTCATTCGCTTTCCCTGGTGGTCGCGCGATCGAACCGCAAAACCGGTCCCCACTTTTGCTGATCGCGCTCCATCATGCGGTCACATGTTCCTTGGCGGTCTCGGCGTCGAGCGCCGCGAAGGCGGCACCGAGCTTGTCCACCGCCTCCTCGATATCGGGCTCGGTGACGATGAGCGGCGGCAGCAGCCGCAGCACGTTGTCGCCGGCGCCCTGCGTCAGCATCTGGTGGTCGTCGCGCAGCCGGGCGACGAACTCGCGGGCGACGACGGCGTCGGTGAGCTTGATGCCGGCGAGCAGCCCCTTGCCGCGCAGCTCCACCACATATTGCGGATAGCGCTGCTGCAATTGCTGCAGATGCCAGGCGAGAAGCTGGCCCATCTTGTCGACATGCTCGATGAAGCCGGGCTCCATGATGCGGTCGAGCACGGCGTTGCCGATGGTGCAGGCGAGCGGATTGCCGCCATAGGTCGAGCCATGCGTGCCGGGCACCATGGATTTGGCCACCTCGCCCTTGGCGAGGCAGGCGCCGAGCGGGAAGCCGCCGCCGATGCCCTTGGCCACCGCCATGATGTCGGGCTCGATCCCGGCCCATTCGTGGGCGAAGAATTTGCCCGTCCGGCCATAGCCGCACTGCACCTCGTCGAGGATCAGCAGCATGCCGTGCTTGTCGCAGAGCGCGCGCAGCCCGCGCATATACTCGGCGGACATGGCAGTGACGCCGCCCTCGCCCTGCACCGGCTCGATCAGGATGGCGCAGGTTTTGGCCGTGATCGCCGCCTCGACCGCCTTGAGGTCGCCGGGCTTGAGGTGGACGAACCCCTCGAGCGGAGGGCCGAAGCCCTCGGTGTAGCTCGGGTTGCCGGCCGCCGCGATGGTCGCCAGCGTCCGTCCGTGGAACGAGCCGGTGAAGGCGATGATCTCGTAGCGGTCCTTTTCGCCCCTCGCCCAGAAATAGTGCCGCGCCGTCTTGATGGCGCACTCGATCGCCTCGGCGCCCGAGTTGGTGAAGAACACCGAGTCCGCGAAGGTGGCATCACAGAGCCGCTGCGCCAGCCGCTCGCCCTCGGGGATCGTGAACACGTTTGAGACGTGCCAGACCTTCTCGGCAGCCTCCTTCATGGTCTTGACCAGATGCGGGTCGGAATGGCCGAGCGCGTTCACCGCGATACCGGCGTGAAAATCCAGATATCGGGTTCCGTCCTGGCTGATCAGGCGCACGCCCTCGCCCCGCTCGAAGGCGAGTGGCGATCTGGCGTAAGTGCCGTACAGCGCGGACATGACGTTCCCCTTTGAAGGTGGTGTTGCAAAAGCCCCACAAAAGACAAAAACGCGCTGCCATCAGGCGGCGCGTTGGGCGGCCGAGATATGCCTTTGAGGCCCTCCAAAGTCAACTTTGCGGAGGCAAGTGCCTGATTTGACTCATGGCTCGGAACATACATGGCAAGCGGGGGTTTTCCCCGGTGAAAACCGGATCGGACTCTTGATCCCGATTCCGCGGGCCGTGTAGTATCCGAGGCGTTGGGGCACGATATCTCGTGTGGCGGACCCTTCCGACCTACGATGAGTAGCGTTTTAGGCTGATTGCACCTATTGCAGCGGCCCGGTGAAGGACTCCGCCTCGAAGGCGGTTAGGAGCTGATCAGTATGGGCTGGACCGAAGAGCGCGTCGAGCTACTCAAGAAACTTTGGCTGGAGGGACTGAGCGCAAGCCAGATCGCCGGCGTATTGGGCGAAGGCGTCACCCGCAACGCCGTCATCGGCAAGGTGCACCGGCTGAAACTCACCGGCCGCGCCAAGCCGGCCAGTTCGACGCCGCGCGCCCGCACCGCGCCGCGCAGCAGCAATGGCGGGCGCCGCGTCTCGACGTCGTCGCCGGGCCGCAGCACCTCTGGCATCGCCAACATGATGAAATCGCGCAGCATGGGCGGCGGCGCGATCCAGGGCGCTACCGCGCTCAAGATCCAGGACGAGTTCGAGCGCGAGGTCTATGTCGCCCCGCAGGTGCAGGAGCTGTTCATTCCGGTCGAGCAGCGCCTGACGCTGCTGCAGCTCAGCGAGGCCACCTGCAAATGGCCGATCGGCGACCCGCTGACCCCTGACTTCTACTTCTGCGGCCAGCACTCTGAGGACGGCAAGCCCTATTGCGACTTCCACTCGCGCCGGGCCTATCACCAGCTCGAAAAGAAGAAGCGCTGAACGCAGGTTCAGCGCCGAATGCACAAAGGGCGCCGCGCGGCGCCCTTTCGTTTCGGCGGCCGCCGCGCCTTCTGCATCGGGGGGACCCTGCCGCGCGTCCTTCACTCCACAAGGGTGGACAGAGACATGAACAAACTCATCCGGAAATTCATCGCCGCCACAAACGCCTTCGACGTCGAAACGGCACTGTCTTTGTTCGCTGCGAACTCAGTGATCGAGGACGTCTCGGTCGGCACCAAATTCGTCGGCACGACAGGTGTCCGGGAATACCTCGAGACCTACTTCGTCGGCTATCACACGGTCAGCAAGCTGATGTCAGTGGAGATGGTGGACCATCACCAGGCCAAAGCGCATCTCGACTTCACGGGCGACTTCGGGCACGAGACGGGGTTCCTCGACGTCACCGTCGGCCCGGATGGCCTGATCGCAAGCATCAACGCCGATCTCGACTGAGCGGCCGCCTTCTTCGCCTCGGCGGCTGCAGCCCCGTCAGACCGCGACCCCCACGGTCACCTCGGCCGTATAGCCCTCCGTCGCGTTGCCGCTCAACGCCGGGGTCATCATCGTCATTTCGTCCGCGCTGTTGTCGCGAAACACGTTGTCGCTGGCGATGCTGATCCTGCCGAAACTGGAAATGCTCGCTTCATAGTCGGCCGTCGCATCATAGACCGCCTTGCAGGCCTCCGCCGGCATCGCGAACTGCGAGGTGAGAACGGCGTTCTTGTGATCGGTCGCCGCGTCCAGGCTCGGATAGATCTCGAAATGAATGTGTGGCCAGCGGCCCGGATAGCAGCCCGGAAAGATCGTGGTGAACGTCACCATGCCGTCCTCGCCCGCCACCTGCACGCCGCGCAGATAGTTCTCGTCGGGCGCCGTGTAGAGCGAATAGAGGCCGTCCTGCGTGCAGTGCCA
Organism: Devosia nanyangense; assembly: GCA_016213505.1. Lineage (GTDB taxonomy): Bacteria > Pseudomonadota > Alphaproteobacteria > Rhizobiales > Devosiaceae > Devosia_A > Devosia_A nanyangense. The sequence continues at coordinate 26,536 of JACRAF010000021.1, forward strand.
GATGTAAATGGCGTAGCCGGCGAGCGCCGCGCAGTCCTTGTTGGCATCCCCCAGCTTGATCTTGAGCGTCAGGGGGACGCCCGCTGCGACGTTCGTCGAGGTGCCGAAGCTCGCGCGGATGTCGCTGCGCACCACGCCGCTTTCGGTGAGGATATTGCTGGTCCCGCCCGGCGCGCTATTGGAGCCGTCGCCCGGATAGGGGCCGTTGGTCTCGGGAGCATCGGCCACGCAGATCGCATCGGCCGCCAGCGCGCTAGGCGCGTAGGCGCCCACCAGCGCCGCAACGCTGCCGCCGCCGAGCAGCGCCAGCATGCCGCGCCGGCCAAACCGCTGCTGCGCCAGCTTTTCGAGGTCGAATTCGAGACCGTGCTTGTGGTCGTCATGGTCATGGTCGGACATGTCGTCACCCCGCTCTGTCAGAAACGGCAGCCGGATGGCCCCGCGGATCACGGAGAGCTAGACGCAGAATGCTTCCGCGACAATGCACGGAATCTGTCAGGTTCATTACAAAGCTGTCATCTGGGCGGGGCGGGCCGGCCCCTGGGCTCCCGTATCCGAACACGGTCGGCGCGTCAGCTCATCGCCGCAAAGCGCTCGTCGAACGCGTAGCCGGCGCCGCGCACCGTGCGGATCGGATCGGCCTCGCGGCCGCGGTTGATGGCCTTGCGCAGCCGGCCGACATGCACGTCCACCGTGCGCTCGTCGACATAGACGTCGTTGCCCCAGACGCCGTCGAGCAATTGCTCGCGCGAATAGACGCGGCCGGGATGACGCATCAGGTATTCGAGCAGCCGGTATTCGGTGGGCCCGAGATGCAAGTCGCGACCGGAGCGGCGGACGCGGTGGCTCTGGCGGTCGAGTTCGAGATCGCCGGCTTTGAGGATGTTGGTCACCAGTTGCGGGCTCGAGCGGCGGAGCAGCGCCTGGATGCGGGCCACCAGTTCGGGCATCGAGAAGGGTTTGACCACATAGTCGTCGGCGCCGGTGGCGAGGCCGCGCACCCGCTCCTCCTCCTCACCACGCGCCGTGATCATGATGATCGGCGTGCGGGCGGTTTCTTCGCGCGAGCGCCAGCGGCGGCAGAGCTCGATGCCGCTCAGACCCGGCAGCATCCAATCGAGCAGGATCAAATCGGGGACCCCGTCGCGGATGCGTTCAACAGCTTCGTCGCCGCTCTCGGCGGTGACGACGCGAAACCCCCCGGCCTCGAGGTTGTAGCGCATCAGTTCGGCGAGGTCGGCTTCGTCCTCGACGATCAGAATGGTCGCCGTCATCGCGGTGCCTATTCCTTGATCTGGATACGGTGGAGGTCGCCGGCCGATTCCGACATCTGCCGGCCGGTGTCGAGATAGAACGCTGCTTCAGCGATGTTCGTGGCGTGATCGCCGACGCGCTCGAGGCTCTTGGAACAGAACAGGAGGTGCGTGCACTGGGTGATGTTGCGCGGGTCTTCCATCATGTAGGTAAGGAGCTCGCGGAACAGCGAGGTATAGAGCGCGTCGATCTCGTCGTCGGCGTTGCAGACCTCGACCGCGGCGGTGGCGTCACGGGTCGCGTAGGCATCGAGGGCGGCCTTCAGCTGGCGCAGGATCAGGTCCGACATGTGCTTGACGCCATTGTAGAATTTCGGCGTGAGGCTCAGCCCTTCGATCTGCAGCGTGCGGCGCGAAATGGTCTTGGCCATGTCGCCCACCCGCTCGAGATCGCCGGCGACGTGGATCGAGGTGATGATGGCGCGCAGGTCGCGGGCCATCGGCTGGCGACGGGCGATCATCGACACCGCCATGTCGTCGATGGTGCGGTGCATCTCGTCGATCTGCTTGTCGTGGGCGATGATCTGTTTGGCCGCGGCGTGGTCGAGCTTGAGCAGCGCCCGCGTCGCGTCGGCGACGGCGGCCTCGACCTGCCCGCCCATCTCGGAGATCGAGGCGGCGAGCGCGGTCAGTTCATCCTCGTAGGAGGTGACGATATGCTCATTGTGCGAAGTGGGCATGAGGGTATCCTTCGTCAGCCGATGCGGCCGGTGATGTAGTCCTGCGTCTGCTTGTTCTTGGGATTGGTGAAGATGTCGCTGGTGGCGCCCTCTTCGATCAGCTTGCCGAGATGGAAGAACGCCGTCTTCTGGCTGACGCGCGCCGCCTGCTGCATCGAGTGGGTGACGATGACGATGGTGAAGTTCTCGCGCAACTCGTCGATCAGCTCCTCGATGATGGCGGTGGCGATCGGGTCGAGCGCCGAGCATGGCTCGTCCATCAGCAGCACTTCGGGCTTGGTGGCGATGGCGCGGGCGATGCACAGCCGCTGCTGCTGGCCGCCGCTCAGCCCGGTGCCGGGCTCCTGCAGGCGGTCCTTGACCTCTTCCCAGAGACCCGCCCGGCGGATCGAGGAGGTGACGATCTCATCGAGATCGGCCTTGGATCGCGCCATGCCATGAATCTTCGGGCCGTAGGCGACGTTTTCGTAGATCGACTTGGGAAACGGATTGGGCTTCTGGAACACCATGCCGACGCGAGCCCGCAACTCGACCACGTCGATGCTGCGGTCGTAGACGTCTTCGCCATCGAGCAGGATGCTGCCGCTGACGCGGCAGCTCTCGATGGTGTCGTTCATGCGATTGAGGCAGCGGAGGAACGTGGACTTGCCGCAGCCCGACGGGCCGATCAGCGAGGTCACCCGGTTCTCGCCGATCTCGAGGTCGACGTCGAACAGCGCCTGCTTGGCGCCATAAAAGACGTTCACCTTGTCGCCGACCATCTTTGGCGCAGTTTTGGGGCGGACGGGGGCCGCCGGGGCGAGGCTGGTCTGAATGGTCATAGTGTCCTCTGAGCTTACCAACGGCGCTCGAAGCGGCGACGGAGCAGAATTGCAGTGAGGTTCATAAGGATCAGGAATACCAGCAGCACGAGGATGCCGGCCGAGGTCCGTTGTTCGAAGGCCGGCTCGGGGAAATCGGCCCACATATAGATCTGCACCGGCAGCACGGTGGCCGGCGA
>JACRAF010000022.1 GCA_016213505.1 Devosia nanyangense
CGGGGGTGTCGGAACCGTTCGGTCAAAGCGGCAAGAGCCGGTAAGCCGAAGAAACCCAAGCGATGCGACCACCGCCCCCGTCACGTCCACCGGCACTTCGTCGGTACCCCGCGCTAGAGGGTGAACGCGAGGGGGAGAATAGCACCGGCGGAAAGCGCGGGGATAAGTCGCTGTGTCGGGGCGACAAGAGACTGATGTTACGTGCGTTTTCGGGTGGACCGAGAGTCACCTGCGGTGCGTTGGGGCGGCCGCTGGACCGGGACGGGCGAGCGTCCACCTACTGCCGGTCAGGCTCGTCGCCGGAGGCGGGCGGCTTGCGCGCGCCGTAGAGCTCGAATGCATCGCCGGAGGCGCGGCTGGTGCGCGTCCTGCGCCGCCCGGGAGGTGGCGGGGCGACGAAATCGGGCTCCGGCGGATGGCGCTTGCGCCAGGCGGTGGCCAGGGCCGCCGCCAGAAAGGCTGAGGCCGTCGGCGCGATGAGCATCGACCAGCCCGTCAGGTCCATCTCGGCGTAGAATCCGCCGAACCTGGCGAGGACGATGGTGAACGGCGACACCACGAGCGCCGACCAGAAGCCGAGCGTCCCCATATAGCCGCAGACGATGCACGCAAAGCCGATGAAGAGCGCATTTTGCCAGAGCATCGGTGGAGATTAGCCAGGAGGTGGGACGATCACAATGCGTCGGGGGGCAGCGGGCCATCCATAATGGCTCACCGCACGCGCCGTCCGTCGAGCTTACGAGAGGGCGGGGAGGGCATAGGTGCAGTGGCCATACCTCGCCGCCATTCGGGCCGGGTCAAGTCCCGGCGCGTGTTGAACCCTGCTCGATGAGAATAGCACTACTTGGCAGCGTTGATCCGAAGAACCAACTCTTCGACCTGCTTACGCAGATCTAGCGGCCAGACGTCATCGAAAAGTTCAACGGCGCGCCGAGCTACTCTTGCCTTGTTGGCCTTGTCGGGATCAAGGACCTGGCCGCGCTTTTCCGCAGGCACTGTCGCATAGCTAAACTCGCCTGCCAGCGTCGCCATGACGGCTGGCGAGATGTAGTTCTCCATCTCCCGTCCCTCAGTTATCCAGCAGAATCCCCCGTGCTGCTCGGCTTCCGCCTTCACTCGTGTTTTTGCGGGTCGGAGGTTGGGCCGGTCCTCTGTTCGGTCGCTGTCGATGACGATGGCGAACGAACGGGACATATAGAGCCCCTGTACTAGGTCCGCGTCTTCGTCGGAAAAACTATGCTGCGACAGAACAGAGCCGCCGTAGAAGAGGATCGTGTAGTCGATACCTTCCGACAGCGTTGGATCGAGCCTGTGTATCCAGTTGTTTAGATAAATGCGATCCGAAGGGCCCTCGGCCCAAATGGCAAAGCGGGTCTGCACTAAGTCGCTGGCAGAGTGGCCCAAGTCCCGCACCGCGCGGAAGTGATCGGTGTTGCTGGCGATCGTACGCGTGGTTGTGCGACCTCCATCCCGGGCAACCTGGATGATGTCAGCTTCGGCCGTGTCCATAATCGAGGCCGAGTGAGTGGCAATCACGAACCGTGCATCGACGGACTCGTTGAGATAGCGGACTATCCGCCGTTGGGAGGTCGGATGAAGGTGTAGTTCGGGTTCGTCTATCAGAACCAACCGCTCGGGAAAGCCAATAGCTGCAAGTCCAATGATTGTAAGTTGCTCGACGCCCGTGCCGAGGTTGCCCAGTGGCCTTTCATCCCCGTCCACGTTCACGCGGATCGTGCTTCGATCCGTCGGCACTTGTATGCTCACCTTCCGGCAGTCCAAGCAGTAGGCAAGAAAGTCTTCGATCTGCGCGAATTGTGCTCTTTTGCGGTCCACGTCTCGCGAAGGACGATCCAATTCTGCTAGTTGGCCGATTACACTTCCGAATGCGATGGTCTCGCCGGGAAATCCATGCTTCACAAATTGCGGCGGCTCCGTACTGGGCTCGGTGATGAAGCGGACATTTGGCACGTAAGTGGTACCTCGAAAATCGCTCTCGGGGTTTAGCTTCGCATCTAGGTGGGTGAGGTTTCGGCCGCCAGAGCTATTGAAGTCAGCAAGAACAAGATTAGGGCTTTGGAAGTATTTCGTTAACGGGAGAGGTAGCGCGTTTTCGTCGATCCCAAACGTCGTGGCGCCCTTCCGCAATTCTAGCGTTCCCCGCAACTCAATAGCCCCTGAAGCCTGAAAAGCCCGGAGGAAGTGGTGGGCTTTCGGAACTGAAGCAACTATACGTTCTGAAGGGAAGGTAAGCCCAACAACAATTTTCTTGTCAGAATCATCGAAATCAAGCGCATCGTCGATCATGTTGTTGGCACGGTTGTATAGAATCGCCAATGCTCTGAGGACGTTAGACTTTCCCGAATTGTTTGGTCCCGCGAGTACGGTGATCTTCTTGTTGAATGGCAACTCAACCGGCTCAACGAGAGATCGAAAGTGTGAGATGCGCAGTGCAAGGGCCGGCGTCATAATAGTTTCCAGACTCATGGGATGGTGGCTCAATACGACTTCAGTCGAGGCGGAGCCATTGCTCATCGGCGCTAGCCCGCCCGCCACTGAACTCGCCCCTCAACTGTAGTCCGTAGTCGTCCCGCACGTGTCGCACTTGAGGCACGTGCCCGTCCGCACCATCGTGAAGTTGTGGCATTCGCTGCAAGCGTCACCCGTGTAGTCCCGACGGTACCGCTTGTCCCCTTGGACGAGATCAATCCGCCGCTGGGCCACTCGATCGCTGACTAGCGTCAGGGTGCCAATCGACGAAGCGGAAAGATGTCTCATCCGGAGAACGACGTCGTCGGGAAGCAGCAATGCCTCAGCGAACCAATTTGCTTGGCACTCGGCCGACTCCGATGGCTCAAGGAAGTTCAGTTTTGCCTCGAGACCTCTCGAAAAAGCAAAGACCTGGTCGCGGTGGAGTGCGAGGTGGCCGATTTCGTGAGCGAGCACTAATCGTCCGAACGCTTCTTGCCTCTTCGCGGCGTCCCAAATGTACTGTTGGACGAAAAGTCGGTCCGCGGCGAAGTCCACCCAAGCCTTGTCGAGTTCACGATCGTCTTCAATGATCTCAATCGTGATGTGCCTGCCCGCCTCCGACAAGGTTGGAAGCACCGTCTCAATAAGGAATGCAATGATATCGAAATGATTGGCGCCGTTTCCCGTATCATCTAGTCGACGCCAGCCCGCCGCCTCGTCAGCAACTTCATCCTGATACCGCCGCGACACCTTGAAATCGGACGACATGGGGTTTGCATCCAGCCTCTAAAGCCCCGGCCCCCCTCAGCTACACCCCGTCGTCGTCCCGCACGTATCGCACTTCAAACACGTGCCGTTCCGCACCATCGTGAAATTATGGCACTCGGTGCACTGGTCCCCCGTGTAGCCCTTCATCTGGGCTTCGGCGCGGAGCAGTCCCGCGTCCTTGGAGGGCGGGGGGTTGGGGATGGGGTTCAGTTCGGCGGGGCTGAAGGCGGCCGGGGCCACGCCGGGTTCGGGTTTGTAGGCGGTCGAGGTCTTGAGCGCCGTCACGGTGTTCGACTGGATCGAGGCGACCGGGTTGAAGAGCGCCGCGGTGGCGCCGCCCGAGACCAGCATCAGGTTCTGGTCCTTGACCTTGCCGCGGGTCATGCCGCGCGACACCAGCGACTGCGCCGAGACCGGGGCGGGGGCGTGCGAGGCGGCGCGGGCCGGGGCGTCTTCGGCGACGCCCTTGCCCAGCCCCGTGGTGCTGGCATCGGGGTTGACGTGGGCGAGGTCGTCGCGGTCGAGATAGCTCACGGCCAGCTCGCGGAACACGTAGTCGAGGATCGAGGTGGCGTTCTTGATCCGGTCGTTGCCCATGACCATGCCGGCGGGCTCGAAGCGGGTGAAGGTGAAGGCCTCGACATATTCGTCGAGCGGCACGCCGTATTGGAGGCCGAGCGAAATCGCGATGGCGAAATTGTTCATCATGGCGCGGAAGGCGGCGCCTTCCTTGTGCATGTCGATGAAGATCTCGCCGAGCTGGCCTTCCTCGTTTTCGCCGGTGCGCAGGTACACCTTGTGGCCGCCCACGATCGCCTTCTGGGTATAGCCCTTCCGGCGCGAGGGCAGCTTGTTGCGGCCCTGGGCGACGATGCGCTCGACGATGCGCTCGGCGATCTGCGGGACGCGCGCGGCGGGGGCGGCGGCGAGCAGGGCGTCGATGGCATCCTCGTCCTCGTCGTCCTCATCGGCGAGGAGGGAGGAGTTGAGCGGCTGGCTGAGCTTTGAGCCGTCGCGGTAGAGGGCGTTGGCCTTGAGGGCCAGCCGCCAGCTCATCATGTAGGCCTCTTTCGCGTCGGCAACCGTCGCGTCGTTGGGCATGTTGATGGTCTTGCTGATCGCGCCCGAAATGAAGGGCTGCGCCGCCGCCATCATCAGGATGTGGCTCTCGATGCTGAGGTACCGCTTGCCGATCTTGCCGCAGGGCGAGGCGCAATCGAACACCGGCAGGTGCTCGGCCTTGAGGTGCGGGGCGCCCTCGAGGGTCATGGCGCCGCACACATGGATGTTGGCGGCCTCGATGTCCTTTTTGGAGAAGCCAAGGAAGGCGAGGAGGTCGAAGTTCATGTCGGCGAGCTGCTCGGCGGTGACCCCGAGGCTCTTGAGGAATTCGACGCCCAGCGTCCACTGGTTGAAGATGAACTTGATGTCGAACGCCGATTTGGTCGCGCCGTTGAGCGCCGCGATCTTGTCGTCGGGAAAGCCCTTGGTCCTGAGCGTCGCCGGGTTGATGCCGGGCGCCTGGTTGAGGTTGCCGTGGCCGACCGCATAGGCCTCGATCTCGGCGATCTGACTCTCCGAGTAACCGAGGGTGCGCAGCGCCGGCGGCACCGCGTTGTTGATGATCTTGAAGTAGCCGCCGCCGGCGAGCTTCTTGAACTTCACCAGCGCGAAATCGGGCTCGATGCCGGTGGTGTCGCAATCCATCACGAGGCCGATGGTGCCGGTCGGGGCGATCACCGAGACCTGGGCGTTGCGGTAGCCGTGCTGTTCGCCCAGCGCCAGCGCCTCGTCCCACACGGTTTTCGCGCGGTGCGAGAGCGGGGCATCGCGCAGCGACGCATGATCGAGCGGCACCGGGGCGATCGAGAGGCCCTCATAGCCGTCGGCCTTGCCGTGCGCCGCATTGCGGTGGTTGCGGATGACGCGCAGCATGTGCGGGGCATTGCGCGCGTAATCGCCGAAGGGGCCGAGCTCGCCCGCCATTTCGGCCGAGGCCTTGTAGGCGACGCCGGTCATCACCGCGGTGATGGCGCCGGCAATCGCCCGGCCCTCGGCCGAGTCGTAGGGGATGCCCGAGGTCATCAGGAGGCCGCCGATATTGGCGTAGCCGAGCCCCAGCGTGCGGTATTCGAACGAGCGCTCGGCGATGGCGCGCGAGGGGAACTGCGCCATCATCACCGAGATCTCGAGCACCAGCGTCCATAGCCGGCAGGTGTGCTCGAAGGCGGCGACGTCGAACGAGCCGTCCTGCTGGCGATAGGGCAGGAGGTTGACCGAGGCGAGGTTGCACGCCGTATCGTCGAGGAACATGTATTCCGAGCACGGGTTCGACGCGACGATCGGGCCGGCGGCCGGGCTGGTGTGCCACTCGTTGATGGTGGTGTGGTACTGGATGCCGGGATCGGCGGAGGCCCAGGCGGCGTAGCCGATGGTCTCCCACAAATCGCGGGCCTTCAGCGTCTTGACCACCTTGCCTCCCTTGGTGCGGGAGGTGAGGTTCCAGTCGCCGTCGGTCTCGACGGATTTCAGGAACTCATCGGTGACGCGGACGGAATTGTTGGAGTTCTGGCCCGAGACGGTGAGGTAGGCCTCGCTGTCCCAATCGGTGTCGTAGATCGGGAATTCCATGTCGGTGTAGCCCTGGCGGGCGAACTGGATGACGCGCTGGATGTAGTTCTCCGGCACCAGCGCTTTCTTGGCGGCGCGGACCTCGCGCTTGAGGGCCGGATTGCGGGTCACGTCGAAGCAGTCGCCGCCGCTGCCCTCGCAATTGACGGCGGCCTTCATGATGGCCTTGAGGTGCTTGCTGACGGTCTTGCTGCCGGTGACGAGGGCGGCGACCTTCTGCTCCTCCTTCACCTTCCAGTTGATGTAGTTCTCGATGTCGGGGTGATCGATGTCGACCACCACCATTTTCGCCGCCCGGCGGGTCGTGCCGCCCGACTTGATGGCGCCCGCCGCGCGGTCGCCGATCTTGAGGAAGCTCATCAGCCCCGACGACTTGCCGCCGCCCGAGAGCTTTTCGCCCTCGCCGCGAAGTTTCGAGAAGTTCGAGCCGGTGCCCGAGCCGTACTTGAACAGGCGCGCTTCGCGCACCCAGAGGTCCATAATGCCGCCGTCGTTGACGAGGTCATCGCTCACCGACTGGATGAAGCAGGCGTGCGGCTGCGGGTGCTCGTAGGCGGACTTCGACTGCACCAGCTTTTTGGTGAACGGATCGACGTAGAAATGCCCCTGGCCGGGGCCGTCGATGCCGTAGGCCCAATGCAGCCCGGTGTTGAACCATTGCGGCGAGTTCGGCGCGACCTTCTGGGTGGCGAGCATAAAGGCGAGTTCGTCGAAGAAGGCGCGCGCGTCCTCCTCGGCATCGAAATAGCCGCCCTTCCAGCCCCAATAGGTCCAGGTGCCGGCCAGCCGGTCGAAGACCTGGCGGGAGTCGATCTCGGAGCCGAAGCGCTCGGCTTCGGGCAGGGCCTTCAGCGCCTTCTCGTCGGGAACCGAGCGCCACAGCCACGAGGGGACGTCGTTCTCCTCGATCTTGCGCAGCTTCCGCGCGACGCCGGCCTTGCGGAAATACTTCTGCGCGATGATGTCGGCGGCGACCTGCGACCAGGACGCCGGCACCTCGATGCCCTCGAGCTTGAACACCACCGAGCCGTCGGGGTTTCGGATCTCGCTGGTGGTCGAGCGGAATTCGATCCCGGCATAGGCGCCGGCATTGGCCTCGGTGTATCGACGTTCGATATGCATCGTTCAAAAGTCCCCAAATGATGCGGACACGAGTCCGCTGCCGCCGCCACGGCTTTTCGTCAGCTGTTTGACGCTTTACTGCCCGATCCATCGCCACGGATCGGGCCTTGCCCCGTGCCTCCCGGATCGCCCGGTCTGGTGCCGGGCTCTGCCTGAAGGGCTTATGTCGCGACAGGCACCAAACGCGTCTGCCGCAGCGTCAAAATCTGTGGTCCGATTCAGAAAACCCGTCAACGGCGATACTCGCCATACAAACCATCCCTAGTGCCGGACGGGGGCAGTTTCGCTAGATTTAGTATAGGAGTTGTGAACAGCGGGGAAAAGTCCAAAGCGCGAAACGGCCGATCACAAATCCCCGATTCGGCGAAATGGGAGCCCCGGCGCGCGTCAGATTCCAGGATCGAAATCCACGCTAACCCCGCCCCAAACCGACGCTTCTCCCGACGCTCGCGTGACAGGTGAGGAGGGCGCTGGCCGGCAGGGCGCGGGGGCCCGAAAAACGTCGAATCCTGTCAAGCGCAGAATTTTGTCCCGGCGGGGGGAAACCCGTGGCTAGACGATGCCGAAATCTCCGGCGTCGAGACCCGGCGGTTTTGTGTCGAGAAACGCGAACAGCACCGCGGCCTTGCTGCCGCTGCCATCGACGTCGAAATAGAGCCTGCCCGTCGCCGTGTCGTAGATGATGCGGTCCGAGCTGTCGTGTCCTTTGGTCGCCCCGGCCTTGGCATAGAACTCGCTGGCGCTCAGCGAAGGGCCGATCGCCGTGAAGATCGCATCGTCGAGCTGGATGATGTCGAGGTCGTGGACGAAGCCCATGACCTTGTCGACGTTGGCGGTGGCGCTGAGCGCGGTGTTGAAGACGAACCTGTCGGCCGCGGCACCGCCGCTCAGCGTGTCGTTGCCCTTGCCGCCGAACAAGGTGTCGTTACCGCCGCCACCGATCAGCGTGTCCTTGCCAACCCCGCCGGTGATCGACTGCGCGAAGGCGTTGCCGGTGAGCGAGATGCCCGTCGATCCGGCCCTGGCGATGATCGCCTCGATCCGCGCGGCACTGTTGACCACGTAGCTGACGCTGGCGAAAATCGTGTCTGTCTCCCCAAGACCGTTTTCGGAGACGAAGTCGCCAGCACTGTCGACGATGTAGGTGTCGTTGCCCGTGAACCCGCCGAGGATGTCATTCCCCGTCCCCCCGTCGAGAAAATCGTCGCCATTGCCACCAAAGAGGAAGTCGAGGTCGCCGGCCCCGCCAAACAGCCTGTCGTTGCCGTCGTTGCCGTATAGACTGTTTCGATTGGCATCGCCGACCAGGGTGTCGGCGTACTTCGAGCCGGCGAGCCCCTCGATTTCGATGAGGACGTCTCCTGCCGCTTCACCAGTATTGAGCGAGGCGTTGGCGAGCGAGACGGTGACCCCGCTCGTGGCACTCTCATAGCTGGAAATGTCGTCGATCCCGGCGACGGCATCGGTTCCGCCATCAAGGATGTCGGCCCCGACGCCGCCCACCAGCGTGTCGCTGCCGGTGCCGCCGACGAGATGATCGTCGCCGCCATTGCCGAACAGAGAGTCGTTGTCTTCATCGCCGAAGATCTCGTCCGCCGCGGCGCTGCCGCGCACGGTGTCGTTACCCGCCTGGCACCTGATCTGCCCCAGGAATACCCCCGCGGTCGTGTCGAAGGCGTCGTTGCCCGCGCCGAGGATCGCGTCGCCGACAATGGTGCCGTAGTTCGTCACCTTGTCGCCGTCGGCGCCGAGGTTGAGGACGCTGTCCAGGATGTCGTCGCCGTGGATGAGCCCATAGTTGACGAAAATGTCGGCGCCGCCCACGCTGATGATACCCCCGGCGATCTCGCCGCTGTTGGCGAAGACGTCGGCGTTCATTCCAAGGATCACCTGCCCATCGACGAGTCCGGCGTTGGTGAAGGTGTTGGCTCCGTTCCCCATCGCGACATCGCCGCGGACCGTACCCGAATTATCAAATCTGTCGGCACCGGTGCCGAAGCTCACCGTTCCGTCGATCAAATCGGTGTTGTCGACCTCATTGGTGCCGTCACCGAGAGTTAGATCGCCGTAGATGGAGCCGTTGTTGCGCACGATGTCCTCGCCGTCGCCGGTGAGGACGGCGACGCCGCCAGTGCCGCGGATCGTCCCGTCATTCTCAGTGAGGCTGTCGCCGTCGCCGAGGCGAAGTGCGGTGTCGCCGACGATTAGCCCGGAATTGAAGACCTGCTGGTCGCTGGAGGCGTGTTCCGTAGAGAAATTGTCGAAAATCGCCGCCCGCCCGACAGCTTCGCCCCGGATAACACCGGTGTTGAAGATGACGCTGGGTTCGTCGCTGACAAACAGGGTGTTGCTGCCTTCGTTGAACACGATTCCGGTGTCACCCGTGATCGTGCCATTGTTCGTAAGCGTCAGATTTCGAAGCGTGCTGAGACCTGAGTTCGTCGCTCCGCTGCCAATCAGGTTGCCATTGACCACAACGGATGCGTCGCGCGCGTTGACGTTGAAGAAGAGGGCGGGAGCTGCCGAGAGCGTGGCATTGATCACCAGGCTGACATCGGCGGTGTCGAATTGGGTCGTGGACGACAAATTGTCGGTCGAAATGACGGTGGTGGGCATAAGGGTGGCTCCTTTTGGAGGCCGGCGGGCGACCTCACTTCGTGTCAGTTGCGAAATTACGGCCTGCCTCGTGCCCGCCCGCGGCGAAGTCTTCCCCTTGGCCGCAATTGCTTGACCGCCGGCGCAGGATTGACGGGCCGAGCGCGGCGCGCTCAACTTCAGAGAAGATGGACCCGGTGCCGCGGGGATGGAGTTGGTCTTGCAGCTTCTGAGCTTCTCGACAGGAGACTTCGCTGAACGCGACCGCGCCGAAGCGGCACGCGCCGCCTATGCCGGCTTTGCCAGCATCGGGATCGAGCCGCGCGGGGAGGAGCCATTCCGCTCGCACATGACGGCGCTGCCGTTGCCGGGTCTAGGCATCGGACGGATCGTCAATTCAGCCTGCGCCGTGACCCGCACCGCGGCCCATATTGCCGGTGGCAATGACGATCTGGTGCTGTTCATCGTCACCGAGGGGCGAGTGAAGGCCAGCCTCAAGGGCCGTGAGGACGCGGTCTACGCGGCCGGCGAAGCCTATCTTGCCCCGAACGATCTGCCCGGCGATTTCCTGCTGGATTCTATCGGCCATATCCAGATCGCCGTGCCGCGCGCGCTGATCGAACGGCGCATTGCCAAGCCGGACCGGATCGTCGGCCGTCGGCTGCGCCTCGACGCGTCACCCGAACTGGCGTTTCTGGCTGAATACGCGCGGCTGGCGATGGCGACGCATGAGACCTGGACACCCGCGCTTGCCGGCCTCGCCGCGAGTCATGCCCAGGATCTGGTGGCGCTGATGCTGGGCGCGCGGCGCGACGACGCGGAAGTGGCGCGGCTGGGCGGCCTGCGCGCGGCGCGGTTGAGAGCCGTGCTGGCCGAGATCGAGACGCACTTTGCGGAACCGGGCTTCACGGCACGCGCGGTGGGCGCGCGCCTCAGGCTCGCCGAGCGCACGGTCCAGGATCTCCTGCACGAAACCGGCGTGAGCTTCTCCGAACGGGCCTTGGAACTCAGGCTCCAGAAGGCGCTCGCGATGCTGTCGAGCAGCGACGAACCGCACCAGGTGAGCCAGATCGCCTATGCCTGCGGCTTCAACAGCGTCGCCTATTTCAACCGCTGTTTCCGCCGCCGCTTCGGCGAGACCCCGACACAGGCGCGACCAGCCGGGCACTGACGGAGCTGTCCGCCCCCGGACGAGCAAGGACGGTTTTCCATCGCCAGGCCGCCGCGTGTAGGCACGGGTTCGTCCGGCGACTGGCCGGCGACCGTTCTCGGCGCGGTGGAATGTGTGTAGCCTGATCGCGGGCACCAACGTTGCCTGGGGGGACGGGCCATTTCGCTGATCGGGAAGATTGTGGTCGGGCTAGCCGCAGCGGGGGTCGTCGCGGCCGGCGGGGTGGTCGGCTGGCTGGCGGTCGCGCCGCCCGAACTGCTGAAGGTGGGCGATGGCTACGCCGCCAAGATCGTCTGCTCGAACGTGTTTCTCGCCGGCCGCGAGGCCAACGCGGTCCTCGACGCCGACGTGCAGGCGCCGGGCAATCCGATCCTGCGGCTGGTGCGCGTCAGCGTCGACACCGAGGCGCAGACCGTGACGGCGAAGTTCATGGGCCTGTTCGCGGCCGGAGTGGCGGTCTACCGGCCGGGACTGGGCTGCGCATCGGTGCCGGACGGCGACCTCGACGCAGCCCGCGCCATCACGCTCGAGACGCCCCCCGCAATCGTGCCTGCCGGCGACCAGCCCTGGCCGGAGGGCGGACACGCCGTGTCCGCCGATCCCGAGGTTGGCGCCATCCTGGCGGACACCGGACTCACCGGCCCGAACATGCGGGCCGTGGTGGTGGTCAGGGATGGGCGGATCGTTGCGGAGGCCTATGGCGACGGCTTCGACCCGACGACCCCGCTGCTCGGCTGGTCTATGACCAAGACGGTCAATGCGATCCTCGTCGGCCGGCTGATGGAAGAGGGCAAGATCGGCTTCGACGACCGGAACCTCTTCCCCGAATGGACCGATGCGCGCAGGCACATCAAGCTGCGCGACTTGCTGAGCATGACCAGCGGGCTGAGCTTCAACGAAGAGTATGGCGACGTCTCGGACGCGACGCGGATGCTCTATCTCGAACCCGACATGGCGGGGTTCGCCGCATCGCAGACGCTGGTGGCGCCGCCGGGCACGGTGTTCAACTATTCGAGCGGGACCGGGGTGATCCTGTCGCGATTGTGGATGTCGCGGCTCGGGGACGGGCAGGCGGCCCTTCGCTACCCGCGCGAGGCGCTGTTCGGGCCGCTGGGCATGACGAGTGCGGTGCTGGAGGCCGACGAACACGGCACCTTCGTGGGCAGTTCCTACACCTACGCCACCGCCCGGGACTGGGCCCGGATCGGGAAATTCCTGCTCGACGACGGCGTCTGGAACGGCAAGCGCCTGCTCCCCGAGGGGTTCGTCAAGATGATGGGCACGAGCAACGGGTTGCCAGCGGGCTACTCCCAGCTCCAGACGTGGGTGCAGGGACCGCACGAGAGCGAGGACGGCAAGCCGATCGGGCTGCCGGCGGACACCTTCTGGCTCGAGGGGCACGACGGGCAGACCATCGCCGTCATTCCCTCGGCGCATCTGGTGGTGGTGCGCCTAGGTCTCACGCCCTGGAAGCTCGACTACTGGCCCGAAAAGCTGGTCAAGGCGATCGTCGCGGCGGGCGCCGGCTGATCCGCATCGGCAGCCCGCCCTCGGGCTGCACGGTGATCGTCTGAACCGGCATGGGCGCGCTGCGGCCGACATAGTCGAAGCGGAGGTTCCGGAGCAGGGCGGCCAGCGCGATCACTCCCTCCTGCATCGCGAAATACTGCCCGATGCAGACGCGCGGGCCGATGCCGAAGGGCAGGTACTGGTAGCGGTCGATGCGATCCCGGTTCTCCGGCAGGAAACATGACGGCATGAAGTCGTTGGGGTGGTCCCAGAGCTTCTCATGGCGGTGGACGATCCAGGGCAGCACCAGCACCGTGGCACCCGCGGGAATGTCGACCGTGCCGACCCGGTCGGGGCCGATGGCGGCGCGGTTGAGCGAGGGCGCCGGCGGATAGAGCCGCATCGCCTCCTCGAACGCGGCGCGGGCGTAAGGCAGCCGGTCCGGCCACTCGGCGAGGGGCGAGGCAAAATCATGCGCGTCGAGCTCGGCCTCGATCATTGCCAACTCGTCGGGCGCCTGGCTGAGGAGATAGAGCGTCCAGCCCAGCGCCCGCGCCGTGGTCTCGTGGCCAGCGCCGATGAAGGTGATGATGTTGTCCTCGACCTCGCTGCGGCTCAGCCCCTCCGCCTCGAGCAGCAGGGTGAGCAGGTCGCGCGGAGCCCGAGCAGGATCGGCTGCGAGCAGCGCCTCGCGCTTCTCGATGGTCGCCGTGATCAGCCGCCGGAAATAGGCCAGCGAACGGGCGCCCAGAATTCGCGTCAGCCGCGGCACGAAACCCGGCGCATCGAGGATGTCCATCGGATCGACCCGGCCCATGGTGCGCAGCAGGGCGGACGTGGCCGCAGCAAATTCCTGCGGGTCGCCGACGATGTCGCCGGAGAACAGCGTCGCCTGGAGGATGTCGAAGGTCAGCAGCGTCATCTGCTCGGCCATGTCGACCGCCTCGCCGGCGCGGGCCTCGAGGCCGGCGGCGAACCGCATGGAGCGCTCGCGCATCGCCTCGGCCAGGCCCGCCGTGTTGCGGGGGGCGAACACAGGCGCCAGCGATCGGCGCGTGCGGCGCCAGAGCTCGCCCTCGGCCGTCAGCAGGCCATCGCGCAGGATCGGCCGCAGCACCCGCTGGCGCAGCGGCTGCATGGCGTAGTTCTGCGCGTTCTCGACCATCACGTGGCGGATCGCCGCCAGGTCCGAGACGATGATCGTCGGAGTGCCGAGCCAGTCGGCACGGATGACGGGCTCGGTGAAGGCCGCCTCGGACCAGATGGCGAGCGGATTGCGCGCCATGGTCCAGACGAACTGCGCCGCGCTGAGCGGCCTCGCATGCGGGATCGGGCGGGGCGGGTGGAAGGTCATGGCGGGGCCGAGATTATCACGTCGCGTGGCGGCCGGCGTTCATTTCACCGTCAGGCGGGCGGGCGCTATCTCGCCAAAGCACGGGGGTTTGACAGGCGTCAAAGTCTCGGGGAGCTTCTGGGCATGGTGAAGCGATGCTGAGACCGAGGATTTTTGCGCTGGCGCTGCTGCTGAGCACGGCGCTGACGCCGTGGGCGGCGCTGGCGGCCGACCATCCGCTCAAGGGCGTGGCGCTGGTGATCGGCGAGAGCGCCTATGCTGGCCTCCAGCCGCTCGACAATCCCAAGCGCGACGCCCGCGCCATGGACGACCTGCTCGACGCGCTCGGCTTTTCGGTCGACCGCGTGCTCGACGGCGACGGCGAGGAGCTGCGCGCGGCGATCGCCGGTTTCATCGACGACGCCACGGAAGCCGATGTGGCGGTGGTCTACTACTCCGGCCACGGCGTCGAGGCGGCCGGCAGCGACTACCTGGTGCCGGTCGATACCGATCTGTCGACCCCGGCGAGCGCCGGCCGGAGTCTCGTTCCAGTCGCGGCGCTGCTGGACGAGCTGGCCAAGAGCGTGCCGGTGACCATCGTGCTGCTCGATGCCTGCCGCACCAATTCGTTCCCCGAGGGGCAGCTGGTGCACTTGCCGGGGGCGGACGCGCCGGTGGCGGTGGCGGAGGCGGGGCTCGAGGCGCTGCGCGGGCCGGTGCCGGTAGCACGGCCGGACGTGCCGGCCGACAGCCTCGGCATGGTGGTCGGCTTTGCCGCCTCGCCGGGGCAGCCGGCGCTGGACGGCGAGCCGGGCGGCAACTCGCCCTATGCCGCGGCGCTGCTCAAGCATTTCGGCGCCGGCGGCTATTCGATCGGTGACCTGATGACGATGGTCTCCGAGGAGGTCTATCTCAAGACCAAGGCGCGGCAGCTGCCGTGGACCAACTCGTCGCTCAGGCGTGTGCTGTCGTTCGGCGTTCCGGCCGACGAGCCGGTGGGCGACGAGGGGGCGATCCGGCAGGGCCGGCGGCAATTGCTGCTGACCATCGCCACCGCTCCCGAGACGACCCGCAAATACGTCGAAACCGTCGCCGCCTCCGAGGGCGTGCCGCTCGATGCGCTCTACGGCATGCTGAAGGTGCTGGGCGTCGATACCTCGGGCGGTGAGGCGACGCTCGAACAGCAATTGCTCGATGGCGCCAGGCAACTCAAGGACTTCATGGCGAGCAAGCCGGGCGGGGTTAAAACCGATCCCGAACTGGTGCGGCTCGCCGGGCTCGCCGATACGGCCCAGGAGGAGGGCGCGATCGACCTTGCACTGACCTTCCGCGCCGCCGCCAGCGGCCGGGCCGACACGCTGTCGGCCAGTGCCGACGAGGCCGAGGCCAATATCAAGCAGGACCGGCTGCAGATCGGGGACACCTATGCCGATCATGCGCGCACCGCGGTGCTGAATTTCGACTTCGCCACGGCCGCACAGATGTCGGCGAAGGCCTACGCGCAGGTCGAGAAATGGGACACCAAATCGGCCCTGCAGTTCAAGCATGGCGAGGCGGACGCGCTCTATCATCTGGGCCTCTACAAGGGCGAGAACGGCGCTCTGGAACGGGCCATCACAGCCTATGGCGAGGCGCTGGACCTCGCCAAGGATGACGACTGGCAATGGGCGACGATCCAGAACGATATGGGCAATGCGCTCGAAGCACTCGGCTCGCGGCAGACCGACGGTGATCTGCTGCGCCAGGCGGTTGCCGCCTACGAGGCGGCGCTGAACGTCCGCAGCCGCGATGAGGCGCCGCTCGACTGGGCCGGGACCGAAGGCAATCTGGGCGTGGTGCTGATGTCACTCGGCCGGCGCGAGCAGGGCACCGACACGCTCGCCGCTTCGGCCGAGGCCTTCCAGGCGGCGCTCGAGGAGATGACGCGCGAGGCGGCGCCCATCGATTGGGCCAAGATGCAGAGCAACCTCGGCAATGTGCTGCAGATGCTCGGCGACCGCACCGGCGACGTGTCGCTCTATGGCGACGCGGCCGAGGCGCACCGCGCCGCGCTCGAAGAACTGACCCGGGACAGGGTGCCGCTCGACTGGGCGATGGCCGAGAACAATCTCGGCATTGCCCTGGCGCGCATCGGCGAACAGGATGGCGACATCGACTCCCTGACCGCGGCGATCGAGGCGTTCCGGCTCGCGCTCGAGGAGCGGAGGCGCGACAAGGTCCCGCTCGACTGGGCGGCGACACAGGACAACCTGGCCGGCGCGCTCGGAAGCCGCGGCGTCGCCTCGCACAGTCCCGAGGACATGCTGGAGGCGATCGCGGCGCTTGGCCTCGCCATCGAGGGGCGGCCGCGGGAGGTCTCGCCGCTCGACTGGGGAGCGGCCATGCGCAATCGCGGCATCGCCGAAAGAAAGCTCGGCGAGATGCTCGACGACCCCCAATGGTACGACCGGGCCATCGCCGACTACCAGGCGGCGCTGGAGGTGTTCACCCGCGATGACACGCCCCTCGGCTGGGCCCAGACCCAGGCGACCCTGGGCATCGTCGCGCTGGCCCGGGCCGACAAGACCGGCTCCCGCGACGACCTCGAAATGGCCCGCGACGCCTACGCCGCGGCGCTCGAAATCTACAGCCAGATGGACGGCGACTACGCCAGCTATTTTGCCGGCAAACTCGACGAGATCGACCAGTTGCTGGCGGAATTCTAGAGCACTTGCTCCGATGGAACCGGAGCGAGTGCTCGATGTCTCTGAGTTGTCGCGCTTCCGAACCGGAAAACCGCGTCGCACTTTTCCTGGAAACGCTCAGATGATCATGAAGTCGGTGTAGGCGAGCGTCGAGGGGTGGGGTGGTCAGCACCGCGAACTGGATCGCCGCATGCCCGCCCGCCTTGTTGCCGTCGTCGTCCAGCGGCGATTCTTGACTTCGCCTGGCGAACAGGCCGATATTTTCGGGGGCCTTACAATCCAGCTGTGCTCTACTTGCTGACGCGGTTGGCGCGGGAATGCTGTGGTGCTGGGTTGTTGCGCGGGTGGCGAACGCGTCTTGCTGTGGCAGTCAAGCAAGGCCAAGTCGACCGGAGCACCTTAGCGGAACAAGGGAGCCACGAAACGGGCCGATGAAGACGGTTCTCACATACGGCACGTTCGACTTGTTTCACATTGGCCACACGAGGCTGCTGGAACGTGCGCGTGCCTTGGGCGACCGCCTCATGGTCGGGATCTCGTCCGACGAGTTCAACGCCGTGAAGGGCAAACGCGGCGTCATCCCCTATGAGCACAGGGCCGAGATTGTCGGCGCCATGCGCTGCGTGGACGAGGTCTTTCCGGAGAACGACTGGGAGCAGAAAGAACGGGACATCCGCCGCCTGGGTGCGGATGTGCTCGTGATGGGGGACGACTGGGCGGGGAAATTCGACCAGTACAAATCCCTTTGCGAGGTTGTCTATCTGCCGCGGACGCAAGGCATTTCGAGCAGCGAGTTGAAGGCGGCGCTCGGCGCCTTCAAGGGACACAGGATCGCCGAGCTCCAGCGTGGTCTCGACGCGCTCGGGGCTATCGTAGCGCAATTGGACTACTAACGACGCGGCGGCTGATGATGGACGACGCCACCTTGCTGGCACTCGCCGAGGAGCTTCTGCCGGGCGCCGGCTTCTTCGGCGGCACGGAGGACTTTGCGCTCAGTCTCGACATCAACGAGACGGTCGATCGAGTGGAAATTGCGGTCGCGTCCGGTTTGCCCGGATATCTCAATCTCCGGACCTTGCTCTTTTACGACAGGGATGGCGTGCCGCTCGACAGGGCTGCGCTGCTGCGATCAGCCGTCCTATCCACGATCCAAGGCGCGGCCTCTCCTGAGGAGATCTTCAGGCGTGTCCTTGCCGGAGGTACGATCTGCAGCGAACGGCAGGTCTTCCCAACCCTGACCATTGAATTTCAGGCGCCGGCCGGCATCGGACGCATCGTCATCTTCAATCGCGGCGATCTTTCCTGCCACCGGTCGAAGTACCTGACGTGCACCGCCTTTCACCTGGACGAGGCGGTCTATCACTACGTCAATCTGAGCGCGGAATCGCTGCTCTTCGAGGTGCGCGCGCTGCTCGCTCTGTGCGATCTGCTTCCTGAACGTCTCGTCTCCCATGAGTCTCAGGGCAATATCGTCAAGGTGGTGCACGCCGCGCTGCAGGAGCGAATAGAACGGGAACACCTGGATTGGACGCCGCGTCGGCTGGCCGCGCTGATGCCGGTGTTCGTCGCCACGGAGGTCGCTACTGAATTTCAGACGAGCCTGTGCGCAAGCATCATGCTCTCCCTGTGCGGCGACAACGACTACTGCGAGACCCGCCGTTTGGCTCCACTCCAGGGCATTCTGAGCACCGGCAGCAGTATCGCGCGCATGACCCGCGAAGCCGGCCGCCTGATCGAAAAGCGAGGCGGCCTGCCCAGGACGTTCCTCGCAGGCAAGCATCGCATTCAGGAAAGCGCCCTGGAACGCGACCGCGACCTCTTTCTCAGCGCCCTCGACGCGGTCTTCCCCCTCATGAGGCAAATGGGTGTGGAAGCCATGGTCTGTTACGGAACCTTGCTGGGGGCAGTGCGGGAACACCGCTTCCTCCCCCACGACGACGACGTGGATATCCTCTACGTGGACGGCTCGAGGAGCCGGGAGGAGGCGCACCGGCGCAGGGCCGAACTCATCACCTGCCTCGCGGCTGCGGGGTTCTGGACGCACGACAACAACGAGAATTTCCATGTCGCTATTGGCGGTGCCGTGATCGACGTGTTTCCCTGTTGGATGGCAGACGGCAGGCTGACCCTGATGATGGAAAACTACCGGTATCGGGACGTAGCGGCGGAGATCATCCTGCCCACGTCGACCATAGCGCTCTACGATCGCATCTACCCGGCGCCGGCTGATCCCGCGGGCCTGCTCGTCGAGCGCTACGGCGAAGGCTGGACCACCTCAAACCCCTACCATGAGTGGCCTTGGCGCTTGAGCGGAAAGGAAGAGTCGCCGCCGCCGGGCGCCCGCCGAACTCGAGCGACATCGCCCTAGCCCTGCCGTCGCGCGGGTGCTAAGGGCAGGGGTCCGATCTCAGGGATTCCTTGCGGAAATGGCATACGGCGGCTTCAAAGACTTCCTCATCGAGATCTTCGCCTGGTGGCGCGGCAACACCTGGGGCACACGGCTGTGGACGCGGCTGCACGGCGTCTATGTCGGCACCGATGAGGCGGGGAACCGCTATTTCCGTTCGAAGAAGCCCAATGGCCCGCACGGCATGGAGCGGCGCATGGTGGTCTATGCCGGCGGCTATGCCGAGGCGACCACGATTCCGCCCGGTTGGTACGGCTGGATGCACTATCGCACCAACACCCCGCCCACCCCGGGCGACTACACGCCGCGCGAATGGGAAAAGCCGCATATGCGCAACCACACCGGCTCGGCGCTGGCCTATCACCCCGATGGGAGTCTATTGGGCAAGGGCGAGCGGCCCCGGGTCACCGGCGACTACGACGCCTGGTCGCCCGAATAACCGTTCCCGTGTCCCGATGAAGCTTGTCCGCCTTGCGCCGGTTCTGCTCGCCCTGACGCTGGCGACGCCCGCTTTGGCCGAGACGATTTCCAACCCGATCGCGGCGTTCTCAGGGCTCGACAAGATCACCGGCCGGATCACCGAATTCGACGTCTATATCGACGAGACGGTGCAGTTCGGCGCCCTGCAGATCACCCCGCGCGTCTGCTACACCCGGCCGCCCACCGAGACGCAGCGCACCTCAGTGTTCGTCGAGGTCGACCAGGTGTCGCTCAAGGGCGGCACGCAGCGCATCTTCACCGGCTGGATGTTCGCCGACAGCCCGGCGCTGAACGCTATCGACCACCCGGTCTACGACATCTGGCTGGTCGACTGTAAGCAGAGCTCCGACACCCCGCCGCCGGACGCCACGCCGTCGGCGAGCAGCGAGCCGAGCCAGGCGGAATAGGCGCGAACGTCCGATCCCAGCCGACGCTTGACAGGTCTGCCGCCCTCGTATTTAACGAGTGTGTTATTTAACGAACACACGAAATGGCATGCAAACCGATCACCTGACAGCGACGTTTTCCGCGCTCGCCGATCCCACGCGGCGGGCAATTTTGGCGCGCTTGGCTGCGGGCGAGGCGACGGTGACAGAGCTGGCGGAACCATTTTCGATCAGCCTGCCGGCCATTTCGCGGCACCTCAAAGTGCTCGAGGCGGCGGGTCTCATTTCGCGCGGCCGGGACGCGCAGTGGCGGCCGTGCCGGATCGAGACGGGGCAGCTCGAGGCAGTCGAAGGCTGGGTCGGGCGCTACCGGAAACTGTGGCAGGCGCGGTTCGAGAAGATGGACGCCTATCTCGCCGAGATTCAGAAAGGAAACCCCGATGGCCCAAAGCAATAGCGCCCGGTCCTTCGCGCCCGACGAGGTGCTGGAGATCACCCGCATGTTCGATGCGCCGCGGGAGCTGGCGTGGCGCATGTGGTGCGACCCCGAGCATATGGTGCGCTGGCATGGCCCGGAGGGCTATTGGCTGACCGACTGCGAGATCGATTTCCGGGTCGGCGGCCGGTGGCGGCGCTGCATGAGCCGGGCCGCCGATCACGCTCATTGGATCTACGGCACTTACCTCGAGATCGAGGAGCCGAGCCGGTTGCGCTTCACCTACATCAACGACTTCGATGAGCACGAAATGGTGGTGACGCTCGATTTCACCGAGCGCGACGGCAAGACCGTGATGCACTTTCATCAGGCGCCGTTCATTTCGGTCGAGGAGCGCGACAGCCACGCCTGGGGCTGGTCGTCGGGACTCGATCTGCTGGCGGCCTATCTGCTTGTGGTCAAGGCCGGCGACGGCCGCCTCGTGGGCCGGCCGCGCATCGACGGCGTTGCCGAGGACATTGCCGCCGCAAAAGCACGACAGGAGGAGGTTCGCCGTGCTGACACTGCCAAAGCTCATTGACCGGGGGCACAGCCCTATGTTGCGTCCGTGAGAAGGCGGCAATCCCCTTCGGCCCGGCGATCGACCGCTTGATGCCGGAGATGGCCGGCTGGCTGCAGGAGAAGGGTGTCGAACGGTTCGGCCCGGCGCTGTTCAAATACAACGTCATCGACATGCCCGAGCTCGAAATGGAACTCGGCTTTGCGCCCCCCGGGCCGCCCGATGGCGACGGACGCGTCATCTCCGGTGTTTTGCCACCGAAGGTACGCCACGGTCACCTATTGGGGTCGCTACGACGACCTGATGGATGCCACCATGGTGCTCATCGGCTGGGCCAAAGAGCGCGGCGTCATATGGGACGCGAATGAGACCGCATGGCGACAGTTTCGTCTCGCGCTTCGAACTCCACCCAAACGGGCCGATGGGCGAGCCGGACCCGGGAAAGTGGGAAACGCAGATCTTCATCAAGATCGGGGAATGAACCTGCTGCTCGAAGGCAAGACCGCCATCGCCCATGGCGGCAGAGGCGCCGTGGGCGGTGCGGTGGCCAGGGCCTTTGCGCGCGAAGGGACGAGGGTGGACTAGCGACGGTCGATTGCCCCGAAATCGGCGGCATGCGCCAGCGCGTCGGCGAGACGAAGCTCATAATCCTCGCGCGGAATTTCGATGCCGCCAAACGTCCGCAGGTGATCGGTGACGAACTGCGTGTCGAGCAGCCGGTAGCCGCCGGCGCGGAGCCGTTCGATCAGGTGCGCCATGGCGATCTTGGAGCAGTCGGTCTTCCTGTGGAACATCGATTCCCCGAAGAACGCCGCCCCGATCGAGACGCCATAGAGCCCGCCGACCAGCGCCGGGCCGTCCCAGACCTCGACGGTGTGGACATAGCCGCGCTCGAACAGCTGGCCGTAGAGTTTTCGGATTTCCGGGTTGATCCAGGTGGTGTCGCGCTCCGTCCCGGCGGTGGCGCACCCCTCGATCACGCCGGCGAAGTCGGTGTCGACGCGCACCGAATAGGGGTGGGTGCGCAGCGTCTTGCGCAGGCTGCGGGAGATATGGGCGGCGTCGAGCGGAATGACGCCGCGCAACTGCGGGGAAACCCAGAACAGGTCCGTGGAACTCGCGTCCTCCGCCATCGGGAAGATTCCGGCCTGGTAGGCCCGCAAAATCAGCTCCGGCGTCAGCTCGACTTCAAAAGGGTCGGTTTTTCGCGACATTGGTGTTCCAAATTGCGTTCCGGGAGGATATGGGCGCGACATCGTGTATTGCCAGCGTTCATAATTTATCGCCTAAGAAGTCCCGTTTTCGACCCGCCGCCAACCGAGAGTCCGCTTGCCCATGTCAGTTCCCGTCATCGAGACCGACAAGACCAATCTTGAACTGATGTCTGGCAAAACCAAGCTGCACATCCTCAACGACGTGACGTTTCAGGTGAACAGCGGCGAGGTCACGGCGGTGGTCGGCCCCTCGGGCAGCGGCAAGACCTCGCTGCTCATGGTCCTGGGCGGGCTGGAGCGCGCCTCGAGCGGCAAGGTGGTGGTCGCAGGGCAGGATATCTCGACTGCCAACGAGGACCAGCTGGCCATCTTCCGGCGCAAGAACCTCGGCATCCTGTTCCAGAATTTCCACCTTATCCCGTCCATGACGGCGCTCGAGAATGTGGCGCTTGCCCTCGAAATCGCCGAAACCGGCGCCAGCTATCGCGAAATCCGCGAGCAGGCGACCGCCTCGCTCAGCGAAGTCGGCCTCGGCGACCGGCTGACGCATCTGCCGAGCGCGCTGTCGGGCGGCGAACAGCAGCGCGTCGGCCTCGCCCGCGCCATGGTCACCAATCCTCGGCTGCTGCTGGCGGACGAGCCCACCGGCAATCTCGACCAGGACACCGGCATCATGGTCATCGAGCTGATGTTCAATCTCGCCCGCAAGAAGGGCGCCGCGATCCTGCTGATCACCCACGACCGCTCGCTGGCCGCCAAGGCCGACCGGAAATTCACCATGAACCACGGCCACCTGACCACGGCGCTCGAGGCCGTGCCGGCATGACGCGTCTCGGCAACTGGATGCGGGTCGCGATGGTCGACCTGCGCGGCGATCTTCGCCGCTTCGGCATTCTGCTCGCCTGCCTCGCGCTCGGCACCGGCACCATCGCCGGCGTCAGCTCGGTGGGCGCGGCGCTGCAGGGCGCGATCCTGCGCGACGCCAATACGCTGCTCGGCGGCGATATCGAGGCCTCGCGGCCCGACCGGCGGGCGACGGCAGAGGAGATGGCGTATTTCCAGACGCTCGGCAGAGTCGCCGAGACCGAGGATTCCAATTCCCGCGCCGACGCGGTGGACGACAGCGGCAACACTGCGTTCCTCGACATCCTCGCTGTCGACGACAACTATCCGCTGCTCGGCAAAGTGGTGAGCCCGCAGCTCTCCGACGGCCATAAGCCGTCGGAGTTGCTGGCGCTGAGGGACGGCGTCTACGGCGCCATCGTCGATCCTGTGCTGCTCGACCGGCTCGGCGTCGACATGGGCGGGCACTTCAAGGTCAACGGTACGGAGTTCGAAATCCGGGGGCTGTTGACCTCGGTGCCGGACGGCGCGGTGCGTGGTTTCCATCTCGGGCTGACGGCGGTGATGTCGATCGCCGCCGCCGAAGCCAATCCGAACACCCGCCCGCCGCTGCCCGGGCTGCTGACCCAGCACCGCTACAAGATCGCCCTCAGCGAGGGCGACTACACCACCGCCATGCCGGCGGTGGCGGCGCACTTTGCCGACGATCCATCGTGGAAGGTCCGCTCGCCGCGCGAGGCGGCCGGCCAGTTGGCGCGGTTCTACGACCTGTTCGTGCGGTTCCTCTTGATCGTCGGGCTGAGCTCACTGCTGGTCGGCGGGGTCGGCATCTCGAACGCGGTGTCGGCCGACATTTCGGAGCGCCAGCGCTCGATCGCGACGCTGCGGAGCCTCGGCGCCACCGGCCCGCGCATTCTCGTCCATTTCTTCACCCAGATCGGCGTGCTGTCGCTCATCGGCATCGCCATCGGGCTCGCCATCGGTGCGACCCTGACCGCCGCGGCGCTGCCGATCCTGGGGCAGATCCTCAAGGTCGATCTGCCGCCCTCGGTGGACTTCCCCTCGCTCGGCACCGCGCTCGCCTTCGGCGTCCTCGCGGCTTTCGCGTTCTCCTATCTGCCGCTGGTGCGTGCCGAAAAGCTGAAGCCGGCGATGCTGTTCCGCACCGTCGGCACCAGCGTCCAGAACCTCAAGACGCGCGAATATCTCGAATTCGGCGTCGTCTTGCCGATCATCGTGTCCGGGCTCGGTATCTTCGGGCTCGCCGTGTGGGCGACGCACGATTCCCAGCTCGTCCTCTGGTACGCCGTCGGCGTCATCGGCGCTTTCCTGCTGCTGCGCGCCGCCGGACTGCTGCTGCAGATGGGGCTTCGCGCGCTGCCGCCGCTCCCCAACGTCACCTGGCGCAACGCCTTCCGCGGCATCTACCGGCCCGGTTCGCCCGCGCCGGTGGTGGTGATGTCGCTCGGCCGCGGCCTCGCGATGCTGCTGGTGATCGTCATCCTCAGCGCGAACCTCCGCAACCAACTCCTCGGCGAAGTGCAGAAGGACGCGCCGACCTTCGTCACCACGGACCTCTTCGACGACGAGGTGGCCGACCTCCAGGCATTCCTCGATTCGACCGGCGAGGTTACCGACTTCAGGCACTCCGCGATGATCCGAGCCGCCATCACCAAGGTGAACGGCGTGCCCTCCAAGGAGATCAAGAACATCTCCGAAGAGTCGACTTACATGCTGACGGGCGAAATCCTGATGACCTGGCGGCCCGACCTGCCGGCGGACTCTCGGATCACCGACGGCGCCTGGTGGCCCGCCGACTACGATGGCCCGCCGCTGGTGTCGCTGCGCGACAAGGCCAAGGCCGATCTCCATCTCAATGTGGGCGACACGATCGAGCTGACGCTGTTCGGCGAATCCATCACCGTCACGATCGCCAATTTCCGGGATTTCCAGTTCCAGAACGGCCTCAACTTCTTCGTCACCGCCTCGCCGCATACGTTCGATGCGTTCCCCGGCAGCAACCTCGCCACCATCAAGGCCAAGCAGGGCGACGAGAAAGACCTCGAGCGCAAGCTCGCCCGGCAGTATCCGGACATCACCTTCATCCCGGTGGGCGATGCGCTCAACCAGGCGGCCGGGATTCTCGGCCAGCTTTCGACGGCGGTGAACATCGTCGGCGCGCTGGCGGTGATCAATGGCCTCTTGGTGCTCGCCGGTACCATGGCCGCCGGCCGCAAGCAGCGCGAGTCCGACGCCGTGGTCAACAAGGTGCTCGGCTCGACCCGCGGTGACGTAGTGAGGGTGTTCGCCCTCGAATACGCGCTGCTCGGCGGCTTTTCGGCGCTGCTCGCCACCGCAGTCGGCATCGCGGGCGCCTACGCGATCGTCAAGATGGCGAAGATGGACATCGGTTTCGGCGTCGACCCGGTTCTGGTGCTTCAGGTGCTGATCGGCTCGGTGGCGCTGACCATCTTCACCGGCGCACTGACGACGTGGAGCGCGCTGAGCACCAAGCCGGCGCAGTATCTGCGGGCGCTGGGGTAACTCAGGCGGGTTCAACCGCGACGACGAAGCGCTGCCCCAGAGCGCGCAGCGCTTCGTCGAGGGCGCTGAGCTTGCTGGCGTGATAGGGGTCGAGCATGCGCCTGACCTCGGCCTCGTCCTTGCCGATCTTACGGGCCAGCGCCGAGCGCGACAGGCCCGACTGCTGGAACGCCGAATAGAAGGCGAGCTTGGCGGACGCCTGCGCGGAGACACGGACGGCCGCGCCGGTCCGGGCCTTGCGGGGCAGAGGGAGGTCATCGCCATCCTTCATGCGGCCCAGCAATGCGACCTCAAGCGCGTCTGCCGCGTTCTCGAGAGCCTCCTCGCGCGTGGCGCCTTCGGTCAAGGCCTCGGGCACATCGGGGAATGTCGCGATGAATCCGCCCTCACCATTGGGCTGCAATCGGCAAACGAAATTCACGCCTATCTCCTTGTCTCAGATGCCCAACTGCTTGCGGACGATACTCATGTAGCCAGGCGAGAGTTCTCCCGATTTCAAGGTCGTCTTGGCCAGCATGACGCCGCCGCCCCACACCTCGATCCGGTAGTGAGAACCTTTCCCGAGCTTCTTGTCGACGACGAGCGAACAACCGGCGGGACGCATTCGGCACGCAGAAGGCTGATGAATCGATCGCGCTTCACCGCAAACCCCATCCGGGCGCGAGTGCAATCTCGGACAAAATTGTCCGAGATTCAAGAGGCATCACGTGGCCTACTTCTTGGCCAGATACTTCTCCAGCCAGTGGATGTCGTAGTTCCCGGCGAGAATGTCGGGTTCCTTGATGAGGCGCTGGAACAGGGGGAGAGTGGTCTTGATGCCGTCGACGACGAACTCGTCGATGGCGCGGCGGAGGCGCATCAGGCACTCCTCGCGGGTGCGGCCATAGACGATGAGCTTGCCGATCAGGCTGTCGTAGTAGGGCGGGATCGTATAGCCGCCATAGACGGCCGAATCGACGCGGACGCCGACGCCGCCGGCCGGGTGATAGAAATTGATCTTGCCCGGCGAAGGCGCAAAGGTCTGCGGGTCCTCGGCATTGATGCGGACCTCGATGGCGTGGCCGGTGAAGGTCACGTCCTTCTGCTTGAGGCTCAGCTTTTCGCCCGAGGCGACGCGGATCTGCTCGTAGACGATGTCGATGCCGGTGATGCGCTCGGTGACGGGGTGCTCGACCTGCAGCCTTGTGTTCATCTCGATGAAGTAGAACTCGCCGTTTTCGTAGAGGAACTCGATGGTGCCGGCGCCCGAGTATTTGAGCTTGCGCATCGCAACGGCGCAGATCTCGCCGATCTTTTCGCGCTGCTCGGCCGGGACGGTCGGCGCGGAGGCTTCCTCCCACACCTTCTGGTGGCGGCGCTGCAGCGAGCAATCGCGGGTGCCGAGATGGACGGCGTTGCCCTGGCCGTCGCCCATCACCTGGATTTCGATATGGCGCGGCTTCTGCAGGTATTTTTCGATGTAGACCGAGTCATTGCCGAAGGCGGCCTTGGCCTCGGTGCGGGCTGTGGAAATGGCGATCGCCATCTCTTCATCGTTGCGGGCGACCTTCATGCCGCGCCCGCCGCCGCCGGCCGTCGCCTTGACGATCACCGGGTAACCGATGGTCTTGGCCACGGCCTGCGCCTCGGCGGGCGTCGTCACCTCGCCGTCGGAGCCGGGGACCACCGGAATGCCGAGCTCCACTGCGGTCTTTTTGGCGGTGATCTTGTCGCCCATGATCTCGATGTGATGCGAGGAGGGGCCGATGAAGGTGATCTTGTGCTCGGTGAGGATGCGCGCGAACCGCGCGTTCTCCGAGAGGAAGCCGTAGCCGGGATGCACCGCGTCGGCGCCGGTGATCTCGCAGGCGGCGAGGATCGAGGGCACGTTGAGGTAGGAATCCTTGGCGGCGTTGGGGCCGATGCAGACGCTCTCGTCGGCCATGCGGACATGCATCGCGCTGCGGTCGGCGGTCGAATAGACCGCGACGGTGGCGATGCCCAGTTCCTTGCAGGCGCGCAGCACGCGGAGCGCGATCTCGCCCCGGTTCGCAATGAGGACTTTCTGGAACATCTACTCGATGACCGCGAGCGGCTGGCCGTATTCGACGGGCGCCGCGTCCTCGATCAGGATGCGGGCGATTACCCCCGATTTGTGGGCCGGAATCTGGTTCATCGTCTTCATCGCCTCGATGATGAGGATGGTCTGGCCTTCCGAGACGCGGCTGCCGACGGCGACGAAGGCCGGCTTGCCCGGCTCGGGCGAGAGATAGGCCGTACCGACCATCGGCGAGGTGAGGGTGCCCGGATTGGCGGCGAGATCGTCGGCCGCCGATTGCACCGCGGCTGCAGCGGCGGCGGCCGAGCCCTGCGGCGCGGTCGGTTGCAGCGCGGCCGGAGCGGGCGCAGCGGCGGGAACCATGACCTGCTGCACGCCGCTGGCGGCGTAGGAGCGGGTGACGCGGACGCGCAGATCCTCGCGCTCGATCTCGATCTCGGCGAGGTTCTGCTCATTGAGCAGCTCGGCGATGGCGCGGATCAGAGCCTGGTCTGACGTGGCGTCCTTGGTCATCGGTCTTGCCTCCCTTGGGCGAGTGTTCTTGTTGACGGCGCGACCGTCTCAGGCGCCGAGCCGCTCGCTGAGAGCTTCGAGCGCCAGCCTATACCCCGCCGCGCCGAGGCCGCAAATGACCCCTACCGCGACCGCAGAAACATAGGAATAATGGCGAAATTCCTCGCGGGCGTGGATATTGCTCAGATGCACCTCGATTGTCGGGATCGCCACGGCGCTCAGCGCGTCACGGATGGCGACGGAGGTGTGCGAGTAGCCGGCCGGATTGATGACGATGCCGTCCTTCTTGCCGTAAGCCTCCTGAATCCACTCGCAGAGTTCGCCCTCACGGTTGGATTGTTTGCACTCGACGGCAAGGCCCAGCCGCTTGCCCTCGGCCTCGCACATGGCCTCGATGTCGGCCAGCGTCTGCGAGCCGTAGGTCTTGGGCTCGCGGATTCCCAGCATGTTGAGGTTGGGGCCGTTGAGGATGAGGACGCGCTTGGGCATGGTCCTGCCTTGTGCACCGAGCGGTCCGCCGCGCGCAAGCGCCAGAGGCGAAAATGCACGAGATTCGGGCGGCTCAGCCGGAACTGGCCGGCTCGTCCCCCGTGCACAGCGTGCTGCCGCAGGCCCGCATATTGGCGATCTTGAACCGCAGCTGGTCGATGCCGATGGCGCCCGGGATCATTTCGTCGCCGAGGATGTAGGTCGGTGTGCCGGAGATATCGAGCGCCTTGGCGAGATCGTAGGTCTTCTGGATCACCGCCGCGGGCTTGGCGCCGTTCATGTCGATCATCAGGGCGACCCGGTTGCCGCCGACCTCCTCGGCGACCTGCAGCGCTTCGTCCGCGCCGACCTGGCCGCGCGCCGAGAACAGTTTTTGGTGGAAGTCCCAGTAGTTGACCTTGGGGTCCTCGCCGACCAGCACGGCAATCCGCGCCGCATCGACCGATCCGGCACTCAGGATCGGGAACTCCTTGAGGATGACCTTGAGGTTGGGGTCTTCCGCCATCAGCGCCACGAGATCGGGCAGGGCGCTGCGGCAGTAGGAGCAATTGTAGTCGAACAATTCGACCAGCGTCACGTCGCCATCGGGATTGCCGAGGATGACGTTACTGAGGTCGTCGTAGATATCGGAATAGTGATTATCGAGCGCCAGCTTCGCCGCGGCGCGTTCGGCGACCTGCTTGGTCTCGGCGAGCTTGTCTGACATCCGTTGCAGGATCGAGGGATCGCTCATCAGGAAGTCTTCGACGAGCTGGTCGAGCTTGGCCGGATCGAGCTCCGCCACCGCGGCGGGCTGCGCCGCTTTGTCCGCCACCAGCATCTCTGTGATCATCGAGCGCACGTCGGTGTCGCTCAGCGGCGCCGCCTGGGGACGCAGCACCAGCGAGCCGAGACCGCCGGCCAACAGCCCAACCAACAGGACAAGAGCGAAACTCAGACGGGACATTGGCACTCCGGGCCGGCAACTGCAGACGAGGCTAGCATGAGACGTGAAGCACGCCCCCATCCCTCAAATCAAATTCTGTTGAGGCGCGGGCGAGATACCGCTAGGCGAAGGCCCTGATCGGCGGCGAAGGCGACGAAGTTATGACGGCAATCGGTTCGGGCGGGCTCAGGCCCTTCTATTCGCTCGAGATCAACGCGCAGGCGCAGTCCCTCAAGGCGCAAGGCCGCGATATCTGCTTTCTCGAGCAGGGCCAGCCGGCCGTGCCGCCGGCGCCAAAGGTGCGCGAGGCGGTGAAGGCGGCGCTCGACGGGCCGCAGGGCTACACGCATTTCGCCGGGCAGCCGGAGCTGCGGGAGGGGCTGGCGCAATACTACGCCGACCGGCATGGCGTCGCGGTCGCGGCGGATTCGATCATTGCGACAATGGGATCATCGGCCGGGTTCATTCTGGCGTTCCTTGGCAGTTTTGCTCCGGGTGCGAAAATCGCGGTCACGCGGCCGGGCTACCCGGCCTATCTCAACACGCTCGAAGGCATGGGCTTTCGGGCGGTGGAGATCCCGCTGACGGCGGAGAGCGGCTGGCGGCTCACGGCGGCCGACATCGAGGCCGCCCATTCGAGGGAAAGATTCGACGGGCTGCTGTTCGCCTCGCCCGCCAACCCGACCGGCGCGGCGGTGACCCGCGAGGGGCTGGCGGCGATCGTTGCGGTGTGCGCGAAACTCGGCGTGCGGCTGATCTCGGACGAAATCTACCACGGCCTCGACTATCGCGGCCCGTCGGTGAGCGCGCTGGAGTTCACCCGCGACGCCATCGTCATCAACAGCTTTTCCAAATACTACTGCATGACCGGCTGGCGGATCGGCTGGATGGTGCTGCCCGACGATCTGCTGCGCCGCGCCCAGATGCTGCAGCAGAACCTGTTCATTTCGGCCCCGACGCTGAGCCAGATCGCGGCGCGGGTGGCGCTGGTCGAGCGCGACTATTGCGAAGAGCAGAAGGCGCACTATGCCGGGAACCGTACATTGCTCAGCGCGGGCCTGAGCGGGCTCGGCTTCGACGTCCACGAAGGCGACGGCGCGTTCTACGCTTATGCCGATGTCGGCCGCTTCACCAACGACTCGCTGAGCTTCTGCAAGGAGTTGCTGGAGGTGGCCGGCGTCGCCGCGACCCCCGGCATCGACTTCGACCGCGTCAGCGGCCACCGCTTTGTGCGGTTCTCCTATGCCGGGTCGAAGCCGACCACGGAGACGGCGCTGCAGCGGATGGCGGGGTTCCTCAGGCGCTAGTTGCCGCTCGGACTGAACACGCGCAGCCGGTGGCCGTCGGGGTCGGCTGCGGTGAAGGTCAGGCCGAAATCCATCTTGGTCGGCTCCTGTATGATCTTGAGGCCGAGCTTGGCCCAGGCATCGCGGGTGAGGGTGACGGCCGTATCGTCGCCGACAGGAAAGCAGAGCTCCATGCCGCCGGGGAGGGTGGCTTTCGGCTCGACGTCATCGCGGGCCCAAAGGCCGACTTTCAGGCCGCCGGGCAGGGCGAAGAGCGCGAAACTGGCAGAGGATTCGACCGGCTCGGCGCCGAGCAGCTTGCTGTAGAGCGCGGCGCTCCTGGGCGCGTCGGCGACGTAGGCGAGAACATAGTTGGGGTTCACTTGGGGTCTCCCTGGTTGGCTGCTGAGACCCTAGGCGCGCCCAGTGTCAGGTTTTGGCAGGAGGCGGAATGTCGCGCTTTTCGCGCCACTCCTTGAGCATGACGAGGCGGCGGCGCGGCGCGCGCTCGCCGGTGGCAGCGGCGGTGGCGATGCGGTCGATGCGGAAGTGCCGGTAGTCGGTGCGCAGCTCGCACCAGGCGCCGACCACCCGGTGCTGCTCGAAAAAGCCGATGACGAACGGCCAGATCACCCGCTCGGTGGTCTGCCCGCCCTCGTCGCGATAGCCGATGCGGAGCTTCAGCTCCTTGCGAATGGCGTCGCGCAGCAGCGAGGGATCGATCTGGACGGGCAGCGGCCGGCGGGCGGTGACATAGAGCGTGCCGGTGTCGATCTCGGCCCGGAGGTCGGCTGGCAGCACCGCGCCGATCTTGCTGAGCGCATTGCCCGCGGCGCGGCTCAGCCGCGGGTCGTCGGTCTGCTTGCCGACCCAGCCGGCGCCGACGATCAGCGCCTCGAGCTCATCGATCGAAAACATCAGCGGCGGCAGCATGAAGCCGGGCTTCAGCACGTAGCCGAGGCCGGGCTCGCCCTCGATCTCCGCCCCCTGGCCCTGCAGCGTCGCGATGTCCCGGTAGAGCGTGCGGATCGAAATGTTGAGGTCGGAGGCCAGCACCGAACCGGTCACCGGGGCGCGATGACGGCGGAGTATCTGCAGGAGGTCGAGGAGGCGCTCGGTGCGGGACATACGCTGAGGCTAACGGTTCGTGCGCGGCGGGCAAGGGGAAGGCTGGCTCGAATGCAAAAGGGCGGCCCCTGGGGGCCGCCCTTTGTGTCTGTGATCGCGAAGGATCAGTTGCCGAAGAAACCACTGCGCTGCCACCAGCCGGCTTTCTTGGGCTTTTGCTCCTCGGCGTTCTCGGCGGTCGAGGAGCTGACCACGATCTCGTCGGGCGGCAGTTCCTTCTTCGGGCGCCGCGAAGGCTCGGCCGCCACGGGCTCGGAAACGGCCACCGGCGCGGCTGCAACAGGGGCTGCTGCCACCGGCTCGGGCGGCGAAACGGCCGCAGCTTCCGCCGTCTCGATCGCCTCGACAGGCGCGGCGGCCTTGGGCTTCCGGGAGCGCGTCTTGCGGGCGGGGGCCTCGGCCACAACTTCAGCTGGCGCTTCCTCGGGGATCGCGTCCTGCACCGCGGCGTCGGCGTCGGACGACTTGCGGCTGCGGCGGGCGCGTTTCGGCTTGGCTTCCGGCTCCTCCGTAGCGGCGACGACAGCAATGTCGGTGATCGCTTCGGGCTCGGCGGCAATCGCGTCATGGACCATGACAGAAGCGGCGGCGGGCTCGGCGCCGTCCTCGCTCATCGGTGCGGCAGGCTCGAACTGGCCATCGCCCGTGGCGACGCCGTTCTCCTCGCCGGGGCGGCGGTTGCGGCGGCCGCCGCGACGGCCACGGCGGCGACGGCGGCGCGGTTCGCCGTTCTCGTCGAGCCCGCCATTGGCCTGGGTGGGAACCACGCCATCGTCCTCGGCATCGCCGTCATCGGCCGACGCTTCGGAGACCGCAGCGGGCGCTGCCGCGACGGGGTGCTGCTGTGGCTGGCGCGGACGCTCGGTGCGATCGCCGCGCTCGTCGCGGTCGCGGCCTCCACGGCGGCGGCGGCGCCGGCGGCTGCGGTCGCCCGACTCCTCGGCACGGGGCTGCGCCTGGCTTTCGGTCGCCGGCTGCTGCTCCTCGTCTTCTTCCTCATCCTCGACGGCCGCGTCGACGTCGTCGTTTTCCTCGATCGCCGCGCTGTCGACGCGCACGTGCGCCGGGGCCGGCTGCTCGCCAGTGACGATGCGGGGCTCGCCGCGCTCAATGGCGTAGTGGCTCGGGCCGACGTGGTCGTCGGCAACGAGGGTAATCGACAGGCCGTACTTGGCCTCGAGTCCGTTCAGGGTGTGGCGCTTGGTGTTGAGGATATAGAGCGCGACATCGACCGGTACGCGCACATTGATCGACTGGCCCGGCTTCTTGAGCACGTGGTCCTCGACATTGCGCATCACCATCAGTGCCACGCTCTCGACCGAGCGGACGAGGCCGGTGCCCTGGCAGGTCGGGCATTTGTGGGTCGAGCTTTCGACCACGCCGAAGCGGATGCGCTGGCGGCTCATTTCCATCAGGCCGAAATGGCTGATGCGGCCGACCTGGATGCGGGCGCGGTCGTTCTTCAGGCAGTCCTTGAGCTTGCGCTCGACCGCCCGGTTGGAGCGGTTTTCGACCATGTCGATGTAGTCGATGACGATGAGGCCAGCGAGGTCGCGCAGCCTCAACTGCCGGGCGATTTCGTCGGACGCCTCGAGGTTGGTCTGCAGCGCCGTGTCCTCGATATTGTGCTCCTTGGTGGAGCGCCCCGAGTTCACGTCGATCGAGACCAGCGCCTCGGTCGGGTTGATGACGATGTAGCCGCCCGAGGGCAGGGTGACCTGCGGCGAGAACATCTGGTCGAGCTGGCCCTCGACGCCGAATTTCGAGAACAGCGGCTGATCGTCCTTGTAGAGCACGACGTTCTTGGCGTGGCTCGGCATGATCATCCGCATGAAGTCTTTCGCCTCGCGATAGGCGTCGTCGCCGGCGACCCAGAGCTCGTCGATCTCCTTGGAATAGAGATCGCGGATGGTGCGCTTGATCAGCGAGCCTTCCTCATAGACGAGGCAGGGGGCGGTGGATTTGAGGGTCAGCGTGCGGACGTTTTCCCACAGCCGCTGCAGATACTCGAAGTCGCGCTTGACCTCGGCCTTGGTGCGCGAGGCGCCGGCCGTGCGCAGGATGATCCCCTGGCCCTGCGGCACTTCGAGATCGCCGACGATGTCCTTGAGCCGCTTGCGGTCGGCGGCATTGGTGATCTTGCGCGAAATGCCGCCGCCCCGGGCGGTATTGGGCATCAGCACCGAATAGCGGCCGGCGAGCGACAAATAGGTGGTGAGAGCCGCGCCTTTGTTGCCGCGCTCTTCCTTGACGACCTGCACCAGCATCACCTGGCGGCGCTTGATCACTTCCTGGATCTTGTACTGGTGACGGCGCGGCGGGCGCTGGCGGCGCTCCTGCACGTCTTCCATCGCGTCCGACCCGCCGACGCTCTCGACCGGCTCGGCATTTGCGGGGGCCTGCTCGATGTGGCTGTGCTCGTCGGAGTCGTCATCGCCGGATTCGGCGGAACCGGCCCCTTCCGCGCCGTCGCCGGTATCGGCGAGGTCGGTCACCGAAGCGATGCTCTCCGCCTCGGCGCTGGCGTGCTCTTCGCGCTCTGCCTCTTCTTCGTCGCGCATCAGCGCTTCGCGATCGGCGACCGGGATCTGGTAGTAGTCGGGGTGGATTTCGCTGAACGCGAGGAAGCCGTGGCGGTTGCCGCCATACTCGATGAAGGCGGCCTGCAGCGAGGGTTCTACGCGGGTAACCTTGGCGAGGTAGATGTTGCCGCGCAGCTGGCGGCGGCTCTGGCTCTCGAAATCGAACTCTTCGAGCCGATTACCATTGGTGACGACAATCCGGGTCTCTTCCGGGTGGATGCCATCCACCAGCATTCTCTTGATAGCCATAAAACGGTACTCCGGGCCGTCGCGCGCCCACACTCCGGAACCGGCGAGCCGGTCTCCTCTGCGTGGCGCCATGCGCGGCCAATGGTTTGAGGGATGTGGCGCGAGACGCGCCGCTCTTGTGTTCGAGGCGGAGGACCGGCGAGCGAGCAATGACAAAAGCGCAAGCGAATTGGGGCGTTGCGTCAGGTTTTGTCGACCCTATGGTCATCCATCCTCTTCCTATGCGGCCCCCGGAACTCCGGTCGGCCCATCGGCCCAAACGGGGCCGAAAACTCATCGAGGCGCTGAAATCTGCCGCATTCCGGGACCTCGGCCTCGTGCCGTAAGTCCCTCTGTCGCCTCGCTTTCCGGGAACGGCTAACGCCGAAATCACACCGGTTGCAGGGGGACAGTCCGCCTCGTCTTCAGCGTGTAGGGATGTTGCCGCCGATTGGCAACCGAAAACTCCCGCGGTAACGAAACCATGAGGTTAAGACCGTATGCGAAACCTGCTGCGCACGCCTTGCGCCGCAGAATCGCCTAAAGACTGAGGTCTCCTGGTCCCACGCCATTTGGGGAGCGCCGCCTTTTTGTTCAATTCGCAGGTGTCCGCGCGCAGGCAACGCGGAGCCATCGGGGTCTTCGCTGCGCTCCTGGTGCTGGTCGCGAGTATGGCCGGCGCAGT
This sequence comes from Devosia nanyangense, assembly GCA_016213505.1. Lineage (GTDB taxonomy): Bacteria > Pseudomonadota > Alphaproteobacteria > Rhizobiales > Devosiaceae > Devosia_A > Devosia_A nanyangense. The sequence goes on from JACRAF010000022.1 coordinate 35,029, forward strand.
AGCGCAGACACTGCCCGACGTCATCGCCGCGCGGCTCAGCACGACGCCGGAGCGGGCGCGGCTGGTGCTCGACCTGTCGACGACCACCGAGTTCGCCATCGTCTCCCTCGACGATCCGCAGCGGATCGCGGTGGACGTGAAGGCCGCCAACAGTTCCATCACCACCCCGCCCGTAGTCGCCGGAACCGGCATTGTGACGAGCGTCTCGGTGGTGTTGGCAGAGGCAGGCCGGGCCCGTGCCGAGCTGGTGCTGAGCAGCCCGGCGGTGGTGCAGCAGGCCTATCTGCTCGAGCCGATCGGCGATCAGCCGGCCCGGCTCGTGGTCGATCTGATCCCGACCACCGCCGACGATTTTGCGGCGCGCGCCGCCGCCGACCTCGCCAACGCCATCTCCCGCGGGGTGCCTGATGCAATTACGCCGAGCGAGGCGCCGTCAAGCGAGGCGGCGCTCGAACCCTCCAGCGAAGCGTCGAGCAGCGCGCCCGCGGCGCCCACCGGCAGCCGGCCGCTGATCGTCCTCGATCCGGGTCATGGCGGCTTCGACAGCGGCGCGGAAGTCCCCGGCGGTATCCGGGAAAAGGACATCACGCTTGCCTTCGCGCTGCAGCTGCGCGACCTGCTGATGCAATCGGGGCGCTTCGACGTGGCCCTGACCCGCGACGACGACACCTACCTGACGCTCAACGAACGGGTCGATCTGGCCCGGCAAAACAAGGCCGATCTCTTTATCTCGCTGCACGCCGACACGTTCCAGGAGACCGATATCCGGGGCGCCAGCATCTACACCCGCGACGAGCGGGCGACCGATATCCTCGACAAAGTGCTGGCCGATGGGGAAAACCACCGTGACATTGTCGCAGGTTATGTCCCGGCGGACGTGAAGCCGGCGGTCGTCGACATCCTCGTCGACCTGATGCGCCGGCAAGTCCGCCAGCAGGCCTATGTCGCCGCCGGCGATATCGTCAAAGCCATGCAGCCCTCGGTGACGCTGCGGCGGTTCCCGGTGCGGCAGGCGGACTTCTTCGTGCTGCAGGCGCCGGACATCCCCTCGATGCTGATCGAGCTCGGCTTCATGAGCAACTCGGCCGACATCCAGAACCTCGAGAGCACCAACTGGCGCAACAACTTCGTCGACGCCGTCGCCAAGGGCCTCGGGGCGTATTTCGCCGAACCGAAGACCTAGGTGAGGGCGTGACTTCGATGCAACGATGCGCTATCGGGCCGCTTCATCGCCGCGAGACGGGGCGTCTTGTCCATATTTCCGCCCTTCTCTGCTATGATTGCAACACCCTGACCGGCGCGCCTCCCGCGCCCAGGGCGATTCTCAAGGTTTAGGGTCCGCATGTTCCGAATCTTGGGCTGGCTGTTCGGCTTCGGCGTGTTCTGCGCCCTGGCCGGGATCGCGGTTGGCGCCGTCTACCTGAACCAGGTCGCGGCGGGGCTGCCCGACTACACCGTGCTCAAGGACTATCAGCCGCCAGTCACCACCCGCGTCCACGCCGCGGACGGCACACTGATCGCCGAATACGCGCATGAGCGGCGGCTGTTCCAGCCGATCGAGACGATCCCGCCGGTACTGCTGCAGGCCTTCATTTCGGCCGAGGACAAGGACTTCTACACGCACCACGGCATCGCCATCGACGGCGTGATCCGCGCGCTGCGCGACAACATCACGGCCAAGATCGAGGGCAACGACACCATCCAGGGCGGCGGCTCGACAATCACCCAGCAGGTGGCCAAGAACTTCCTGCTCAACTCACAGCAGACCTGGGACCGCAAGATCCAGGAAGCGATCCTGGCGCTCAGGATCGACAGCACCTTCTCCAAGGACAAGATCCTCGAGCTCTACGTCAACGAGATATTCCTCGGCTTGAACTCGTATGGCGTCGCGGCGGCGGCGCTCAACTATTTCGACAAGGCCCTCTACCAGCTCGATCTGAGCGAGATGGCTTATGTCGCCGGCCTGCCCAAGGGTCCCAACAACTACCATCCGTTCAAGCACCCGGAGGCGGCGATCGAGCGGCGGAACTACGTGCTCGATCGCATGGCCGAGAACGGCTACATCACCGCCGCCGAGAGCGCCCAGGCCAAACTCGAGCCCCTCAATGTCGTGCCACGCCAGTCCGGCAGCCAGCTCTACTCGGCGGAGTATTTCACCGAGGAAGTCCGCCGCCAGCTGCTGACGCTCTATGGCGAAGACCAGCTCTATGGCGGGGGCCTTTCGGTCCGCACCACGCTCGAGCCGAAATATCAGGAGATGGCGCGCAAGGCGCTGATGGACGGGCTGATCGAGTACGATCAGGGCCGCGGCTTCCGCGGGCCGGTCGCCAGTGTCGACATCGCCGGCGACTGGGGCCCCGCCGTCGCCGCCGTCAAGCCGCTGGGCGACGTGCCGGAATGGACGCTCGCGGTCATTCTCGAGATGGGGGCGAACGAGGCGACCATCGGGCTGAGGCCGAGCACCGATATCGAGGGCAAGCTGCTCGGCGATCGGGTCACCGGCACGCTGAGCGGCAGCGACGTCAAATGGGTGAGCAAGAAGCTCGGCACCATCCTCAAGGCCGGCGATGTGGTCTACGTCGCGCCGCTCAAGGACAAGCCGGGCGCCTATACGCTCGAGCAGGTCCCCGAGATCGAGGGCGCGCTGGTGGCGATGGACCCGCGCACCGGGCGCGTGCTGGCCATGGTGGGCGGCTTCTCCTACGCCGAATCCGAGTTCAACCGCGCCACCCAGGCGCTCCGCCAGCCCGGCTCGTCGTTCAAGCCGATCGTCTATTCGGCAGCGCTCGACAATGGCTACACGCCCGCTTCCGTGGTGCTCGATGCGCCGATCGAGGTGGTCTACGCCGACGGCTCGGTGTGGCGCCCGGAAAACTACGCGCAGTCCTTCTACGGGCCGCAGACGCTCAGGCGCGGCATCGAGAACAGCCGCAACGTCATGACCGTACGGCTGGCGCAGGACATCGGCATGCCGCTGGTCGTCGACTACGCGAAGGTGTTCGGCCTTTACGACAGCCTGTCGCCGGTGCTGGCGATGGCGCTCGGCTCGGGCGAGACCACCGACATGAAGATGACGGCCGCTTACGCCACCATCGCCAATGGCGGGCGCAAGATCGTGCCGACCCTCATCGACCGCATCCAGGACCGCTACGGCAAGACCATCTACAAGCATGACGACCGCGTCTGCGACGGCTGCTCGGCGACCGACTGGGAGCGCCAGTCCGAGCCGCTGATCATCGACAATCGCGAGCAGGTGCTCGACCCGATGACCGCCTACCAGATCACCTCGATGATGGAAGGCGTGGTGCAGCGCGGCACCGGCACCGCCGCCAAGCGGCTCAGCCGGCCGGTGGCCGGCAAGACCGGCACCTCCAACGACTACAAGGACGCCTGGTTTATCGGCTTTACCCCGGAACTCGCCACCGGCGTCTATATCGGCTTCGACAAGCCCAAGAGCATGGGCAAGGACGCCACCGGCGGCGGCCTCGCGGTGCCGATCTTCACCCAGTTCATGCAGGACGCGCTGAAGGGCAAGCCGCCGACGCCGTTCAATATGCCGCCCGGAATGACGCAGGTCTGGATCGATCCGGCCACCGGCGTCAAAGCCAATGGCGGTGAGGCGGCGATCTACGAGGCGTTCAAGCCGGGCACCGGACCCAACCTCATCACCTCGGTGATCGGGGTCGATTCCAACGCCTTCCTCAACATCCAGAACGGCGGCACCAGCGATCCGGACGGCTTCCGCGGCTTCGACGACACCGGCAAGCCGCTGCCGCCCGCCGACGTCACCGAGGGCAGGGGCGGGCTGTTCTAGGGGTGGCGGACTTCGTCCTCTACCCCGATCCGAGACTGAACCGGCCGGCCGTCCCGTTCGACACTGTCGATGATCGTCTTCGTGCGACCGGACGGCGGCTGCTCGCCGCGGCGCAGGCGTGCAAGGCACATGGACTGGCGGCGGCGCATCTGGGCGAGGTGGCGCCCGTGGTGGTGATCGACGGTGAGGCGGGCGAATACCGGCTGCTGTTCAATCCGCGGGTGATTGCCGTTTCGGACGAACGCGAGACCGGCGAGGAGGGCTCGGTGTCGCTGCCCGGCGTCCGGGTGATGGTCGAGCGCCCGCTCTGGGCCGATGTCGCGTTCCAGACGGAGGCCGGGGAAGCAGAGACCCGGAGGCTCACTGGCTTTGCCGCCCGCGTCGCGCTGCACGAGATCGACCAGATGAACGGCGTGTTCTTCCTCGAGCGCGTGTCGCGGCTGAAGCGCGAGATGGCGCTGAAGAAGGCGAAGAAGCACGGCGGTTGATCCGGCGCCCGCGCTCAACTACATGAGCGGCAACAGATTCACGGGAAGTGCCGATGCGCGCCGAGACGGAAAAGAACGTTGCTGAAATCGAGCAGGTGCTGAGCCTGCTGAGGAGGCATCTTTGACTGGGATACAGCCGAATCCCGCCTCGACGATCTGAACAACCGCACCGAATCCCCCGACTTCTGGGCCGACCCCGAGAAGGCCCGCGCTATCATGCGCGACCGCGACGAACTCGACGTGCAGGTGAAGGCCGTGCGCGATTTCGAGCGGCAGCTGCGTGACAATATCGAGCTGATCGAGATGGGCGAGGCCGAGGGCGACGCGGCGATCGTCAAGGAAGCGGATGCCGCGATCGAGGCGCTCAAGGATACGGCCGCGCGCCTCCAGGTCGAGACGCTGCTGTCGGGCGAAGCCGACCACAACGACTGCTACGTCGAAATCCACGCCGGCGCCGGCGGCACCGAGAGCCAGGACTGGGCCTCCATGCTGCTGCGCATGTACACGCGCTGGGCCGAGCGGCGGAAGTTCAAGGTCGAGACCATGGAAATCCACCCCGGCGAAGAGGCCGGGATCAAGTCGGCGACAATCCAGATCAAGGGCCACAACGCCTATGGCTGGCTGAAGACCGAAGCGGGGGTGCATCGCCTCGTGCGCATTTCGCCCTACGACAGCGCCGCGCGCCGTCACACCAGCTTCTCGTCGGCATGGGTCTATCCGGTGGTCGACGACAGCATCGACATCGAAATCCGCGACGCCGACCTCAAGGTCGACACCTATCGCTCGTCGGGCGCCGGCGGCCAGCACGTCAACACCACCGATTCGGCGATCCGCATTACCCACGTGCCTTCCGGCATCGTCGTCGCCTGCCAGCAGGAGCGCAGCCAGCACAAGAACCGCGCTACCGCCATGGCGATGCTGAAATCGCGGCTCTACGAGCAGGAATTGGAGAAGCGCGAAGCAGCGGCGAACGCCGAAGCCTCGTCCAAGACCGACAACAGCTGGGGCCACCAGATCCGCAGCTACGTGCTCCAGCCCTACCAGATGGTCAAAGACCTCCGAACCAGCCACGAGACCTCGAACACCGGCGCGGTGCTCGATGGCGACCTCGATGGCTTCATGGAAGCCTCGCTCGCCGCAAGGGTGACCGGCTACGCCGACACCGTGAGCGAATAGGGTGGCTGGCTACTCTTCGACCCAGGAGTCGAAGCTGCCGTCCTTCTTCAGCCGCGCGATCATGTAGCCGCCGCGGCCGGCGCGGACCTCGAAATCATAGTCGGGCTCGATGGCGCGATAGACCTCGGCCGTGTTCGACGCACTTTCGCGCGTCGAACGGACGAGGGCGTTGGCAGCGGATTCGCGGACGAAAGCCTGGGACATGGGGAAGAGAATACTCCGCCGTGGAGACAGGTCCAGCCATCGGAGCGTCGCGCTCCACTGGAGCCGGATGAATCGCGAACCTTGGGAAGACATTCGAGCGTAGCTCTCATGGCCTTCTCGGTTCAAATCGCTGCACTGGAGCAATGAATCGCGAACCCAAGGAAGCCATTCGAGCGCAGCTCTCATGGCCTTCTCGCCTGAAATCGCTCCACTGGAGCGATTTCGCCGGCAAAAGCCGGCCGGCTCGAAGAGTGTCACATTTCAGCAACATTTGTCTTGAAGGGTCATCCCGATTGAGCCACTTTGGCGCCCCAAGCGGCAATCCGGGAAACGGTCTGTGACATGAGCGACACAGCGCTGGAAAGCAGCGAGTTCCCGGACGCCTCTGGAACGCCTGCGTCCGGCCCCGCGAAATCCCTGTTCAGCCAGCGCGGCCGGCAGGCGCTGCGCGCCGTCGGGCTGATCGTCGTTGTGCTTTCCGTGCTGGTCGCCTCCGGCTCGTTTCTGATCATGACCGGCGCCACCACCATCGAGCCGACGCCGGAGGTCTGGACCCTGATCTGGGTCGCCAACGGCCTGCTCGTGCTGCTGGTCATTGCGCTGGTGGTGACCGAGGCGATGCTGCTGGTGCAATCGCGGTTCCTCGGGCAGGCGGGCTCGGGCCTGCAACTGCGCATGGTGACGATGTTCGCCGTCGCGGCGGCGGTCCCCGCCATCATCGTCGCTGTGGTGGCCACGATCTCGCTCAACCAGGGGCTCGACCAGTGGTTCTCCGAACGCACCAAGACCATGGTCGAGAGTTCGCGCCTCGTGGCGCGCTCCTACATGCTCGAACACGCGCAGGTGCTGCGCGACGACATCATCTGGGTCGCCGGCGAACTCGAGCAGGCGCGCACCACCTTCCAGACCGACCGGGTGCAATACCAGCGCATCCTGACGGCGCTAGCGGTCACCCGCTCGCTGCCCTTCGCCTCGCTGGTGTCGGCCGACGGCGACACGCTGATGACCGCGCAGATCAATGCGCCAGGCCTCGCGCCGACGCTGCCGGAGGGCCTCGCGCCGCACGTCGCCGAGGGCGTCCCGACGCTGATTTCGCCCGGCGACACGCAGCTCGTCGGCGCGGTCGAAAAGCTCCGCGGTTACGACGATACCTATCTGTTCGTCGCGCGTCCGGTGAACCCGGAGGTACTCGAGTTCATGCGGCTGACGGACGAGAACGTCACCGAGTACCGGCAATACGCATCGAACCGGCTGGTCTTCCAGATCACCTTCACAATCATGTATCTCGGCCTTGCGCTGGTGCTGCTGCTGGCGGCGCTGTGGATCGGCATCGCACTCGCCAACCGTTTCGTCGACCCCATCCGCAATTTGATGATCGCCTCGAGCCGGGTCAGCGACGGCGATCTCGACGTCCAGGTGCCGGTGCAGCCGGGGAGGGGCGATCTGCGGGATTTGTCCAATCGATTCAACACCATGACGCGGCAGTTGCGCTCGCAGCGCGTGGCACTGGTCCAGGCCAACGAAACCAACGAGAAGCGGCGGCAGTTTACCGAAGCGGTGGTGGAGGGCGTGTCGGCCGGGATCATCGGCCTCGACCCGTTCGGGGCGGTCACGCTGTTCAATGCGCGCGCCGTCGAGATGCTCGGGCGCGACGAAATCTCGGTCGTCGGCCAGCAGGTGAGCGAGGTGGTTCCGGCGCTCGGCCCGATCGTCGAGCGGGCGAAATCGTCGCGGCGCGGGCAGATTCGCGACCAGATCGAGACCGGCTCGGGGCCGGACTACCGGACCTACCAGGTGCAGCTCACGCGCGAAGGCAGCATGGCCGAGAGCAAGGGCTATGTGGTGACGCTCGACGACATCACCGACCTCCTCTCAGCGCAGCGCACCGGGGCGTGGGCGGACGTGGCGCGCCGCATCGCGCACGAGATCAAGAACCCGCTGACGCCGATCCAGCTTTCGGCCGAGCGCCTGCGGCGGCGTTACGCGAGCAAGCTCGCCGACGATTTCGAGATCTTCGACAAGTGCATCAACACCATAATCCGGCAGGTCGGCGACATCGGCCGCATGGTCGACGAGTTCTCCTCGTTCGCGCGCATGCCCGAGGCAACCCCGGCCAGGGCCGATCTGAGCGAGACCGTCCGCTCGGCCGTGTTCCTCGAAAGCGTCCGGCTGCCCGATGTCAGCATCCGGATGGATCTGCCGGAGCAGCCGCTCACCGCCTTCTTCGATCAGCGGCTGATTGCGCAGGTGCTGACCAATTTGATCAAGAACGCCGTCGAAGCGATCGAGGGCGCCGGGATCGAGGGCATCAAAGCGCCGGTCATCACCGTCCAGATTCGCGAAGAGGGCGACAGGGCCCGCGTCTCGATCTCCGACAACGGCAAAGGCTGGCCGAAAGAGAACCGGCAGCGTCTGCTCGAGCCCTACATCACAACGCGCGAGAAGGGCACCGGCCTCGGGCTTGCAATCGTCGCCCGGATCATCGAACAGCATGGCGGCAGCGTCGATCTGATCGATGCCGAACCGGACGAGAGCGGACGCATCGGCGCCTGCTTCACCTTCACCCTGCCGCTGGCGCCTCCCGACGAGGCCGCCGACGATGCAGAACAAGCCGAAACCGGGCAGGGCGCGGCAGCGCCCGAAGCCCCAGGTCACGAGGAGCCGCCTGTCATGGCGGAGGTGAAGACGTAGTATGGCGCGTGACATTCTGATCATCGACGACGAGGACGATATCCGCGACCTGATCGCCGGTATTCTCGAGGACGAAGGCTACGAGACGCGGCAGGCCCACGACGCCGATTCCGCCCTCAACGAGATCGCCCGGCGACGGCCGAGCCTGGTGTTCCTCGATATCTGGATGCAGGGCTCGCGGCTCGACGGGCTGCAATTGCTGGACGTGTTCAAGGCCCAGCATCCGGACATGCCGGTGGTGATGATCTCCGGTCACGGCAACGTCGAAACCGCTGTCTCGGCGATCCGCCGCGGCGCCTACGACTACATCGAAAAGCCGTTCAAGATCGACCGCCTGCTGCTGATCACCCAGCGGGCCATGGAAGCGACGCGGCTGAAGACCGAGGTCGAGGAACTGCGCGGCCGCGCCAGCTCGCAATCGGTCGACATGGTCGGTGTCTCGCCGGCGCTGCAGCAGGCCCGCGGCATCATCGAGAAATCGGCGCCGACCAATTCGCGCATCTTCATCTCCGGACCCTCGGGCAGCGGCAAGGGCCTCGTCGCCCGCCTCATCCATCAACGCAGTCCACGCGCCGAAGCCCCGTTCGTCGAGATCAACTGCTCGCTCTACTCGCCCGACGAAGTGCAGGTGGTGCTGTTCGGCCGCGAGGCGCGGGAAAAGACCGGTACAGTCCGCACCGAAGTTGGGGCCCTGGAGCGGGCGCATGGCGGCACGCTCTATCTCTCCGAAGTGGCGGTTCTGCCGGCGGCCGCGCAGGGCTCGCTGCTCAGGGTGCTGGTCGAGAACAAATTCAACCGGGTCGGCGGAACGGTCGGCGTGCCGATCGACGTCCGCATCATTTCGGCCAGCTCGCAGAACGTCGCGCAGCTGATGGAATCCGGCCAGTTCCGCTCGGACCTCTTCCACCGGCTCTCGATCGTGCCGCTGCAGGTCTCGCCGCTCAAGGAACGGCGCGAGGACGTCCCTCATCTGGTCAATTTGTTCCTCGATCAAATCGCCCGCATGCACAATCTCAAGAGCCTGAGCATCGGCGAGGACGCGATGGCAGTGCTGCAGACACAGGACTGGCCCGGCAATGCCCGGCAGCTGCGCAACTCCATCGAGCGCCTGCTCATCCTGATCAAGGACACGCCGCCCGAGAGCGGGGTGATCACCGCGCAAATGCTGCCATCCGATATCGGCGAAGTGCTGCCGACGGTGGGTGACACCGATGCCTCCGCCCACCTGATGAGCCTGCCGTTGCGCGAGGCCCGTGAGGTGTTCGAGCGGCAATATCTGGTGGCCCAGATCGAACGGTTCGGCGGAAATATTTCGAAGACCGCTGAGTTTGTCGGGATGGAGCGGAGCGCGCTCCACCGCAAGATCAAGTCGCTCGGCCTTTAGCGGGCGACCGCGGGTAGGCAGTTCAAGACCGATGTGCCATATTCGCCCGGTGGGAAGGCGGACCAGACAATAAGACCGGCGAAGCTGATGGCTTCTCCGATCGAGAAGTCTTAGCGGTGTCCACACCGCTCCAAATGACAAGAGGCCAGAAATGCCCAGTGAAAAGGCACAAAATCTTCAAGATGCGTTTCTCAACCACGTCCGGAAACAGAAGGTTCCGGTGACGATTTTTCTCGTCAACGGCGTCAAGTTGCAGGGCGTCATTACGTGGTTCGACAATTTCTGCTTGCTGCTGCGCCGCGATGCGCAGTCCCAGCTCGTCTATAAGCATGCGATTTCGACGATCATGCCGGGGGCGCCGATCCAGCTCTTTGACCCCGAGCACGTCGAGGACTAACCAGGCTCGCATGGCAGACAATTTCGACGATGAGGACCGCCCCGGCGGGCCACAGCAGTTCATCGACCAGCGTCCCGGACCGACGCGGGTCGGCCTGGTCGTGCCCGATGTCCGTGGATCGGCGACGACCCACAGCATCGAGATGCGCAAGGCCGAGTTCGAAGGTCTGGCGCGAGCCATTCGCGTCGAGATCGTGTTCTCGCAGATCGTCAAGGTGCGCGAGGTCAAGCCGTCGACCTTTGTCGGCGGCGGCCACGTCGAGGACCTCAAGAAGCGGGTCGAGGCCGACAGCATCGAACTGCTGCTGGTCGACGTCGCGCTCTCGCCCATCCAGCAGCGCAATCTGGAGAAAGAAACGGGCGCGAAAGTGCTCGACCGCACCGCGCTGATCCTCGAGATTTTCGGCGAGCGGGCGGCGACGCGCGAAGGCGTGTTGCAGGTCGAACTCGCCCACCTCAACTACCAAAAGAGCCGCCTGGTGCGATCCTGGACCCACCTCGAACGGCAGCGCGGCGGCTTCGGCTTTCTCGGCGGCCCGGGCGAGACGCAGATCGAAAGCGATCGGCGGCTGCTCGAGGAACGCATCAAGCTGCTCGACGAGCGGCTCGAGAAGGTCAAGCGCAGCCGCGGTCAGCAGCGCGCCAGCCGCGAGGCGGTGCAGTTCCCGATCGTCGCGCTGGTCGGCTACACCAATGCCGGCAAATCGAGCCTGTTCAACCGGGTGACCGGGGCAGGGGTGTTCGCCGAGAACCTGCTGTTCGCGACGCTCGACACCACGGTGCGGAAGATCGCTTTGCCGCACGGCCGCGAAGTGATGATCTCGGACACCGTCGGCTTCGTCGCCGACCTGCCGACGACGCTGGTCGCCGCCTTCCGCGCCACCCTCGAGGAAGTGACCGAGGCCGACGTGATCCTTCACGTCCGCGACGTCGCCAACCCCGACCACGCGGCGCAGGCGATCGACGTGCTGAAGGTGCTCGGAGAGCTGGGCGTGTCGGCCGAAAAGACGCCGATCATCGAGGTCTGGAACAAGATCGACATGCTCGACCCGGATGCGCGGAGCGAGGCGCTGCAGACGATCACGCCGGCCGGGAGCGTCGCCGCGACGGTGCCGGTTTCGGCGCAGACGGGCGAGGGGATCGACGCCCTGCTGGCGGCCATCGAGGCGACGCTGTCGGCGACCAGCAAGACCTACAAGGTGCGCGTGCCGCACGTGAACGGCGCCGACGTGAACTGGCTCTACGGCCACGCCGAAATCATCGATCGCGGCGAGCCGGACGAGGAGGGCCAGACCTACGAGGTCCGCGTCGATCCGCGCCACAAGGCCGCGTTCACCGAGCGGTTCGCTGGACGGATCGAGGCGGCTTAGCCGCCGACCTTGTCGGCCGCCCGAATCTCGTTCCAGTAGCCGTCGAGCCGCTCGAGGCCCGCGTCCTTCATCTCGATCCCGTCCTGTTTGGCCCGGTCTTCCACATAGTGGAAGCGGCGGGTGAATTTGGCATTGGCGTCGCGCAATGCAGCCTCCGGATCGACGTTGAGGTGGCGCGCGAGGTTCGTGATGGCGAACAGCAGGTCGCCCATCTCCTCGTGCCGCTCCTTATCGGTTCGCGCGGCCTGCAGCTCGGCGAGCTCCTCGGTGACTTTCGCCAGCACGGCGGCCACGTCCGGCCAGTCGAAGCCGACCTTGGCGGCGCGCTTGGTGAGCTTTTCGGCGCGGGCGAGGGCGGGCAGTACCATCGGCACGTCGTCGAGCACGGAGGGCGCGGCATCGCGTTTGGCGGCCTTCTGCGCACGCTCGTCTTCCTTGACGTCGTCCCAACGCGCCTTGGCACCGCCGGCGTCCCGCGCCGCCTGCTCGCCGAAGACGTGCGGGTGACGGCGGATCAGTTTTTCGGTGATCGACTGCACCACGTCACCGAAATCGAACCTGCCGTCCTCGGCCGCCATCTGGGCGTGGAACACCGGTTGCAGCAGCAGGTCGCCCAGTTCCTCGCGCAGATCGTCGAAATTGCCGCGCTCTATGGCGTCGGCGACCTCGTAGGCCTCCTCGATGGTGTAGTTGCGGATCGACATGAAGTCCTGGTCGAGGTCCCACGGGCAGCCGCCATCGGGATTGCGGAGCGCCGCCATGATCTCGAGCAGGCGGGAAATGTCGCGGGAGGGCTGCATGGGGACTCCTAGACGATGTCGAACTCGACCCGGTCGTCGCCGAGCCTGCCAACCACGCGGCCGGCGCCGGTAACCGGCACGAGCCCACAGAGCGAGCCGGTGGTGACGATGGCACCGGCCTTGAGTGGGAACTCGGGGTGCTGATCCTTGGCGTAGGCAGCGAGGGAGGCCAGCACCGAACCGAAGCTGTGCTTCGGCGCTGCGCGGTGAATCTGGCGGCCGGCGAATTCGAGGGTCACGGTCACGTTATCGAGGCTCTCGCGCAATAGCCGCGGCTCGGTGCCGATCACGTAGCCGAGCGCGAACATGTTGTCGGCGAGCCCGCCGTTCGGACCGGCAAGCGACCGGTCGCCGAAACGCGAACCGACAATCTCGATGCCGGTGAAGTAATGATCGATGGCGGACGCAATTACCGTATCGGGCCACACGTCTCTGCCCAGGACGACGCCCACCTCGAGTTCGAGCCCTACCACGTTCGCGGCGGGGAGGTGGAACCCGCTGTGGCCGACACGGCTCGCATAGATCGGCGCGGCGACGCCGACCCCGTCGGACTGGATAGCGGTCTTCAGCATGCCGGCCGTCGCACCGGTCGCACCGAGCACGCCCACCATGATGCGATAGGCGCCGGCGCGGTCGAGCGCCGTATAGGGTGTCGCGTCGAGGTCGTGCGTGCCGTTGCGCTGCCCATCGGCAAGCAAAGCGATCAGTTCGGCTTCGGTCATCAAGGCAGGACTCGGAGGAGAGAAGGCAGGCGGAAGTTAGCCCGCAGGCGGCGCCAAACCAACCGATGTTCTCACATCAGCGATTCGCATAAGATATATTATGGAACTTTTGTGTTGCCGTGCCGACGGGAGGGCCGGCCGCACGGACTACCGACTGCAGCAACGAAAAACGGAAGGCCAAGCGTCGCCGCCTGGCCTTCCGGTAGCATCAAGGGAGCGCTTGATCTACTTGCAGTCGACGCGTTCGGTCAGGCCGTCCTCGCGCTGCTTGTACGGAGCTTTGACCACCACCAGCGCATCCGGCGACGGCAGGAAGTGGCTGTCGCTGCTGGCGGTGAACTTGCCGACCATGCTGTCGATCTCGGAGGCATGAGCCTCGAGCCACGCCGCGATGGCGGGACCGTCGGTGGTGCCCGCACCCTCGATGGCGGCCTTCAGGATGAACGGCTCGATGTAGAACGGCGTGATGCCTGCCGGGCCGCCCATCTTGGCGAGATCGGGGATCGCGGCCTTGGCGCGCTCGGCGAACTTGGCGAAAGCCGATGCCCCGACCGGATCGCTCGGGCAATAGGTCATGCCGGAGAACTGCACGCTGTTGACGCCGGCGAAGGCTTCCTCGCCGAGGATCTGCACGTTGCCGGCGGCGTAGTTCGTCGTCGTCAGGCTCGCCAGCACCGGAACGGTCCAACCGATCTCGTCGCGGTTCTGCAGCATTTTACGCGAATCGTCGCCCAGCGAATTCAGCAGCAGCACCACTTCGGCGCCCGAGTTGCGCAGCGAGAACAGTTGCGGCGTCATGTCTTCGGTCTTGAAGGCGAACTCCTGGACGCCGACCGGCTCGAGGCCGATGCCCTTCATGTAGGCGGCGATCTCGTTGACCGCGGCCTTGGACATGCCGCCATTGTCGGAAATCAGCGCCAGTTTGGTGAAGCCCAGTGTCTCGGTGGCGTATTTGATCGCCGGGATCATCTGATTCACGCCGGTGGGCGAGTTCGAGAAGTGGTACGGGGCCGCCTTCGGGGTCAGGTCCGGCGACGCCGCCGTGCTGACCTCGGCGATCTTGGCCTCGGTGGTCACCGCCGTGACCGGGATCACTTCCTGGCTGGTGACCGGGCCGACCATGGCGACGATCTTCTCGTTCTCCACCAGGCGCCGCGCTTCGCTGACCGCGTGCGTCGGATCGGTCTGGGTATCGGCGATCACCAGTTCGACCTGCTTGCCGGCGATGCCGCCGGCGGCATTGATCTCGTCGACGGCGAGGCGCCAGGCGGTCTCGGTGATCTTGCCGAGGGCCGCGCCGCTGCCGCTCAGCGACGTCATCGCACCCAGCTTGATGGTCTCCTGGCTCAGCGCGATCCCGGCCGAGGCGGCAAGGGCGGCGGCCGATACCAGACCGATCGCCAGGGCGCGCGCGGTCCCGGTCCCCGATGTACTCTTGTTGATCATGAATGGCTCCTCCTGTTGAACCTGCCCTAGTTGTGGCGGTGCCGCCAGCGCATCGACATCGTCCACTCGGACGAGCATTACGCCACCGGCTCAGGTCGACTCCGTTGCCTCGACGTACGCCACGACTTCGGAAATGGCGCGGCGCACGTCGTGCCGGCGATAGCCGAGCAACGCGGTCTCTGCAGGCTCCGGTTCGTAGGCCAGGTGGTTGCCACGACCCTGAACGATATAGGCGTCGGTCAACAGCGGGTGCTCGGCGTCGCGTTCCTCGACCTGCTGCGGATTGCCGACGGCATCGAAGAGCATCTGGAAATACTGGCGGTAGCTCAAATTCTCGTCGCCCACGAGATAGGCGCGGCCGCTCTCGGCCCGCTGCAGGGCGCCCCAGATCGCCTCGGCCAGCGAGCGCATCGACATGTAGTTGGTGCCGCCCGGCGGCGCGAACAGCGGCACGTCGGGCCGCTGGCCTCTCGCCCAGGCGAGCAGCGTTTCGTAGCGCTTCGACACCTGCCCGGGAATGACGCCGACGATCGAGGGCGGGTTGAGGGTGCTGACGTTGAAATCGGGCGTAGCCAGCGCCCGCGCCTTCACGTCGGCAAGGTGGCGGCCGCGCACATAGGGATTGGTCTCTATCAGATCGGGCTGCACCTGATGATAGTAGCTGCCGATGTGGACGAGACGCTTCACGCCGGCGCGCCGCGCCAGCTCGACGAAGGCGGGAACGCCGTTGATTTGGGTAAGGTCCCAGAACTGGGCGGCGTCGGCGCCCCTGGGCAGGTGCCGGATGTCGTTGCCGGCGGCGAAGACGACGGCGTCAAACGGGGACAACTGGGTCTCGGAGAAACCGCCCTCAGTGTAGTCGCCGAGCAGCGTGTCGAAGGTCGCCATCGGCGTTCCCGCGGCAGCGGGGCGGCGGGCGGCGAGGACCACCTCGTTGCCCTGTTCGCGCAGGTGCACGGCGGCGCATCCGCCGATCATGCCAGTTCCGCCCACGATCAGAATCTTCATGCCGCGACTGCCTCGATTTACTCCAGTTGCGGCAGGACATGCCCAATGCCGGGCGGCAGCATCGTCCGTCTCGATTAGCCGTGGGCGCGATATTCGCGGGCGAGATCGACGTAGTGCGGCGCCCCCCTCGCCTGCATGTCGCGGTCCCTGTCGGTCAGCGGCCGGATCGGGCGCGCCGGACGGCCGGCCCACAACTGCCCGGCGGTGATGCGTTTGCCAGGCGCGACCAGGCTGCCGGCCGCCAACAGGGCCCCGGCCTCGACGACGGCACCATCGAGGATCATCGCCTGCATGCCGATGAAGGCGCCGTCCTCGATGGTGCAGCCATGAATCATCGCCATGTGCCCGATCAGCACGTTGTCGCCGATGACGACGCTGCGGGGCGGGTCGTCGCCGACATGCAGCACCGTGCCGTCCTGGATGTTGGTGTTGCGCCCGATGCGGATCGAATTGACGTCGCCGCGCAGCACGCAGCCAAACCAGACCGAGCTGCCCGCCCCGATGGTCACGTCGCCGATGATCGTGGCGCCGGGCGCGATGAAGCAATCGGGGTCGATGGCCGGGGTAATCCCGCGAAAGGCGATGATGTGCGCGCTCATGCTGTCGCTCGACTCCTCGTGGCGTGCCGGCCCCCTCACCTTTGCCCGCCCGCAGGGCGCGCGCCTAGTCCTCACAGACGATGAGTGCCGGTGCGCGCTCGGCGACTAAGGACGCGGGAGGAGCGCCATGCCCAGATTGGCCGGAAAGGTCGCCTTCATCACCGGCGCGACCTCGGGAATTGGCGCGGCGGCGGCGGAGTTGTTCGCCGCCGAAGGCGCGAGCGTCATTGTCGCTGGGCGCAATGCCGAACGCGGCGAAGCGGTCGCGGCGCGGATCGCGGCGCAAGGCGGCACCGCCAGGTTCATCGCCACCGACGTCACCGAGCCCGACAGCATCGCGAGCGCGCTGAGCCACGCTGCCGAGCTCTTCGGCGGGCTGGATGTGCTCTACAACAATGCCGGCGGCTCCTCGCCGGCCGACGGACCGGTCACGGAGGCGCCGCTCGAGGAGTTCTGGCGCTGCATCAAGCTCGACCTGTATGGCACGTATCTGGGGTGTCGTTTCGCCATTCCGCTGCTGCAGAAGCGCGGCGGCGGCTCGATCATCAACACGGCGTCGATCATGGGCGCTATGGGGCTGCCCAACCGCGATGCCTACACCGCCGCCAAGGGCGGGGTGATCGCCCTCACCCGCTCGATGGCTGTCGAATTCGCCAAGGACAAGATCCGGGTCAACACCATCATTCCGGGGGCGGTCGGCACCGAGCGGGTGCTGCGGTTCCGGGCGAACGAGCCGCATCTGGAGTCGCAATGGGACGCCTACCTGCTCGGGCTCGCCGAGCCGATCGACGTGGCCTATGCCGCCGTCTACCTCGCGTCCGACGAATCGCGCCGCACCACCGGACAGATCCTGCCGGTCGACAGCGGCATCTTGATCTCCTGATGCGGCGGTAGTCCCCTCGGACGATGGCAGACGCGGACGTCGAGACGACGAGAGGGCACCAAGCCGGAGGCATCGAGTGGAGTATCTAGGCCAGATGCTCGAGCGCAACGCGCGCGAGCTGCCCGACCGCACCTTCATCATTGCCGACGGCGTCAGCCTCACCTATCGCGACTTCGCCCGGCAGACGGCGCGGCTGGCCCATGTGCTCGCGGCGCGCGGCGTCGGCAAGAGCGACCGGGTCGGCCTCTATCTCCCCTCAAATCCATGGATGGCGATCGGCTTCTGGGCCTGCCAGCAGCTGGGGGCGGTCCCCGCCCCGCTCAGCGCCATGTTCCGCCACGACGAGCTGCGCAAGGTCATTGCCAACACCGGGCTTTCCGCGCTGATCATGGACGACGGCACCTATCCTTATTTCAGCCAGATCGAGAGCGAGTTCGGCGACCTCCCCTGTCTTGTCGCCGGCGATTGTGTGACCGAGGACCGCCGGCTCGAGACGCTGATGGCGGGCGCGAGTGACAGTTTCGACAATGTCCCGTGCGCAAGGGACGACACGGCGGCGCTGTTCTTCACTTCGGGCACCACCGGCACGCCCAAGGGGATCGCGCAGTCACAGTTCGCCACATGCTCGTCGCTGCGCGACATGATGGTGTCGCACCGCAGCCGATACGGCGAAGAGGTCTACCTCTGCGCGGTGCCGCTGTTCACCAATTTCGGTCTTACCGTCACCCTCAACCTCTGCCTCTACACCGGCGGCACCATCGTGCTGCATGAGCGCTGGGACACCGAGCGGGTGCTGGCCGACATCGCCCGCCACCGGGCCACCTATTTCGGCGGCACGCCCACCATGTACGTCTACATGGTCAACGACTACGACGCGGAGCGGCACGACCTCTCGTCCCTGCGGCTGTGCACCACGGGTGGCTCGCCGGTGCCCCAATCGGTGGTGCAGCGCTTCGAGGCGGTGACCGGCGCCCGCGTGATCCAGGTCTACGGCTCCACCGAGACGCTGGGTCAGTGCGTGATGGAGCCGTCCGCCGGCATCCGCAAGCCGGGCTCCGCCGGCCTGCCGGTCGGCAGTTCACGGATCGCCATCGTCGGCGACAGCGGTGACGAGGTACCCAGCGGCACCATCGGCGAGGTCGTCATCGGCGGCGACTGCGTCAGCGAGGGCTATTTCGGCGACCCGGACGCCACGTCGGCTGCCTTCACGGCGCGCGGCTGGGCTTCGGGCGATCTCGGCTATCTCGATGCCGACGGCTACCTCTACATCGTCGACCGCAAGAAGGACGTGATCATCGCCGGCGGCCACAACATCTACCCGATCGAGGTTGAAACGCTGCTCTACCAGCACCCGGCCGTGGCGATGTGCGCGGTGGTCGGCATCCCCGACGAGAGCAAGGGCGAGATTCCGGTCGCCGTGATCGTCCGCGCCGCCGGCCGGGCGACGACCGAGGCGGAATTCAACGCCTTCTGCCGCGAGCATCTGTCGGCCTACAAGGTGCCGCGGCAGTTCCATTTCATCGACGCGATGCCGGTGGAAGCCGCCAAGATCCGCAAGCGCGACCTGGTCACGGCGCTGCGCGACGGCAGCCTCGACACGTACCGGAACTGAGCAGCCTATTCGGCCTCCGGCTCGTGGCGAATCTTCACCACGTCGCCGGCCGCGCCATAGGCGCTCCAGCCGCCATCGACCGGCAACACGACGCCGGTGATGTAGGAGGCCCAGTCCGACAGCAGGAAGGCGGCGGCGCGGGCCATTTCCTCGGGCAGAGCGAAGCGGCCGAGCGGCGTCCGTCGCTCGATCAGCCCTGGATTGAACACCTTGCGGTCGAGCAGCGACTGCACCATCGGCGTGCGCGTGTAGGCCGGCGCAATGGCGTTGACGCGGATGCCCGCGGCGCCCCATTCGCAGGCCAGCGTCTTGGTCAGGTGGTTGATGCCGGCCTTGGCGACGCCGTAGGCCGAGCGCCCGGGAAAGGCGTCGAGCCCGACGATCGAGGAGACATTGACGATCGCGCCGCGGCGTTGCTTCAGCATCAGTCGGCCGGTGGTTCGGCACATCAGGTACGTGCCCTTGAGGTTGACGTCGACCACCCGCTGCCAACGCTCCGGATCCTGCTCGTGCACCGGGACCAGATCGTCGCCGATACCCGCCGAATTGAACAGCAGATCGACGCCACCCAGCAGCGCGTCGGCCTCGGCCACCATGCGCTCCACGGCCGCGGCATCGGCCACGTCGCCCTCGACGCCACCGAGCGCGCCAGTGCGAGCGACGGCATCCGGCAGACGGCCGGCATCGAGATCAGCGAGCGCGACCTGCGCCCCGAGCCCGGCGAGCAACCGGGCCGTCACCTCGCCGATGCCGCTCGCGCCGCCGGTGACCAGTGCCTTGCGACCGCCAAGGTCAATGTGCATGGGGACGTTTCCTCAGCCTTCGGGTTTGAAATGGAAGTCCGGCCCCCCATGCGGAGGAGCGCGGTGCAGCTGCCAGTACGCCTCGGCCACCAGCGCCGGATCGTAGGGCGTGCCCGCTTCCATGGTGCCGTGGATGGCGACCACGCAGACCCTGAGGCCGAGCGGCGTCAGCTCCTTGTGCAGCGACAGCCCGAGGCTGCGCAGCGCCGCCTTGCCGAGCGCGGTGACGCCCCATTCGAGCCATGGGTCGAAGGCGAGAACGCCGCCGGTGAAGAGGATCGTCCCCTGCCCTTTGGCGATCATCGCCGGGCTCAGCCGTCGAACCGCATGCAGCGCTCCCGCGACATTGGTCTTGAAGCAATCGACGAGGTAGCCGAAATCGGCAGGTTCGCCGTGGCTGCGCCAGCCGGGTGCATTCCCGTATCGCACGACAGGCACGCCGGAGGGCGTCGCGAAGCGCGCCGGCTCGACTATCGCGGCATTGTAGACCAGCGCATCGGGATCACCATAGCGCGCGCGGATGGCGGCGAAAGCGGCATCCATAGTCTCGGGCCTTCCCGCATCGGCGACGATGCCGCGGACTTCGAGTCCCTCGGTGCGCAGGTCCGTCTCGTAGCCGGCGAGCGCCTCCGCGCGTCGGCCGATGAAGGCGACCGGCTCGCCATCGCGGGCGAAGCGGCGGACCAGAGCGAGGCCCAGGCCGGGGCCCATGCCGACGACGACGCTGGTCATGTCCCGGGCTTGGCGGCGCGCGCCGGGCTGGCGGCCGACGCTTCGGCATTACGCCGCCGAACGGCACGGCGCGACAGGAAATCCTCGATCGCGCCGACCACGCCCTTGCGGACGAACAGCACGAACAGGATGAAGATCGCGCCCTGAATCACCAGTACCCAGCCGCCGAGGAACGCCAGTTCCTTCTGCAGGGTAGCGACGATGACGGCGCCGACAACCGGGCCGAGCAGCGTGCCGACGCCGCCGACCAGCGTCATCAGCAGCACGTCGGCCGAGGTCGAAAAGTGCACGTCGGCCAGCGAAGCGATCTGGAAGACGATCGCGTTGGTGCCGCCCGCGAGCCCCGCCAGCATCGCCGACAGGGTGAACGCGATGAGCTTGAAGCGATCGGCGGAATAGCCGAGCGAAATGGCGCGAGGCTCGTTCTCGCGGATCGACTTCAAAACCTGCCCGAAGGGCGAGTGGACGACCCGGTAGACGAAAGCGAAACCGGCGAGGAACACCACCAGAACGAAGAAGTACATCGCCATGGTATCGTTGAGGTCGATCAGGCCGAAGAGCTTGCCGCGCGGCACGCCCTGGATGCCGTCCTCGCCATGCGTCCATGGCGCCTGCAGGATGTAGAAGTAGACGATCTGCGCCAGCGCCATGGTGATCATGGCGAAGTAGAGTCCCTGGCGGCGGATGGCAAGCCAGCCGAACAGCGCGCCAAGCGCGGTCGCTACCGCAATGCCGCTGAGGATTGAAAGCTCCGGCGGCAGGCCCCATTGTGCCGCCGCATAGGCGGCGACGTAGGCTGAGGCGCCGTAGAAGGCGGCGTGGCCGAAGGCGAGCAGGCCGACATAGCCGAAGATGAGGTTGTAAGCACTGGCAAACAGCGCGAGGCACAGCACCTTCATGGCGAAGACCGGATAGACGAAGAACGGCACGGCCGCGCCGATCGCGGCCAACACAACGAACCACAGCCGGCCGTTCTCGAGGATCGACTCCGAGCGTGCCGTTACCACCTCGGCGCCCGAGTGAACGGCCGTGTCCTTGCCGAACAGCCCGGCCGGCCGCCAGATCAGTACCACGGCCATGATCAGGAAGATCGCCGTGCTGGCGGCCTGCGGATAGAACACCTTGGTCAGCCCCTCGATCACTCCCAGCGCCAGGCCGCTGACGACGGCCCCGAGGATCGAGCCCATGCCGCCGATCACCACCACGGCGAACACGACGATGACCATGTTCTGGCCCATCTGCGGGCTCACCTGGTAGATCGGCGCCGCCATCACTCCGGCCAGACCCGCGAGCCCGACGCCGAAGCCGTAGGTCAGCATCAGCAATCGCGGGACGTTGATGCCGAAACTGCGCACGATATCGGGGTTCTCGGTCGCGGCGCGCAGGTAGGAGCCCAGCTTGGTGCGCTCGATCAGGAACCAGGTGCCGAAACACACCACCAGCGCCGCGACGATCACCCAGAGCCGGTAGACGGGCAGGAACATGAAGCCGAGATTGACGCCGCCCTTGAGCAGGGCCGGAACCTCGTATTGCATGCCTGCGGCGCCGAAGCGGGCGTTGAAGATACCCTCCAGCACCATGGTCAGGCCGATGGTCAGCAGCAGGCCGTAAGCGTGCTCGAGGTCGTACACCTTGCGGATGAAGAAGCGCTCGGTCAGAGCGCCGATCGCCCCGACGGCCAGCGGCACGATCGCCAGCGCCCACCAGTAGCCGAGAGACGGCAGGCCGAGGCCGGGAAACAGCGTCGGAAGCTGCAGCAGGAACCAGGCGCCAAAAGCGCCGAGCATGTATTGCGCGCCGTGCACGAAATTGCCGATGCGCAGCAGGCCGAAAATGACGGCAACGCCCAGGCTCATCATGGCGTAGAACGAGCCGTTGATCAGCCCGACCAGCAATTGTCCGAACAGGAGCTGGGGGGTGATGGTCATGTCCCTACACCCCCAGCGCCGTCTGGATTTCGCCGGCCCTCGCGACCAGCTCGGCGCTGCCATAGGTGGCGACGACGCGGCCGTTCTCGACCATGTGGTGACGGTCGGCCAAGAGCGAGGCGAAGCGGAAGTTCTGCTCGACGAGGAGCACGGTGAAGCCTCGGTCCTTGAGCTTGCGGATCACGGCGGCGATCTGCTTGACGATCACCGGAGCGAGCCCTTCGGTCGGCTCATCGAGCAGCAGCAGCTTCGCCCCGGTCCGGAGGATGCGGCCGATAGCGAGCATCTGCTGTTCGCCGCCCGACAGCTTGGTGCCGGGGCTGTGCCAGCGCTCCTTGAGGTTGGGGAAGAGTTCGAGCACCTCTTCCACGCTCAGTCCACCCGGCGCGATGGCGGGCGGTAGAAGGAGGTTCTCCTCGACGCTGAGGCTGGCAAAGATCGCGCGCTCCTCCGGGCAATAGGCGATACCGCGGCGCGCCACATTCTCCGGCGGCCGGCCGAAAATCTCCCGGCCGTCGAAGCGGATCGAGCCGGCCTTCTTGCGCACCAGCCCCATGATCGAGCGCAGCGCCGTGGTCTTGCCGGCGCCGTTGCGCCCCAGCAGCGTAACGATCTCGCCCCTGCCGATGTCGAAGGTGAGGCCATGCAGGGCTTTGCTTTCTCCGTACCAAGCGTGGAGGTCGCGGACCTCGAGATAGGGCTCAGGCATCGACGCCTCCGATATAGGCGTCGATCACCCGCGGGTCCTCGGACACGGTGGCGTAGTCGCCCTCGCACAGCACCTGGCCGCGGGCCAGCACGGTGATGGTGTCCGCCAGCCGCGCCACCACCGACAGATTGTGCTCCACCATCAGCACCGTGCGTTGGCGAGCCACCGAGCCGATGAGCTCGGCCATGCGGTCGACGTCCTCGTGCCCGAGCCCCGAGGTCGGCTCGTCGAGCAGCAGCATTTCGGGCTCGAGCGCCAGCGTGGTGGCGAGTTCGAGGGCGCGCTTGCGGCCATAGGGCAGCTCGGAGGCATGGCGGTCGCGGTCGTCGCTCAGCCCGACCGCCGCGAGCAGTTCCTCGACGCGCTGGTCGAGAACGCGCAGCGAGCGCGCCGAACGCCAGAAATGGTAGGCGGTCCCGAGCTTGCGCTGCAGCGCGATCCGCACATTGTCGGCGACGGTCATGCGCGGGAACACCGCGGAAATCTGGAACGAGCGCACCATACCCTTGCGGGCCACCTGCGCCGGCTCGAGCGCGGTGATGTCCTCGCCGTTGAAGCGGATGGTGCCGGTGGTCGGCGCCAGGAATTTAGTGAGGAGGTTGAAGGTCGTGGTCTTGCCGGCGCCGTTGGGGCCGATCAGCGCGTGGATCGAATTGCGCCGCACCCGGAGGTCGACGTTCTGCACGGCGAGGAACCCCATGAACTGCTTGGACAACCCGGTGGCCTCGACGATGTAGTCCTCCCCTTCCCCGCCCATTGGTTCCCTCAAATCCGGCTGTCGACCAGGATGCCGCGCCCCCTGGAGGCGGCGAGGCGCAGGTCGAGCACCGCCCGGTATTCCGGCGAATGATAGAATTGACGCGCCGCCTCGAAGCTTTCGAACCGCACGACGGAAATCGACGGCGGCAGCCAGCCACCCTCGAGCGCCTCGATCCGCTCGCTGGCCAGCACGAAGCTGCCTCCGGCGGCTTCCATCACCGGACCGGCGACCTCGCGATAGCGCTGCCAGGCGACCGGGTCGGTAACCTCGATCTCGAAAATCAGGTAGCCGGCCACTGCAGCGGTCCTCGATCGAAGACCGGGGCCGCGGCCAGTGCCGCGACCCCGCTCCCTATCACTTGATCGTACAGGCCGAGGCCTCGGCCGGGCGGAACGCCTTGTCGGCCGGCACCGTCGCCACGAGCTTGAAGGCATCCTCGGGATTGGCCTGCGCCTCGGACGAATCCGGCGCGTTGACCTGCACCAGGTACATGTCGTGGGCCAGCCGCCCGTTCTTCCGCAACGTGCCGTGGCGAACGAAGAAGTCGTTGATCTCGCTCTCCCCGAGCTTGGCCCGCACCGCGTCGGCGTCGTCGGTGCCGGCGGCCTGCACGGCCTTGAGGTAGTTCATCGCCGCCGAGTAGTTGCCGGCCGCGACCCAGCCCGGCTCGTGGCCGGTGCGCTTCTTCATTTCTTCGGCGAAGTGCCGCGACTCGTCGTCGAGGCTCCAGAACCAGGGCGTCGCGACCTGGATGCCCTTGAGAGTGTCGAGGCCGATGGCGCGCACGTCGGCCTGGTGGAGGATGGTGACGCCCACCGCCTGGCCCTGCTCGACGATGCCGAACTCCTGGATCTGCTTGAGCGCGTTGACCAGTTCAGGCCCGTTCAGCGTCAGCATGATGACCTTGGCGCCGGATGCCTGCGCCTGCAGGATATAGGACGAGAAGTCGGTGGTGCCGAGTGGCGCCCGGACCGCGCCGACGATCTTGCCGCCCGATTCCTCGATGGTGCCCTTTACGGTGTTTTCCAGCACCTTGCCCGCCTCGTAATCGGGCGAGAGGACGAACCAGGTGTCCTTGCCGGCGGCGAGCTGGGCCTGCGCCGAGGAGCGCGCCACCGAGTAGGCGTCGTAGGCCCAGGCCGAAACGTAGCCGTTGCAATCGGCCTCGACCGGGCGGTCGGTGATGGGCGAAACGAAGAGGCCGAGCTTTTTCTTTTCGCCCAGGAGCGTGTTGACGCCGAGCGCGATGGCGGAATTGGCCATGTCCATGATCACGTCGACGTCTTGCGTCTCGACCCATTCGCGGGCGATGGCGAGGCCGATATCGGGCTTGTTCTGGTGATCGGCCGAAACCAGCTCGATCGGCTTGCCGAGAACCGTGCCGCCGAAATCCTCGATGGCGAGTTTCACCGCGTCGATGACTTCTGGGCCGCCCAGCGCCGAGAACGACGAACTCTGGTCGTTCAGGATGCCGATCTTGACCTGGCCGTTGCCGCTCTGCGCAAACGCCGGGCCGGCGATCGCCACCAGCATCGTCGTCGCCAAAAGAAACGTCTTCATTGTCTGTGTCTCCTCCCCGAGAGGGTGCCTCCTTGCGAAGCTTGGCCCTCGTGTACCGCGCACCCTCGCAGACCGGGGAAAGGGGGCATCGTCCATTTGGGGGGTGAGGCAACCGGCCGAGCCGCATAGAGCACTTCACGTTCCGATGGAATCGGAACGCGTGCTCTATGTCTTTGATTTTGTCGCGTTTCCGAACCGGAAAACCGCCTCGCACTTTTCCTGGAAACGCTCGAGGGTCGCGATCCGCGATCAGGGGAGCGAACGGTGGGTCTCGATCTGTGGAAGGGTGCGCACGAGGCGATGGCCGGATCGGTCGCGCTGGTGACGGGCGGCGGCGCCGGCATCGGCCGCGCTGTTGCCGAAGCGCTCGGGGCGGCCGGCGCGAGCCTGGTGATCGCCGAGAAGGTCCCGGAGCGGGCCGAGGCCGTTGGCCGCGCCCTCGACCAGGCGGGGATCGCCAATTTGGTGGTGGTTTGCGACGTGACGGACGAAGCCGCCGTGCTGGCGCTGGCGGAGGCCATTTCGCTGACCTTCGGCCGGCTCGACGTGCTGGTCAACAATGTCGGCGACGTCCTCGGCATCCACAAACCGTTCGCTGAGACGAGCCGGGCGGAATGGACGGCGCTCTACGGCGTCAACCTCGAGCACATCTTCCTCGTCACCCACGCCATGCTGAAGCTGCTGCGCAAAGGAACCGATGCCAGCATCATCAACGTCTCCTCGATCGAAGCCTTCCGCGGCATCCCCAACTTCGCCGTCTACGGCGCCCTCAAGCACGCCGTCACCGGCTTCACCAAGAGCCTGGCGCTGGAGCTGGCGCCCGAGAACATTCGGGTCAACGCCATCGCGCCGGAAACCACCGAGACCGAGCAAATCCAGATCGATGCGTGGATCCCGGACGAGTTCAAGCACCTGATCGAGCGCTGGATCCCGCTCGGCCGCTACGGCCGGCCGGAGGACGCGGCCGGGGCGGCGCTGTTTCTGGCCAGCAAGCTGTCGAGCTGGATGACCGGGACGACGATCAACCTCGACGGCGGCGCCCTGGCCGCCGGCGGCTGGCGGCAAACCGCCGACGGCACCTGGACCAACCGGCCGGTGATCACGGGGCATGCGCAGAAGTAGGTGGGGGCGGGGGCGATTGGTTGCACAAGCGCGGCCTTAGTTAGCCAACGCACCAAGCCAGCGGAGCGGCACGAAATGATGGAGGATAAGATGTAGAGGGCCGCGCCGTGTGGCGCGCGTTGGCGTTAGGTGCTGTGATTGCCGTCTTGGGTGACCTCGACGTGAACGATGCTTTCGTCTGCGGATGTGATCTCGCCCCACAGACGATATTTGAACCATGTGTACCGGACGATGCCGAACACGTCGGTGTATTCAACGGTCCCATAGAACCAGCCGGGCTCCCCCGCCCAAAACGCGTGGAATATCTCTGGCGTACCGAACTCGACCCACGAAAGCTTTTCACGCATGGAACGCCCCGCGCCAAGCTCAGAGACGCTGTGCCGCTCATCTCGCACCAACTCAAGGTTGGTGGCTGGCTCTTTCGGGGGGAAGCCGAGCCTAAAGCGCATACTCCTCGCCGGAGTTGGCCCCGTATTCCGAATACGGACATTCGCGACGATGACGCCGCCCTCCTGGGTGATCTTCGGGAACCCAACAGCGATGTAGGCCCGCGTTTGCAGAATGCCGTTTCGGTCTGTCAGCCACACCGAGCGGGCCGCATAGAGGACGGTGGCGACCAGCCCCAGAAGTCCAGCCACCCCCATCCCTATTTGTAAACCGGCGGCTTCAGCGGAAGCGGTCGCTTGCTGGGCGGAACACCACTGTTGGCACAAGTCGGCCTGTTCGTGATCCTTGGGGGCCCCGCATATGGTCTCATAGGAAACGGGGCTACCTTTGAGCGCCCCAAGGTCTGGATGGTAGGGGTCGGCGGTCTGCTGCTTCGCGGGCCGATTGTGCTCGCCTTGGTTTGATCCTGCCCAAAGGCCAACTGTGAACCCGATGCAAACGACGACGATCACCCCAAATGCAGTGACGCCGCTCCAATCGCGCCTAGGCATTGTAACAAGAAGGCAGCAGTGAACCCCCCCGGCTGGTCTTGTTGTTTAGATTCCGCTCGGTCTCGCGAATGTCGAGTCCTTTCGGCAGATCAGCGAGCTACGCATAGGTTATCCCCCGGCGCTTCAGCTCGCCTTTCAGCAGGTTTGTGGCCTGTTCCACCATGAGGTCGCACACTGAACTCGGTGGGTGTGGCCGCCCCCTCCACCGCCTGACGGCGGTCCCCCTCCCCCGCAGGCGTGGAGAGGACCCCGACTGCGCACTCGCAGCCTGCATCCCCGGCGTCGAGTGTGGCTCTTATGGCCTTCTCACCTCAAATCGAGCCACTGGATCGATTTGCCCTGCGGGACGACCCGAAGCCCCGTCAGGAAAACGCTGAGAGGCCCGTGATGGCTCGTCCGAGGATCAGGGCCTGGACGTCGTCGGTGCCCTCGTAGGTGCTGACCGATTCGAGGTTCTGCGCGTGGCGCATCACGCTGAAACCGTCGGCGATGCCGTTGGCGCCGAGCATGTCGCGCGCCATCCGGGCGATCTCGATGGCCTTGCGGCAATTGTTGCGTTTGATCAGGCTCGCGAGTTCGGGTGCGGCACCAGTCGTCTCGAGCAGGCGGGCAAGCCGCAGGCTTGCCTGCGTCGCGAGCGCGATCTCGGTCACCATGTCGGCGAGCTTTTTCTGGTAGAGCTGCAGGCCCGCCAGCGGCTTGCCGAACTGGCTGCGCCCGAGGCCGTAGTCGAGCGCCCGCGCGAAGCAGTCCTCGGCGGCGCCGAGGACGCCCAAGGCGGTGCCGAAGCGGGCCCGGTTGAGGCACTCGAAGGCGGCCTTGATCCCGGCTGCGCCGGCCAAGAGGTTTCGGTCCGGCACGACCACCTGGTCCATCACGATGTCGCCCGTCGAGGTCGCTCGCAGCGACAGCCTGCCCTCGGCGGCCGGGGTCGAGAGGCTCGACATGCCGCGCTCCAGGACGAAGCCGCGGAGCTGTCCGCCATGCGCGTCCGATTTGGCCCAGACGACGAAGATGTCGGCGATCGGGGCGCTGGTGATCCACACCTTGCGGCCATCCAGGCGATAGCCGCCCGCGACCGTCTCGGCCCGCGTGGTCATCCCCGACGGATCGGACCCGGCATCGGGCTCGGTGAAGCCGAAGCAGCCAACGGAAGTGCCGGAAATCAGCCCCGGCAGGTATTTGGCGCGCTGCGCGTCATCGCCGAAGGCGTGGATGGGAAACAGCACCAGCGCTTCCTGCGCCATCAGGCTGGTGCGGTAGCCCGAATCCACCCGCTCGATCTCGCGGCAGACGAGGCCGAAGGCGGTGTGGCTCGCCGCTCGCCCGCCATCTTCCTTCGGCAGCAAGAGGCCGAGCAGGCCGGCTGTGCCAAAAGCCTCGATGATGTCGCGGCCGGATGCCTCGTCGCGGTAGTCGCGGACGATGCGGGGCGCCAGAGTCGTCGCCGCAAACCCGGCCGCGGCGTCGCGATAGGCGCGTTCCGCGTCCGTGATCTGGCCGTCGAGGCCGAACGGATCGGTGGGCGAGAAGGCCATCACCGGGCCCGGGCCTCGAGCGCCGCGGTCAGCTCCGGCAGCGCCGTGAAGATGTCGGCGACCAGCCCGAAATCGGCGAGCTGGAAGATCGGCGCGTCGGCGTCGGAATTGATGGCGACGATCACTTTGGCATCCTTCATGCCGGCCAGATGCTGGATGGCGCCGGAAATGCCGGCCGCGATGTAGAGGTCCGGCGCGACGATCTTGCCGGTCTGCCCGACCTGGCAGGTGTTGGGCGCGTAGCCGGCATCGACCGCGGCCCGCGAAGCGCCGATCGCGGCACCGAGGGCATCGGCCAGCGGCGTCAGCAGCCGCTCGAAGGCCTCGGCGGACCCCAGCGCGCGGCCGCCCGAAACCACCACCCGGGCCGAGGTCAGCTCGGGCCGGTCGCTCGTGACGGTGAAATTCTCGACGAACTCGGAGAGCGCGGCCGGTTCGGGACCGGACACCGCCTCGACGACGGCGCTGCCGCCCTCGCCTGCCGCCTGGAACCCGGCGGTGCGGATGGTCGCGACGATTGTGGCATCCGACGAGGTGACGGTCTGGATAGCGTTGCCGGCGTAGATCGGCCGCTTGAAGGTCTTGGGACCGTCGACCGCGACGACGTCGGAGACCTGCATGACGTCGAGCAGTGCGGCGACGCGCGGCATCACCGATTTGCCGACGGCGGTCGAGGCCGCGACGATGGCGTCGTAGCCGTCCGCAAGGCTCGCCAGCAGGGCCGCGACAGGCTCGGCCAGCATCTGGTCGTAGTTTTCGGAGTCGGCCAGCAGCACCCTGGCGACGCCGTCGAGCCGCGCGGCCGCGTCGGCGACGGCCCCGGCGCCCGACCCGGCCACCAGCACATGCACCTCGCTGCCGATCTGGCGTGCCGCGGCAAGCGCGCGGAGGGTGGCGTCGGCGATGGCGGCGGTGTCGTGCTCGGCGAGCAGCAGAACGGTCATGGTTTCCTCAGATGATTCCGGCCCGGCCCAGCCGCTCGACCAGCTCAGTGACGGAGGCGAGTTTGACGCCGGCCGTGCGGGTCACGGGCGCCTCGGTCTTCAGCACCGTCAGCCGCGGCCTGGTGTCGAGGCCGAACGCGGCCAGCGGGCGCTTGTCGAGCGGCTTCTTCCGGGCCTTCATGATGTTGGGCAGCGAGGCATAGCGCGGCGTGTTGAGCCGGAGGTCGGTGGTGACGATCGCCGGCAGGCCGACGCGGATGGTCTGCAGTCCGCCGTCGACCTCGCGGGTGACCACGGCATTGCCGCCCTCGATCCCGAGCTTTGAGGCGAACGTCGCCTGGCCCCAGCCGAGCAGCGCCGCCAGCATCTGGCCGGTCTGGTTGGAATCGTCGTCGATTGCCTGCTTGCCGAGGATCACGAGGTCGGGCGCCTCGTCGGCGATCACCGCCCTCAGCAGCTTGGCGATGCCGAGGGGCTCGGGCATCTCGTCGGTCTCGATGTGGAGGGCGCGATCGGGCCCCATGGCGAGTGCGTGGCGCAGCGTCTCCTCGGCCTTCGCCGGGCCGATCGAGACCACCACGATCTCGCTGGCGGTGCCGACTTCCCTGAGCCGGAGCGCCTCCTCGACCGCGACTTCGTCGAAGGGGTTGATCGACATCTTGAGGTTCGAGGTGTCGACGCCGGAGCCGTCGGCTTTGACGGAGATGCGGATGGAGGGGTCGACGACCCGCTTGATCGGAACGATGATTTTCATGACGACTTTCCGCCCGCCAGGAACTGGTCGCGCAGGTCGCGCTTCAGCACTTTGCCCTGGACGCTGGTGGGCAGTGCGGCGACGATCTCGACGCTGCGCGGCACCTTGAAATTGGCCATGTTCTGGCGCGACCAGGCGATGATCCCGGCCGCGTCCGCCTGCGTGCCCGGCCGCAGCATGACGTAGGCCCGGCCGACCTCGCCCAGACGCTCGTCCGGCACGCCGATCACCGCCACCTGGCCGATGGCCGGGTGCTGGCTCAGCATGCGCTCGATCTCGGCCGGATAGCAGTTGAAGCCGCCGGTGATGAACATGTCCTTGAGGCGGTCCTCGATGATGAGGTTGCCGCCGGCGTCGAAGCGACCGATGTCGCCGGTGTGCAGCCAGCCGTTGGCGTCGATGGTCCTGGCCGTGGCGTCGGGGTCGTTGAAGTAACCCTTCATGACGATGTAGCCGCGGATGACCACTTCCCCGGTCTCGCCATCGGGCACAATCTTGCCGTCGGCGTCCATCATCTTCATCTCGACGCCGGGCAGTGGCCGGCCGGCGGTGTTGGCGATCGTCGCGGAGGGGTCGTCGTGGCTGCACATCGCGCCGTAGCCGCCGCACTCGGTGAGGCCGTAGCCGTTGCAGACGCCGGAAAAGCCGAGGTCGGAACGCATGCGTTCGATAAGCACCGAGGGCACGACCGCGGCGCCGGTGATGCCGAGCCTCAGGCTCGAGCGGTCGAACTCGTGGAAGCGGGCATGCCCCAGCATGCCCTGAAAGATCGTGGGCGGCCCGGGGATGACCGTCACCCGGTCCCGCTGAACGCGGTTGAGGACCGTCTCGGCGTCATAGGTCCGGTGGGGCAGCATCGCCGCCCCGACGATCAGCGAAGCGATCGCTCCGCTGCGATAGCCGAAGGCGTGAAAGAACGGCGGGATGACCAGCACGCGGTCGCCGCGCCGCATGCCGACGCGGTCGATCCAGGCCTTGACCACCCTGAGGAACTGGCCGTGGGCGTACATGACGCCCTTCGAGCGGCCGGTGGTGCCGGAGGTGAACAGGATGTCGGCCAGCGAGTCCTCGGTGATCGGCGCGATGCGCGCCTCGAGGTCGGCGTCGGAGACGTGCTCGGCGCGCCGGAGGAACGTTTCCCAGGCGACGTCGTCGCCGCGCGCGCCGTCGGTGACCACCACCGCGGTCAGCTGGCGGCGGGTCTCGGGCGTCAGCAGGTCGGGGTAATAGACCCCGAGGAACTCGCCCACCGAAACCATGAGCTTTGCGCCGCCGCGTTCGGCCAGATCCCAGACTTCGGGGCCCTTGAACCGGGTATTGACCGGGATCAGCACCGCGCCGGCGCTGGCGACGCCGAGCGCCGCGACCACCCATTTGTAGGTGTTGGGGGCCCAGATCATCACTCGGTCGCCGCTCTCGATGCCGGAGGCCATCAGCGCCCTGGCGAACTGCCGGCGCATGCGGTCGAGCTCGATGAAGCTGATCGTCACCCCGTCCTCGATGGCGGGGGCGTCGCCATAGATTTCGGCTGCCCGCGCGCAGAGGGCGGGGATCGTCGCCAGCTGCCAGTCGTCGTCTTCGAGGTTCATTCACGGCGCTCGCAAATCGGTTCCGCGCAGGCTAGCGGTCGAATAGGTCACCACCCGGCCCGGCGGCATCGTCCGAAGAGACGAAGCTGTCGCCGGACCCGGACTCTAGCTAGTTTCGGCATCTGGCGCCCCCTGTTCCTGGGGGCGGGAGCGAGCCATGCCCACACCCCTGCCTCAGACCTCGTTCCGCCTCGACGGCCAG
Source organism: Devosia nanyangense (assembly GCA_016213505.1). Classification (GTDB taxonomy): domain Bacteria; phylum Pseudomonadota; class Alphaproteobacteria; order Rhizobiales; family Devosiaceae; genus Devosia_A; species Devosia_A nanyangense. Next base: position 67,201 of record JACRAF010000022.1, read on the forward strand.
GTGGCGATCGTCACCGGCGGCACGCGCGGCATCGGCTTTGCCATCGCCACGGCACTGCTCGGGGCGGGTTGCGAGGTGGTGGTGTGCGGGCGCAATGCACCGGCGGCCCTGCCCGCGGCGGGCGGGCGCACGGCGGTCTTCATGGCCTGCGACGTGCGCCGGCACGAGGCGGTCAACGCGCTGGTGGATGCCGTGGGGCAGCGCTTCGGCCACATCGACATCCTCGTCAACAATGCCGGTGGCTCGCCGCCGGCCGACGCCGCGACCGCCTCGCCGCGCTTTTCGGAATCGATCGTCGCCCTCAACCTCCTGGCGCCCATCCACATGTCGCAGGCGGTGTCGCGCTGGATGACGCAGCAACCCGCCGGCGGCGCGATCGTCAACATCGCCAGCGTCTCGGCTACCCGGCCCTCCCCCGGCACCGCGGTCTATGGCGCCGCCAAGGCCGGGCTGCTCGGGCTGACCCGCAGCCTTGCGGCGGAATGGGGCCCGGCGATCCGCGTCAACGCCATCGTCGTCGGCCTGGTCGAGACCGAGAGCGAGGCACAGCCCTATGGCTCGGTGGAGGCCCGCAACGCCATCGCGGCCTCGCTGCCGGCAAAACGCCTCGGGCACCCGTCCGACGTCGCCAATGCGGTGATCTACCTCGCGAGCCCGATGGCAACCTACGTTTCCGGCGCGACGCTGGAGGTGCATGGCGGCGGCGAGAAGCCGATCTTCCTCGATCTGGTCGAGCGATATTCCAGAAGCTAGTTCTGCGCGCCGTAGACCGGCTTGGCCGCCGGCCGCGTCGCAACCAGCTTGGCGATGGCCTGCCCGATTTCCGCCGCGTCCCAGCGCGCGCCCTTGTCCTCGGACGGGCCCTCGCTCCAGCCAAGGGCCAGCGAGATCTTCCCGCCCCGCAGCTCGAACACCTGACCGGTGATGTCGCGCGACTGCACGGAACAGAGCCACGCCACCAGCGGGGCTGTGTTGGCGGGATCGAAGAGGTCGAAATCGCCCTGCTGGACGCTCATCGTCGCGCCGAAGGCCGCCTCGGTCATCCGGGTGCGGGCGTTGGGCGCCAGAGCGTTGGCAGTGATGCCGTAGCGCTTGAGTTCGGCCGCCTGCACCAGGGTCAGCGAGGCGATGCCGCCCTTGGCAGCCGCATAGGCGCTCTGCCCGACGGAGCCCTGCAACCCGGCGCCGGACGAGGTGTTGACGATCCGTGCGTCGACTTCCGTTCCCCCCTTCTGCAGCCCGCGCCAGTAGTCGACGGCATGCCGGCTGGTGCAGAAATGCCCGCGCAGATGGACCCGCAACACAGCATCCCACTCGTCGGGCGTGGACGACACGAACATGCGGTCGCGCACGAAACCGGCATTGTTGACCACGGCATGGAGCGCGCCGAAAGCGTCGAGCGCCGTGTCGACGATGCGCTTGCCGGCGTCCCAGTCGCTGACGTCGTCGTGGTTGGCCACGGCCCTGCCGCCGGCCGCCGCAATTTCGTCCACCACCTGCTGGGCCGGGGTTTCGGTGCCGGCCTCGCCATGAGCGCCGACGCCGAGGTCGTTCACCACGACCGCTGCACCCTGGCGCGCCAGTTCCAGTGCGTAGGACCTTCCGAGCCCCCGGCCGGCTCCGGTGACGATGACTACGCGTCCTTCACAGAGTTCCATTGTCGTCGTCCTTCACGATGTCGTTCTGAGGCGCACCGCTTGCGCGCCGCCTTCATTGCGCCGCCGGCCGGGCTCGGGCGCGGCCAGCGGCTGGCACTCGACCAGCGCGTCGAGCGACCGCTGCGCCAGCCGCTGGTACTCGCCACTGCCGTCGTTGCGCCAGACCACCTGATCCGCGGTCAAGGTGCGGACCACCCGGGCCGGGTTTCCGGCAACGAGGCTGCGCTCGGGCGCCACCATATCCGATTTCACCAGGCTCAAGGCACCGACCAGCGATTCGGCTCCGATCTGTGCGTCGTCGAGCACCACCGCATTCATGCCCACCAGCGCGTTCTCCCCGACCGTGCAGCCGTGCAATACCGCGCCATGTCCAATGGTGGCGCCGCGGCCGACGACGCAATCGGAGCCCGACGAGGTGTGGAGCGTGCAATTGTCCTGCACGCTGGCGTCGCCGACCACCACGATGCGGCCGAAATCGCCGCGCAGCGAGGCCGACGGGCCGATGTAGCAACCGGGCCCGACGATGACGTCGCCGATCAGCACCGCCGTCGGATGCAAATAGCTCGACGGATCGACGACGGGGACGCGGCCTTCGAAGGCATAGACCGGCATCGGCCTACAGCCTTTCGATGATGGTGACGTTGGCCTGGCCGCCGCCTTCGCACATGGTTTGCAGGGCGTAGCGTCCGTTGCGGCGTTCGAGCTCGTTGAGCATCGTCGTCATGATCCTGGCGCCGGTGGCGCCCAACGGATGGCCGAGCGCAATGGCGCCGCCGTTGACATTGACCTTCTCGGGCGGGATGCCGCATTCCTTGATCCACGCGATCACCACCGGAGCGAAGGCTTCATTGCTCTCGAACAGGTCGATGTCGTCGACCGTTAGCCCGGCCCTCTCGAGCGCATAACGGGTGGCGCGGATCGGTGCGGTCAGCATCCACACCGGATCGTCGCCGCGCACCGACATGTGGTGGATGCGCGCCCGCGGCCGGAGCCCATGGTCTTTCACTGCCTGCGCGGAGGCGATCAGCAGCGCCGCCGAGCAATCGGCGTTCTGGCTCGAGACGCCGGCATGTACCCGGCCGCCCTCGCGCAGCGTCTTGAGCGCCGCCATCTTCTCGAGACTGGTGTCGCGGCGCGGCGTCTCATCGGTATCGAGGCCGTTGAGCGGCGCGATCTCGCCCTTGAACCGGCCGGCGTCGATAGCGGCCACCGCCTTGCGGTGGCTCTCGAGCGCGAAGACCTCCATCGCGGCGCGCGAGATGTCCCATTTCTCGGCGATCATATCGGCCGAGCGGAACTGGTTGACCTCCTGGGTGCCGTAGCGCTCGACCCAGCCGGGCGAGGTCGAGAACGGATCGGGGACGCCGTAATACTGCCCCACCATCATCGCCGCCGAAATCGGGATCATGTTGAGGTTCTGCACTCCGCCGGCGACCACCAGGTCCTGGGTGCCGCTCATCACCGCCTGGGCGGCAAAATGCACCGCCTGCTGGGCCGAGCCGCACTGGCGGTCGACCGTGACGCCAGGCACGTGGTCGGGCATTCCCGCCACCAGCCAGCAGGTGCGGGCGATGTCGCCGGCCTGCGGCCCGATGGTCTCGGTGCAGCCATAGACCACGTCGTCGACGGCCGCCGGGTCGATCCCGGTCCGCGCCATCAGCGCCTTGATCGGATGGGCACCCAGATCGGCGGAATGGACACCGGCAAGGGAGCCCTTCTTGCGCCCGATGGGGGTCCGGACGGCATCGATGATGTAGGCTTCAGCCATGCGCAGCGCCTCGTGTGAACGTATGCTCCGGTCCGACGGGCGCGCCGAAGACGCGCGCCGCCGCCCGCTTGCGGTGGTCGTTGGGCGTGCCCCAGGCGCCGCTGAGCGCGAGAGTCCGCTTGAGGAAGTAGTGCACGTCCACTTCCCATGAATAGCCCATTGCGCCATGCACCTGCACGGCGGTGCGCGCCGAGAGGTCCGCCGCCTCGCCTGCGGCGAGCTTGGCGTGCGAGATGCGCGCCTCTTCGTGGAGCCCGCTGGCCGGCGATATGGCGGCGGCAGCATAGACCACCGGCCGCGCGAACTCGATCTTGACCTGCACCGTCGCCAGGTGGTGCTTGATCGCCTGGTAGGCGCCGATCGGTTTGCCGAATTGCGTGCGTTCCCCGGCGTAGGCCACGGCGAGGTCGTTGCTCCGCCGCGCCAGCCCGAGCAGCTGCGCCGCGGCAAACAGCGCGCCGCGATTGAACACCTGGGTCAGCAGCGGCGCCGCCGCCTCCGCATCGGCGATCAGCGTTGCCGCCGATGGCTCGGCCTCCACCCGGAACAGTTTTCGGAACGGGTCGATGCTCGGCTGGGCGGTGAGTTTGGCATCGGCGCGATCGACCAGGTGCAGCGCTCCATCGACCGGCAGAAGGATCGCGCCGGCCGCGTCGGCATCGAGGACGAACGGATTGCCCGGGTGACCGATCGCCACGGTGCTCTCGCCTGCCAGGGTACGCTCCAGCGCCTCAGCCGCGCGCGGTACGTCCGGCAGCGCCGCCAGCAGCGGCAGCGCGATCCCTGCGGTATCGACGAGCGGTTCGGGCAGGCCGAAATAGCCGCAGTGCTCGGCGATCAGCACCAGGTCGATCTCGGCGAGCCCGAGCCCACCTGCCGCCTCGGGCACCAGCACGCCGAGAAGGCCGAGATCGACGATCTTGCGCCAGCGGGCCGCATCGCGCGCCTCGCCCGCCGCGCTCAGCGCGCGCAATGACGACACCGGGCATTCGGCGTCGAGCAGATCGCGCGCCACGTCGGCCATCATCGTCTGGTCCTGGGTGAAGGTGAAATCCATGCCCTTCTCCTCAGGCCCGCGGCAGGCCAAGCATGCGCTCGGCGATGATGTTGCGCTGGATTTCGTTGGTGCCGGCGTAGATCGGCCCGGCCAGCGAGAACAGGTAGGAATCGAGCCAGCCGTCGACGTCGCCGGCATCGGGGGCGACCGGCAGCAGCTCGGCGCGTGCGCCGAGGATGGCGAGGGCGGTGCGCTGGAGGGCGATGTCCATCTCCGACCAGAAGATCTTGTTGACGCTGGCTTCGGCGCCGATGTGCCCGCCGGCCCTGAGCCGCGACGCCGTCGCATAGATCGAGAGCGCGTAGGCGTCGGCGTCCATCCAGGCTTGCACGACCGCGGCGCGCACCGTCCCGTCGACCTCGTGCTGGTGCCGCTTGTAGAGCTCGACCAGCATGTGCGCCGCCACCTGGAAGCGCGCCGGGCTGCGCAGCATGAGGCCGCGCTCGAACCCTGCGGTCGCCATGCAGACGGCCCAGCCCTGCCCTTCCTCGCCCAGCCGGTTGAAGGCGGGAACGCGCACCTCGTCGAGGAACAGCTCGGCGAAGCCGATCTCGCCGTTGATCTGCGGGATCGGCTGCCGGCGCACGCCCGGCGCATCGAGCGGGAACAGGATCAGCGACAGGCCCTTGTGACGTTCGGAAGCCGGATCGGTGCGGAACAGCCCGAACCCCCAATCGGCAAAGGCGGCGCGCGACGACCAGATCTTGTGCCCGGAAAGCACATAATCGTCGCCCTCGCGGACAGCTTTCGAGCGGATCGCCGCGAGGTCGCTGCCCGCCTGCGGTTCCGACCAGGCCTGCGCCCAGATTTCTTCGCCGTTCGCCATCGCCGGCAGAAAGCGGGCGCGCTGCTCCGGCGTGCCGTACTCCATCAGCGTCGGCCCGAGCAGGAAAATGCCGTTCTGGTTAACCCGGAGCGGGGCTCCGGCGCGGTAGTATTCCTCCTCGAAGATCAGCCACTCGATGAGGTCGAGGCCGCGCCCGCCATAGTTGGTGGGCCAGGTGACCATGCCCCAGCGGCCGTCGTTGAGCGTCCGCTCCCAGGCGCGGTGCGCCTCAAAGCCGGCGCGCGAGGCATCGAAGGAGGGGAGCGGCGCGGCCGGCACATTGGCCTCGAGCCACGCCCTGATGTCGGCGCGGAACGCCTGTTGCTCCGGGGTGTAGTCGAGGTTCACGGATGGCTCGCTGTATTGTGGTTCTAGTCGGTGCCGGCTTCTGTCTTGTTGGCCGCGGCCATCGAGCGCGCGTCCTGCCCGCCGAGCCGGTCGCCGGTCACCAGGTCGTTCTGGGCATGGGCGAAATGGTGCATGTGGAACGCCGCGTCCATGGCGGTGCGCTTGCCGCGCAGATCCTCGACGTGATTGACCGCCTGCTTGGTCAGCCAGATGCCGAGCGCCGGCTGGGCCGCGAGCTTCTGCGCCATCGCGGCGACGGCGGCCTCGAGCTCGGCGCGCGGCACGATTTTGTTGACCATGCCGAACTGTTCGGCCCGGCCGGCCGTCATCCGCTCGCCTAAAAGCAGGAACTCCTTGGCGATGCGCGGCGGCAGCTCGAAGGCGTGGGCGAAATACTCGACGCCGGGGATACCCATCCGCACCACCGGGTCCTGGAAGAAGGCGTCGTCGGCGGCGACGATCAGGTCGCACACCCAGGCCAGCATCAGCCCGCCGGCGACGCAGGCGCCCTGGATCATGGCGATGGTCGGCTTGGGGGCGTCGCGCCAGCGCCGGCACATGCCGAGATAGACCTCGTGCTCGCGGGTGTAGAGGAACTCCGCGCCGGGCTTGCCGGCGTGGTCGGCCCATAGCCCCCGCCGCTCGAAGGATTTGTCGACGTCGCGCCCCGGCGTGCCGATGTCGTGGCCGGCCGAAAAGTGCTTGCCCTCACCACCGAGGACGATGACCTTGACGGCGTCGTCGTCGATGGCCCGCTTGAAGGCGTCGTCGAGCGCGTAGGTCATCTGCGAGTTCTGCGCGTTGCCAAAGCGCGGCCGGTTCATGGAAATCCACGCCACCGCACCCTCGAGGCGGTAGAGCACCGGCTCATCAGTTTCGTAAGCGATATCCGCGGTGGCCGGTGCGACCGGGTCCGTCATGGCCATGACCTCGAGGGATCGGCATGTCGCCGAGCGTTGCCGCGACCCTAGGTTCGGGGCGCCGGCGGGCCATCGTCCGAAGGGACTAACGCGCGGAAGCCCGGCCGACGGAGCGTCCGGCCCCGTCCGGCAGGGGAAGCGCCGCATGGGCGCGGGCCATCGCCTCGATCCGGTCGCGGACCAGCGGGACATCGAATGTCACCGGCTTGCGGGTCTCGAGGTTCACGTGGATGGCCATGCATTCCATGGTCGCAGCGCGATAGCCCTCGTCGCCATCCCACATTTCGTGAAAGACGTGCACGCGCTTGAGGTCGGTCCAGATGAGCTGCGTGGTGATGGCGATGCCGGCGCCCAGCCGCATCTCGCGCTGGTAGCGCAGGTGCTTTTCGAGCCGGAACAGGCCACGCCGCTGGACCTGGAGCCGGCGGTCGATACCGCAGCTGGCGTAGAAGGCGGATTCCGCCGCGTCGAAGAGCTGGTCGTAGCGCGACACGTTCATGTGCTCGTTGCTGTCGATCCACTCGGGCGAGACCACCGCGGACAGACTCGGGAACGGCGCCGGGGGGTCGAACTCAGCCGGCTGCATAGGCCTGGGCGCGGGCCTGCTGCAGGGCCTCTAGCTTTTCGTCGAGCTCGGACGAGGCACAACTGAGAGCCACCTGCCCGCGCTGGATGATCATGGCCCGGTCGGTGTAGGGCCGGGTCACCGCCAGGTGCTGCTCGACGATCACCACCGCCGTGCCCGATTCCGCCCATTTGCGCAGAAACGCCAGGATCGGCGGCAGCAGCGCCTGGGCCAGCCCGATCGAGGGTTCGTCGCAGAGCAGCACCTTCGGCCGCGCCATGAATGCCTGCCCCAGCGCCAGAATCTGCTGCTGGCCGCCCGACAGGTCGCGCGCCATGGCCTTGCTCTTGTCCTTGAGGATGGGAAAGACCGCGTAGATTTCCTCGATCGCCCTGCCGAACCCGGCCCGGTCGCCGGGCCGGGCGGCGGTTCCCATGCGCAAATTGTCGAAGACGCTGAGTTCCGGGAATACCCGGTGCCCATCGAGCACGAGGCGCAGGCCGTCGCGGGCGATCTTTTCGGGCGGCAGGCCGGAGAGTTCGACGCCGTCGAGCTTCACTGATCCGGCGGACGGCCTGTTGAAGCCGGCGATGGCGCGCAGCAGCGTCGATTTGCCGGCCCCGTTCTCGCCGCCGATCAACAGAATTTCGCCGGGCGCCACCTTCAGCGAGACGTCGCGCAGCACCGGGATGTCGCCATAGCCCGCGGTCAGGTTGGAGACCTCAAGCATGGCGGCCTCCGACGAACAGGTGCTGCACTGCCGGGTCTTTGGCGAGGACGGCGGGAGCGCCCGAGGCCACCACCCGCCCGGTTTCGAGCACGGTGATGGTGTCGGCGATGCCCCACACCAGGTCGAGATCGTGTTCCACCAGGATGATCGCCTTGCCCAGCGTGCGGCTGAGCAGGCGCACCAGGTCGGCGAACTCGGCGCGCTCCTCGGGCGAGAGCCCCGCGGCCGGCTCGTCGAACAGGAGGATCGAGGATTGCTTGAACACCACGCGCACCACCTCGACCAGCCGGCGCTGGCCGTGCGACAGCAGCGCCGGACTGTCGTTGGCGAAGTCGCGGTCGAGCGATTGCGCCAGCGTGGCGAATTCCGGTTCGAGGGCCTCGTCCCGCGCGTCGAGGCCGATGCGGATGTTGTCCCAGACAGAGAGCGAGGGGAACATGCGCGGTGTCTGGAAGGTGCGGCCGAGGCCGAGCTTGGCGATGGCGTCCGCCGGCACCCGGGTCACGTCGCGGCCGTTGAAGCTGTAGGTGCCCGAATTGAGCCGGCTGAGGCCGGTCAGGACGTTGAGCAGGCTGGTCTTGCCCGATCCGTTGGCGCCCACGAGACCGTGGATTTCGCCGGGGCGGACGACCATGTCGACGTCCTCGATCGCCACCACCTGGCCGAATTTCTTGGTCGCATTGCGAACCTCGATGATCGGCACGTCGCTGGGCTTGCCCGTTACCGGCACCATCGAGCGGATCGCGTCAGTGAAGCGGTCGAGCCGGAAGCCGCGTTCGCCGCCGCCGACCTGCGAGCGCTTGCGCCGCCAGCTCTCGAATGTCCCCACCACCCCGTCGGGAAACAGGATGACCACGAGCAGGGTGAGGATGCCGTAGACCAGCAAGCGATAGTCGATGAGCTGCACGAGAATGATGGTGGGCAGCACATGGATGATCCAGATGCCGATGATCGGGCCGAGCAGCTGGCCGCGCCCGCCGACGACGACGGCAAAGAAGAACACGAACGACAGATCGACGAGGAAGCCCTGCGGGCTGATGAAGCCGACGGCGGGGACATAGAGCACGCCCGAAATGCCGGTGCCGACCGACGCGATGACGAACGCCAAAGAGCGCATGAAGCCCGGCCGGATGCCGAGCGAGCGGGCCGCCTCGGGGCTTTCGGCCGCAATGCGCATGCGGCGTCCGAGCGGCGATTGCCGGAGTACGAAGTGCAGCAAGAGCGCGAGAATTGGGAACAGCGTGACGATCAGCGTCATCGGCGACAGCCCGAAGAGCAGCGGATCGGTGAGGCCGGGCAGCTTGACGCTGATGCCGTTGATGCCCCGCGTCAGCCAGTCGAACTGCACCAGCAGTTGCGGAAAGACGATGCCCGCGCTCATCGTGACGAAGCCCAGATGAAAGCCCTGCACGCGCAGCGCCGGCAGCGCGAACAGCAACCCGCCCGCGGTTGCTGCGACGATGCCGGCCAATAGGCCGATGATGACCGGCAGGCCGTTGAGCCCGACGGCGATGGCGAAGCCATAGGCGCCGAGCCCGAGGATCGCCCCCTGCCCGAACGACTTCTGCCCGGCGTCGACGAACAGGAAGTTCTGGAACACCGCCACGGCGACGTAGATGTTGACGAGCTGGAAAGTGTGCTCCCAGTACGAATTGCCGAGCATCGACGGCCCGAGCCCGGTCATCGCGATCAGCACGATGCCCATCAGCAGCTGCGGAAAGTCCGAACTGAAGCTCTTGCTGGCCGGCGCGGAGGTCGTGCCAGACGGCGCGGCGATGGCTTTGGCGGTCACGGCCACTTACACCCGCCGCGCCGCGGCGCGACCAAACAGTCCCTGCGGCCAGAGCATCAGGATGGTGACGAGGACGAGCAGCGACGCCAGATCCTGGTAGGCGCCGCCGATCTTGTAAGCGGTGAGCATGGCGATCACCCCGACAAGCGGCCCGCCGATGAGCGTGCCGGTGTTGTTGCCGATGCCGCCGACCACGGCCGCGACGAAGCCGTTGAGCACATAGCGCATGCCGGCGTCGGGGCTGACCGAGACCATCGGCGCGACCATGAAGCCGACCGAGCCGGCGACCAGCCCGCTGATGGCGAAGGCGGCGATCTGCAGGCGCCGCACCGGCAGGCCCGCGGCGCGCGCCGCGTCGAAATCCTGCGACAGGGCGCTGATCGCAAGGCCAGTGAAGGTGCGGCGGAGGAAGAAACGCAACACCAGGTACCACGCCACCATGGCGGCGATGGCCAGCCCATAGGCGCCGGGCGTCTTCGACCCCATGAGCCGGAAGCCGGGCACCGGACCCTGGACGTTGAACGGAAACGGACCGAGGGTCAGCAGCAGCACCGCGCCGATGATCACCGACACCGACACGGTCGAGATCAGCCACGAATCCTGCTCGACCGACGAGTGCAGCGGCAGCAGCGTGATCCAGCCCTGCAACGCCACCAGGGCGCCGATGGCGAGGGTCACCAGGATCAGCACGGGCAGCCAGATTTCGAGGCCCACCTGGTTGGCGAGAAGGTAGGCGCCGAAGCCGCCCAGGATGAAGATGTTGCCCTGGGCGAAGTTGAAGATGCCGGTGGCGTTGTGGACGACGTTGAAGCTCATGGCGATGATCGAAAAGATCGACCCGATCGCAATGCCGCGGACGACGATGATGATGATCTCGCTCAGCAATTGATCCTCCGATCCCGGGTCGACTGCACTCGGCCCTGTCGCCCGCGAAGCCTGAGCGCGCCGCCGGCCCTCTCGGCGGTTCGTCCACGGGTGGGCCGTGACATAGGCGAACCGGCTCGCCGGAGGCATCGTTCGAATGGACTAACGGGCCCCCGCAGCCTCACCTCAGCAGCAGGTTCAGCTCTTCGACCTGCTCGCGCAGCGCCTCGACTTTGCCCTTGGCCTCATCGACCACGCGCTCGCGAGCCGACGGCGAGCGGAGGCTCGCCAGCGCCAGATCGGCGATGATCGCGGCGATCTCCTCGGGCGTGTTGCGGCCCTGCGGCGAGTACCATCGCGAGGTCCAGTTGGCCATGCCCAGGACGCCGAAGGCGGCGATCTTCGGGTCGACCTGCCGGAACTCTCCGGTGGCGATGCCGTGCTCGAGACAGTGGACGTAGTAGTCGTAAATCTGCCGCCGCGAGCGGTTGTAGACCACCCTGAGGCCATCCGGAATCTGCGCCTCGAGCCGGCTCAGCGTCACGAAGCGGGAGCCGCTCGACAGCCGGCGGACGATGCCGTCGACGATGGCGCGGCGCAGCCATTCGGTCGCCGACAGGCCGGACTCGGCCGAAAGCGTTTCGAGCTGGTGCGAGGGCTCCAACGCCTCGGCCTCGATGATGGCGGTGAGGATTTCGTCCTTGGACTTGAAGTAGTGGTAGAGCGCCGACCGGCCCAGGCCCACCGCCTTGGCGATATCGGCCATGCTGCAGCGCTCGAAACCCTTCTCGTCGAAGACCTTCGCGGCGAGGTCGATGAGCTGTTCGCGTACCATCTCCTTGCGCGGATTGGTCTCTCGCCTTGCGCGTGACGCTGGCGTCGATTCGGAAGCGTTTTCCGAGCCTTGTGCGGAAATGCTCAACCTCTAGCTCCTACCGTCAACCGACTGTCGCCGACCACCCGCATGGTCGTCTCGAAGGCGCGCCGTGCGGCCTCCTGCACTACCATGCCCACCGCTTCGGGCGAGATCACTTCCACGGCCAGAGGCGCGGCGACGCCCATTCGTGCGAGCGTGTCGAGAAGACCACGGAGGTCCAGCGCCCCCTCCCCGCAGAATCGCCGGCTCATGGTGTCACAACTGAGCGGCCCCACAACAGTGGCGGCGGCGTCGCTGAGCTGCACGCAACCGATCCGGGCGGGAGACAGCGTGGCGAGTTCGTCGAGGCCGATGCCGGCGCGGAAGACGTGCCAGCTGTCGATGATCAGCCCCGCATTGGCGCCGCCCAGGTCCAGCAGTGCGAGGGCGCGGTCGAGCGTCCGGACGTTGCCCCAGGCGACGAGCTCGAGCGCTACCCCCACGCCGCGATCGGCGGCGCGGTCGCACAGCGCAGCGAAGGCCGGTCCCATCGCCGCAATCGGATGCGCCTCGTCGTCGAGATCGGGGGACACGTTGATGTGCCGCGCGCCGAACGCGCCCGCAGCGCTCAGCGCGAGCCGGATGTTCGCCTCGCCCTCGGGCCGGAACCAATCGCGCAGGAACTCGACCGAGTTTTCGACCATGCCGAATTCGTCCAGCACGGCTCGCAACTCTTTATCGGCTTTGCCGGCTGCGCGCTGCTCGGCATAGTCGCGGAAGTGCAGGCACATGCCGTCGAACCCGGCCTCGGCGCAGGCCTTTACGCGATCCTCGAAGCGGTGGCGGCTGGCTATGACGCCGCCGGGCATCACGCCCGAGATGGTGTGGGAACTGCAGACGATCGGCGGCATCACCTGGCGAACCTTGCGGCAGAAGGCCACCTCTAGCACCCGTCAACGGGCGCCCATTCGTCACTTTGGACTATGGCGGGGAACGCTCCGGTTTCAGCCCGGAAAAATCTCGAACAGGCCGGCCGCGCCCATGCCGCCGCCGATGCACATGGTGACCACACCGTATCTTGCGCCGCGGCGGCGACCCTCGATGAGGATATGTGCAGCGGTGCGCGCCCCGGTCATGCCGAACGGGTGCCCGACCGCGATGGCGCCGCCATCGACGTTGAAGATGTCGTTGTCGATGCCCAGCCGGTCACGGCAATAAAGGGTCTGGCTGGCGAAGGCCTCGTTGAGCTCCCACAGCCCGATGTCTGATATCTTGAGACCGTTGCGGTCGAGCAGTTTCGGTATGGCATAGACTGGGCCGATGCCCATCTCCTCCGGTCCCACCCCGGCCACCGCCATGCCGCGATAGGCGCCGAGAGGCGCGAGGGCGAGCTGTTCGGCGCGCCTTGCGTCCATCACCACCAGCGCTGCCGCGCCGTCGGAGAACTGCGAGGAGTTGCCCGCCGTCACATGCCGGCCGGTGGCGACGATGGCGCCGCCCGAGTAGACCGGGGGAAGCCTCGCGAGGCCTTCGAGCGTGGTGTCGGGGCGTGGTCCCTCGTCGCGCGTCAGCAGCACGTCTTCGAAGCTGGTCTCGCCGGTGACCTTGTCGACGACCGCCTTGCGCGACGCCAGCGGCACCAGTTCGGCGTCGAACCGTCCCGCCGCATGGGCCGCGGCCACACGCTGCTGGCTCTGCAGCGCATAGGCGTCCTGGGCCTCGCGGCTGATGCCGTACCGCTCGGCGACGATCTCGGCCGTCTCGATCATCGGCATGTACATATGCGGCGATTGCTCGATCACGGACCGCGACTGGCTGCGGTAGGTGTTCTTGTGCTTGTTCTGGGTCAGGCTGATCGACTCGAGGCCGCCCGCCACGATGGTCTCCATGCCGTCGACGACGATCTGCTTGGCCGCCGTGGCGACGGCCATCAGCCCCGACGAGCACATGCGATCGATGGTCATGCCGGGCACGGTATGCGGAAAGCCCGCGGCGGCGGCGGTCAGCCGGCCGATGTTGTAGCCTTGGGTGCCCTGCTGCGCCGAGCAGCCCATGATGACATCGTCGATGCTGCCCGGATCGATGCCGGCGCGCGCCACAGCGGCCGCGGCCGCGTGCCCGGACAGCGCCGGCGCTTCGGTGTCGTTGAAGGCTCCACGGAACGCCCGGCCGATCGGCGTCCGCGCCACCGCCACGATCACTGCTTCGCGCATGCCCTGCTCCGATTGCCGCCGTCCGGCGGACCCACGCGGCCGGTGTGGCCGGGTGGATACGGCTTCTGAATGGCGGCTCGAGCGGTCCGTCTCATCGTCCGAAGGGACTAACGGCCGGCGCTCCTCACCAGTCCTTACGCCGGTCGATTTCGACGCCTGCGACAGTTTTTCAACAGGCCATCCACTTCATTGACACTATGTCGAATATCAGTCATCGTTGTCAAAGTCGACCGAACGAGCCTCCCCGTGATGAACGAGAAGCGAGGCCGTTGCCGGACCGACAGCAGGAGGATCAGCGTGTCGGACATCTCAGCGGGCCCCATCGAAGTCGGATCGATCGTCGACACCATTTACGACACGCTGCTGGGCGGAGGCACGCTGCAGCGCTGCGTCGACGCGATCCGGGCGAGCATCGAGGCGGTGGCGGTGGTGCTGACCATCGACGGGCGCGGCCCGAGCGGCGACCGGCTCACGGTCTGTTCGTCGGACCATGACGAGGGTGGCGCGGCCGCCCCCGGTCATGCGCTTGTCGATGTCGACGCCCTGCTCTCCAATCGCCCGTCCGGCGCCAAGCCGCTGGCCGATACGCTCGCCGACTATCATCAGGTCACCGCCGATGCCGGCGCGAGCGACGATGCGCGCTACCATCTGGCGATGTTCCGCAACCGCGACGGCTCGCCCTTCGACGAGCGCGATTCGATGATGTGCGCCATGCTGCTCGGCCACGTGCGACGGGCCTTCGAGCTCGCCGGCCGGATCGGCACCACCGACATCGAATGCCAGGTCTATTCGAGCGCCCTCGACAAGCTTTCGGTCGGGGCCATCATCCTCGACGACAAAGGCGCCGTGCTGCAGACCACTGCCCTCGCCGCCGCCATCCTCAACGCCCGCGACGGGCTCACCACGCATCGCGGTCACCTGGCCGCGACGTCCTCGTGCGACGACAAGGACCTGCAACTGGCGCTCAAGGCGGCACTCGCCAGCCCCTCCGCCTTCGGCGAGATCATGACGGCACCGCGGGCCGTGTCGGTGGCGCGCGATTCTGGAGCCCGCGACCTCGGCCTGATCGTGCAGCCGCTCGGCACCCCAGCGAAATCCGACAGCAAGCTGCGCCGCTCGGCCGCCGTGGTCTTCATCCGCGACGCCGACCGCAATGCCGAACTCGAGAGCGGCATGCTGCGCCAGCTGTTCGACCTGACGCCGGCTGAAGCCGCGGTCGCCCGCAGCCTGACCACCGGATTGTCGCTCGACGAAGCGGCGGGGACGCTCAACATCTCCCGCAACACCGCGCGGGCGCATCTGCGCTCGATCTTTTCGAAGAGCGGCATTTCGCGGCAGACCGAGCTGATGCGCCTGATGCTCAACAGCGCCGCGGTGCTCGGCGAAACCCCGGCGCGGACGCTGGCGTAAGTCCGGGCGGCACAGGCTCAGAGAGAATAGCCGCCGTCGACGCGGATGATCTGCCCGGTGACGAACCCGGCGCGGGACGAGGCGAGATAGGCGACGGCCTCGGCAATGTCGAGCGGCTGCCCCGCACGGCGCAGCGGCGTGTTGCGGGCCGCCGCCTCCATATAGGTCTGGTTGACGTAGCCGAGCTTTTCGAGCGCCACCTTCTGGCCGGCTTCGACCATGCCGATGGCGACGCCGTTGGCGCGGACGCCGAAGCGCCCCTCCTCCTTGGCGACACCGAGCATAATCGCGGCGACCCCGGCCTTGGGAACCACCGAAAGACCGTCGGCCGGCGCGTAGCGGAACTGCGCCGCGCTCTGGCAGGCAACGAACGACCCCTGGCTTGCCCTAAGATGCGGAATGCCGGCGTGGACGATGTTGAAGAAGGCAAAGGTGTCCTGCAGCAGGTGCCGTTTCATCTGCTCGGGCGTGACCTTGCTCAGATGGAGGAGCGGCATCAGCGGGCCCGCCGCGTAGACGATGGTGTGGATGGCGCCGTACTGGGTCGCAACAGCATCGAACAGGGTTTTGACCGCTTCGGTGTCCTCGGCATCGAGCCGATGGGTCGAGCCCTGCCGACCTTCGCCGCGCACTGCCTCGAGCGCCGCCCCGGCGCGGACGGGATTGGTCAGATAGGTGAGCGCCACATCGGCGCCGTCGCGGGCCAAAACCCGGCAGATCTCGGCGCCGATGCCGCCGCTGCCGCCGATGACGATGGCGGCGCCCTTGGGGTAGTCGGTGCCGCTCATCGTTTGGGCCTCATGCTGCGGCGGCGCGGACGCCGGGCGGATTGCCCTTGAGCGCACTGGCCCGGAGATTGGTGGGGTCGAGCCGCGCGATGATCGCCAGCTGTTCGGCGGTCGGCGCGGGGGTCACGCTCATCGTCTCGGCCCTGAGCAGCGGGAAGCCGGTGGCGGCCTGCACATCGGCGAAGCTGACGCCCGGATGCAGCGACAGCACACGCGCGGCGTGATCGGGACCGCCGAAATCCATGACGCAGAGATCGGTGACGACGATGCCGATGGCGATTTCGGGACGCTTCATTCCAGCCGGCCAATGCGCGTCGGAAAAGCCGACGCTGGAGACGACGTCGACCTCACCCTCGACGAATGTTCGCTTACCGTGGCCGGTCACCAGAAAGGAGTTCTTGTGGCTGATCGAGTTGCCCGGATAGCCGCGCACGCCGAGCAGCTGCACCTTCGGTTTGTCGAAATCGCCGAGGCACGAGATGTTGGTCTGGGCCCAGCGGTCGATCTGCACCGGGGTGACCATGGCGTGCCGGCGGCCCGACCACAGGATCTCGAACACGCGGGAATAGGGCATCCATCCGGCGAAGGGCGCCTGCCCCTGCCGCGGCCCCAGCGGCAGCGGTTCCTCGGTGGCGAAGGCCTCGCCGTCGGAGAGCAGCAGGCCGTCCTCGATGGTCAGCTTGGCGAGGCCCACCGCCAGTCGCGGGAGCGTGCCGATGCCGCTGCCGAGCAGTTCGCCGTCATGGCGCCACGCCTCGGCGGCGGCGGCGATCATCAGCTCGGCGAGCGAGAAGTCCTCAACCGCGGTCATCTCTGGGTCCTCAGAAGGTTGGGATCGGCAGGCTCGCGACGGCCCTGGCCCCGCCGACCTTGTCGATGTAGGCCGCCTCGCCGCCCGCCACGTAGTCGGCCATGTAGCGGGCCCAGCCGTCTGCCTCGGCGGCGCTGGCGGCATAGGCCTTGAGGTGCGGCATGTCCCAGCCATAGGCGTCGTGCGCCGTTGTCGGATGGGCGCCGAGGGGGGCATGTACCACCCCCGAAACCAGGTAGCGCTCGAAGAGGTTCTGCTTTGCTTTGTCGGGATGCGTCCGGTCGAGGCGATCGCAGATCTCCTCGGTGGTGACGATGGTGCGCTCTGCGGCGCGGGCAAACAGTGCATCGAAATAGGGGTCGGGCCCATCGGTCTGGGTGTTGCCGCGGCGGTCGGCGCGGTTGACGTGGATGAGGGCCACATCGAGCGGAATGGCCGGCATGGCGAGCAGCGTCTCGCCGTCGTCATAGGGGGAGCGGATGGTCCTTAAGTGCGGGTTGTGGGTCAGCACGTCGGTGCCCAGCCCGATGCGCGTGGCGATGAACGGCAGCTTGCGGCCCGCCGCTTGCAGGCCGAGCAGCAGCAGGCCCTCGTCGAGTTCGCTGACCTCCACCGCCCCCGCCTCGCGGGTCTTGCGGAAATAGGGTTCGAGCGGAATGAGGTCCAGCGAGACGAAGCCGTAGACCAGCTTTCTGACCTTGCCGGCGGCGCACAGCATGCCGATCTCCGGCCCGCCATAGGCGACGATCGTCAGGTCCTTGAGGTCGGATCGAAGAATCTCACGGATCAGCGCCATCGGTTTGCGCCGCGGTCCCCAGCCGCCGATCCCGATCGTCATCCCGCTCCGGATCGTGGCCACGGCGGCCGCCAGATCCAATTCCTTGTTCATCGATCGAACCCGCCTGCAACAACCTGACGCGGTGCAAACCCTTGCCGCCGCTGATTGTTCGACCGTCTGCGCAATCCCCGCCGCAGGCATCGTCTATTGAGACTAAGAGCGGGATTGCCCGCTTGTGCCCGCGCTCAGGCGGCGCGGAAGTAGTAGCGCTGAAGGGCGTCGGCGACGCAGCCGGGCTTGTCCTTGCCCTCGATCTCGACGCTGATCCGCACCGTGGTCTGCACGGCGTTTTCAGCGATCCTGGTGGCGGCGAGCAATTCGCCGACGCCGCGGATGCGCGAGTTGACGATCACCGGCGCGGGGAAGCGAACGCGGTCGACGCCGTAGTTCACGCCCCAATCGAGATTGTCGGGCATGAACAGCTCGGGCAGGAACATGTTGGTCAGCGACAGCGTCAGGAAGCCGTGCGCGATGGTGGCGCCGTAGGGTCCATTGGCCGCCTTCTCGGCGTCGACATGCAGCCACTGGAAGTCACCCGTCGCCTCGGCGAACTTGGTGATGCGGTCCTGTGCGATGGTCAGCCAATCGGTGGCGCCGAGGTTCCGGCCGACATCGGCGATCACCTGCTCGGCGGTGCTGAAACGGTAGGTCATGTGCGCCCCCTCAGGCATGCTGGCTGGAGACGGCGACCACCTCGCCCACCATGTAGGAGGCGTAGTCGCTGGCGAGGAACATCATCACATTGGCCACTTCCCAGACCTCCGCGGCGCGTCCGAATGCCTCCTGCCGGGCGAGGCCGGCAAGCACCTCTTCGGGGGCCGAGCGCTTGAGGTATTCGTGCATGGCGATCGACGGCGACACGGCGTTGATGCGAATGCCGTATTCGGCCGCTTCGAGCGCACTGCAGCGCGTCAGGGCCATGACACCGGCCTTGGCGGCGGCATAGTGGGCCTGGCCCTTCTGGGCCCGCCAGCCGAGCACCGAGGCATTGTTGACGATGGCGCCTTTGCGCCGCGGCATCATCTTGTTGAGCGCGGCCCGCGTCATCCGGAAGGTGCCGTTGAGCGTCACGTCCATGACCAGGAACCACTCCTCGTCGGTCATCTCCGCCACCGGCTTCAGCCCGCCCAGCCCGGCATTGTTGATGAGCACGTCGATGCCGCCGAGCTCGGCGTCGGCGCGGTCGACCAGCGCCTGCACGTCGCCTTCCTTGGTCACGTTGCAGAGCTGGCCGCTGACCGGCACCTCCGGCGCGATGGCCTTCAGTGCCTCGACCGCCTCACCGAGCCGCCGCTCGTGGACGTCCGAGATCAGCAGCGTCCGGCAGCCCTCCTCGAGCGCGCGACGGGCGGCGGCGAAGCCGATGCCCTTGCCGGCGGCGGCCGTGATCAGGACTGAGCGGCCCTTGAGCAAGCCGTGCCCAGGCACGTAGTCGGGAATGGTGGCTGGGTTGAAATCGGGTTCCACGTTTCAGTCCTTCGACCTGGAGAACTCGGCGTCGCGCTTCTCGACGAAAGCATCGCGCGCTTCCTGGGATTCGGCGGACAGGTAGGCCTGGGCGGTGAACCCCTGCTCCCAGCGATATTTCGCCTCGAGATCGCCGTCCTCTATGCCGTTGAGCGATTCCTTGGCGAGCCTGATCATGGTCGGGCTCTTGGCGGCGATCTTGCGGGCCATCTCGAACGCCGCGTCGCGCAGCTTGTCGCGCGGCACGACCGCCTCGACGGCGCCCAGCCGATAGGCCTCGGCGGCATCGATGGTCTCGCCGGTGAAGTACATTGCGCGCACCTTCTGCAGCGGGAACATGCGCTGCAGGTGCGCGCCCGCCCCGAGCGCGCCGCGGTCGACCTCCGGCACGCCGAAGGTGGCGTCCTCGGACACCAGCACGATGTCGGCCGAGCCGCAGATGCCGATGCCGCCGCCCAGGATGTAGCCATGCGCGGCCACGATCACCGGTTTCAGGCCGCGGTGCACCGCGCGGAAGGTCTCGTAGTTGCCGGCATTGGCGTCGACGATCCGCTCCGGGTGGGCCTGCAACTCCTTGATGTCGACGCCGGCGCAGAAGCCGCGTCCCTCGGCCCGGATGACGATGACCCGCACCTGCGGATCGGCATTGAGCCCGTCGATCCGGCGCGCCAGGTCCTTCCAGCCGGCGGTGTCAAGCGCATTGACCGGCGGCCGGCAGATGACCAGTTCGCCGATGCCCTCGGCGGCGGTGATGGTGAATTGCTCGGTCATGGAGTCTCCGTCTGCGACGCCAGGGCGGCCAGTGCCTGCAGGCGCCCCTCGGTTTCGTTCATGATGCGCTCGATCAGCTCGGCGCAGCTCTCCAGTTGGCCGATCGCGGCGGCGACCTGCCCGGCCGGCAGCAACCCGGTCCGGGTGTCGCCCTCGACCAGACCGCGCCGGACCAGCGTTGGCAGATTCGGCGCCATCACTGTCTGGGCGAAATTCGACTCGTCGCTGGTCATCGACTTCCACGCCAGCCTCGCCATGGCCGGGTAGCTCATGCCGGACTCGCGACCCCATTTGAGCGCGTGCGCGGCGCTGGCGGCGAACCGGTTGATGCCGGTCATGCCTTCGAGCCGGCGCAGCTCCTCGTTCTCGACGAAGCGCTGCGGCAGGCCGTCGACGGCGGTCGAAACGCGGATCTTCGCCGTGTCGCCGGCGGCAAGATACGCCTTGAGGGTCGCCGGATTGACCGGCGAGTCGGAGGTCAGCAGGAACCGCGTGCCCATGGCGATGCCGGCCGCGCCGAAGGCCAGCGCCGCCGCGAGACCGCGGCCATCGAAGAAGCCGCCGGCCGCGACCACCGGCACGTTCACTGCGTCCAGCACCTGCGGCAGAAGGATCGTCGTTGGCACCGAACCGGTATGTCCGCCACCCTCCGCCCCCTGGATGGTGATGATGTCGGCGCCCAGCTCCACTGCCTTCTTGGCGTGCTTCACCGCGCCGACCGTGGGCATGCAGACGATGCCGGCATCCTTGAAGCGGCTGATGGTTTTGGCGTCGGGGCCACGGCCGTAGCTCACCGCCTTGATGCCGTGCCGCAGCACCATTTCGACGACCTCGGCGGCGTTGGGCTGCAACATGTGGAAGTTGACACCGAACGGCCCGGTGGTGCGCTTCCTGACCTCGAGGATGGCCCCCTCGATCTGGCCCGGTTCGATGGTGGCGCCGGCGAGAAAGCCGAAGCCGCCGGCATTGGTCGTGGCCGCCACCAGCTTTGGGTCCGACACCCAGCCCATCGCCGTCTGCACGATTGGGTAGCGGCAGCCCAGCTTGTCGGTCAGTTCGGTGCGCAGCGCGGCCGCCATCGGATAGTCCCCGTCCAGGTGCTGGGCCCTGCTTGGGCCTCCGCCAAGCGTCCCGGCATCGTCCAAACCTAGTAGAAGACCCGCCCGCCGTTGACCAACAGGGTCTGCCCGGTGATCATGCGCCCCTTCGAGCTGGAGAGAAATATCGCTGCGTTGGCGATATCCTCGGGCTCGCACAGCTCCCCCAGCGGAATGGCGTTTCTGGCGCGCTCGAAGGCATCCTTGGGGATGCGCTGCATGGCGCGGGTATTGGTCGCGCCCGGGCAGATGGCGTTGACGTTGATCTTGAACGGCGCCAATTCGCGCGCCAGCGCCCGGGTGAAGCCCAAGACGCCCGCCTTGGCCGCGGCGTAGTCGACCGTTCCGATGTCGCCGTTGATCGCCGAATCCGAGGAGACGTTGACGATCTTGCCGGCTTTGCGTTCGCGCATGCCCGGCACCACCTGGCGCGAGCACATCAGCGTCGTCTGCAGCGACACGGCGACGACGAAATCGAGCGTCTCCTCCTTGGCCACGTAGAACTCGGAGTAGTTCTCGCGGGCCGTCTGGCCGATATTGTTGACCAGCACATAGGCCGGCCCGAGGTCGCTCTCGACGCGGGCGAAGCACTCGGCCAGCTGCTTGCGGTCCAGCATGTCCGCGACGATCGGCAGCACCTTGCCGCCGTGCCGGCGCGCCAGCTCCGCCGCCTCGGCCAGCGGCTCGGCTTCGCGGTCGAGCATGGCGATGTCGGCGCCCTCCGCCGCATAGGCCAGCGCAATGGCGCGGCCGATGCCGTTGGCAGCGCCGGTGACGATCGCCACCCGGCCGGTGAATTCGCGTTCCATCAAGTATCCTCCTCCAAATAGACGGGTCGTACCCGGGGTTCAGTCCCCTCGCCGCCCGAGCAGCTCCAGCACGACGTAGGAAAGGTCGCCGGCGCCGGGCGAGCCGTGCGGGCTGCCGGCGGCGAAATCGTCGTATGCAGATGCATCGGCCGGCCGGGTGCGGGCCCAGTCTATGACCACCGACCGGCGCAGGAAGCGCCACTCGCCGTCGCGCCGGGCGAAGCGATCGAGGCTGCGGCTGCCGGTGATCACTTCGCGGGCGTCGGCGCCGTGGGTGCGGTGGTAGTTGATCTTGTAGGTCTCGCCCTCTGCCGCATCGCCATCGAGCTCGAAGAGCGAGTGGACCACGTAGTGAGCGGTGGCCGCATAGCCGGCGAGTGCAGTCCGGACGAAGTCGACATAGGCGTCGGGCGAGCCGGAAAACATCTCGCCGTGCTCCTCGACGGCGTCATCGTGATAGAGGCTGCGCAGCAGGGCGAAGTCGCGGCGGTCGATGGCGCGCGAATAGGTCGTCACGAGGCGCTCGAGGCAGTCGAGGTCGGCAAGTTCGGCGGCGCTACGTGGACCGAACCCCATTTCAACCCAGGGTCCCGCGCGGCTCGCGCGGCATGCCGAGGCCCCGTTCGGCGATGATGTTGAGCTGGATCTCGTTGCTGCCGCCGTAGATCGTCTCGGCGCGCGAGAACAGGAAGAGGTTCTGCAGCCGCGTGGTCTCGGGGGTGTCGTCGACGATGTTGCCGGCGGCCCCCAGCACGTCCATCCCCAATTCGCCGAGCTCGCGGTGCCAGTTGGACCATTCGTATTTGTAGCCCAGCGACTCCCGGCCCGGCGCGCCGCCTTCGGCCCCACCCAGCACCCGCAGGGCGCCGTAGCGCATGGCGCGCAGCCCGGCCCAGGCGCGGCCCAACCGCTGCCGGATCATGGGGTCTTCGCCGGCGCCGTTCCGGCGCGCCAGGCCGACGATCAGCTCGAGTTCCCCGGCAAAACCCATCTGCTGGCCGAGGGTGGAGATGCCGCGCTCGAAGCCGAGCAGCGCCATGGCGATTTTCCAGCCCTCGCCGGGTTTGCCGACCACGTCGGTAGCGCGCGCCCGGGCATCGTCGAAGAACACCGAGTTGAACTCCGCGCCGCCATTGATCTGCCGGATCGGGTGGATGGTGACGCCGTCCTGCCTGAGCGGCAGCAGCAGGAAGACCAGGCCGTTGCGACCAACCGAGCCCTCATCGCTGCGCGCCAGAACGAAAATCCAGTCGGAAAGATGGGCCAGCGAGGTCCATATCTTCTGGCCCGAGACCAGCCAGTCGCCGGTCGCGCTATCCTGTCGTGCCCGGGTGAGCACACTGGCGAGATCGGACCCGGCGCCCGGCTCCGAATAGCCCTGCCCCCAGAACGTCGTTCCGCCGAGAATGCCCGGCAGGTGCCGCGCCTTCTGCTCGTCGGTGCCGAAGGCGATGATGGTCGGGCCGATCAGCCCCTCGCCGACATGGCCGATGCGGCCGGGCCCGCCGGCTCGCGCATATTCCTCCTGGAAGGTCACCTGGTCGGCGACTGCGAGATCGCGCCCGCCGACGGATTCGGGCCAGCCGAGGCCGACCCAGCCACCGCGCGCCAGCTCCTGTTCCCAGCGCTTGCGCAGCTCGGGCAGCGCCTCGCCATCGCCCGCGCCGCCGCGGAACCGCAGCGGCTCGAACTCGCCGGTCAGCTTGTCTTTCATCCATGCGGCGGCGGTCTTGCGGAAATTGTCGTCCTCGCTGCCGGCCGCCATGGCGACAGGCTCGCCCTCGAGCAGGCGGGACCCGATGGCGGCGTAATGCGCCTGCGGCGGTCCGAACCAGTGGGCGCTCGCCTGCGCCCGCTTGAAGTAGAAATGCGGATCGTATTCCCAGGTGAAGCCGACGCCGCCATGCATCTGGATGGCCTCCGCGGCGACGCGGAACAGCGTTTCGCTCGCCATCGCGTGCGCCGCGGCCGCCTCCAGCGCCACCACCTCGCCGCTGGCGCCGGAGTCGACCAGGGCCGCCGCCGCCAGCACCATCGAGCGCACGATGCCGATCCGTACCCAGAGGTCGGCGCAGCGATGCTTGATCGCCTGGAATGAGGCGATCGTCCGGCCGAACTGCACGCGCTCGGAGATGTAGGCCAGCGTGAGATCGAAGCAGCCCTCCGCCGCCCCGGCCTGCTCCGCCGCCAGGGCCAGCATGGCCAGCGGCAGGGCGTCGCGCAGCGAACCGGCGGCGTCGTCGATGCGCGCCGCCGGGCCAACGAGGACGCCGTCCAGCACTAGCCGCCCGATCGGGCGCGTCGCATCGAGGGACTTCAGCCTCGTCGCCTCATAGCCATCCCCGGATTTGAGTGCGAACAGCCCGATCGCGCCACCATCGACGAGCGCCGGGACGAGGATGAGATCGGCCAGCGGCAGGTCGGGGACCTGCTCCGCCACCCCGTCGAGGCGGTAACCCTCGCCGTCCCTGACGGCCCGGATGCTGAGTCCCGCAAGCGGGTCGACGTCGCCCAGCGCAGGGAAGGCGACCGTCGCTTTCGTCTCACCTGCGGCGATGCCGGGGAGCAGCGCGGCCCGCGCTTCGGCCGTCGCCGCGCGCAGCAGCACCGGGGCGGCCAGCCCGACGGTGGAGTGGTAGGCCACAGGCGCCAACCGCTTGCCGATCTCGGCCAGCAGCAGGGTCAGCTCGGTCATCCCAAGCCCCAGCCCGCCATAGACCTCGGGGATGGCGATGCCGGCCACACCCATGTCGCGGGCGAGGCCGGTCCACAGCGCCTCATCCCAGAGCCGGCCGCCATCGACGACGGCGCGCACGGCCTCGCGCGAGGCGCGCTCGTCGAGATAGCGGGACACCTCGGCCCGGATCATCTGCTGTTCGTCGCTGAGTTTCAGATCCATCGCGCCGCGATCGCCTACAGGTTGCCCACATCGGTTTGACGCGGCTCCTCGCACATCGTCCGTATGAGTCATGCGCCTTGCCCCGCCGGTGGTCACCTTGGCAGCGGGCGGCAGATTGTCGCCCGAGGGAGGAAACCTATGTCAAATCGTATCCTGGCCCGGTGCATCGCGCCGGCCGTCTTCATTTGCCTCGCCGCCCCGGCGCTGGCCGCCGGGCCGACCTGGTCGGTTCTGGCGCAGTTCGACGACGCCCCGGAGGGGCTCGTCGCCGACAAGAGCGGCAATCTTTACGCGTCACTCTATCATTCGGGCCGCATCGTGCGCGTCGATGCCGACGGCAAAGTGGAAGAGCTGGCGAGCCTCCGCGACGTCGTCGGCGAGGTGAGCGGCAGCGCCGTCGGCATGGACTGGGACGGCGGCGACTACCTCTATGTCGCGTTCAACGAGTATTCGGCCCGCTACGCCTGGCCGGCTAATCCCGGGCTCGCCCGCGAAGCCTGCGGCGACAGCACGGTGACCCATACCGGCCTCTACCGCGTCTCCATCACCACGGGGAAAGTCGAGGCGGTCGCGACCCGCGCCGACGGCTATCCGCTCTGCTTCCCGGACGATCCCGCGGTCGCGCCGGACGGCTCGGTGTATCTGTCCGATCTCAGCTTCCCCGGCATCTGGCGCTATTCGCCCAAGACCGATGAACTGGTGATGTGGTCCAAGGACGAGCTGTTCGATCCCGGCAAGAAGCCGATGTCCGGCTTCCCGGTGGGCGTCAACGGTGTCGCCGTCAGCGCGGCGGGCGATGCGGTGTACGGCGTCGTCGGCGGCAATCCGATGCTGATCCGTATCCCCATCAATGCCGATGGGACGGCGGGGGCCGCCACCATGGTCACCTATGGCTACGACAACATGGACGGGCTCGAGATCGACGCCGCGGGCAGTTTCTACGTCACCGAGGCCCTGCGTAACGAAATCTGGCAGATCAGCCCGGATGCGCACAAACGCCAGCAGCTCGGCAATCCGCTCGACGCCCCGCTCGGCTCGCCCGCCAGTATGGCGTGGCGGAATGGCGCGTTGTGCGTGACCAACCTCAACTTCTTCGGCAACCTGCCGCCGGAGAAGGCCAACACCATCGTCTGCGCCAGCGACATTCCGGCCAGGTGGTGATCCGGCGGTGACATAGCGGGGCGGGCCGAAGCGCCTGCCCCGGGCCGCCCGTCAGCCGACCTGGACGGCGCCGTCGACGACCAGCTCGGCGCCCGAGACGAAGCGGGCGTCGTCGGACGCAAGAAATGCATAGGCGCCGGCAAGGTCCTCAGGCCGTGCCCCCTGTTCCATGCCGAGCAGGCGCGGCGGGCGCGACAGGAGGTCCGGACGCGCATCCGCGACCGGCTGCACGCTGGTCGCGATGGCCGTGATGACCCGGCCGGGACAGACGACGTTGCAGCGCACGCCGCGATGGGCGAACTCGGCGGCGAGGGATTTGGTGAGGCCGACGATGCCGGCCTTGGCCGCGGCGTATGGCGCGGCATAGGCGAGGCCGTCGAGCCCGGCGATGGAGGCGGTGTTGACGATGTTTCCGCCCGACCCGGCGAGTGCCGGCAGCGCCCGTTGCGCGATGAGGAAGGCGCTGTCGAGGTTGATCGTCAAAATCCTGCGCCAGTCGGCTGGCGCCAGCGCTTCGAAATGCGAGCGGTGATAGACACCGGCGATGTTGAGCACGGCATCGAGGCCGCCGTACACACTGATCGCCGCATCCACCATCGCTGCGGTTTCGTCGTCGGACAGCGCATCGTAGCGCAGGCAAGCGGCGGACCCACCGAGTTGCTCGATCGACGTGGCGGTCTCGGCGACACCATCTGAGTTGCGGTCGGCCAGGATCAGCCGCCCGCCCTCGGCGGCGATCCGCAGAGCCACGGCCCGGCCGATCCCCGATGCCGCTCCGGTGACCAGGACGGCCCTGCCGTCGAAGCGCCGCAATGTCATCGGCCGGCCGCCCGGTCGGCATAGGTGAGGCCCAGCGGCGACTGCCGGCCCGTGAGAGTCGTGTCGAACGCCTCGGCCACGGCGTCCAGCGTCCACTCCCCGTCGAGCACGGGGCTCGCAATCATCGGATGGGTGACGAAGGACAGGGCGCGCCCGGCGATGCGCACCACCTGCCCGTTGACGCCGACGGCGCGGTTCGACAGCAGGTAGGCGACCACCGGCGCATTGGTCTCCGGCGGCGGCAGGCTGGCATAGGCGACCTCTCGATTGGCCGACTGCTCGGCGAGGAATTTTGTGTTCGACTTGGCCATGTCGGTGTCCGCCAGCGGCGATATGGCATTGACCCGCACACCCCGCCCCGCGCACTCCATGGCCCACGCGTAGGTGAGCGAGGCGATGGCGCCCTTGGTCGCGCCGTAGGCCGAGAGCGCGATGTCGCCCGTCTGCGAACCCGACGCGACGTTGACGATGGCGCCGCGCCCCTGCGCCAGCATCCGCTTCGCCGCCGCAAGCCCACAGGCCATCGTGCCCACGAGGTTGACCTCGATCATCCGGCGCATATCGGCTTCCGCGATGTCCTCGATCCGCGCCGGCCGCAGGATGCCGGCGTTGTTGACGAGGCCGTCAATGCCGCCGAACTCGTCGATGCAGCGCTCGATCAGCGCTGCGGCGAACGACCACGACGCTACGTCTCCCGGCATCGCCACCGCGCGGTTGCCGGCCGCCTGGATTTCGGCGGCGACCGCGCCGGCACTGGCCGCGTCGATATCGTTGACCACCACCGCCGCGCCTTCGGCCGCAACGCAGCGCGCATAGGTCGCGCCCAGTCCGCGCCCGGCACCGGTGATGACGATGGCCTTGCCCTCGAGTGACCGTCCGCGCGCCATCCGCCCCTCACGAAAGCCTCGGCCCCACACTGGTGATCGGCCGGGCACCGGCATCCCTTGTTCGGACGATGCCGAAGGTGGGGGCTGCCGCTCTCTTGCTGCAGGCACCGTCGCCCCGAGGAAATCCGCCGATGCCCGAGCCCGATCGCGTGCAGGCCGAAATCCTCGCCCGCCTCGACCGGCTGGAGTCGCGCGACGAAATCCGTCAGCTGATCTCGAAATACTCGCTCGCGCTCGACATGCGCGACATCGACGCCCTGGTGGGCCTGTTTCCCGAGGACGTCGCGGCCGGCCAGGGCAAGTCCGGCCGCCGGGCGCTCCAGGCATGGTTCGGCGACACCCTCAGGAACCAGTTCGACGGCACGGCGCATCACGTCGGCACAACGATCGTCGAGTTCGTCGACCCGGACCATGCCGTCGGCATCGTCTACTCGAAGAACGAGCACGAGACCGGTCCCGAGTGGGTCATCATGCAAATGATGTACTACGACCACTACGAGCGCATCGGGGCTCGCTGGTACTTCCGCCGTCGCCAGCCGCTCTACTGGTACGCCACGGACCTCAACAAGCCGCCGGTCGGGTCGCGCAAGATGCGCTGGCCGGGCCGCGAACCCTATGAGGGCGGTTTCCACGACCTCTTTCCGTCATGGCGGGAGTTCTGGGCCGCGCGCCCCGAGGCGGAGCCCGCGCTGGCCGCGCCCGCCCCACTCGAGGCCTTCATCGAGACCATGCGGCGTGGCCACGAGATCGGCTCGACACGCGTGCGCTGAGCCCCGCTACGGGCCTTGCGTATCAGTCCTTCGCCGCGCCCGGCCCCGGCGTCGCGCCTGGCGGCAGCTTGCCGAGGATGATCATGCCGAGCACCTCGTCCTTGGTCACGTCCGAGGTATTGACCGAGCCGACGACCTGCGCGTTCTTCATCACGACGATGCGGTCCGACAGATCGAACACGTCGTGGAGATCGTGGCTGATCAGGAAGATGCCGATGCCGTCGGCCTTCAACTGCTTGATCAGTTCTCCCACCTGCGCAGTCTCCTGCGGGCCGAGCGCGGCGGTCGGCTCGTCCATGATCAGGATACGGGCGTTGAACAGGATGGCGCGCGCGATCGCGACCGATTGGCGCTGGCCGCCGGAGAGCGCCTTGACCGGCTCCTTGTAGCGGCGGAAGTTCGGATTGAGCCGCCCCATCACCTTGCGCGCTTCGGCTTCCATGGCCAGTTCGTCGAGCGTCCTGATCGGCGTGACCAGTTCGCGGCCGAGGAAGAGGTTGGCCGCCGCGTCGACGTTATCGGCGAGGGCCAGCGTCTGGTAGATCGTCTCGATGCCATACTGCTTGGCGTCGCGCGGATTGTTGATCGCGGCTTCCTGACCATCGATCAGGATGCGGCCGGCATCGCGCTTGTACGCACCGGACAGGATCTTCATGAAGCACGATTTCCCGGCGCCGTTGTGCCCCACCAGACCGACGACCTCGCCGGGATAGAGTTCGATGTGGGCGTTTTCGACCGCATGCAGGCCGCCGAAGGAAAGCGAGATGTCGTCCATCTCAACGAGCGGTGTTCTTTTATCGAGCATGATGGCGATCCTATTTGGCCCGGCGGCGATAGATCGAGTCGAGCCAGACCGCGAAGACCAGCACGGTGCCGACGACGATGGACTGCATCGGGCTTTCGATGCCGATCAGCACCATGCCCGATTGCAGCGACTGCATGACCACGGCGCCGATCATGGCGCCGACGATCGTCCCGATGCCGCCGGCGAATGACGTCCCGCCGATCACGGCCGCCGCGATCACGTACAGTTCCTGCTGGATGCCGAGCCCGTTGGTCGAGGCGTTGAGCCTGGCGATGCCGATGGCGGCGGACAGGCCGGCCAGTGCCCCCATCAGCATGAACACGCGAACCAGTACCCACTTGGTGCGGATGCCGGCGAGTTCAGCCGCCTCGGGATTGCCGCCGATCGCGTAGACGTAGCGTCCAAAGCGCATCCTGTTGGCCATGAAGGTGACGACGACGCCCGCTCCCAATGCGATGAGCACCGGGATGGCGACGCCCGTCGAGATGAACAGTCCCTCCGGCGGGATGGTCACGTTGTGAGCTTTGGCCCACGCCTGCGCGACGCCCTTCGGCCACGGATAGGAATTGGCGACCCACACCGCGCCAATGGCGATGGCGCAGCCAATGGCCGTGAGCAGCGCTTCGGCCCACACCGGGCGCAGCGGGAAATTGAAGCGGCGGCGCTGCCGGCGACCCGACAGTACGACGAGCGCGATGCCGACGCAGATCACGGCGCACAGCACCCAGCTCCACAAAGCGCCGATCGACCCCAGGGCGCCGCCGCCCATGAGCTGGAATGTCTGGTCCATGGGCGCGATGGTGCGCCCCGAGGCGACCCACCAGGCGGCGCCGCGCCACACCAGGTAGCCGCCCAGGGTCACGATGAAGGCCGGGACCTCGAGGAACGCGATGATCGCGCCCTGGAGGCCACCGATGAGCGCGCCCAGAGCAATGCCGGCGAGCAGCGCGATGATCCAGATCGCCGGATGGCTGAAACCGAGATAGTCCGGCAGGATCTCGGCCTGCAGCACGCCCATGACCATGCCGACAAAGCCGACGATCGAGCCCACAGAAAGATCGATGTTCCGGGTGACGATGATCAGCACCATGCCGGTCGCCATCACCGCGACCTCGGAGGTCTGCACCGACAGGTTCCAGAGATTGCGCGGGGTCATGAACAGACCGGTGGACAGCGAATAGGTCGGGCTGGAGAGAATGTGAAAGCCGACCCAGATGATCAGCAGGGCGCCGATCATGCCGATCAAACGGACATCCAGTTCCGTCGCCGCAAGAAAACGCTGCCAGGGATTGCCGCCCCTCTGTTCGCTCCGTGTGACCGACGCAACCGTCTGCTGGTCTGCCATTATCTCGTCTCCCCCAATCACGACGTCCCGCTCGGCCGGCACCAACCGGCCGTGGGATCTACCTGTTGAAAGTGCCGCAGCACGCCGGCCGCGGCACTTCCGTACTCGTGGATACCGGACTTAGCCGCAGACGGCGACTTTACCCGCCGGGACGCCCTGGCAGACTTCTTCCTTGGTGATCCAGCCCGCGTCGATGACGACGTTGAGGTTGTCGGCAGTGATCGGGACGGGCGCGAGGAACACGGAGTTCATCGGCACCTTCTTGGGACCGCCGTCGAACATCACGGCGCCCTCGACCTTGTCGAGCGCGGTGCCGTTGGCAAGCGCGATGGCGACGGCCGCGGCCTGCTTGCCCAGTTCGCGCGCGTCCTTCCAGACCGAGACGGTCTGGGTGCCGAGCGCAACGCGGTTCAGCGCGGCGTGGTCACCGTCCTGGCCGGAGACCGGAACCTGGCCGGCAAGGCCCTGCGCGGTCAGCGCGGCAACGACACCGCCGGCCATGCCGTCGTTCTCGGAGAGAACGGCCTGGACGTCGTTGTTGTTCTTGGTCAGGAACTGCTCCATTTCCTTCTGGGCGTTCGCCGGATCCCAGTTGTCGGTGTACGATTCGCCGACGATCTTGATGTCGCCGCTCTTCACTGCGTCGCCGATGATCTCTTCCATGCCGGAGCGGAGGAAGTCGGCGTTCGGGTCCGCCGAGTTGCCCTTGATGATGACGTAGTTGCCCTTCGGCACGACCTTGACCACGGCCTGAGCCTGGAGCCGGCCGACTTCCTTGTTGTCGAAGGTGATGTAGAAGGCCTGCGGGTTCTCGATCAGGCGGTCATAGCCGATGACCGGGATGCCCTCGTCGACGGCTTTCTGCACCGCCGGCTGGATCGCATCGGTGTCCTGCGCCAGAACGATCAGGGCGTTGGCGCCCTGCGAGATCAGGTTCTCGATGTCGGTGAGCTGTTTGGTGGCCGACGACTGGGCGTCGGTCGAGATGTACTTGACGCCGGCGGCGTCGAGCACGGCCTTCATCGCCGCCTCGTCGGTCTTCCAGCGCTCTTCCTGGAAGTTGTTCCACGACACGCCGACCACGAGTTCGGCTGCGTAGGCAGCACCCACGCTCAGAAAAGCGGTCGCACCCAGCAGGACCGCTGCAAGCTTCTTCATGACTATCCTCCCACGGCGGAAAACACCGCCCGATGAATGGCAGGCCGCCTCCGGCTGCCCGCCGCGAGCATTATTTTCAGTGCTCGAAAAAAGGAATTGGCACGGCGTTCCGACCTGTGTCAACTTCAAAAGCGTGATCTACGTGCCCGGCGGAACACCTGTCCAAGGCGGACAGACTTCCGGCTGCCGGGGGGAGGGTTTTTGTGCGTTCAGTCGCCGATGCGGACTCCGTCCGCCGGCAGAATCGCGGCCTTGTTCTGTCGACGCTGCGGCGGCTCGGACCGATGTCGCGCACCCAGCTGGCCAGTGCCACGGGCCTGAGCCATGCCTCGATCAGCGCCATCGGCGGCGAACTGATCGGCCAGGCCATCCTGATCGACGGCGACGCCCCTCCCGCCGCCGGACTGCGGGGGCGGCCGGCGGTGGAGGTCAGGTTCAACCGACACATCTGCCACGCCGTGATCGTCGAGATCGACGTCAACCGGGTGCGCTCGACGCTGATCGACTATGCAGGAACGCTCGTCGATCGAACCGAGATCCCGGTGACGCCCGAGTTGTTCGCGGCAGCGCGTCCCGGCGCCATCATCGTCGAGCGCATCCGCCAGCTCGAACAGCGCAATCCCGATGAGATGAAGACCCTCAAGATCATCGCGATCTCAGTGCAGGGCATCCTCGATCGCGCCGGCGACGGCCTCAAATGGTCGCCGATCAACCACATGAGCGGCGAGAGCCTGGTGACTCCCATTCGCGAGGCGTTCGGCGTCGCCACGACGCTTCACAAGCGCGGACGACTGCTCGCCGACGGCGCCCGCCTGCTCTATCCCGAGCTCGGCGATCAGCCGATCGCGGCAGTGTTCATCGGCTCGACCGTGGCGATGGGGATGAGCATGCCCGGGCGCGGCGCAGCGAGCGATTCCGGCGCCACCGAGTTCGGCCACATGAACCACCTGCCGGACGGTGCACGCTGCCGCTGCGGCCAGAGAGGCTGCATCGAGGCCTATGCTGCCGACTATGGCGTGCTGCGCAGCGCCTACGGCGTTCCCGACCAGGTGCCGCCAGCCGCAACCGTGCCCGCGGCCGCCTACCAGGAGCTCGTCCACCTCGCCCAGACGGGCCGCCGCAATGCCATCCACGCCTTCAACCTGGCCGGCCGCGCCATTGGCTTCGGCCTCAGCCGGCTGATGACGATCTCCCCGCCCGGACATATCCTCATCACCGGGCCGGGCGCCGGCGCCTTCGAGCTTATGCGCGCCGAAATCGAGTCGGCGCTCCGCGACTGCCTGGTCAGCCGCGTCAACGGCCCGCCGACAATCACCGTCCACCACGACGAGCGCGAGCCGATCTTCCAGGGCATGCTGATGGGCACGCTCGACGCTCTCGACCGGACCTACTTCGCCACGGTCAGCGACAACGGCATCGCCAGGGTTCGCTAGACGCAAGCGACCACCGGCGCCCTCCCCCTCACCCCGGCAGCCAGACCCGCGCAGCCCTGTCGCGCTCGAGCACGTAGAAGCTTCCGGCCGCGAGCGGCAGCCACTCACCCGCCGTGCCATCCGGCCAGGTGACGCGGATATCAACGGCGGCGGCATCGCCGAGGCCGAAATGCCACCAGCCGATCTGCCCGCTGACGTGACCGCCGCCGAGCGTGATCTCGCGGCGCGTTACGGTCGAGCCGATCCGGACTTCGACCGCCGCGCCGATGGCATCACGGTTGACGCCGGGCTGCTGCAGTCGCAGCTCGATCCAATGCCTGGGATCGGGCGTGGTGTTCCGCCACAGCTGCGCGGCCTGCCGGCGATGCACGACCACCAGATCGAGCAGTCCATCGAGGTTGAAGTCGGTCACCTCTGCACCGCGCGACACGCCCATGCTGGCGATGCCGGCCGCCTCCCCGACTTCGGTGAACTTGCCGTCGGTTGACTGCAGCAGGAGGTTGTTGGGATCGTTGGCAGCGAAATCCGGCATCTGGTCGACATTGCCCTTGGCGATGAACAGGTCCATCAGGCCGTCATTGTTCACGTCCTCGAACTGGGCGTGCCAGGCGGTGCTCGGCCGCACGTCGCCGCCGGTGTAGGGGCGCTGTGCGATGACACCGCGGGGAAAGGCAATGTCCTTGTAGTCCGCCTTCAGCGGACTGTCCGGCGTCGCGCTGGCCAGTGTTTGCAGCTTGTTGTCGGCCATGCTGGTGACGAAGTAATCGGGATAGCCGTCGCCGGTCACATCCGCGCTGGCGATGCCCATGCCCCAAATGCGCAGGTTCTTCCAGCCGTCCTTGTCGGTGTAGAGCGCCGGCGGTTGTCCGGCATCGAGCCGCCAGAGCTGCTCCTGCCCGCCCCGGTAGTATTCGCGGTCGTTGGCGATGCGCAGGCCCGGCGTGCCCGAGCGGTTCCAATCGGTGAACAGCATCGAGAGAGCGCAGTAGCTGGGCCTCAGCGGGACGGGGGCATCGAAGCCCTTGCCGTCAGCCCGAGGGCGCTCCAGCCAGTTGTCGGTGCACGAACCCCAGGGCTCGATCTCCTGCGAGCGGTCGATGTAGCTGCCGAGCGCCAAGGTCGGCCAGGTGGCGCCGCGCTCCCACGTCGCGGCAAACGCCGTCCACCACGCGTCGCCGCCATTGAAGCCCCAGGCCTCGTTGGCCCGCTCGAACCTACAGGCGCCGAGACCGCGCATGGCGACGCTCTCGCCGACCCGCAGCAGCACGACGTCCTCGATGCCGTCGCTGTCGATGTCGAGCGGATAGGCGCCGGTCACCGCGTCGAGCTCGAGGCCGCTGGTCACTTCGGCGAACTTCAGAGCGCCGCCTTGCGTGCTCTGGTTCAGGTAGAACTTCGCCGGCGCCTCGCCCCCGGCCAGCAGCATGTCAAGGAAACCGTCGCCGCTGCAGTCGAAGGTCGCGACGCCGCCGCCCACCATGTACTGCCACTCGCCGGCATAGACGCTGTCGATGCCGGCGTTTGCCGTTTCGTCGACGAATGTCGGAACCACCTGCGCCTGTGCGGTAGCCGCTTGCGCGAGACCGGCGAACGCCAGAGTGATCGCCGCAAGGCGTGGAGACGTGTCACGCATGGCTATCTCCAGGTCCTGAGCGCGATGGTGTAGGCGCCGATGCAGCGCCCCTGGTCGAGGCCGCGCTCGATGGCGGCGCGAAAGTGGATGCCGCCATAGAGCCGGGAGATTCCCGCTTCGTTGGCTGCGGCCCAGAAGCTGGCAAAACTGCGCGGCTTCAGGCCGTCCGCCTCGTCGGTCGCATCGTCGAAGGCGAAGTCGTCACCGAGCAGACTGGTGAGAACGGTGGCTGCCGCGCCTGACTGGGTGCTGTGGCCGCTCGGATACTCCGGGAATGGCGGCGTGATGAGCAGGCTCTCCCATTTCGGGTCGATCAGCCGGCGGATATAGGTCACCGGCCGGACCAGGTCGTAGACGAACTTCGCGTTCCAGCAGCCGATGAACGCATCGGCCTCGGCGATGCCCAGGCGCGCCAGGATATCGACGCTCTTTTCGAGCCCGATCCGGTCGCGATCGATGATCTGCATCCCGATCGACAGCCAGTGGCCGGGCGGCGTCACCGACAGCATCGCATCGTCCGCCCAGAAGCGCGCGATGGCCCGCTGCTCGGGGCTCAGATTGTTCTTGGTCTCGTAGGTCTCGAGCGCCTGCGTATAGAATTCGGAGGCGGGATCCTCGCTGTAGTCGAGCGGCGCCGGCAGCGGACAGGTCGCGCCTGTCGGCATAGCGAAGGTCCGGTTCGTGCCCCAGCCGGGCAACAACGGAAACTGCTGCTGGACGATGGCGCTGGTCGGGACCCAGTGGGCCGGACCGGATGTCAACGCGTACTCCGCGGGAAAGCCCATGTTCTCGACGACCGCGCCGCCGTCGCCTTTGGACCAGTCGAGAATGTGGGCAGCGATCGCCTGGCCATAGGCTTCACTCCGCGTGACCACGTCGGCGGCGAGGCCGCCCGCTGCCTCGGCGTGCAGCTTCGCCTCGAGCGCGTCCATGGCGCGATGGCCGGTCGGACCGGTGTTCTCGAACAGGCTGTGCACGGTTGCGGCGAGCGCCGTGTCGAGGACGACGGCCTCGTCGTAGGTCTGCCCGGCCTCGCGCTGCGGTCCGGCGGTCAGCCCGTTGAGCTGGCCGGACAGCGTCTGCAGCCTGCTGGAGCCCGAGGCCACCGCCTCGAACGCCGTGACCCCGAGATAGGCATAGGCGCGGCTGGCAACGGGGGGCGTGTAGGTGGCGGTGTGCCGGGTCAGGCTGAGCGCCATCTTGTACCAGGCGGTCAGCACCTCCTCGGGCGGCGCTGCAGCGTGCGCCGCCAGCGGCCCGAAACCGGCCAGCACCGCAACGGCAATCGCTGCAGTCAATCGACGTATCGGCTTCATCGTCCCCCCGGCTCATTCTTTTTTTTCAGGCCGTGAAGGAATACAAGCACACCTCGCCCGTCCCAGGCAAATTCTGGCGCGCGCTCTATCGCGGGCTGAGGATTCTGCCGTGCGTCACGTCGATCCGCAGCCCGTCATAAGCCGGACGCACATTGCCGGGCGTCGTCGCATCGGTCTGAGCATAGTCGAGATCGATGTGGAGGTTGGTGAGCACCGCCTCGCGCGGCTGGAACCGCGCCACCGCTTCGAGGGCCTCGGATAGGCTCAGATGGCTGGGATGCGGGGTCGGACGCAGCGCGTCGAGGATCCAGACGTCGAGCCCCGACACAACTTCTGCAGACTCGTCGGGAATGCCGCTCAGGTCGCAAGAATAGGCGAACTTTCCAATCCGGAAACCAAGTGAGAAAATCTCGCCATGGTCCTGCCGGAACGGCAGAATCTCGATGTCGCCACCTGGACCGGAGATGCTCAGCGGCTCGGCAGCGACGATCAGATTCTGGTTGAGGATGGGCGGGTACGTGCTGCCCGGCGGCGCGGTGAAGCAATAGGCAAAGCTCTGCACGATGCGCTGCCCGGCCTCGTGGCTGAAGTAGACCTCGATGCGCCGGTGGCTGTTGAGCGCCAGCACCCGCAAATCGTCGATGCCGTGCGTGTGGTCGGCGTGCTCGTGGGTGTAGAGCACCGCGTCGACACGATCGACGGCGGCGGCCAGCAACTGCTCGCGGAGGTCGCAGCCGGTGTCGATGAGGACCCGCGTCGGCTCGCTGTCGCCGGTGCGGCCCTCGATCAGCAGCGAGCACCGGGTGCGGCGGTTCTTCGGATTGGCGGGGTCGCAGACGCCCCAATTGCCGCCGATACGGGGCACGCCGCCGGACGAGCCGCAGCCCAGGACGATGGCGGTGATCTCGGTCGCGGCGGCCATCAGCGCTTCGCCTTGGCGAACAGGCGGAAGAAGTTGGCGGTGGTCTCGGCGGCGATCTGTTCGAACGGCACGCCACGAACATGTGCCAGGTAATCGCCGGTGTGGGTGACGAAGGATGGCTCGTTGGTGTGGCCGCGGTGCGGAACCGGCGCCAGATAGGGCGCGTCGGTCTCGACCAGGATGCGGTCGGCGGGGGTGAACCCGGCCACTTCGCGGATCGTCTCGGCGTTCTTGAACGTCAGGATGCCTGAGAACGAGACATACCCGCCGAGCGCCAGCCCGCGTCGCGCCAGATCGATGCCG
Source organism: Devosia nanyangense (assembly GCA_016213505.1). Classification (GTDB taxonomy): domain Bacteria; phylum Pseudomonadota; class Alphaproteobacteria; order Rhizobiales; family Devosiaceae; genus Devosia_A; species Devosia_A nanyangense. Next base: position 104,240 of record JACRAF010000022.1, read on the forward strand.
GAGGAGAAACAATGCAGCACAAACGGGAAGGCCCCCTTCCCTGTCTCCTCCTCGAGGATCGAGGCGACATCCTCGTCGGCCGCGCGGGCGTGGATGACCAGCGGCAAGCCGGTCTCCCGCGCCGCCACGATGTGGCGCCGGAAACCGATAGCCTGCGCGGCGTAGTCGCCTTCGTAGTGATAGTCGAGACCGGCTTCGCCGATGGCGACGCAGCGCGGGTGCGCCGCGAGACGAACCAGGTCGGCCGTCTCGATATGGAGTTCCTCATGGGCATGGTGCGGGTGCGTGCCGACCGAGCACCACACATCCGGATGCGCCTCGGCAATGGCCACGATGTCGGCGAATTTCTCGACCCGCGTCGAGATCGTCACTATCCCCGAGACGCCATTCGCCCGCGCACGGGCCAGGACGCCCTCGCGGTCCGCCGCGAGCTCGGGAAAATCGAGGTGGCAGTGCGAGTCGATCAGCATGTCAGCTGGCCTTCGTGGTCTCGAACTTCCTGAACACCGGCTCGGGCGGCGGCAGTGGGGTAGCCGCCTTGACGCCCGAATCCGGATCGAGCGCATGGGCCAGCGTCCGCTCACTCTGACGGACGGCGAGCAGGTCCAGCACCTTGGCCGCCGCGGTCGGGACAAAGGGTTGCGCCGCGATGGCGGCGCGGCGCAGCACGTCGGCGGTGGTCGCCAGGACGGCGCCCATGCGCGCCATGTCGGACTTGAGTCCCCACGGCGCCTGTTCGGCGAAATAGAGGTTGGCCGTGCTCAGCGCGGCGATCAGTTCGGCGGTCGCCTCGTGCAACTGCTCGGTGACCATCGCCTCTTCCATCCGGCTGATCGCGGCGATGGTCTCGGCGACAATCTTGTTGTCCTCGCCCGATCCCGCCTGCCGCGGCGGCATCTGCCCACCGAAGTTCTTGGCGATCATGGTCAGCGAGCGCTGCGCCAGATTGCCGAAATTGTTGGCGAGATCGGCGTTGTTGCGCAGGATGAACTTCTCCCGCCCCCAGTCGCCGTCCTGCCCCCAGGAAATCTCGCGCAGGCAGTAGAAGCGCACCGGATCGGCGCCGAATTCGTCGACCAGGCCGAACGGATCGACGACATTGCCGAGGGATTTCGACATCTTCTTGCCCTCGGAGGTGAGGAAGCCGTGGGCGAAGATGCGTCCCGGCAGCCGCAGCCCGGCGCTCATCAGAAAGGCCGGCCAATAGACCGTGTGGAAGCGGATGATGTCCTTGCCGATGACGTGGAGATCAGCCGGCCAGAATTTCTGGAACTGCGTTCCTGTGTCGTCGGGGAAACCGACGCCGGTGATGTAGTTGGTGAGTGCATCGATCCACACATACATGACATGACCGGGCACGTCCGGAACGGGGATACCCCAGTCGAACGTCGTTCTGGAAATCGACACGTCATCGAGCCCGCGGCTCACGAACGAGACGATCTCGTTGCGCCGTTCCTTGGGGGCGATGAAATCCGCATTGTCCTCGTAGAGCCTCAGCAGCCGGTCCTGGAACGCCGAGAGCCGGAAGAAATAGCTCGGCTCCTCGACCCAGGTGGCTTCGGCGCCGGAGGGCGCGAGCTTCCTGCCGTCGGGGGCGGTGGTCAGCTCGCTCTCGTCGAAATAGGCCTCGTCGCGCACCGAGTACCAGCCCTGGTAGGTCGACTGGTAGATGTCGCCGGCCGCTTCCATACGCCGCCAGATCTCCTGGCTCGCCGCGTGGTGGCGGGGTTCGGTGGTACGGATGAAATCGTCGTTCGAGACGTCGAGGACCCTGGCGAGGTCCTTGAACCGCGCCGAATTGCGGTCGGCGAGCGCCCGGGTGGTCATCCCCAGGGTGTGAGCGGTCTGCACCATCTTGAGGCCGTGCTCGTCGGTGCCGGTGAGGAAATACACCTCCCTGCCCTCGATCCGCCGCCAGCGGGCGATGGCGTCGGTCGCAACCATCTCGTAGGCGTGCCCGATATGCGGGTCGCCGTTGGGATAAGCGATGGCGGTGGTGACGTAATAGGCGTTCCGGGTCATCGGGCTTCGGTCAATGAGAGATGGGACTGGGCGTGCCGCCTGATCGCGTCGAGGATCGAGATCAGCGTCTGCCGCGCGTCGAGGTTGTATTCCTCGGCGTCGGCAAACAGGGCGGTGGCCTTGTCCCATAGCCCACTGACGGAGGCAAGCCGGGCCTTGGCGCCACTCATGGCCGCGGCGCGGGCTTCTGTAGCGATCCAGTCGAGCAGCATCTCCCGCCCGAAGGCGAAGGCGGCGCCCTCCTTGTCGGCGGCGAGAATGTCGGCGATGCCCAGATGGACGCTCGCCGCGCCGTTCGCCGGGGCGCGCAGCCAGCCCTGCAGCGCCACGAGGCCCTTGTCGTCGCCCAGCGCCAGCGCCTCGAAGCCGCGGCGGGGCCGGCCGGCGGCCAGCTCGACCGCGTGCCCGACGCCAGGGGCCTCCCCCAGCACAGCGCGGACATCGGCATCGCTCAGCGGCCGCAGGGCCACCGGCTGGCAGCGCGACTTGATGGTCGGCAGCAGTCCGCCCGGCCGGTGCGAGATCAGGAGAAACAGCGTCTCGGGCGGCGGTTCCTCGAGGATTTTGAGGAGCGCGTTGGCCGAGGACGGATTGCAGTCGTCGATCGAGTCCACGATGACGACGCGGAAACCGGCGCGCCCGCGCGTCATCCGCGATTCCTCGATCAGGCCGCGCACCTCCTCGACCCGGATCGCGGTGTAGAAGCCCCGGCCGGTGTCGCGCGCTGCCTTGCGCAGAACCCGCAGGTTCGGATAGGCGCCGGCCGCGACCTGCGCCGCAATGTGGGCTGGGCTCTCGTCGCCGGTGCGGGCGAACACGGTCCGGGCGATGTCGAAAGCCAGGGTCGCCTTGCCGATGCCGCGCGGCCCGTGCAGCAGGATGCCCCCGGGCAGGCGCGCCGCATCGAGCGCTGCCAGCACCCCAGCGCGCGCCTCTGCATGACCGACCACCGCGCTGCGGCTCTCGGGCAGCTCTATGCCGGCAAGCTGGTCGGGCTCCCGGACGTCGTCGTCGTCGCTCACGCCAGCTGCTCGGCGGCAAGTTCGGGGAAGCGGCGGGTGATGACGTCCCAGATTTCCTGCTCGAGCGCGTCTTCGCTCTGGCCGGCGGGGATGATGACGCAGCGATCGGCATGGTTCCTGGCGATGGCGAGGAAGGCCTCGCGCAGCCGGCGGTGCCAATCGAGGTCTTCCTTCTCGAAGCGATCGCCGGTGTCGACGAGCGCCGCCTCGGTCTCGCGCTCGAGCACCCGGCGGAAGGCGGCCTCGGGGTCCATGTCGAGGACGATCGTCAGGTCGGGCGTGTGACCGTTGAGGGCGAGGATTTCGAGCGCGTCGATCAGTTTCACATCGACCCCGCCGGTCAGGCCCTGATAGGCGCGCGTCGAGTCCGAGAAGCGGTCGGAAATTACCCAGCGGCCGGACTCGAGATTGGGTGCGATGAGCTGGTTGACGTGGTCGAGCCGGGCAGCCGCGAACAGCACGGCCTCCGCCCCGGGGCCCCACAGCTCCGACCGGCCCTGCAGGATGAAGGCGCGGATCGCCTCGGCCTTGGGCGTGCCGCCGGGTTCGCGCGTCCGGACGGCGGGGATGGACTGCCGGCTCAGGGCACCCACCAGGCGCTTGACCTGCGTCGACTTGCCGACCCCCTCGCCGCCCTCGAAGGTGATGAAGCGAGCTGCTCTGCTTGACCGATCGAGCATCAGGGCAGCCAGCCCAGCAGCAATTGTTTGGCGGCGTCGGTCGAGCGGCGGACGAGATCGCCCTCCTCGACCGTCTCGGCCGCATAGAGCGGGGTCTGCTGCACCAGCGTGTCGCCGCAGAAGATATTCAGTTTGCCGATCTCCTGGCCCTGCTGCACCGGCGGGCGCAGCGGTCCTTTGTAGGTGACGGTCGCCGTCGGGCAATTCTCCGCGCCCTTAGGCACGAAAAGATCGATCTTGTCCCGGCCGACCAGACCGACGCTGGGCTTGGTGCCGCCGAACACATTGGCATAGGCGACCACCTTGTCCTTGGCATAGACCGGGATCAGCTCGAAGCCGCGCATGCCCCAGGTGATGAGCTTGCGCGCCTCCTCGGTGCGCTCCTTCATCGAGGCCAGGCCGTGGAGGACCGCGATCAGCCGGCGGCCGTCATTGGGCGCCGAGACCACCTCGCCGTAGCCCGCCTCGTCAGTGTGGCCGGTCTTGAGGCCGTCCACGCCGATGCCGATTTCGAGCAGCGAGTTGCGGTTCATCTGGCGGATATTGTTCCAGGTGAATTCGGGGATCGAAAAGATCGGATAGAATTCCGGGAACGTCGCAATGATGTAGCGCGACAGCAGCGCCAGGTCGCGCGCCGACGAATACTGGTTCGGGTCCGGCAAGCCGGTGGAGTTGGTGAAATGCGAGCCGCCGAGCCCGATCTGCTTGGCCAGCTGGTTCTCGATCTTGGCAAAAGTCTGCTCGGTGCCGCCGATGCCCTCGGCGAGGGCGATCGCCGCGTCGTTGCCCGACTGGATGATCACGGATTTGACCAGGTCCTCGACCCGGATCTTCGAGTTGAGTTCGGCGAACATGGTCGAGCCGCCCGAAGCCGCGCCGCCGTCGCGCCAGGCGTGTTCGGAGATGAAGAACTCATCGTCGAGGCTGAGCTTGTGCTGCTGCAGGTAGGTAAAGACCACCGCCAGCGTCATCAGCTTGGCCATGCTGGCCGGCTCGAGCTTCTCGTCGGCGTCCTTGCTGAACAGGATCGTGCCGGACTCGTGGTCCATCAGCACGGCGAACTTCGCCTTGGTCTCGAATTCCTGCGCCAGAACCGGAACGGCCGAAGCCAGCGCCGCAAGGCACGCCAGCACTGCTAAGCCGAGGCGAAAGCGCATCATTCCAAACCAGTGTGCGCCGCCGCGGCGCAAGACCGACTAATAGAGAACTATGTCGGTGAGGCCAAGTTGCCGCGCGAGCGACACCACGTCGGCGCGAGCGACCCCCGGCTTAAGATGGGTCAATGTCAAACGTGTGGCCGAATGATCGCCGATCCGGACCGTTTCTTCGTCGACGGCGCCCAAAAGAGCGAACTGCTCGGCGATCGAAGTTGCCGCCACCTGGTCGGCGAAGACTCCCAGTTCGAGCCTGAGCTTGCGTGCATCGTCGTCGACCGAGTTTCTCCATTCCTCGAGCGCGCCGGGGCGGGTCGCCATGGCATTGGCGGCCTCGATGGCGCCATTGACGGTGGCATCGCCGGTCTCGGCATAGCCGAACAGCCCGATGATGTCGCCGATGAGCCCGCCCGAGAACGGATCACGGCCGGTCGGCCTCGAAGGCGCCGGTGCCGGCGGCGGCGGTGTTTCGAGCATCGCAATGCGGGTGTCGCCCAGCGCCTCCATGCGGGTGGTGGTGTTGAGCGAGGCCATCAGCATGCGGTTGTCGTCGCCATTGAGCGGCGCCGGCCCGACATAGCGGATTTCGATCTGGGCGCTGCCCCGGTTCATGAAGCCGAGCACCTGCGCGGTCTCGTAGGACAAATCGGCGACCCGACCCTGCATGTAGGGGCCGCGATCGTTGATCCGCACCATCACCGAGCGGCCGTTTTCGAGATTGGTGACGCGGGCGTAGGACGGCACCGGCAGCACCGGGCTCGCCGCGGTGAGATAGTAGGCGCCGAAGATTTCGCCGTTGGCAGTGCGGCGGCCGTGGAAATCCTGCCCGTACCACGAGGCTTCGCCGCGGGCGACGTAGCCGGGGCCCTCGACCGGCGTGTAGGTCACGCCGCGCACCGTATAGGGCTTGCCGGGGAGATAGCGCCCGCCACCGCGCGGCGGATATTTCGCCTTGGTGACGCGCGGCGACACGGCGACGCCGAATTCCTTCGAGGTGAAGGCGGCGCGCTTGACGTGGGAGCCCGAATTGCTGGCGCAGGCGGCGAGCACGGGCACGATGAGCAGTGTCAGCGCCAAAAGGCGCCAGCCGCGAAAATTGAGACCCAACCCTGCACCTCAGGCAATAGACGCGGCAATTTACAGGAGCCGCACCGGCTTTCGGGCAATCAAGCGGATCGTGGTTGAGTCCGGGTTAATTTGAGTGAAATTGCAGGGACGTCAGTCCGCTGCCCATTGCCTGAGGGCGGCGTTCACCGCGGCAGAATCCTCCAGGAGCGCGAGATGGCCGGCCCTCGGGATGACCACCAGGCGGCTCCCGGCGATGCCGGCGTGCATCTCCCCGGCGGCGTCGGGCGGCGTGATCTGGTCCCCCTCGCCGACGACGATGAGGGTCGGCACGGCAATCGCCGCAAGTCCGGGCCGGGAATCCGGACGGTCGATGATCGCCTGCTGCTGGCGGACATAGGTCTCCGGTCCGTTGGCTTCGGCCATGGCGCGGTGGATGGAATAGAGCCGCGAATTGTCGAGGTTTTCCGGGTGCACCGAATTGGGGAAGGATTGCTCGACGGCGAGGCCGAACTTGCCCGCGCTGGCGAGCGCCATACGCCGTCTGCGGTTCTCGATCGCCTCCGCCGGGTCCGGCCGGGCGGAGGTGTCGAGCAGCGCCAGTCGGCTGACCCGCTCCGACGCCTGGCGCAGAATCTCGAACGCGATGTAGCCGCCCATCGAGAAGCCGACGAGCGCAAAGCGCGGAGGCGCGGCGGCGAGAATGGCCCTCGCGATGCCCGCGACGCCGTCGCCGTCCCGGTGGTTGGCGATGGTCACCGGGCCGAACGGCCAGAGAGCCTCGGTGGCCGGAACATAGACCCGCGCATCGCAGTTGAGGCCGGGGATCAAGAGGAAGGGCGTCATGACAGTCCGTGGAAAGGTGTTTCTCCCCGCATGCCTAGCGCAAAAAACCGTGACTTGTCCGGCCTCTGGCAATCACATAAAGATATCTTTATATCCCATCCCGTAGCGTCGACTGCGCGACCGGCCTGTTGCCATCGCCAAGGACCAAGACACCATCATGAGCAATCGCTTGCCGCCCCGCAACGACGCCCGCGCCGCCCTCACCGCGGCCGCCAACGAGCGCATCCTCATGCTCGACGGGGCGATGGGGACGATGATCCAGCAATTGAAGCTCGATGAGGCCGGCTATCGCGGCGAGCGGTTCAAGGATTGGCACCGGGATGTGCGGGGCAACAACGACCTGTTGATCCTCACCCAGCCCGACGCCATCCGCGCCATCCATCTCGAATACTTTCTGGCCGGCGCCGATATCTGCGAGAGCAACACGTTTTCCTCGACCTCGATCGTCCAGGCCGATTACGGCATGGAAGCGCTCGCCTACGAACTGAATTTCGAGGGTGCGAAACTCGCCCACGAGGCCGCGCAGCTGGCGTTCGAAACGGACGGCAGGCGGCGCTTCGTCGCCGGCGCGCTCGGGCCGCTCAACAAGACCGCGTCGATGTCCACCGACGTCAACAACCCCGGCGCACGCACCACCACCTTCGACCAGATCGCCGTGTCCTATGCGGAAGCCATCAACGGGCTGATCGACGGCGGCGCGGACCTCTTGCTGTTCGAGACCATCACCGACACGCTCAACACCAAGGCCGGCATCTTCGCAGCCCACAAGATTTTCGCCGAACGCGGCTTCGAGCTGCCGATCATGATCTCGGGGACGATCACCGACCTGAGCGGCCGGACGCTGAGCGGCCAGACGCCGTCGGCGTTCTGGTACTCGGTGCGTCATGCGCGGCCGTTCACCATCGGGCTCAACTGCGCGCTCGGCGCCAACGCCATGCGCCCACATGTCGCGGAACTCTCGGACGTCGCCGACACCTTCATCTGCGCCTACCCCAACGCCGGTCTGCCGAACGAATTCGGCGGCTACGACGAGAGTCCGGAGTTCATGGCGCGGCAGATCGAGACCTTTGCGCGCGAGGGGCTGGTCAACATCATCGGTGGATGCTGCGGCACGACGCCCGACCACATCCGCGCTTTCGCCGAGGTCGCCGCGCGCCATAAGCCGCGCAAAGTGCCGGAAGTCGAGACCCTGCTCCGCCTCTCGGGGCTGGAACCGTTCACGCTCACCGAGCAGATTCCGTTCGTCAACGTCGGCGAGCGCACCAACGTCACCGGCTCGGCGCGGTTCAGGAAGCTGATCACCGCCGGCGACTATCCTGCGGCGCTCGAGGTGGCGCGCGACCAGGTGGCGAACGGCGCCCAGATCATCGACGTCAACATGGACGAGGGCCTGATCGACAGCGAGAAGGTGATGGTCGAGTTCCTCAACTTGCTCGCTGCGGAACCGGACATTGCGCGCGTGCCGCTGATGATCGATTCATCGAAATTCTCGGTGATCGAGGCGGGGCTCAAATGCGTGCAGGGCAAGCCCCTGGTCAACTCGATCTCGATGAAGGAGGGCGTCGATAAATTCCTCGAAGCGGCCCGCCTCGTCCGCTCCTATGGCGCGGCCGTGGTGGTCATGGCGTTCGACGAGCAGGGCCAGGCCGACACCGAGGCGCGCAAGGTCGAGATCTGCACCAAGGCCTACAAGCTGCTGACCGAAGAGGTGGGCTTCCCGGCCGAGGACATCGTCTTCGACCCCAATATCTTCGCCGTCGCCACTGGCATCGACGAGCATCGCAACTACGGCGTCGATTTCATCGAGGCGACCCGCAAGATCAAGCAGACCCTGCCGCACGTCCATATCTCGGGCGGCGTCAGCAACCTCAGCTTCTCGTTCCGCGGCAACGAGCCGGTGCGCGAGGCCATGCACGCGGTGTTTCTCTACCACGCCATCCAGGCGGGCATGGACATGGGCATCGTCAATGCCGGCCAGCTCGCGGTTTACGACTCGCTCAATCCCGAGCTGCGCGAGGCCTGCGAGGACGTCATCCTCAACCGCCGCGAGGACGCGACCGAGCGGCTGCTGGAGCTCGCCGAGCGCTACAAGGGCGGCGCGGCGCAGGAGGGCAAGGCCAAGGACCTGACCTGGCGGACCAAGCCCGTCGCCGAGCGGATCTCGCATGCGCTGGTCAACGGCATCACCGAGTTCATCGATGCCGACACCGAGGAGGCCCGGCTCGAGTCGGCGCGGCCGCTGCACGTCATCGTGGGCCCGCTGATGGCCGGCATGAGCGTCGTCGGCGACCTCTTCGGTTCGGGCAAGATGTTCCTGCCGCAGGTGGTCAAATCCGCCCGCGTGATGAAGCAGGCCGTGGCCCATCTTCTCCCCTTCATGGAGGCGGAGAAGGACGCCAATGGCGAAGCCACGGGCGTGAAGTCGGCCGGCAAGATCCTCATGGCGACCGTGAAGGGCGACGTGCACGACATCGGCAAGAACATCGTCGGCGTCGTGCTCGCCTGCAACAACTACGAGATCATCGATCTCGGCGTCATGGTGCCGACGGCCAAGATCCTCGAGACGGCGAGGCGCGAAAAGGTCGACGTCATTGGGCTCAGCGGGCTGATCACGCCCTCGCTCGACGAGATGGTGCATGTCGCCTCCGAGATGGAGCGCGAGGGCTTTTCCGTGCCGCTTCTGATCGGCGGGGCGACGACCAGCCGCGTCCACACGGCGGTGAAGATTCATCCGCAATATCATGGCGGACCCACGGTGCACGTCCATGACGCCAGCCGGGCGGTGGGCGTGGTGTCCGCCCTGCTCTCCCCCGAGCAGCGCCCGGCTTATGTCGCCGACGTCAAGGCCGAGTACGAGAAGGTTGCCGCCAAGCACGCCCAGAGCGAGCTGGAAAAGCAGCGCCTGCCGCTGACCAGCGCGCGCGCCAATGCGTTCAAGACCGAATGGGCCAGCTACACGCCGCCCAAGCCGACTTTCCTCGGCACAAAGGTGTTCGAGAGCTACGACCTCACCGATCTCAGCCGCTACATCGACTGGACGCCGTTCTTCCAGGCCTGGGAGATGAAGGGCCGCTACCCCGCCATCCTCGAGGACGCCGACCAGGGTCCGGCCGCGCGCCAGCTCTGGGAGGATGCGCAGGCGATGCTGCGCGAGGTGCTGCAGAAGAACTGGTTCCGGCCCAAGGCGGTGATCGGCTTCTGGCCGGCCAATTCCGTGGGCGACGACATCAGGCTGTTCACCGACGACAGCCGCACCGAGGAGCTGGCAACGCTCTTCACGCTGCGCCAGCAGCTCAGCAAGACCGGCGGCAAGCCGAGCCTGGCGCTCAGCGATTTCGTCGCGCCGGTGGGCACGCCCGACTATGTCGGCGCGTTCGTCGTCACCTCGGGGCTCGAGGAGCACCTGATCGCCGAGCGCTTCGAGCGCAAGAACGACGACTATTCGTCGATCCTGATCAAAGCCCTCGCCGATCGCTTCGCCGAGGCCTTCGCCGAGGCGCTGCACGAGCGGGTGCGCAAGGAGTTCTGGGGCTACGCCAAGGATGAGGCGATTTCGCCCGACGAACTGATCCAGGAGAAGTATCGCGGCATCCGCCCTGCCCCGGGTTATCCGGCGCAACCCGACCACACGGAAAAGACCACGCTCTTCCGCCTGCTCAACGCCAAGCAGCGGATCGGCGTCGAACTCACCGAGAGCTACGCCATGTGGCCGGGCTCGTCAGTCTCCGGGCTCTATTTCAGCCACCCCGAGGCGTATTATTTCGGCGTCGCCAAGGTCGAGCGCGACCAGGTCGAGGACTACGCTCGCCGCAAGGGGATGAGCGTTCGCGAGGTCGAGCGCTGGCTTGGGCCCATCCTCAACTACACGCCGGTGAGCGAGAAGGTGAGCTGATGGCGACGCCGTTCGATAGGGCCAGTTCGTCCATCCCGGTGACCGTCGTCACCACGCTCGGCGCGGAGCGCTATGCCGACCCGGGCGCCACGGTGCTGCGGCTCGACCCGGCGCTGCACGAGCACGAGCCGGGCAGCGAGTGCGTCGCCTGCGCGGCGCGCGGCGATATCCGCGCGATGCTGTTCGACCTGCTGCAGGCCTCGCGGCAGCCGGGGAGCAATCCGGTGCTGTCGGTGGTGGTCGATGCCTCGAGGCTCGACGATCCGAAGCCGTTGATCGATCGGCTGGAACGGGGCGTGGTCCCGGCCTTCGGGCTTCGCGACCACACCGTGGCGCGGAGCTTCCATCTCAGCCGGATCATCTAGGCTTACGCCGCGGATTTGCCTGGGCTATGGAGGCTGACGATCGACGTGGGAGAACCATCCAGGATGGCCGCTGAAGAACCAAATTTGGTCACGGAAGACACAAAACCGCGGGCATCTGTCCGTAAGCGCGCAAACGAGATCAAGCCGTTTCGCTGCAAGAACCTGATCGCTGTGCTCGAGAACCCGACCGATATGATCAATATCGGAACGGTGATCCGGAACGTCAACGCGTTGGGCGTCGAGAAGGTCTACGTGGTCGATACGCGCCGGTCCCTGCCTGACGACTGGCAAGATCTGCGGGAGAGAAGGACTGCTTCGAAGACCTCGGTGTCCGCCGTGAAATGGACCTTCGTGCGGCGCTTCGACAGCACCGAAGAGTGTTTCGCCCATCTGGAAAGAAAAGGGTTCACGTCGATCGTCACTTCGCCTCACGTGAAGGGTAAGGCCAGCATCTTCCTGCATGAGGGCGACTACACAGCCTATACCAAGCTCGCCGTCTGGTTTGGGAGCGAAGCAACCGGCATCAGCGATCTCGCCGTCGAACGGAGCGAGATGTGCATATCCGTACCGATGTTCGGCATGATCGAAAGCCTGAACCTCGGAACGAGTTCCGGAATCGTGCTGTACGAGGTCGCAAAGCAAAGGCGCGAATACCAAAGCAAATATCGAAAGCGGAACCAGAGGGGGCAGCGCGCAAACCCCTTGCCCACGACCATTGGCCCGAAGGTGTAGTTCGGCGCTTTGAAGGTTAAGGTGTCAGGTCCTTCGGCGGCACAAGGCACGATCCCCGCCTTCGGGCTGCGCGACCGCACCGTGGCGCGGAGCCTTCACCTCAGCCGGGTGATCTAGGCTTCGGCTCCCACCTCGACTTCGGCGTCTGTCTCCGCCGCGTCGCCGTCGCAGACGACCCGATTCCGGCCCCGCCGCTTGGCCTCGTAGAGGCACCGGTCGGCCCGATGGACGAGGCTCGCAATGGTGTCATTCGGCTGGAACTGCGCAACGCCGATCGAGGCGGTGACGCCGCCGAGCACCTCCTCCCCGAGTACAGCGCGGACATCGCCCTCGGCGATGCTGCGGCGCATTCGCTCCGCCACGGTCTGGGCGCCGCCGAGGTCGGTTCCCGGGAGAACCACGACGAACTCGTCGCCGCCCGTCCGGCCCAGGATATCGGAGTGGCGCGCGGCAACCAGCAAGGCGCGACCGACGAAGCGCAGTACCTCGTCGCCAACCTGGTGGCCGTAGGTGTCGTTGAGGGATTTGAAGTGATCGATATCGACCACCGCACAGACAAGCTCGCCACCATTGTTCCGCTGCTCGACGAGGAGTTGGCTCAGCTCCGCATCGAGACCGGCGCGGTTGGCGAGCCCAGTCAACGGATCGAGGCGCGAACTTGCCTTCGACCGTGCCAGTTCGACCCGCGTGATCTGAAGTTCCGCCTCCGCTTCGTCCAGCTCACGAACCAGGCTGGCGTTGGCATGCCGCATCCGCAGGTTGGAGTCCTGCAGCCGCTGCACCCACTCGCGCAGCAGGCCGGCGTCCGGCTGCTCACCGGCGAAGGCGGCATTGGCGCTCTCGAACGAGGCCGACTGCGCCTCGGAGGCCAGGGTGCTTTCGACGATCAGGAGATCGAGGGTGCGCAGCCGGGCCACAATCCGGGCGATCGCCTGCTCGAGCGGCTCGCGTTTCTCGTAAGGAGCGATGAACTCGGCATAGAGCCGGTCCTCGACGCTGCCGCCGGGCGTGTCGCCCTCCGCGAGGATGTCGTCCATCCGGCCCGAACACATGCCGCGGACGCCCGCGACATAGTCGTAGAGAAGCCGGTAAAACGCCGGGAGCGGGGCCACCCTGGCCCGCTCCAGCAGGCCGAGCACCGCGTCACCCTGGCTCGCGCCCAAATCGATCGCCGCAAGCGATACGGCCAACTGCGTTCCTGCCCCTTGAGCCCCCGCCAGGCTCCCCCGGGCGCCACTCTGACTCAAAATCCGTTTCGAAAGCTGAAACGGCCGGAGAATATCAGGGCGTCAAATCCTTGGGTGGGACGAGGCCGTTGATCAGCGACGCCGTGGTCACCGTGTTGGCCAGCAGGCACGCGATGGTCATCGGACCGACGCCGCCGGGCACGGGCGTGATGGCCCCGGCGACGGCCGCGGCGCTCTCGTAGTCTACGTCGCCGACCAGCCGGGTCTTGCCCTCGCCCTTTTCGGGCGCTGGGACGCGGTTGATGCCGACGTCGATGATGGTGGCGCCCGGCTTGATACAGTCGCCCTTGATCATCTGTGGCCGGCCGACGGCGGCGACGACGATGTCGGCCTGCCGCACCAACTCCGCGAGGTTCTTGGTCTTCGAGTGCGCCACCGTCACAGTGCAGTTCTCGCGCAGCAGCAATTGCGCCATCGGCTTGCCGACGAGGTTGGAGCGCCCGACGATCACGGCGTTCAGCCCTTCGAGACTGCCGAGCGTGTCGCGCAGCAGCATCAGGCATCCGAGCGGCGTGCAACTCACCGGCCCCGGCAGGCCGATCTGCAGCTTGCCGACGCTTGCCGGAGTGAAACAATCGACGTCCTTGTCGGGCGACAGCGCCAGGACGACCTTGTTGGGGTCGATGTGTTTTGGCACCGGCAGCTGCACCAGGATGCCGTGGATCGCCGGATCGGCATTGAGCCGCTCGACCAGCGCCAGAACGTCCGCCTCCGGCGTCTCGGCCGGCAGCTCGTATTTCTCGGAGTGCATGCCGACTTCGACGGTCTGTTTCGCCTTGTTGCGGACGTAGACCTGGCTGCCCGGGTCCTCGCCGACGATCACCACGGCGAGGCCGGGGGTGATGCCGTGCTCGGCCTTGAGCCGCGCCACGTGCCCGGCAATGCGGGTCCGCAGGCCCTCGGCGAACGCTTTTCCGTCGATGATCTTGGCTGTCATGGGCGGGGTATTTCAGAACGTGGGCCTGATCTCAACCCCCGCGGCCGCAAGCGCCGCCTTCACAGCCATGGCGATCTCGACGGCGCCCGGCGTGTCGCCATGGATGCAGAGCGAGCGCGCTTTGCTGCGGATCACCGTCCCGTCCGTGGCGAGGATTTCGCCCTTTTGCGCCAAGCGAACCGCCCGTTCCGCGATCTCGGCCGTATCGTGCAGGACCGCGCCCGGCATCGCCCGCGCCACCAGGAGCCCCTCGGGAGTGTAGGCCCGGTCGGCGTAGGCTTCGAGGATCACCGGAAACCCCAGCATTTGCGCCACTTCGACCTGGGCGGAGTTGTCGATGGCGAGGATGGCGAGACCCTGCACCAGCCCCTCGACGCCGGCGAAGCAGAGCGCCGCGACGGCCGGTTCCTCCGCCGCCATGTTGGCAAGCGCCCCGTGCAGCTTCACATAGCGCACCGGCCAGCCCTCCTCGTCGCCGAGCTCGACCAGGGTGCGCACCTGGGCACGGATCGAGGCATCGAGTTCCTCGGGCGGCAGCAGCATCCTTGTGCGGCCGAAATTCTCGCGGTCGGGAAAGCTGGGATGGGCGCCGACGATAACGCCCCGCGCCTTGGCAGCCCGCAGCGCCGCCCGCATCGAGGCTTCGTCGCCGGCGTGGCCGCCGCAGGCGATCGAGGCGGAGGAGACGATCGCGAGCATCGCCTTGTCGTCGCCGATGCCCTCGCCGAGATCGGCATTGAGATCGAGCCGCGTCATCGCGCGTGCTCCAGCGTCACCGGCCGGAAACGGACCTCGGTGCCCGGCCGCAGCTGGGCGAAGCGATCGAGATCGGCGCTGACGACAGTGGCGATGCGCGGGTAACCGCCGGTCGGCTGGTGGTCGCGCATCAGGACGATCGGTGTGCCGTCGCCGAGAATCTGGATGTCGCCGGGAACGATGGCGTCGGAGACGAGATTGAGCTTGCGCTGTCCGTCGAACACGCCGACGGGGTCGGTCAGCCGCACCCCCATGCGGTCGAGATTGGTGGAGACCAAGAAGCCCTGCTCGACGTAGCGGCGGCGCACCGCGCCGTCGAAGAGATCGGCGTGGAGGCCCCAGATGACCCGAATCGGGCCCTCGCTGCGCGGCGCGTCCAACGCCACAACCGGCTGGCCCTCTGCGCCGAAGCCGACCCGGTCCCCCGCCTTGAGCGCCCTGCCCTTGAAGCCGCCGAGCCCAACCGTGACGTTGGTCGAGCGGCTGCCGAGCACCGGAGTAATGTCGATCTCGCGGACGAAGCGGAGATAGCCGTAATTGCCCCAGGCACCCGGCGCGATGGCGACGTGGTCGCCGGACTTGAGGGTCATTGCACCCGGCCAGTCAGCCGCGGCGCCGTTGACCCAGAGCTTGAAGTCGCCGCCGGCGACGGCAAGCCGGAGGTCGCCAACGGTGTCGAATTCGAGGCCCTGCGAGAATTCGATCGCCGTTTCGCCAGCCCGTTCCAGCGCTGCACCGGCTGCCAGATAAGCGCCGCGATCCATCGGTCCCGAGGCGCTGATGCCGTGGGCCAGCATGCCGAAGCGGCCGGCATCCTGCAGCGTCGTCAGCGGCCCGGCGCGGGTGAGCAGGATCGCGGTCATCGCGCCACCGTGAAGCGGATATCGTCGCCCGGCCTGAGCGTCGTCGGCGGGATCGCCGCCGGATCGAAGTTCTGGAACGCGGTTCTGCCGATTACGTGCCAGCCGGTGCGGATGGGGGTCGCGGCGATGGCGGTCTGCCCCGCCGCGAACAGGATTGTGCCCGCCGGCACCATGGGCCGCAGCGCCTCCCGCCGCGGCACCACCAGGTCGTCCGGGTGAAAGCCGCAATAGACGAAGCCGGGCGCAAAGCCCGTCGCCAGCACGCGCAGTGACGTCGCATTGTGGTGCGCCACGAACTCGTCCGGCGCAATGCCGAGCCGTTCGGCAACCTCCGGCAGGTCCTCGCCGTCGAAGGTGATGGCGACCGTGCGCGCGGCGGGCGGTGGCAGGTCGGCCTCCCCGCCGACCGCCAGCATCAGTTCGCCGCGCAGGCGCGCCAGGTCGACCCCGGGCGTCGTCCTGAGCAGCACCGACACCAGCCCCGGCACGATCTCCGCGACGCCATCCGGTCGTTCCCGCTCGAGCCGCCGCGCCAGGCCGATCGCGGCGCGATTGGCCGCCTCGGACAGGCTGTCGGCGAACTTGACCAACAGCGACTGGTCGCCGAGCGGCAGCAGCGTGGCCCTGGGATCGCCCTCCGCCATCAACCGGCCTCCAGCATCGGCGCCACCAGCCGCAGCCAGGCCGGCTCGCAGATCGTGGCGCGGTCGTAGCGGGCGAGGATGGTCTCGCGCGCCGCCTTGCGCATCGGCGTGAATTTCTGCGGGTCGCGGCACGCCTCGATCAGTGCGTCGCTCAGCGCCCCGACGTTGAAGAAATCGAGCAGCACGCCGTCCTGGCCATTGGTGATCGCATCGCGCACCGGCGCGGTGTTCGAGGCGATGACGAAGCACTCGGCCGCCATCGCCTCGAGCAGCGACCAGCTGACGACGAACGGATAGGTGTAGTAGACGTGGGCCGTCGACAGCGACAGCGCCTCGATCATCAATGGATGCGGCACGCGTCCAACGAAGTGAATGCGCGAGCGGTCGAGGCCGCCGGCGACCTCGGCGATCAGCAGCTGTCCCCAGGTCTTGCCGTCCGGCGCCGGTCGGCCATAGCCACCAGGCTCGTCGGCGCCGATAACCACGACATCGGCGTCCGGCACCGCCGCCATGACCCTGGGCAGCGCGCGCAGGAAGATATGGAAGCCCCGCAATGGCTCGAGGTGGCGGCTGATGAAGGTGATCAGCGGCCGCGAGCCGTCGATCACCTTGCCATTGGCGAGCGTCAGCCGCGGCGTGGAATGGCGCTTTATACTCGTGGTGTCGATGCCCTCGTGGATCACGTGCGTGCGGTCGCGGACCATCGGCGGCAGCAGCGAGCGCTGGAACGGCGTCGGCGTGACGATCGCCTCGGCTTCGCCGAAGGCGAGCGCCATGCCGGCATTCTTGGCGGCGAGCAGATGCGGGGATGCGCTGGCCGGGCTGAATTCCGGGTCGAAGCCGACATCGCCGCCGACGCTGCGATAGAAATACTCGGCGTAGGCGATCTGCCTCGCCCGGGGGAATATCTCACGCAGATACGTCGTCTCGCCCCATCCCGGGTGGCCGATGATGAGTTTCGGGTCGAAACCACGGGACCTGAGCGCCAGTGCGGCCTCGGCCGCCGCGCCGCCACGGATCAGGTCGGCCTCGATGCGCACGGCGCTCGGCAGGATGCCGTCGGTCGTCCCCCGGTTCGCCGACCATTTGACCAGCTCGATGCCCTCGGGCGCCCGTCCGGTCTCCGAGGCGATCGCGACGCAGCGGTGGCCATCGGCCCGCAGCCGCTGGGCGATGAAGCCGAACTGCGCCGGGAAATTGTTGTGGACGAACAAAACGTCGCTCATCCCGATTTCTTACCGAAGGAACCGCGGCAGCGCGACTGCTTTGCACACTCCCTGCCGCCCGCTCCTGGCTGCGCCGGTAGCCTCGGCCGAAGCGATGCCACTAGCCGCGGAGCGGCTTGCCATTGGGCACGGCCAGCGCGTCGACATAGCAATAGCGCCACGACTCGCCTGGCTCGAACGATTGGATGATCGGATGGCCGGTGGCGTGAAAATGCGCCGTGGCGTGGCGGTTCTTGGAATCGTTGCAGCACCCCACATGTCCGCAGGTCAGGCAGATGCGCAGATGCACCCAGCGGTCGCCCAGCGCCAGGCATTCGAGACACGAGTCCGGCGAACTGGGCGTCACGGGCCGAACCTCGGAGACGTGGGAGCACGCGGTCTTCTTATCCATCGGTCTGCTCCTTCGTGACGCTCTCCGGCTCCCGTCGCAGCCGGATCGGCAGCGACACGCGGAACTCGGTCCGGCCCGGCTGTGTCTCGAAGTCGATGCGGCCACGGTGCCGGTTGACGACGATGTTGTGCGCGATATGGAGGCCAAGCCCTGTGCCGACCCCTTGCGCCTTGGTGGTGAAGAAGGGCTCGAAGATCCTCGGGGCGATCTCTGGCGGAATGCCGGGGCCGTTGTCGGCGATCCGTACTTCCACCTCGTCGCCGATACGCCGCGCCCGCAGCTGCAACATGCCCTTGCCGTCCATCGCCTGGACGGCGTTGTCGATCAGATTGGTCCACACCTGGTTGAGCTCGCCGCCATAGGCCTCGATGGGTGGCAGGTCGGAGGCGAAGTCGCGCTCCACCTGCACGCCCTGTTTGAGCTTGTGCTTGAGGATCATCAGGGTGTCCTCGAGGCTGGCGCGGAGATCGACGTTCTGGATCGGGGCCTGGTCGAGATAAGCGTAGGATTTGACGGCACGGACGATTTCCGAGATCGCCTGCGCGCTGCGGCGGATTTCGCCGATCAGCTGTCGCGCCGTAAGCCCGATCCTCAACCATTGCAGCACCGCATCGAGATGCGCTCCGGGAAAGATCGCCGCCAGGGCCTCAACCTGCTGCAGGGTCCACCCCGAGGCGATGAGAACGGGTGCGACTTCCCAGGGCTCGGCAACCCCCAGCGCTTCGAGCCGCGACGTCAGCGGTCGCTCGTCGAGGGTGGATTGCGCCTCAGCCGCGCCGGGCGCTGCGAGGTCGCGCTCGAGTTCGCCGAGTTGCTCTTGCTCAGCCGGGGTCAGCTCGATCGCGCGCAGGACCGCGGTTGCCCGCGGCCATTGCTCGAACGCTTCGCTCAAATACTGGCCGGCGCGCTGGATCGCTGCCGCCGGATTGTTGAGCTCATGGGCAAGACCCGCCGCAAGGGTGCCGAGCGCCGCCAGCTTCTCGCGCTGCACCAGGGATGCTTCCGTGCTGCGGAGGCGCCCGGCCATTGTCCTCAATATCGATGAGGCGACCGCGGGATCGCTTTCGAGTACGGTGCGGAACGCTTCCGGACCGATTTCGAGAAGATCGGTTTGGCGCGTGGCGCGGGCCGACGCGGTGCGGGGCGTCTGCTGCAGCAGCGACATCTCGCCCAGGACCTCTCCCGCCCCGCGCGCCGCAAGGACAGTTTGCCGATCGCCCTCGCGCTTGCTGACTTCGAGCTCACCGTCGAGGACCACGAACAGCGAATCCCCCGCCGCACCCTCCTCGATCACCACATCGCCGGCGGCCACCGCGAAGCGCCTCGACGCGCGGCCGAGCTGCTCGATTTCGGCGTCGGTCAGCGCGGCGAACAGCGGCACCTGCCGGATCACCTGGTGCAGTGCGTCGCGCTCCGTGCCTGCGGTCACCGCGTCACGATCCGGTCACTCGAGCCGGACGCGGGGCGGGCGCGGGACCGCGCAGATGCTGATGGACGAAACTGAGCGCCATCGCGCCTTCACCAACCGCCGAGGCGATCCGCTTGGTCGATAGATGCCGGAGGTCGCCGGCGACGAACACCCCAGGCACGCTGGTCTCGAGCCAGAACGGCTCGCGCTCGAGCGTCCAGCCGTGCGGCTTGCGGCCCGGCTCGCGCTCGAGATCGGGACCCGAGAGCACAAAACCTTGCGCATCGAGCTGCAGGGCGCCTTTGAGCCAGTCGGTACGCGGCGCCGCGCCGATGAACATGAAGATGGCCTGTGCCGGCGTGCGTGTGACCGCCTTGGTCTCGGCGTCGAGGATGGAGATTTCGGTGAGATTCTGATCCCCATGCACCTCGCTCACCGACGCCCCGGTCCTGAGGTAAACGTTCTCGGTCTCCTCGATCCGTGCGATCAGGTATTGCGACATGCTGTCGGCGAGGCCTTTGCCGCGCACGAGGATGGTAACGGACCTCGCGAACCGCGCCAGATAGAGCGCCGCCTGACCGGCGGAATTGCCGCCGCCGATGACGACGACATCCTGGTCTTTGACGGCAAGCGCCTCGGTGATGGCAGCGCCGTAGAACACGCCGGCGCCGGCGAGCCGGTCCGCCCCCGGCACATTGAGCAGGCGATAGGAGACTCCGGTCGAGATCAGCAGCGCCTGGGAGGCCACGCTCGAGCCGTCGCTGAGGGAGACGATGTGGTATCCGTCGCGCGACTCGAGACTGATCGCCTCGACGGGAGCGAGAATCTCCGCGCCGAACCGCTTGGCCTGCGCGACGGCGCGACGCGCCAGATCGCTACCGCTGAGGCCGGCTGGAAAGCCGAGATAGTTCTCGATCTTCGAGCTCGTGCCGGCCTGCCCGCCAGGCGCCTCGCGCTCGATGATCAGCGTCCGAAGGCCCTCCGACGCAGCATAGACGGCGGCGGCAAGGCCCGCTGGCCCGGCCCCGACGACCACGAGGTCGTAAGTGTCCATCTCGGCGCGGGTATGCAGCCCGAGCCGCGCCGCCAGATCGGCGACGGAGGGAGACGACATTGTCGATCCGTCCGGCAGGACGACGAGCGGCAGCTTGCTGTCGGTGGCGCCGGCAAGCGCGCGCAGCTCGGCCGCCTCCGGGTCGGTCTCGATATCGAGCCATCGATAGGGGATGAGATTGCGCGTCATGAAATCGCGCACGCTGTGCCCGCCGGCCGACCAGCGCTGGTCGATGACCCGAACCCCCTCGAACACCGGGTGAAAATCCGCCCGCCAATCGTCGAGCAGATCGTCGAGCACCGGGTAGAGCAGCTCCTCGGGCGGGTCCCAGGGCTTCATCAGGTAGTGGTCGAGTTTGACGTCGTTGATGGCCTTGATCGCCGCATCGGTGTCGGCATAAGCGGTGAGCAGCGCGCGCTTGGCGAGTGGAAAGAGCTTGATCGCCTCGTGCAGCAGTTCGACGCCGCTCATTTCCGGCATGCGCTGATCGACGAGCAACAGGGCGACGACGTCGTTCTTGAGCTTGAGGTCGCGCAGCAATTCGAGCGCCTCGGCGCCCGACGCCGCACGCATCACGCCGTAGTCCGCGCCGTATTGCCGCCTGAGGTCACGCGCCACTGCAGCAAGAACGGACGGTTCGTCGTCAACCGCCAGAATGACGGGCTTTTCCATGTTCAGACCCTAGTTGCCATCAGTTCGCCGGGTGGGATTGCGTTGGCATGGATGCTGAGGCGGAGCGACTCCGCCTCGCTGCGCTGGCTCGCGGCTTCCTCTGCCTTGCCCTCGGCCTCGCTCAGATCGGCCGACAGATCGAGGGCGTGTGCCAGATAGGGGCTCATTCCCTTCTCGCGGAAATAGCCGATCGCCAATGCGAGCGCGGACCGCGCCTCGTCGTGCCGTCCCAGGCGCAGCAGGCTGCGGCCGAGCGGTAGGGTCAGCACCGAGGCGGCGTAGTCGTCGCCCAGCGTGCGGGCGTTCTCGGCAGCGGTCTTGAGGCGCTCGACGGCGGCGGGCCGACCGTTCTCGAACTCGGCCGCGGCGATGGAGCCATGGATGACGTTCATGTAGCCCTCGAATCCTGCGTCCTGGGCCAAGGTCAGCGACCGACCGAGGTCGGCGAGGGCGTCCTCGATGCGGTGCTGCTCGAGACGGCCGCGACCGAGTTCGAAGTAGCCTGCGCAGGCGCATTCGAATCCACGCGCGCCGAACGCCAGCTCGGCGCCGATCTTGGCGTGCTCGAGGCCCTCGTCGATCTCGTCCATGTCGTAGAGAGCCATGGCGACCCCGATGTGGATGTCGGCCCGCTTGACCGGGGAGTTGGTCGTCTTCTCCACCTCCAGCGCCTCATCGATCAGCGCCCGCGCCTCGTCGAACCGGCCAACTCGCGCATAGGCGATCGCCTTGTACGAAATCGCATGCCCGACGACGTCGCCCATGTCGTGGCGCCGGGCGATGTCGATCACCTCCTGAAGCTTCTCGGCTGCAGTGATCGGGTCGCGATCGACCAGCGACCAGGTGCCGAAGAACAGCGGCAGCAACGTGAGCTGTTCGTCGCCGAGCTTCTTGGCGATTTCCGCGCTCTCGATCAGATAGGGCACGGTCCGCGATGGAAAGCCGGTGACCATGTGGATGTTGGCCGTCCACGAGAGCGAGAGGCCGAGACGCCGATCGTCCTTGCTCTCGCGCGCCAGGCTCACCGCCGTCGCGAGCCGCTCGAGCGTGCCCTCATACATGTTGAGCCGGTGCCGCACCGTAACCCAGTCGATCACCGCGTCGATCATCACCGAGGGCGGCTGGTCCAGCATGTGGTCGAGCAGCTTGACGATGGTCTCGCGGTGCTCGAGCTCCTCGCGGGCGGCGAACAGCCGGCGCGCATTGGCCGCGGCGCGCATCGAATAGTCCAGCGCCCGCGGCAGGTCCTCGGCCTCGGCAAAATGGTGCGCCAGCATCGCCGCGAACTCGTCGCGGCGGTCGGCAAACAGCGATTCCAGAGCCATGCCGGTGCGCGCGTGGAGGTCGCGGCGGCGCGATTTGAGCAACAGGCCATACGCTGCCTCGCAGGTGAGCGCATGCTTAAAGATGTATTCGCGCTCCGGATCGCGAGCTCGTTCGCGGACCAGCTGCTCATAGGAAAGCGCCGCGATGTGCGGCTCGACGTGATCGACGCGCTCGGCGGCCGGTGCCGCACGGCAGACCTGTTCGAGCACCCGGTGCTGGAACACCCGGCCGATGACCGCGGCGGTCTGCGCCACGCGCTTGGTGCTTTCAGGGAGCCGGTCGATGCGCGCGCTCAGCACGCCCGCGAGGGTTTCGGGGATCGTGGCCTCGAGGATGGCGCGCGTCGCCCGCCAATGCTCGCCCTCGCGGACCACCTGGCCGGCATCGATCAGGGAGCGCAGCACTTCCTCGAGGTAGAAGGGATTGCCCTCCGAGCGCTCGAGGATCTGCTTGCGGATGCTCTCGGGCAGGTCTTCGATTTGAAGCAGGTTGCCCAGCAGCTCGCTCGAGGCGGCAGCGTCGAGCGGCTCGAGGTCGATGCGCGCGAACGAGCCGCCGAGGCTGGCCTGCAGGCGATCGACGAGCTGCCAGCTCGGAGCCCGCCGGTCGGGCCTCAGGACGCATATCATCAACAGCGGCTCGAAGGCAGCGAGCGTTGCGACCTGCGCGATCAGTTCGAGTGTCGCACTGTCGGACCAGTGGAGGTCGTCCATGACGATAATTTGCGGATGCATGCCGCCATCCGCCCGCAGGGCCGCCTTGACCGCGTTGACCACCGCCGCGGCGACGCCGCTGACCACCGTTTCGCCCGACAGCGTCGCCAGCGTCAGGCGCGTTTCCTCGGTGTCGGCGGCCAGCATGATTTCGTAGAACGGCATATCGGCCTGCCGCAGATGCAGTCGATCGACGAAGGCGCTGAGCTTGTCGCGCACCACCGGGGCCGGATCCATTTCCGATGCGTCGATCAAGTGGCGGCCGAGCTGCCGCCACGGATGGTAGGGAATGGACTGGCCATAGGAAATTGCGCGTGCCTCGCTCCAGGCGGGAGGTGGGTTCCTGCTATCCCTGAGATGCTTGAGTTCGGCAAGCAGGCGGGACTTGCCGAGCCCGGCCTCGCCGACGACGGCGACAACCGCGCCGGCCCCCTTGTCGAGGGCCTCCAAGCGGTCGCGAAGCAGGGCGATTTCCTTATCGCGGCCGACCATGGCGGACGTCAGCCCTTCGAGGCCGCGAGCCTGTCCGGGGACGGCCTTGACGCCTGTGACCTCGTAGCTGTCGACCGGCTCCAGCTTTCCCTTCATGGCGATCGCGCCGCGCGGCCGAAAGTCGAACTGCGTGTGCACCAGGCGGTAGGTATCGGCACTGATCAGGACCGTGCCCGCCTCCGCCGCCGATTGCAGCCGTGCGGCAACGTTGGCCGCATCGCCCATCGCCGTATACTCGGTCTTGATCGCGTCGCCCACGAAGGCGAGCACGGCGGTGCCGGTGTTGACCCCCACTCTGAGATCGAAGTCGACACCGTGGCGGCGCTTCACGGTCTGCGCATACTCTTTGGCCGACTGCTGGATCTCGAGGCCCGCGCGCACAGCCCGCTCAGCGTCGTCTTCATGGGCAATCGGGGCGCCGAAAAGCGCGAGCACGGCATCGCCCATCAGGCGCGAGACGGTACCGCCATATCGCGATACGGCCGCGTTCATCAGTCCGAACGCGCCATTCATGATGAGCGTCCAGTCTTCGGGATCGAGCTGCTCGGCGATGGAGGTCGAGCGGGCTACGTCGGCAAAGAGAACCGTGGCGAACCGCCGTTCGCCCTCAACCGGTCGCTGGCTTTCGAGAGAATTGCCGCAATTGCTGCAGAAACGGGCGCTGTCGACATTACTGAACTGACAGTTCGGACACGTGCGCATTCCCAGCAGGCATGCTCCGGTGCGCCAATCGATCTCTGGCCCTCACAACATATTCGCGCAACGATGGGCAATCAAGGAAAACGGCGGCGACCGGGAGGTCCCCTGGCGGCGGCCCCCGCAGCGTCGGCGATGCGCTGGCCGTCCTATCCTCATCCTGTTGCTCGACAAATGGCGTTCTCATATGCTGCCGCGAACGACCGGGAGGTGGACCTATGGCCAACTCGGACCCGGCGGCGCTGGACACCCAGCACCGCCAACTCGTCGCGAGACGCGACGCGTTGACGTCGGAATTGGCTGTCGTCGAGGGACAGCTGGCTGCGCTCGAGGATGCTCGCCGCCGGCCGGGCGCCTCCTTACACCTCAAACCGCTGGCAAATGCCGACGAACAACGGGTCGCAGCGGAAGTCCGACGGATCATTCAGGAGCGTATGCAGCCTGTCTCGCGCGCCGCCCTGCTCTCCGAATTGATTGAACGCGGCGTCGCGGTCGCCGGCAATGCGCCGGAGGCGTCGCTCGCGGGCGTCCTCGACCGCGTTGGCAAGGCCGCCGGAGTCATCCGGCTCGAAGAAGGCGACTACTGGCTTGCCGGGCACGAGTGGCCGGACGACAAGTGGTAGACCACTGGTCTGGCGGGCAGGGAGGGATTCGAACCCCCGGAACGCTTGCACGTTCGCCGGTTTTCAAGACCGGAGCAATCAACCGCTCTGCCACCTGCCCGTGGCTTTGGCTTTAGCCGCTGGCTGCAACGTCGTCCAGTCAGGGGATTCAGGGGATGAGGAGGCTCGAGCCGGTGGTCTGGCGGGCCTCGAGCGCGCGGTGCGCTTCAGGCGCCTCGGCCAGCGGGAAGCGCTGGTTGATCGCGACCCTGAACTTGCCGCTCAGCAACGCCTCGAACGTCGCCGTCATCGAGGCGCGCAACTCGGCGGTCGAGGCATGATACGAACCAGTCGTCGGCCGCGTCACATAGAGCGATCCCTTGGTGGCGAGCACTGTGAGGTTCGGCACCGTCACGTAGCCCGAGGCGCTGCCGTAGCTGACCATCAACCCGCGCGGCCTCAGGCAATCGAGAGAGCCGTCCCAGGTCGCCTTGCCGACGCCGTCGTAGACGACATCGACGCCCCTGCCGCCGGTCGCCTCGCGCGCCGCCTTCACCCAGTCCGTGGTGCGATAGTTGATCGCGGGATCGCAGCCCGACGCTCTCGCCAGCGCAACCTTCTCGTCCGACCCGGCGGTGCCGATCACCCGGACCCCCAGCGCCGTCGCCCATTGCGCGAGAATCGAGCCGACGCCGCCCGCCGCGGCGTGGACGAGGATGGTCTCCGCTGGCTTCACCGCATGGGTCTCGAACAGAAGATAGTGCGCCGTGCCGCCCTTGAGCATCACCGCCGCCGCGGTTTCGAAGTCGATGCCCTCGGGCAGGCTGAACGCCCGGCCCGCCGGAAGCAGCCGCTCGTCGGCATAGGCGCCGACCGGCCCGGTGTAGCCCACGCGGTCGCCGGGCTTGAACTCGGTGACCCCCTCGCCTGCCGCCACCACCTCCCCCGCGCCCTCATTGCCCGGGACGAACGGCAGGTCGACCTTGTAGTGCCCGTCGCGTTGATAGACGTCGACGAAGTTGACGCCGATGGCCTTGTTGCGGACGCGGATCTGGCCCGGTCCGGGAGCGCCAACCTCGCGCTCCTCCAACTGCATCTTGTCCGGCCCGCCCGTCTCCCGGACGACGAACGCGCGGCTCATCACTTCCTCCGTGGCGCCGATTTCGGCCGCGACTGGGACTGCGGCTTGGGCCTCGGCCTAGGCTCGACGATCTGCTCCACCGGCATGCCGCCGCTAGCGCCGGCGTGCACGGGCATGGGCGCAGCGCCGCGGCTCGCGAGCTTGCGCTGCTTGGAGACGATGTTGACCGCCTCGACCAGCACCGCGAACGCCATCGCGGCATAGATGTAACCCTTGTCGATGTGGAAGCCGAGGCCGTCGGCGACCAGCGACACGCCGATCAGCAGCAGGAACGCCAGCGCCAGCATCTTGGTCGTCGGGTGCCGCGACACGAACCCGGCAATCGGGCCGGAGGCGAGGAACATCAGCCCGACCGCGACCACGACCGCGGCGACCATCACCTCGACGTGCTGTGCCATGCCGATAGCGGTGACGATGGAGTCGATCGAGAACACCATGTCGATGAGGATGATCTGGACGATGATCGCCGAAAGCGCGGCCTTGGCCTGCTGCTGCAGGGTCGGCTCGTGCGGTTCCTCGATCTCGGCGTGCATCTCGTGCACCGCCTTGTAGATGAGGAACAGGCC
>JACRAF010000024.1 GCA_016213505.1 Devosia nanyangense
GAATTCGACGATCTCCTCGAGATCCTGCTTAGCCTCGTCGACGCCGGTGACGTCCTCGAACGTCACCTTGCCATGCGTTTCGGTGAGCAGCTTGGCGCGCGATTTGCCAAAGCCCATGGCGCCGCCGCGTCCGCCACCCTGCATCTGCCGGATGAAGAAGAACCACACGCCGATGATGACCAGGAACGGCAGCCAGCTCGACAAGAGGATCGACCAGAACGGGCTCGATTCAGGCGCCTTGGCGGTGATCTGCACGCCGCGGTCTTCGAGGCGCGAAACGATATCGGTATTGGCCGGGATCACCGTCTCGAACCGCGAACCGTCCTTGAGGACGCCCTGGACCACGTCGTCGACGATCGTCACCGACGTCACCGAGCCCGCGTCCACATCGGTCACGAACTGGCTGTAGCTCTTGTCGGCAACTGAAATCGAACGCGTCGAGGACTGAAAGACCTGAAACAGGCCCATCAGCATGAAGAGGATGACGAGCCAGATGGCAAAGTTGCGAAAATTGACGTTCATCAATCCTGTCCTGATGACCGGCCGGGGGGAGCGGTGCCGGTGGTTCGGGCAAAGATAAGCCCGGCAGTAAGGCGTTACAAGGGCGGGAGGGTGCGCGGAATCGCCCCTCAAGTCCAACCCAAAGCCCCTCCGCGGTTAATTCGCCGTCAGCGCCACCCGGGCATTCCGCGCCCCTTCGGGCCGCACCGAAACGGTCAATCCGTCGCTCTGAACGAGGCAGCCATGAAGCGTCGCCGGCTTCAGCGCGCCACGCCCGGCGAGCCGGTCGCACAGCGCCTCGACGGCGCTCAGCGCATGTGGTTTGCGCTCGCCGCCCACGGATCGCAGCACCCTGACCATCAGCCGCACCGCAACCGCGCGCGGCAGCGCCGCGAGCCCCGCATGCGGCAGCCCGGCGTCGCCGTCGGCCCCGCGATGCACCAGCGCCGTCCACGCCTTGTCGGCTTCAATCCCGATCAGCGCATCGGCATCGGCCATCCGCGCGGCGAACGCGCCCAGCCGCTTGCGATCGAGGCCGAGTTCGGCGAGCAGCGGCATGGTCTGTCGCCAGCGCACGCGCTCATAGTGCCGGTCATGGTTGCTCGAGTCGCTGGCCGGCACGAGCCCGGCAGCGTCGGCCACCTCGCGCAGATCCTCAGGATCGACCCCGAGAAGCGGCCGGAACAGCCGGCAGCCTTCGACCGTCGCCATCGCGTCCATGCCGCGCAGGCCCTCGATCCCGCTGCCATGCGCGAGCCGCATCAGCACGGTCTCGGCCTGGTCGCCCTGATGATGCGCGGTGAGAAGGATATCGGCGCCGTCGGCCGCCATCGCCGCCGCCGTCAGCCCGTAGCGCGCCTTGCGCGCCGCAGCCTGGACGCCCGTCTCGGGCTTGTCGCCGTCCCAGCGCAGGGCCCGCGCCGCGAGGCCGAGTTTCGCCGCCTCGGCAAGCACCATCGCAACCTCGTCCGCCGCCTCCGGGCGAAGCCCGTGATCGACGGAATAGACCACCAGCCCCGGCCGCCCTTCCGCCCCCGCCCACTCGGCGGCAAGCAGCATCAGCGCCAGCGAATCCGGCCCGCCGCTGACGGCGAGCCCGAGTTTCGTCATGCCGGCGACCGGCGCGAACAGCGTCTCGAGATCGAGGCTGCTCACACCGGGCATTTGGCCTTTGCCTTTTCGTCGGCAAGCCGCTGGGTGAAGGCCGCCGGCTGCTCGGTGTAGCGCTTCGCCACCTCGAAGAACGTCCGGCACGCCGTGTCCTGCTCGCCGGCGCCGGCCAATGCGATGCCGAGCTTGAGCAAGAGGTCCGGCGCCCGCGCCGAGCTGCCGTAGTTCTGGAACCCGGTCAGCAGCACGTCGGCCGCCTCGTCATAGGCCTGCCGTTGCAGCAGCGCCTCGCCCAGCCAGTTGGCCGCATCCGGCGCCTGCGGGTCCTTGGGGTAGAGCGCCACGAACTGCCGGAATTGCTCCTCTGCGAAGGGATAGTCGCCGCGCACGATCGCTTCGTATCCCGCCGCGTATTGCGCCTCGGCGTCGCCGTTCGACAGTTCCTGGCTGCTGTCGAGATTGAGGTTCAGCGGCCGCCCGCCATTGAGCGCATCGGCATCGGCCTCGGGGATGGTGCCGAGCAAAGCCCCCGAGCTGTTGCCGGTGCCGAGCAGGGGGTCGGCGGAATCGCCGAGGCTGTCGCCGGTCGCTGTACCTGCATCGGCCGGAGCGCTGGCATCAGTGCCAAGCGGTGCCGGCGGTGTGGTGGTTGCAGGGTCGGTCGTCTGTTCGCCCGCTGGGGCCTGCGGCAACGCGCCGGTCGGCGTCGCGCCGCCGGATTGGGTTGCCGCATCAGTTTTTTTTCCGGCACCGCCTTCCAGCTGCTGGAAACGGAACTCGTTGTCGTCCTGCATTTTCTGCAGCAGCTCCTGCATCTGCGTGAGCTGGAACTGCAGACCCTCGACCTGGCCGGTGAGCGTGCGGACCGTGTCCTCAAGCTCCTGAAGTCGCACGGTGATCTGGGCTTCCGACTTGCTCTGGGCAACGACGAATTCGGGCGCGAACACGCCCATGATCAGGACAATAGCGAAGGCCGTGAGCCCCCGCGCCGTCCCTTTGGGAAGGGAAAGACGCACGATCAATCTCCGTGGGTGTTGTCGAACGACACGAGCCGAAATCAGTGACCGAGAACTAGCCGGCAATTTCGACAAAAAGAAAGCGCCGGGACCCAATTACGCGGGTGCCCGGCGCTTATGCCTCCGTAACGGCCCCGAAGGGCCATCACGATTACTGAACGACCGTCACAGCGCGGCGATTTTGTGACCAGCACGAAATATCGTCACAGATGGCCACCGGGCGCTCCTTGCCGAACGATTTCGAGGTGATCCGCCCGGCGTTGACGCCACGGCTGACCAGGTAGCTCACCACCACCGAGGCGCGCCGGGCGCCCAGCGCGATGTTGTACTCGCGGGTGCCGCGCTCGTCGGCGTGGCCCTCGATGAGGATCTTGTAGTTGGTGTATTTGTTGAGCCAGACGGCCTGCTTGTCGAGCGTCGCCTGTGCGGTCGCGGTGAGCGCCGAGGAGTCGGTCTCGAAGAACACGCGGTCGCCGACCGTCACCAGGAATTCCTGCTGGCTGCCCGGCGGGCCGCCGCCCGGCCCGATATTGCCGACGCCGGTGCCGTTGCGGGAACATGCCGCGAGCGCGACGACGAGAACGACCAGCGCGGCTGCGCGCAAAAGGCCGAAGATGGGCGTTGTGGAACGCATCCGGTTTGCTCTCCTGAGACTTAGGATTTCGAAGCCGCTTTTTACTCGGCGTTATCTTAAGGCCGGGTTGGCTGGACTGGTTAATTGCTGGTCAACGCGGCCCAAATGTGGCGGAAATCCGGCGTTTTCAGCCTTGTTGCATGGGGGACACAACCACCTCGACACGACGAGCTTGGCTTGTAAGACCTACGCCAATGGCGTATCTACACCTGCATGCAGGTCATTCGCACCAAGCGATATGTGAAAGATCTCAAGCGGATCGGCGTCACGGCCAGCGAGCAGGAGAAGCTGGAGCAAGCCATCGCAACCGACCCGTTCGTTGGCGACGTGGTCCCGGGACTTCGCGGCGTTCGCAAGGTGCGCTTCGGGTTCGGCGGTCGCGGCAAGCGCGGTGGCGGACGGGCCATCTACTTCCTCGTCGTGACGGAAGATGCCGCGCTGATGATGTTCGCCTATGCCAAGAACGAACAATCTGACCTGACCAACGAACAGCGGAGGGCCGCTTTGGCTCTCATTGAGGACGTGACCGATGACCAAGAAGAGTGATTTCGATTTTGGCGAGGCGCTGATCGAGAGCCTCAAAGAAGTCCGCGCCTGGAAGCGCGGCGAGATCGCGCTGGAGACCGTCAACATCGACCCCATGCCGGTCGAGCGCATCCGCGCCATCCGCAAAAAGGTGGCGCGGTCGGCTAAACAGTTCGAGCAAAAGTTCGGCATCCCCGCCTCGACCATCAACAACTGGGAACAGGGACGGCGCAAGCCGGACCCTGCCGGCCGGCTGCTCCTGAAAGTCATCGATGCTGCGCCCGAGATCGTCGAAAAGGTCGCGAATAGACCTTCGTCCTAGCTCCCCCACTCCAGCGTGCCTGCCGCAACCGCCGCTTCGAGGCCGTCGACGGCCTCCGCCAGCTTCACGTCGATGATCCCCAGATACTGCGTCCAATCGGCGAGCGACCCCAGCTCGCGGTCGCCGTCCGAGATGCCGCGGAGCGCGATCAGTGGCAGCCCGAAGCGCTGGCAGGCGCGCAGCACGGCGTAGGTCTCCATGTCGACCATCGCTGCCTCGATCCCGTCATAGCCTTCGCCGGAGACGATATTCGCCCCGGTCGAGAGCGCCGCCAGGGGCAGCCCCGGCACGAACGGCCCGAGCCGCTGCGTCGCCGGCAGATCGAGGAACGGCACCACACCCGCCTCGAACCCCAGCGCCGAGGCATCCATGTCGCGCCACGACACTTCGCTCGCCTGATAGAGCCCGCATTGCTCGAGTTCGGCCGATCCGGCGGAACCAAGCGACACCACCAGCAGGGGCAGCCTGTCGTCGACGGCGAGCCGCGTCAGCCTTTCGGTCACCGCCATCGCCGCCTCGACCGGGCCCACCCCGGTGATCAGCGGCGAGATGCGGCTGCGGAGCGCCGGCCCATATTCGAGCTCGGTCGCCATCACATAGAGGATGTCCGCGACACCCGGCCGGCGGACGGCAAACGGCACAGGCTACACCCTCAGCGAGCCCCAGTTGGGATCGGACGCATACGCGTCGGTCTTGATCTGCTGTTCGTTGCGGCCCCAGATGTCGACCGTCCACAGCCCCGGCCCGCTGTCGCCGCCCCCATCGCGGAAGAACATGATGACGCGGCCGTTGGGACAAAAGCTCGGGCCCTCGGCGTGGAAGCTGTTCACGAGGATACGCTCGTCCGAGCCATCGGGCTTCATCGTGCCGATCTGGAAGTTGCCACCGGCCTGTCGCGTGTAGGCGATCAGATCGCCTTTCGGCGACCACACCGGCGTCGAGTAGCTGCCGTCGCCATAGGAGATGCGCTGCGCCCCGCCGCCGCCCGCTCCCATCACATAGATCTGCGGCTGCCCGCCCCGGTCCGACTCGAACACGATTCTACTCCCATCGGGGGAGTAGGATGGCGAGGTGTCGATCGCCGCGCCCGAGGTCAGCTGCACCGGCTTTCCACCATTGACCCCGGCCGCGTAGATGTTGGTCACGCCGCCATTCGAGACCGAGAACGCGATGGTCGAACCGTCAGGCGAGAAATGCGGCGCGAACGACATCGGCGCGTTGTTGACGAGCTTTTTCGATTTGCCGCCGAGCTGGGCGACATAGACCTGCGGATTGCCGTCCTCGTAGCTGGTGAAGGCCAGCATCGAATTGTCGCGGCTGAGCCGCGGCGTCAGCGTCAGCGCGGCGCCCGAGCTCAGCACCTGCACATTGGCGCCGTCCTGGTCCATGATTGCCAGCTGCTTCTTGCGGTTGGCCTTGGGACCGCTCTCGGAAATGAACACCACCTGCGAGTCGAAATAGCCGCTCTCGCCGGCGAGCGAGGCATAAATCGCGTCCGAAACGATGTGCGCGATGCGCCGATAGCTTTGCGGATCGGCGTTGGACGTATTGCCGGCCACCTCCTGCGCCGCCTGGGTGTCCCACACGCGCACCGCGGACGAAATTTGTCCGCCGCGCTCGACTTTTCCCATCACCAGCGCATCGACGTTGATGGCGCGCCAGTCGGCAAAGGCCGGCGTGGTGTCGACGTCACCCACCTGCGCCGGCAGCGTCGCCGGATCGAGCGGCGCGAACAGCCCCGAGCGCGTGAGGTTGGCGCGGACGATATCGGCGATCTCCTTGCCGAAACTCGGATCGGACGAGGCGAAATCCGGAATGGCGATCGGCAGCGGTACGAAATTGCCGCCCGAAACCACGATGCTGACCAGCGCCTGAGCGGGCGAACCCGCCGCCAGCAGCGCGCCTCCGGCGAGGCCGAGTTTGAGAAGATGTCGCCGGGTGAGTGCGTGCATCGTGATCTCCTTCACAATTTCTGGGGCGCGTTCTCTCACATCAGCTCGCGCGGGTCGAATGTCGCCTGGACTTCCTGGTTCGTCGCCATCAGATACGGTCCGCAGCGCTTGACCGCCCGCTGGGCCGCCGACGACAACGCCCGGTCGAGCGGGGTTGCGCCGGAACTGATGATATCGGGGACGCCGACGACGTTGCCCGCCGCGTCGAGATTGAAATGCAGTTGCGCCGTGATCCCGGCTTCCGCCGCGCCGGCCGGCACGTTCATGCAGCCCTTGATCTGCGCCACCAGCCCATCGAGTTGCGACTGGGTCAGCGTCGCCGAGCGCCCGGTGTTCTTGCCCAGCGTCGGCGTGCCGCCCTCGCCGGTCGTCGCCCCGCGCGATTTCTCCGAATTGATCAGCGCCGCGACCTGATCGGCCTCCTTGGCCTGTTGGTCGGGCTGCTTGGCCTGCGGCTTCTGTTTCGTCGGCGTCTCGGCCTTCTTCGGCGCCACCTCGGCGGTCTTGACGACCTCCTTGGGCTTGGCCGGCGCCTTCTGCAGCTGCGCCGGACGCATCGCCGGGATCGGCGCGACATTGGCCGCAGGCTCCTCGCCGGTCGCCGCGGCAACCTCCTGCTGAGGCTCGGCGGGCGTCGGCGCGGGCGCCGGGTCGGGCGCGGCCACCGGCTGCGGTTCGGGCGTCGGCTCCTGCACCGGATCAGGCTCCGGCACCGGCTGCGGATCGGGCACCGGCTCGGGTGCGGTGTTGACCACCGGCGCCGGCGTTGCCTTGTCGGTCTCCTCCGGCGTCACCTGGTCTTGCTCGGTGTTGCCGGTCGGCTGGGCCAGTTCAGCGGGCTTTTCGGTTTCGACCACGGCCGGCGTTTCGGTCTCGACCACGGTGCTGTCGAGCGAGCCCTGCCGGATATTGGTGAACTCCGAAATCGGCACCAGATCTACCGCGATCGATTCCACCACCCCGGGCTCGAGCGGCTTGGCCGACCCCAACCCCACGATCACGATGATCAGGAGAGCGGCGTGGGCGAGGACCGAGGTGGTGACACCGGCCTTCATTCGCCTCACCTGACCTGTTCCTGCGTCGTGATCAGGCCGATCTTGGAGAACCCGGCGGCGGAGAGGACGCCCATCACCTTCATCACCGCGCCGTAGTTGGCGGTCTGATCGCCGCGCACATAGATGCGCTCCTCGGTGCCATTCGCCGACGCGGCATTGATCTGATCGACGAGGTTTTCGAGCGGCACCAGGGTCTCGCCGAGGTAGATGTCGCCCGCCGGCGTCACCGACACGGTGACCGGCTTGCTGTCGGTATTGAGTTCCTTGGCCCTGGTCTGCGGCAGATCGATGGGGACGCCCACCGTCAACAGCGGCGCCGCCACCATGAACACGATCAGGAGCACCAGCATCACGTCGACCATCGGGGTGACGTTGATCTCCGACATCGGCCGCTTGGACGCGCGCCGTCCGCGCCGGCGTCCACCATTGCCTTGGGCCAACGAGATCGCCATGGCTCAGCGGCCCCTGGCTTCGAGCTGGCGCGACAGGATCGTCGCGAACTCGTCGGCAAAGCCCTCGAGCCGGGTCACCAGCTTGTTCGAATCCGCCGAGAGCTTGTTGTAGGCGATGGTCGCCGGAATGGCGGCGAGCAGTCCCAGCGCCGTCGCGAACAGCGCCTCGGCGATGCCGGGCGCCACCACCGCGAGGTTGGTGCTCTTGGATGCCGCGATCGAGGTGAACGAGTTCATGATCCCCCATACCGTGCCAAAAAGGCCGATGAAGGGCGAAGCCGATGCCACCGTCGCCAGGAACCCGAGCCGCTTTTCGAGGCCCTCGCTTTCGCGCGAGATGGCGACATCGAGCACTTTTTCGAGCCGCGCCTGGACGCCCAGATAGCTCGCCGCGTTCTGCTCGTGGCTGCGTTTCCATTCCTTCATGGCGGCAACGAAGATCGCCCCGAGCCCCATCGAGGGCCGTTCCTGCATCTGCTGGTAGAGTTCTTCGAGCGACTGGCCGGACCAGAACACCTTCTCGAACCGGTTCATCTCGCGGCCGGCGCGGCCGTAGAGCAGCGACTTGTCGACGATGATCGCCCAGCACCAGACCGAGGCAGCCAACAGGCCCAGCATGACGATTTTGACCACCCAGTCGGCGCTCAGGAACAAGCCGAGGAGGGAGAAATCAATCGCCGCCGGCGTCGTGGTGACGACGTCCACCGCGCTCGATGCGTCCATGCGTAGAGTCCTTTCGTCTCGGTCCGCCGGACCGGCCCCCTGGTGCACCCGCGCGAAAACGCCGAAATCGGGATTTTCGTCGTGAGGCGATGCACCGATATGTCGGGCGTCGATGCGGGCAGAATTTGTCAAATTTAAGAGAAAGCCCGGAATTCCGGACCTTTGCGGGCACCGGCATGCCCTGCCTTACTTATGGTCAATGACAGGTTAACAATCCGATTCCGCGGCGGGTTCAGGCCCTTGAGCCGAAGCTCGCCAGCAGGTTCCTCGGCAACCGGGTCGCCCGCCCGTCCGTCCGGATGGCGACCACCACGACCTTCGCCCGGGCGATCAGTTCGTCGCCCCGCTCGATCGACTGGTCGAGTGTCAACCGCGCCCCGCTGATCTCCACCACGGCCGTATCGACCACCAGCAGATCGTCGATATGCGCCGCCCGCGGGAAGTCGATCTCCATCGACCGCACGGCGAACGCGATGCCGTCCTTGGCCAGTTCCGAGTGGTGGATGCCCTCGGCGCGCAAAAACTCCGTCCGCCCGCGCTCGAAGAAATGCAGATACGCCGCGTGATAGACGTTGCCCGAAAAATCGGTGTCCTCGTAGTAGACGCGGACCTCGTGGCGATGGGAGGCGCTCATGGCTCGCCCGCCTCGTCCTCGAACAGGCTCGCCTGCGTCCCCACAAATCCCTGCGGCACCGTCATCCCCAGGTGCGTGAACGCCAGCGCCGTCAACATGCGGCCACGTGGGGTGCGCTGGATGAAGCCCTGCTGGATCAGGTAGGGCTCGACGATCTCCTCGAGGGCGTCGCGCGGCTCGCTCAGCGCCGCCGCGATGGTTTCTACCCCGACCGGCCCGCCATTGTAGAACTCTGCTATAGTCGTGAGGTACCGCCGGTCGAGCTGGTCGAGCCCGCGCGCATCGACATCGAGGCGCAGCAGCGCCTTGTCGGCGACCGCCCGGGTGATCGATTTGGCGCCATCCACCAGCGCGAAATCCGTGACCCGCCGCAGCAGCCGCCCGGCGATGCGCGGCGTGCCGCGCGAGCGGCGCGCGATCTCCAGCGCCCCATCGGGCGCCATGCCGATGCCGAGCAGCCGCGCGCCGCGCTCGACGATCTGCACCAGCTCCTCGGGCGAATAGAAATTGAGCCGGATCGGGATGCCGAAGCGATCGCGCAGCGGCGTCGTCAAGAGCCCCGCCCGCGTCGTCGCCCCGATCAGCGTGAACTTGCTGAGATCGATCCGCACCGAGCGCGCCGCCGGGCCCTCGCCGATGATCAGATCGAGCTGGTAATCCTCCATCGCCGGATAGAGGATTTCCTCGATCGCCGGGTTGAGCCGGTGGATTTCGTCGATGAACAGCACGTCGTGCTCATCGAGATTGGTGAGCAGCGCCGCAAGGTCGCCGGCCTTGGCGATCACCGGCCCCGACGTCGCCCGGAACCCGACGCCGAGTTCGCGCGCCACGATCTGTGCCAATGTGGTCTTCCCCAGCCCCGGCGGGCCGACGAACAGCACATGATCGAGCGCGGCCTTCCGCGCCTTGGCAGCCGCGATGAAGACCTCGAGATTGGCCCGCGCCGGGGCCTGCCCGATGAACTCGGCAAAGCCCGTCGGCCGGAGCGACACGTCCAGCGGCTCGTCGCGGCCGGCTTCAGGAGAGGTGAGGCTCATGCCCTCATCATCCGCGCCGCAATCAGACCGAGCGCGAGGAGAAGCTTTGCTTCCCTCTCGTGATCGGTAAAGCCGCCAAAGCCGTCGACCGATCCCTCGTAGAGTTCTTCGTCACCTGCCTCCGGATAGTCCACGGACATGCCGCCCCACCGCACCCGGACATAGCCGGATGAAGCACCATCCTTAGTGATCTCGTACTGCTCTGGGACGTCCCGACAGGTGAGCATCACTTCTAGGCCGAGTCGACCCGCCATAAGCTTCACCGCCTCGGGAAGTGCCAGAGGCTCCACTTTCGGGAGATCAAGATTTTCTAGCTGTTTGAGCAAGGATGGCATGACGTTCACCTGAGCATTCGGAGAACCGCTCTAGACTAGGCGCGGACAAGCCTCAACTCCCAACGAGGCTGGTCTTCGGGCCACGATTGAACCCACTCCGGATCAAAGCCGCCCCATTGGCTCTCATAGACGCTAACCAACTCAGGCTGCTGTCGCCTGATCTCCCGATAGCACTCAATGAAGGCACGTCGCGGATTCTCGTAGTCTCCGAACAAAAAATCCTTCTCGAATCGATAGCGCCAGTCCTCAAAGTATCGAGCGATCTCAGCTACGCACTCGGCGAGATGGGGAAGATTGGCACGGGTCGCTTCTGGCAACTTCATATACAGCTTCCCCAGATCGTGACCTCCTGCCGAGACACCGAGGGTGAGCACGTGAATGAGCTTCAGCGCGAGCTCAACAGAGAAGGCATAGTTCACGATGCTCGGCGATCTCACCTCGTGAAAGGCGTAACCTTTGAATCTAAGATCCAGAGAGCATCTTTCTCCCGCAAGAAAGAATGCCGTAGCAGTGTCCAACTGACGGCGTGGGTCGAAGCTCAACTGCTCAGCTCCCGCAAGCCCAGCCGGATCAGCACCGCCGTCTCGGCCTTATCGCCCTCGCGGCCGACCACCCGCGCCACCGCCGCGCTCGCCTGCGCGCTCGAATAGCCGAGATTGCTGAGCGCCGAGACTGCGTCGGCGATATTGGAGCGCGCCGTGCCCTCGCCCAGCGCCGCCTGCAGGCCGAGCGTGCCTGCGTCGATGCCGATCCCGGTCGGCACCTTGCCCTTGAGCTCGGTGACGATCCTCAGCGCCAGTTTCGGCCCGACCCCGTTGGCGCGGCCGATCATCGCCTTGTCCTGCAGTGCGATGGCGCTGGCGAGTTCGCCCGTGCTCAGCGTCGAGAGCACCGACAGCGCCACCCTCGCGCCCACCCCCTGCACCGTCATCAACGTCGTGAACCACGCCTTCTCGGCCTCGTTCGAAAAGCCGTAGAGCCGGATCATGTCCTCGCGCACGATCATCTCGATGTGGACGACCGCCGCATGCCCCACCTGCGGCAGCGCCGCCATGGTCTTGGACGAACAAAACGCCTCGTAGACCACACCACCCACGTCGATATGGACGTGGTCGTCGCCAAACCCGTCGATCAGGCCCTTGAGCTTGCCGATCATGCGCTGGCCCTCAGCGCGACGAACTGGCGGTGGTGCGCATGGCAGATGGCGATGGCGAGCGCGTCGGCCGCGTCGGCGCCCTTGAATTCGGCGGCGGGCAGCAGCGTCTTCACCATCAGCTGGATCTGCGCCTTCTCGGCATGACCGGTCCCGACCACGGATTTCTTGACCAGATTGGCGGCATATTCGCCGACCTTGAGCCCCATCGAAGCCGGCGTCATCAGCACCACGCCGCGCGCCTGCCCGAGTTGCAGCGCCGAGCGCGGCCCGGCATTGACGAAGGTCTCCTCCACCGCTGCTTCGTCCGGCCGATGCAGATCGATGAGCGCCCTTAGTCCGGCGTGCAGCTCGGCCAGCCGCTCGGCCAGCGACAGATCGGTCGGCGGCGTCAGAGTGCCGCAGGCGACGAACCGCAGCCGGTTGCCCTCGCTCTCGATGATCCCCCATCCGCAGCGTCTGAGGCCCGGATCGATGCCGATGATTCGCACCATGCTCGCCATGTCCGAGGATTAGGCCGTTCGGCCGAAGCTACCAAGGACAATGTGAACAAAGCGGCAACAATCCCCGTCCCTGCGGCCGATCGACAAAAATACGGGCATTGCCGTAGACGGCTTCTCAACCGTTTTCAGCCACGCTGACGGCTCGCCCCCGGAGTGCAAAGGCCCGCCGCCAATGAAACTCGATCTCTCACCCCAAAGCTGGGGTCGCGTGATCGTTTCGACCGTCGCCGGAACCGCGCTCTGCGTGGCGGTCGCGCTCTTCGTCGATTCCTTCAACTTCGCCGACATGGACCAGGCGGCCCGGCTGCGCGCCATAGCCACCGACGTCTTCGTGCCCATTATCCTCGCAGTACCCCTGCTGCTGTTCTTCACCGGCAAGCTGCGCGAACTCGCCATCGCCCACCAGCAGCTGACCCTTTATGCTTCGACCGACAGCCTGACCCAGGTGATGAACCGCGCCGCCTTCTCCACTCTGGTGGATGCCTATCTCAGCTCCGTGCGTGAACATGAGGAGACTGCTCGCGGCGCCCTGCTCATCATCGATGCGGACAACTTCAAATCGGTCAATGATCGTTACGGTCATGACCGTGGCGACGAGGCTCTGCGGTTGATCGCCCAGACCATCAAGGGCGCGCTGCGCGGACCCGATATCGTCGGGCGCATTGGCGGCGAGGAATTCGGCGTGTTCCTGCCCGGCTCCGACATGCAGCAGGCGGCGAGCGTCGCCGAGCGAATCCGGGTGGCAGTCAGCAGCGCCGAGTTCAATCCCAGTGGCGAGCAGCGCCAACTGACCGTCAGCGTCGGCGGCGCCAGCTTCGACCGGTGCATCCCGTTCACCGAACTCTACCGCGTCGCCGATCAGCGCCTCTATGCCGCCAAGGACCAGGGCCGCAACCGGTCGCTGGTCGCGCCGGCGACGGTCTACGCCACCGCCGCGTGAGCTAGTCAGGCGTCCAGCTTGGCCATGTCTTCGTCGCTCATCTCGTAGTTGGCGTAGACGTTCTGCACGTCGTCGTCGTCTTCCAGCAGGCCGATGACTTTCAGCAGCGTCGCGCCCTTCTCCCCGTCGACCGGAACGGTGTTCTGCGGCCGCCAGATCGCCTTGACCGATTCCGCTTCGCCGAGCGATTTTTCGAGCGCCGCTGCGACCTCGCCCATATTCTCGAAGCTGGTATAGATCCAATGCCCGTCTTCGTCGCTCTCGACGTCGTCCGCGCCGGCCTCGATCGCCGCCTCCATCACCTTGTCGGCATTGCCCACCGAGGCCGGATAGGCGATCTCCCCGACATGGTCGAACATGAACCCGACGGAATTGGTTTCGCCCAGCGCCCCGCCGTTCTTGGACAGCGTGGCGCGCACATTGGAAGCGGTACGATTGCGGTTGTCGGTAAGCGTTTCGATGATGATCGCGATGCCGCCCGGGCCATAGCCCTCATAGCGGATCGCCTCGTAGTTCTCGCCGTCGCTGCCGATCGCCTTCTTGATGGCGCGCTCGATATTGTCGCGCGGCATCGACTGCGAGCGGGCGTTCGTCACCGCCAGCCTGAGGCGGGCATTCATCGACGGATCGGGCACGCCCATCTTGGCGGCGACGGTGATCTCGCGCGCCAGTTTCGAGAACATCTTGGAGCGCACCGCGTCGCTCTTGCCTTTGCGGAACATGATATTCTTGGCATGCGAATGGCCGGCCATGCGGGTCCCCTCACAGATTTCGGAATTTCGGTGGCGCTATATAGAGGCCACGCCGCGCCTTGTGAAGCCGAGCCGCTCACGCTTTGGCCGGCAACCGCACGGTTTCCTTGGGTGAACTCAGGACGATCATCGTTTCCGTGCGCTGCAGGCCTTTGACCTGCTTCAGCACATTGCCGAGGAAACTCTCCAGCGCCCGCGTGTCCTCGACCCTCACCTTGAGCAAATAGTTCCAGGCGCCGGTGACGTGGTGGCATTCGAGCACCTGCTCGGCCGCTGCGATCCGCTTGAGGAAATCGGCCTCGACCGTTCCCTCGCTCCAGCCCACGAACACGAACGCCATGAGGTTAAGTCCCAGCGCGTGCGGGTCGATATGGGCATATGTCCCGGTAATCGCGCCCAGCCGGCCGAGCCGCTTCACCCGATCGTTGAGGGTCGAGGGCGCCACCCCGATCGCCTTGGACAACTCGGCCATCGATTGCAGCCCGTCGTCCTGCAGCAGCATCAGGAGCTTGCGGTCGGTCTCGTCCAGTTCGCTGCTCATCGGCAATTCGCCCGTCCGCGTGTGCGGCGCCGACCGTAGCGGTGGCAACCGGGATTGCCAAGCACAGGGCAGATGAGACTGCCAGCGGGCAGGTGGCTCATATTCCGATGATTTTGCGGAAATCTGATTATGAACCCGAGATAAATCCGGTTCTCAGCATCGGTTCAAACGCCGGGAGCGAATATCGCCCCAACGAACGGGATGGCCTGTTCGCTGAATCGGGCGGCCGCCGGCCGCCGAACCAAAGGGACGACCGAAATGACCAAAGTCACCAAGTTTGCCGCCCTCGCTCTCGCCGTTCTCGTGGCGTCCACCTCGCTGGCCTCCGCCGGCGGCATCAAGATCATCAACATCGGGCCGATCAAGCCCAAGCCGCAGATCCCGATCATCAACATCGGCCCGATCAACCCCAAGCCCTACATCCCGATCATCCCGTTCTTCCCCGACGACAAGCCTGCTCCCCACGAGGACGTTCAGCTCGCCGTCGAGTGCAGCGTTCGCGACCCCAACGGCGTCACCGATGACTTCTGGCTGATCAATGTCGGCGACGCCGCTCTGCCGCCCGGCACCCGGGTGAAATTCTCCGTGCCCTCGACCGGCGATCGCGGGGCCTTCCTGGTGCCGCGCAGCATCGAGGTCGGCCAGCAGATCAGGATCGCCGACCTGCTGCATGGCGCCGAATCGGGCGCGCCCTGCATCGCCAAGCTCCTCGCCTGACCCAACCGCCTGCGACCGGGCCGGTCTCTGCCGGCCCAGCGGGGGCATGAAAGGAACCCGACCATGCACAAGATCCTGCCCTGCCTGCTCGGCGCGGCGCTGGCCGCCACCCTGCCGGTCTCCTTCGCCGCATTCACCGTGACGCCCGCTCTCGCCAACTACTCATGCGAGCCGGGCCAGCCCAACTGCGTCCCGATGGGCGTCAACACCAAGCCCACCCCGACTCCGTGGCCTGAAATCGCCTGTCGCGTCGCCGGCGACCCCGAGGCGCTGCCCGACGACCTGCGCTTCCGCAATATCGGCGATGTCGTGATCAAGGCCGGCAGCGCCGTGATCTGGCAGCTCAAGCAGACCGGCGAACACGGCACTTTCCATCTCGAGCATGACCTTCTGGTCGGCGCCGATATCGACGACGTCGACATCCTCAAGGCCGGCGTGCCGGCCAACACGAGGTGCCTCTCGCGGCTCGCTTGAGCCGGTCAGAATTCGGCAAGGTTACGGAAGTTCTACCCGTTAACGCGCGGTTAACTTCTTGAGGTTAATTTCGGCCTTGTTCGGTTCGCCGGACATTCAGAGCGGTTTCTCCCTCTGTTTGACGCCTCCCTGTTAACTCCGAGAGCCGCCAGTTTGACGGCTCTTTTTCTTTTTTGGGCGGGCGTCGCCCATATTAAGCCTCCCTCAATGCTGAACATGGCACACCAGTGATGCGCCGACACGGCGCATGAGCTCGCGGTGTTTGGCTGATCCGATGAACGATCCCATGGACAAAGCCGCGGTGGCCCTCGGTCCCCGCATCGTGGCCTCAGGGGGCTTCACGACGCTTTACCGCGAGGGCATGGCGCTCATCGAGGATGTCGCCGCCTATCTCGATGGCGACGGCCGCACCGAGAGCAGGCATCTCACCCGCGAGACCTCGTTCGTCTACGCCACCGAATCGATGCGGCTGACCACGCGGCTGATGCAGCTCGCCTCGTGGCTCCTGCTGCAGCGGGCCGTCAACGAAGGCGAACTGACGCCCGAAAACGCCCGCACCGAAAAAGAGAAGGTGAAGTTCTCCGCCACGCCGTCCGAGCGCGGCGGGCCCGGCTATGCCGGCCTTCCCGAGCGTCTGCAGGCCTATATCGTCCAGGGCGACCGGCTCTTCGAGCGCGTGCTCCAGTTCGACAAGCTCGAACGCGGCGGCATCTCCGAAGCTGCTCAACCCAGCACCGAAGGCTCGATCGGCGACCAACTGGCGCGACTGAGGGCGGCGTTCGGGCGGCTGCAAGGCTGACACAACAAAAAGCCCCGCCGAAGCGGGGCCTTTCAAATCCCGTGGATCGTTCGAGCCTAGAGGCTCAGGCCCTTGAACCGCTCCTTGAAGCGGGACACGCGGCCGCCGCGATCGAGCAAATTGCCCGTCACGCCCGTCCAGGCCGGATGCGTCTTGGGATCGATGTCGAGCTGCAGCGTGTCGCCCTCTTTGCCGTAGGTCGAGCGCGTCTGGTATTTGGTCCCGTCGGTCATCGCCACAGTGATCATGTGGTAGTCCGGGTGGATGTCTTTCTTCATGGCGGAGCCTCAAATCGAACGGGCGCCGCAGAGCGCCCGCCAAGCCGTGATCGGTAAGTTGGCGGGTCTCTATAGAAAAAACGGCGCCCCGGCAAGGGGCGAGAGAGACCGCTCGGCTCCGGGTTGCGGCGCCGGGTTCATCTGCCTATATCGGGTGCACTTTGCCAAGCGATCCACGCAGCATCGGGGGAAACGGCGGAACGCCGCGGCTTGGCCGCAAGGGCGAGGCGCAGGCTATCGACCCCAGGTCGCTGCAGCCGCTGCGCCGCCTGCTCCCCTTCATCCTCCGCTATCCCTGGCGCGTCGGCCTGACCATCGCCTTCCTCTTGATCGCCGCAACCACGTCGCTGTTGATCCCGCTGTTTGCCGGCAAGATCATCGACAAGGGCTTCGTCGCCCAGAATCTGGGCATGGTCGCCAGCTATGGCTGGCTCGTTCTCGGTGTCGTCGCCGTCATGGCGGTCGCCTCGGCGGCGCGCTTCTACTTCGTTTCGGTGCTGGGCGAACGGGTGATCCTCGATCTCCGCCGCGAGGTGTTCGACCGGATGCTGTCGCTCGACCAGACCTTCTTCGACCTGCACCGGGTCGGCGAGCTGACCTCCCGCCTCAATGCCGACGTCGCCACCATCCGCAACGCCGTCGGCTCGTCCCTGTCGATGACGTTGCGCGGCATGATCACCATCGTCGGCGCCGTGGTGCTGATGTTCCTGACCAGCTTCTATCTCGCCCTCGGCGTCGTCGTGATCGTGCCGCTGATCGTTCTGCCGGTGCTGCTCCTGACCCGCCGCCTGAGGAAGATGTCGCGCCGCACCCAGGACGCGCTGGCCGAAATGTCGGCCATGGCGACCGAGACGCTGAGCGCCAGCAAGACCGTCAAGAGCTTCGTGCAGGAGCCGGTGCAGTCGCGCCTCTACGCCGACAAATCGCAGGACTCCTACCGCGCCGAGGTGACCCGCCTCGGAGGCCGTGCCGCGCTCGTGGGCGGGATCATGTTCATCGTCGCGGCAGCGCTCGTGGTGATGGTCTGGTGGGGCGCCAAGTCCGTGTTCGACGGCGCCGTCACCACCGGTCAGCTGGCCCAGTTCATGCTCTACGCGCTGATGGCGACCAGCGCCCTCACCTCGATCTCCGAGGTCCTCGGTTCGCTGCAGACGGTCGCCGGCTCGACCGAACGCCTCATCGAAATCCTCGACACCAAGCCAACCATCCTGTCGCCCGCCCAGGCTCGGCCCATGCCGATGCCCTCGCTCGGCATCGTCGCCTTCGAGGATGTCGGCTTTGCCTATGAGACGCGCGACAACGAGCAGATTCTCAGCGGCCTCGGCTTCGCCGTGAACAAGGGCGAGACCGTCGCCCTGGTCGGCGCCTCGGGCGC
Source organism: Devosia nanyangense (assembly GCA_016213505.1). Taxonomy (GTDB): domain Bacteria; phylum Pseudomonadota; class Alphaproteobacteria; order Rhizobiales; family Devosiaceae; genus Devosia_A; species Devosia_A nanyangense. Next base: position 17,829 of record JACRAF010000024.1, read on the forward strand.
CGGCAAGAGCACGGTCTTTGCCCTCCTGCAGCGCTTCTACGACGTCACCTCCGGCCGCATCCTGGTCGACGGCGTCGACATCAGGAACGCCGATCTAGCCGATCTCCGCCGTCGCTTCGCCTATGTCGAGCAGGAGCCGACGATCTTTGCCGGCACGATCACCCAGAACATCCGCTTCGGCAAGCCCGACGCCACCGACGCCGAGATCGAAGCGGCAGCGCGGGCAGCGCTGGTCCACGATTTCGTCACGGCATTGCCCAACGGCTACGCCTCGATCGTCGGCGAACGCGGCGTCATGCTCTCGGGCGGCCAGAAGCAGCGCATCGCCATCGCCCGCGCCCTGCTCAAGGATGCGCCGATCCTCCTCCTCGACGAGGCGACTTCGGCGCTCGACGCCGAGAGCGAGCGGCTCGTCCAGATCGCCCTCGACCGGCTGATGGAGGGCCGCACCACCCTGGTCATCGCCCACCGCCTCGCCACCATCCGCGATGCCGACCGCATCCTCGTGCTCGACAAGGGCCGACTGATCGACCAGGGCACCCACGACGAACTGGTCCGCAAGGGCGGTCGCTACGCCGAACTCGCCCGCCTGCAGTTCCGGCTCGAGGAGCCGCGCGCGGCGGAGTAACTACGCTCGCGCTCTTATCCGCGCCTTCGCATCGGGCCAGTAGCTGCTTTCAGCCACACGCAGGTCAAAGCTCGCCTGCAGATTGAGCCACATCTGCGGCGCGGTTCCGAAATACGCTCCCAACCGCAGCGCGGTATCGGCCGTGATCGTCCGCCGGCCGTTGACGATCTCGGCGATGCGGCTCGCCGGCACGTCGATGTCGCTCGCCAGCCGCGTCTGGCTGATACCCATTGGCACCAGAAATTCTTCGAGCAGGATTTCGCCGGGCGGAATTGGATCGAGCTTCTTCATTTTTCCAAACTCAGTGATAGTCCACGATTTCGACATCATGAGCACCATCGCTCCACCGGAAGCAGATGCGCCACTGATCATTGATCCTGATGCTGTGCTGACCTGTTCGATTCCCGCGCAGTGCCTCAAGCCGGTTGCCTGGTGGCACGCGCAGATCATCGAGGCGAGCGACCGCATCGAGAAGCAGCAATTTGCGACGGGCCGCGCGCTCGATCGCACCGAACGCTTTCACGAACTCATCCGCAAACAGGCGCTCTGTGTCCCGGTCGGCAAAGCTCTTGATCACGCCAACTAGTGACCTGCATTGCGTATTCTGTCAAGCAGAATACGCTAGCCATCCGTCAGCTTGAACTCGATGCGGCGGTTCTTGGCAAAGGCTTCTTCGGTGTCGCCGGTATCGATCGGCCGGCTGTCGCCGAAGCCGGCGGCGACCAGGTGTTGCGCCGAGACGCCCTGTGCGACGAGGTACTTGGTCACCGCGATGGCGCGCGCCGCCGAAAGCTCCCAGTTGGAGGGGAATTCCGGCGTGTTGATCGGCCGCTTGTCGGTATGGCCGTCGATGCGCAGCACCCAGTTGATATCGGCGGGGATTTCGCCCTGCAGTTGCTTGATCGCCCCGGCGAGCTGCTCGAGGGTCGCTTGGCCTTCGGTCGCGATCGCCGCCTCGCCGGCGCCGAACAACACTTCGGACTGGAACACGAAGCGGTCGCCGACCACCTGTACGTCGGCGCGGCCCTCGAGGATCCTGCGCAGCCGTCCGAAGAAATCCGAGCGGTATTGCGACAGGTCCTGCACCCGCTGCGCCAGCGCCACGTTGAGCCGCCGGCCGAGATCGGCCACCTGCGTCTTGCTCTCGGTGGCCTTGGACTCCGAGGCGTTGAGTGCCTCCTCCAGCGCGCCGATCTGCAGGCGCAGCGCCGAGAGCTGCTGGTTGAGCAGCGCCACCTGCGCGGCGGCTTCGGCCGACAGGTCCTGTTCCTTGGCGAGATCGGCGCTGAGCCCGGCGATCTGCGCATCCTTGCCGTCGCCGCCCGCGCCGATCCCGGCGACCTGCGATTGCAGCTTGTCGCGCTCGGCGGTGGTGGCGCCCAGCGTCGCCTGCAGCGCCGCGAGGTTGCCGGTGAGGTCGGAGTTGCTGGTGCGCTCGAGCTGCAGGAGGTCGGTGAGCTCGGCGATCTGCGAATTGAGCCGCGACATCGCGGTGTCCTTGCCCTGGATTTCCTGGCCGAGGAAGAACTGCGTCAACATGAACAGCGACAACAGGAAGATGATGACCAGCAGCAGCGAGCTCAGGGCATCGACGAATCCCGGCCAGTAATTGGTGACCTGCGAGCGGCGTGAGCGGCTGAGCGATGCCATCTTAGTTCGGCCGGCCGCCCGGGTCTTCGCGCAGCATCGCCTCGATCAGTTCGCGCAGCTTCTTGTTGGTGTCGCCCTGCTCCTCGATATGGATGCGCAAATCCGCCTGCTCGGCCCGGATGTGCTTGACCAGCCCGTCGATGCCCTTGGCCAGCTCTGCCATGGCGCGGATGGCGTTCTGCGACGAATTGGAATTCTGCATGGTCGAGCCGAGCCGGTCGATCATCGCGGACATCTCCTCGCCCGGCATGCCCAGCCCCGTCGCCTGCATCTGCGTCATCGGGTGGTCGAGCTCGGTCATCGAGGTCATCCAGTCCTCGAGGTCGGTGTAGAACGCGTTCTGCGCCTGGCTGGTCTGCAGGTCGAGAAAGCCGAGGATCAGCGACCCGGAAAGGCCCAGCAGCGAGGCCGAGAACGCCGTTCCCATGCCGCCCAGCGGACCGGCGAGGCCCGCCTTGAGGTTGGCGAACAGGCTCGCCGAATCGCCCGTCGTGGTATCGAGCGCCTGGATCGTTGCCGCCACATTGGTGACGGTTTCGAGCAGGCCGTAGAACGTGCCGAGGAGGCCCAGAAAGACCAAGAGGCCCGTAAGGTAGCGCGACGTGTCCTTGGCCTCGTCGAGCCGGTTGCCTACCGAATCGAGGATCGAGCGCATCGACGACGGCGTGATCACCGCCTCGCCCAGCTTGTCGCGCAGCATGCCGGCGACCGGCGCCAGCAGCACCGGCTGGCGCACCCGCGCCATGGTGCCGTCCTGCATCGAGTTCACCCATTTGATCTCGGGGAACAGGCGCATCACCTGCCGGAAGCTGAGCAGCACGCCGACCAGCGCCACCAGCACGATCAGGCTGTTGATGAACGGATTGGCGAGGAAAAACCTGACGATCTCGGTGTAGAGGATCGCCCCCACCAGCGCCACGATGACGAGGAAAACCACCATCTTGACGAGGTAAATCGTCGGACTCTTGAGGTGGTACGGATCGTAGTTCTGCGACATGGCCCCCGCCGGGTTCGGCATCCGGAGCACGCCCAGACCAGCTGGAAACCGGCTTTCCGGTTCGGGCGCGCCACAAACTGATGAGCGGCGACTCTAGTCACAGCATTCCGGCGTGACAATGGCTTGGCGGCGGAGCTTCCAAGGCAGCTTTGGGTGAGCCGCCGCTATTTTACGCCCTTGATCAGCTTCAGCAGCTGGCCCTGGATCGTCTCGTTGCCGGCGACGACCTCGCCGTTCCAGATCGAACCGCCCGCTCCCGCGTAGTCGGTCATCGTGCCGCCCGCCTCGCGCAGGATCAGCCAGCCCGCGGCGATATCCCATGGATGAAGGCCCGATTCCCAGTAGCCGTCGAAGCGACCAGCGGCGAGCCAGGCGAGGTCCGTGCAGGCCGAACCGGTGCGGCGGATGCCCGCCACCGCCGGGTTGATCTGGCCGAGCTGCCTGAGTTGCAGCACGTCGCCGGACGTTCCGCGCGAGTTGATGCCGGTGACCACGACACTGTCGGCGAGGTGTTTGCGCCCCGCCACGCGCAGCCGGTGCCGGTCGTCCAGCCAGGCGCCGCTGCCCTTTTCGGCGACGAACAGCTCTTCCATCACCGGATTGTAGATCACCGAGGCGACGATCTCCTCGCCGCGCTGCAGCGCGATGGCCACCGCGAACATCGGGATGCCGTGGAGGAAATTGGTGGTGCCGTCGAGTGGATCGATGATCCAGCGGTGCTGGCCGTCGCTGCCTTTGATCTCGCCGCCTTCTTCCATCAGGAAGCCATAGGTGGGTCGCGCCTTGCTGAGCTCGGCGTGGACGATCTTTTCCGCCGAGCGGTCGGCGTTGGAAACGAAATCGGCCGGTCCCTTCACCGAAACCTGGAGGTTCTCGATCTCGCCGAAATCCTTGGTCAGCGAGCGTCCGGCCTTGAGTGCGGCCGTGACCATGATGTTGAGAAGCGCCGAACGGGCCATAGGTGTGTTTCCTGGGGAGCGGCGTATCTGCCCCAGAACGCGCTGGCGTTCAAGGAAAAGAGAGACCGCGCTGGCGTTCAAGGCTTGCGAGCGGGAAGAAGCGACCGTGCCGCGTCCCGGTCAGCCGCCGGCCGGCTTGGTGGAGGAAACGGACGCTGCCGCCGCGGCGGCCTTGGCCACATCCGCTGCGGTCGGCGGCCGCGACGGCCAGAACCGCGCCAGTTCCTCGGCATCGGCGAGGTCTTTCGGCGAAATCGACGCCAATAGCTTGTCGAACAGCGGATCGGTCAGGCCCTGCCGGCGCGCCAGTGCGCGCCACATCGCCGCCTGCTTGAGGTCGAGCGACACCCCTTCGCCGACCGCCAGCAGCTTGCCATAGCGGTTCTGCGCCACCGGATTGCCGGCGCTCGCGGCGCGGCTGTACCAGCCCACCGCCTCGTGCAGATTCTTGCCGATCCCCTGCCCCAGATAGAGCAGCGTGGCGTAATCGACCTGCGCGTCGAGCAGGCCCTGTCGTGCCGCGAGCCCGATCTGCCTCGCCCCCTCCGCCGGGTTCGGGGCGACGCCGGCGCCTTCGATCAGCATGGTGCCGTAGTCGTATTGCGCCTCGGCCAGCCCGCTCGCGGCCGCCTTTTGCATCAGCGCCGCCGCATCGATCAGGCTGGGGGATGCATCCTGGCCGTCGATATGGAGCAGCGCCAGATTGTACTGGGTCAGCGCATAGCCCTTGGCCGCCGCCTGCGTGAACAGCTCCGCGGCGCGCTGCCGGTTCTTGGGCACGCCGTCGCCCTGCAGATACAGCAAGCCCAGCTGGAAGCTGGCCAGCATGTCGCCGTTCCTGGCGGCAAGCGCGTACCAGCTCGAGGCCCGTGCGACGTTCTCGGCGACGCCGAGCCCCTTGGAATAGATCTCGGCGATCAGCGTCTGCGCCGCCGGATCGGCCTTCTCGGCGCGCGGCAGCGCCAGCGCCAGCGCCGTTAGGTAGAAGCCGCGCTGGAACGCGCCATAGGCGTCGTCGCGGCGGGAGAAGATGTCCTTGCTGATCGACAGCGCATCGTTGCCGTCGGCCGGCTCGGCGACTCCGCCATCGACGCCGAGGCTGTTGTCGATGTGCGGCGCGTCGCCTGCGGCGGCGACCGCCGGACCGGCCGTCGCCAGCAACAGCAGCGCCGCCATGACGCGTCTCACGCTTCCGCCTCCAGCGCTGCCGCGATCGCAGCGAGCCGGGCGGTGACCCCCTCGGGCGCAGCCCACAGGCTCTCGCCCAGCGCGATGAACTCGGCGCCCTCGGAGGTCGCCGTTTCCGCCGTCGCCGCGGGATCCGAAAGGACGCTCGGCACCTGCATGATTTCCGCCCACCAGCGCGCCATTTCGCGCTGTTCGGGGTCTCTAGCGCCCGAAAGCGGCCCAAAAAAGATATAGTCCGGCCCGAGCTCGGCCTTGCTCATCGCGTCGTGCCGCGAAGCGATCCGGCCGGCCCCGACGATGAAATCCGGCTTCAGCGCCGCGGTCGCCGCCTTGACCTCGCCGAGCCCGCCCTCGACGTGGAGCCCGTCGGCGCCCAGCATCCGCACCAGCCCCGGCTCGCCCTCGATCAGCACCGCCACTCCGGCGGCCTGGGCCTTGCCGACGACACCCTTGACCAGTGCCTTGTAGCCGGCCTCCGAGTGCGCGCCGCGCGGCAAAAGCATGGCCGCGACGGGCGCTGCGGCAAGCGCTTCCTCGAGCTTTTTGGTGCACGCGCCGGCATCGTCGGCGGCATTGGCGATAAGAAAGATCTGAGCGGTCATGGCCGTGTCATAGCAGCGGATGCCGCTCTGTGACCGCAGATTTTGTCAGCATGTGGGAGGCTGGTTAAGCCGCCCGGTCGAGTTCGACCCGCCACTCGCCGGTCGCCGCCAGCGAATTCATCCGCGCCCGGTGCGCAAACGCCGCCTGTGCGGCGGGAACGTTGGCCGCCTCACCGGCCCAGGCGAGCAGCGCCGCCGTCTGCAGCGCCCGGCCATAGGAAAAGGTCAGCGCCCAGGGCAGCGGCCCCATCCGGTTCATGGCGGACAGATGCGCCGTCGCTGCCTCGTCCGATTGGCCGCCCGAGAGGAACGCGATCCCCGGTACCGTCGCCGGCACCTGCGCCTTCAGCACCTCGAGCGTCCGTCGCGCCACCTCGCCGACGCTCGGCCGCTCGGCCGACCGGATGCCGGGCAGCACCATGTTGGGCTTCAGCAGCATACCGCCGAGATCGACGCCGGCGAGCCGCAATTCCTTGAACACGGTTTCGAGCGTCTCGCTCGTCACCTCGGCGCAGCGCTCGAGCGAATGATCGCCCGGCTCGCCGTCGGCCAGCACCTCGGGCTCCACCACCGGCACGATGCCGGCCTCCTGGCAGAGCGCCGCGTAGCGCGCCAGCACATGCGCGTTGGCACGGATGCCGTTGCGCGACGGCGCGATATCGCTGACCGCGATCACGCCGCGCCATTTGGCGAACTTCGCCCCGACCTCGCGGTAGTGCGCCAGTCGCGCCCGCAGCCCGTCGAGTCCTTCGGTGATCTTTTCGCCCTGCGTCCCCGGCATCGCAAACGCCCCGCGATCGACCTTGATGCCCGGCAGCACGTCGGTCTCGGCCAGCAGCGTCACGAACGGCGTTCCATCCGCGGCATTCTGCAGCAGCGTCTCCTCGGTGAGGATCACGCCCGAGATGTACTTGCTCATCGCCTCGCGCGAGCGGAACAGCATCTCGCGATAGTCGCGCCGCGTCTCGAGCGTCACCGGCAGGCCGATCACCGCAAAGCGCTTGGCAATGGTGCCCTCGGATTCATCTGCAGCGAGAATGCCCATGCCGGGCAGGACGAGCTTCTGCGCAACCTCGTTCAACGACGGCACGGGCATCTCCACGTTGGGACGGATGGACGATAGCCGGTGAAGCCCGTCCGGGCGATTGGACTTTGGGCTAGATCGCCCGGCTAGGCCTTCAGCAGCGCCGCGACCCCCGGCAGGGTCTTGCCTTCCATCCATTCGAGAAACGCCCCGCCCGCCGTCGACACGTAGGTGAAATCGTCCTTCGCGCCCGCCTGCGCCAGGGCCGAGACCGTATCGCCGCCGCCGGCGACCGAAACCAGCTTGCCCGCCTTGGTCCGCGCCGCGACGTATTTGGCGACCGCGTTGGTGCCGGCATCGAACGGCACCGTTTCGAACGCGCCCAGCGGTCCGTTCCAGACCAGTGTCGCGGCCTCGTCGATGGCGCCCTTGATGCGCTCGATCGATTGCGGCCCGATATCGAGGATCATGCCCTCGGGGTCCATCGCGTCGAGCCCGTAATGCTGGTGCGGCGCGTTCGCGGCGAAGGTCCAGGCCACCGTCGCGTCCACCGGCACGATCACCGCGCAACGCGCCTTCTCGGCCTTGCCCAGGATCGTCTCGACCGTATCGCCCATGTCATGCTCGGCCAGCGATTTACCGATGCCGATGCCCTTGGCGAGAAGAAACGTATTGGCCATCGCGCCGCCGATCACCAGCGCGTCGACGCGGCCCACCAGATTGCCGAGCAGCTCGAGCTTGGTCGAGACTTTCGCCCCTCCCACCACCGCGATCACCGGGCGCTTGGGGTTGCCGAGGCCCTTTTCCAGCGCCTCGAGTTCGGCCTGCATGGCGAGCCCCGCCGCCGAGGGCAGAAGGTGCGCCAGCGCCTCGGTCGAGGCATGGGCACGGTGCGCCGCCGAAAAGGCGTCGTTCACATAGACGTCGCCGAGCGAGGCCATGCGCTTGGCGAGCTCGGCGTCGTTCTTTTCCTCGCCCGGGTGGAAGCGGGTGTTTTCGAGCACCAGGATCGAGCCGGCCGGCGCCGACTCGATGGCGCGCCGCGCTTTGTCGACGTCGACCCAGTCGGTATCGACGAATCCGACCGGGTGCCCGGTGGCCTCGGCCACCGCGGGCACCACGGCCTCGAGCGAAAACGCTTTGTCGACCTTCCCCTTGGGCCGGCCGAAATGGCTGATCAGGATCGCCTTGCCACCGCCCTTGGTGATCTCGCGGATGGTCGGCACGATCCGCTCGATGCGCGTCGCGTCGGAAACCTTGCCGTCCACCACCGGGACGTTGAGATCGGCGCGCAGCAGCACGCGCTTGTTCTTGAAATCGAGGCTGTCGATGGTCTTGAACGAGGCGCTCATGGCAAGTCCTGCTGCGGTTGGAGTGGATGTCTGCTATTCACTCTATCACTCGGAATCGGGAGATATTGATGGAACTCAAACGCGGCCGGATGATCGATCACCTGCATCTGCGCACCCGCAATCTCGACGCCAGCCGGCGCTTCTACGCCGCCGTACTGGCCTCGCTCGGCATCCCGCTGATCGACGGCGGCAACCATTTCTTCGCCGATGAGCTGTGGGTCGATGTCGGCGAGCAATCGAGCCATGTGCACTTCGCCTTCCAGGCCGCCGATCACGCCGCGGTGGATCGCTGGTACGCGGCGGGCCTCGCCGCCGGCGGACGCGACAACGGCCCTCCCGGCGACCGTCCCTACCATCCCGGCTACTACGCCGCGTTTCTCCTGGATCCCGACGGCAACAATGTCGAAGCGGTCCATCACGGCCCCGCCAAGCGCTCGGCGGAGGCCGTGACGATCTCCTTCGGCTAAAGCGTCTTGGCCAGCGCCGCGGTCACATCGACCATGCGGTTCGAGAACCCCCACTCGTTGTCGTACCAGCCCAGGATGTTGACGAAGTTGCCGTCCATCACCTTGGTCTGGTCGATCAGGATCGTCGCCGAATGCGGGTCGTGATTGAGGTCGCTCGACACCAGCGGGTGACGCGTGAACGTCATCACGCCCTTGAGCTTGCCTTCGGACGCCGCGATCAGCGCGTCGTTGACCTCCTCTACCGTGGTCTTGCGCTTGGAGATGAACTTCAGGTCCACGAGCGACACGTTCGGGGTCGGCACGCGGATCGAGATACCGTCGAGCTTGCCCTTGAGTTCGGGCAGCACGAGACCGATCGCCTTGGCGGCGCCGGTCGATGTCGGGATCTGGCTGAGCGCCGCGGCGCGGGCGCGATAGAGGTCCTTGTGCATGGTATCGAGCGTCGGCTGGTCGCCGGTGTAGGAATGGATGGTGGTCATCATTCCCTTCTCGATGCCGACCAGCTCGTTCATGATCATCGCCATCGGCGCGAGGCAATTGGTCGTGCACGAGCCGTTCGAAATGACGACGTGCTCCTTGCGCAGCTTGTCGTGGTTGATGCCGTAGACCACCGTCAGGTCGGCGCCGTCGGCCGGAGCCGAGACGATCACCTTCTTGGCGCCCGCGGTCAGATGCGCCGAGGCCTTCTCCTTGGAGGTGAAGATGCCGGTGCATTCGAGCACGATGTCGACGCCCAGTTCCTTGTGCGGCAGCTGCGAAGGGTCCTTCACCGCCGTCACCTTGAACGAGCCGTCGCCGGCATTGATCATGTCGCCCTTGACCGTCACCTCGTGCGGGAAGCGGCCATGCACGCTGTCGTAGCGCAAGAGGTGGGCATTGGTCTCGACCGGCCCCAGGTCGTTGACGGTGACGATCTCGAAATCGTCGCGGCCGCTTTCGATCATGGCGCGCAGGATGTTGCGCCCGATGCGGCCAAAACCATTGATTGCGACGCGAGTTGCCATGGAAGGCTCCTTGAAAAGTCTGGAGGAAATCTGCGTTCTACAGTTGCGCCGTGACGGCTTCAACCACGCCCTTTGGCGTGATGCCGAAGTAGTCGTAGAGCTGCTCGGCCGGGGCGCTGGCGCCGAACGAGTGCATGCCGATGAAGCGCCCCTTTTCGCCCAGGAGCTTGACCCAGCTCAAGCCGATCCCGGCCTCGATGGCGACGCGCGCCTTCGGCTTGCCGACAACGCTCGCCTTGTAGGCGTCGGTCTGCGCCTCGAAGGTCTCGAGCGACGGCACCGAAACGACCTTTGCCGAAATGCCCTTCTCCTTGAGGAGCGCCAGCGCCTCGACCGCGATGGCGACTTCCGAGCCCGTGGCGAAGATCACCGCATCGGCAGTGCTGTCGCCGGCGATGACATAGGCGCCCTTCGCCGAGAGATTCTCTTTGGTGTACTCGGTGCGCAGCGCCGGCAGGTTCTGGCGGCTGAGCGCGAGGATCGACGGCTTGTCCTTGGTCTCGAGCGCCAGCTGCCAGCATTCGAGCGTTTCAACCGCATCGGCCGGACGGAACACCAGGAGGTTCGGGATCGCCCTCAGCGTGGCCAGATGCTCGACCGGCTGGTGCGTCGGCCCGTCTTCGCCGAGCCCGATCGAGTCATGCGTCATGACGTAGATGACGCGCTGGCCCATGATCGCGCTCAGCCGGATCGCCGGCCGCGCATAGTCGGTGAACACCAGGAACGTACCGCCATAAGGGATCAGCCCCTTGTGCAGCGCCATGCCGTTCATGATCGCCGCCATGCCGTGCTCGCGGATGCCGTAGCGCATGTAGCGGCCGGTGCGGTCGGTCTCGGTGAAGGGCAGCGTTTCCGCCGTGTTGGTGAGGTTCGAGCCGGTGAGGTCGGCCGAGCCGCCCACCGTCTCGGGCGTATTCGCATTGATCACATCGAGCGCCATCTGGCTCGATTTGCGCGTCGCCACCTTCGGCTTGTCGGCGCTGAGCTTCTGCTTGTAGGCATCGAGCGCCCCGCCGAGCCCCTGGGGCAGATCGCCGCTCAGCCGCCGCTCGAATTCGCCGCGCTTGCCGGCGTCCATCGTCCCCAGCCGCCCCTGCCACGCACCGACGGCATTGGCCGAACGCGTCCCCGCCGCCCGCCACGCATCGAGCGTGCCCGTCGGGATTTCGAACGCCGGATAGGTGATGCCGAGTGCTTCTTTCGCAGCCGCCAGCTCTTCCTTGCCGAGCGGCGAACCGTGCACCTTCTCGGTGCCCTGCTTCTTGGGGGCACCGAAGCCGATGGTGGTCTTGGCTGCGATCAGTAGTGGCCGCGTGCTCTTCCTCGCATCGATCAGCGCCCTCTCGACCGCCGCCTGGTCGTGTCCGTCGATCGAGACGGTGTTCCAACCCGAGGCCTCGAAGCGCTTGAGCTGATCGGTCGAGTCGGCGTTCGACACCTTGCCGTCGATGGTGATGCCGTTGTTGTCCCAGATCACCGTCAGCTTGTTGAGGTTGAGGTGCCCGGCCAGCGAGATCGCCTCCTGCGAAATCCCCTCCATCAGGCAGCCGTCGCCGGCCAGCACCCAGGTGTGGTGGTCGACGACGTCGCCGCCGAACTCCGCGGCAAGCTTGGCTTCCGCCACCGCCATGCCGACGGCATTGGCGATGCCCTGCCCGAGCGGGCCGGTGGTCGTCTCGATCCCCTTGAGGAAGTGGTATTCCGGATGTCCGGCGGTCTTTGATCCCAGCTGCCGGAAGTTCTTGAGCTGATCGATCGTCGCGTCCTCATAGCCCAGCAGGTACAGCGAGGCGTAGAGCAGCATCGAGCCGTGGCCGGCCGAGAGCACGAACCGGTCGCGGTCCGGCCAGGCCGGGTTTTTCGGGTCGAACTTCATGATTTTGGTGAACAGGACCGTCGCGATGTCGGCGCAGCCCATCGGCAGGCCCGGATGGCCCGAATTGGCCTTTTCCACCGCGTCCATGGCAAGAGAACGAATGGCGTTGGCCATTTCGTCTTCGGTCTTTGAATTGGTCATGAACTCCGCTCGTGTCTTGAGATTTTCGGGGGCTGGAAGGGCCGGAAAACCAGCCTCCCCCAAGGCGGCACTTGGCTTAACAGGTTCGCTTTGCCTGTCAATGACAGCGCTCTATAGTGGTCCGGCGTGATTTGCAGGCGGGCCAATGAGCGAAATCGAGGATACCTATGAGGCTGCGGCCGAACGTCTCGACCGCGCCTTCCAACGTCTCGATGCGAGCGTGCGCAGCCTGAACGGTCGCATGCGCACCCATGCCCGCATCGAAGCCGACACCCAGAAGCTGCTCGCCGAGCGCGCCAAATTCGCCAGCGAGCTCGATAAGGTTTCGGCCAAGGCCAAGCGCCTCGACGACGGCGCGGCGGAAGTCGCGCGGCGGCTGGTCGCGGCCATGGAAACCGTCAACGACGTGCTCGCAAAATGAAGGCTCTGCCATGCCCGAGGTAAATGTCGAAATCGACGGCAAGAAATACCGCATGGCCTGCGAGGAGGGCCAGGAGCAGCACCTGCTCGGGCTCGCCCATCGCTTCAACACCCACGTCGTCAGCCTGCGCGGCCATTTCGGCGAGATCGGCGACAACCGGCTGGTGGTGATGGCCGGCATCGCCGTGCTCGACGAGCTGGCCGAGGCCGAACGTCGCATCGAGGCGCTCAAGGGCGACATCGCCGAATTGACCACCGCCGGGCGCGAGTTGACCCTCGAGGCCGAGGAGCTCGAGCGCAAATTCGCCAAGCGCCTCGCCGACGCCGCCCGCAAGGTCGAGGCCATCGCCACCGCCATCGACGAGACCGGGGCGCCTGCCGCCTGATTGGCAAACTTTGCCAAAGATGCTATCTCGGAGTCGAAGGAGATCTCCGATGGCCACGATGAACGTATCTTTGCCCGACGAAATGAAGGAATGGGCCGAAGCCCAGACCACAAACGGCAACTACGCCAACGTCAGCGATTATGTCCGCGATCTGATACGCCGCGATATCAAGCGCACCGAGGGCATTGCCCGGCTTCAAGCCGAAGTCGATAAGGGCCGCGCAGGCCCATTCCGCGACTTCAATGCGGAGCAATTGTTGACCGAAGTTAAGCAGCACACCAAGGGGGCTCTGAAGAACAGCGATGCTGCTTAGCATCTCGGACGGCGCAAGACACGACCTCAATGAGTTGCACCTCTATGGCGTGCAACACTACGGAGAGCATGCGGCAGACGCCTACGTCGATGCACTTGTCTTGGCGATGGAAAAGATCGCGGAGTGGCCGTTGGCTGCGCGCCTCAGGGCCGAAATCCGCCCGCCGGTGCGGCTGGCCGCGTATGCCGCCCACAATATCCTGTACGACCTCTCCGATGACACCGTGCAAATCCTTCGCGTTCTCCACCACAGTGCGGACTGGATAAACTCCCTCTAGATTTGCTTCCCCCGCCCATCCTCCCTATATTGCCCTCGCTGCCCGGTGCGTGTGGATCATCAATATCCCCGGGGCCTTATCGATCCTTAAGGGAGCTGTCCCTGACCGGACCCGTGGGTTCGGACATACGGCGCCCACCTACGTCAGTAGGTTCCCGGGATCGCATATCCCACGGCCAGGGCGGCACCTGAATTATCGCGAGTAGAGCGCTTGGCCGATCCGAAGATAGAAGAGGCGAAGGCCGCGCTGCGGCTCAAGGCCCGCTCCACCCGCGCCGCCATTGCCAATTCCAGCCGTGTCGCCGCGGCCAAGGCGGTTGCCGGCCACTTCTTCGATGCCGTCCCCCTCGCGCCCCGCGACATCGTCGCCGGCTATTGGCGGATCAAGGACGAGATGGACTGCCAGCCCATCCTCATCCGCCTGATGGACTCCTTCCAGCCGGTCTGCCTGCCGGTCGTCCTCGGCGACGAGGAGCCGCTTGAGCTTCGCCTCTGGGAACAGGGCGCGGCGCTCTATGAGGCCGGTTTCGGCACCCTCGCACCGTCGGAACTGTCCCCGCAGGTCGAGCCTGACGTCATTATCATGCCGCTCCTCGGCTTCGACAAGCGCGGCACCCGCCTCGGCTATGGCGGTGGCTACTACGATCGCACGCTGGTGCGCCTCGGCAAGAAGCCCCGTCTCGTCGGCATCGCTTTCGCGGCGCAGGAACTCGACGCGATCCCGCGCGAACCCCACGACGTTCCGCTCGACGTGATCGTCACCGAACAGGGCGCCCGCAGCTTCGAGCACGCATCGGCATGAGACTCCTGTTTCTGGGCGACGTGGTCGGCCGCTCCGGCCGCGATGCCATCACCGAACGCCTGCCGGGCCTCATCGCTGACTACGCCTTCGATTTCGTCATCATCAACGGCGAGAACGCCAGCCACGGCCGCGGCCTCACCGAGCCGCACTTCGCCGAATTGCGCGCCGCCGGCGCCGACGCCGTGACACTGGGCGATCACGCCTGGGACCAGCGCGACACCCAGAGCTACATCGCCCGCGAGCCGACCCTGCTCCGCCCCATCAACATGTCCGACGCCGCCCCCGGACGCGGCGCCAATCTCATCGAGGGCCGCAACGGCCATCGCGTCCTCGTCGTCAACGCGCTCGGCCGCGTCTTCATGGACCCCATCGACGACCCATTCCGCGCCGTCGAAGCCGCCATCGCCGCGTGCCCGCTGGGCGAGCAGACCGACGCCGTGATCGTCGATTTCCACACCGAGGCCACATCCGAAATCCAGGCCATGGGGTTCTTCCTCGATGGCCGCGCCAGCCTCGTCGTCGGCACCCACACCCACATCCCCACCGCCGATGCCCGCATCCTCAAATCCGGCACCGCGCTGATGGCGGACGCCGGCATGTGCGGCGATTTCGATTCGATCATCGGCGTCGAGCAGGAGGAGCCGCTCAACCGCTTCTTGACCGGCATCCCCCAGGGCCGCTTCACCCCGGCCGAGGGCGAGGCGACGCTGTGCGGCATCGCCATCGAGACCGACGCGACGTCCGGTCTGGTGACGCGTCTCAGCCCCGTCCGCATCGGCGGCACCCTCAGCCAGGCGCTGCCGCAATTCTGACTTCAACCGACCAGCACGGAAGAGAGCGATGAAGACCGAAAAGCTCGGAACGACCGACATTTCCGTGGTGAACGCGCCCCTGGGGGCGATGTACCTCGGCACCAAGCAGAACCGGGACGACTCCTTCGCCCTGCTCGATCTCTATGTCGGGCGCGGCGGCAATTTCATCGACACCGCCAACATTTATGCGCACTGGGTCGGGCCGCAATGGCGCGGCGGCGAGAGCGAGACGGTGCTGGGCGAATGGCTCAAGGCGCGTCGCAATCGCGATGGGCTGGTGATCGCGAGCAAGCTCGGCTTCCCCTACGCCGACACCACGACCGGCCTCTCGGCACGGCAGATCAAGGATGAATGCGACAAGAGCCTCCGGCGGCTCGGGATCGATACGATCGATCTCTATTTCGCCCATGTCGACGACCTCAAGACGCCGCAGGAGGAGACGCTTCGCGCCTTCGCCGATCTGATCGAGGCCGGCAAGGTGCGCATCATCGGGGCCAGCAATTTCACCACCCATCGGCTGGCCACCGCCAACGCCTTTGCCGCCGCCAATGGCCTGCCGCGCTATGAGGTGCTGCAGCAGCGGCACACCTACCTCAGGCCGCGCCGCGATGGCAGCTTCGGAGCGCAGCTCGCGCTCACCGCAGACATGGCCGAATATTGCCGCGCCGCCGATGTTTCGATCATGGCCTATTCGTCGGGATTGGGCGGCAGCTATTCGGGCAAGCCCGATCGCCCCGTGCCCGAGCAGTATCTGGGCGCCGATACCGACAAGCGCCTTGCGGCCCTGCGCGAGGTCGCGGCCGAGGTCGGCGCGACGCCGCACCAGATCGTCTTCGCCTGGCTCGCCAATCAGCCCCGGATGCTGCCGCTCGTTGCCGGAACCTCGATCGCGCAGCTCACCGCCAATCTGGACGCGGTCGAACTGATGCTCACGCCGGCGCAGATGGCCCGGCTCGATCAGGCCGGCGAGTAGCGCCGGTCTCAGAGCTTGAACAGCGAATCCGCGACCGATTTGCTCTTCTGCTTGTGCTCGATCGCGGCCTTGAGCCGCGCAATCTCCGCTTCGAGCAGGGCGATCCGGTCGCTCAGTTCCTCGACCGACATGGCGTCGAGCAGCATGCCCACCTCATGGGCCTTCGGCTTTTTCGGCAGATCGTCGTCGAACATCTCGGCGCTCCTCGGCCTCCGGGTAATGGCTGAGTTTACCGCCAATGGCTTGTCCCGCAAGCCGGCTTCGGCCTAACTCGCCCCATGGCCCTGCCCCAATACATGTCCGCCGCTGACGTCGCTTCGCCCGGCGGCCCCGAAATGCTCCGCCTCGCCACGCTTCCCATCCCCGAACCGCGCCCCGGCGAAGTCCTGATCCGCGTCGCCGCCGCCGGCGTCAACGGACCCGACTTGGCCCAGCGTCGCGGCGACTATCCCCCGCCCCCGGGC
>JACRAF010000023.1 GCA_016213505.1 Devosia nanyangense
AGGCCAATCCCCGCAAGGCCCGCCCGCTGCCCGGCGCGCGAGCCGTGGGGGCTCAGCGCCGGGCTATCCTGACCCAAAATCTCAAAGTCAGAACAGCCGCTGCAAAGATGTAATCCCCGCGCTTTCCGGCTGTCGTATTCTGCCCCTCGCGTTCACCCTCTAACGCGGGGTACCGACGAAGTGCCGGTGGACGTGACGGGGGCGGTGGTCGCATCGCTTGGGTTTCTTCGGCTTACCGGCTTTTGCCGCTTTGACCGAACGGTTCCGACACCCCCGCCGCGGAGCAGCGCTGGGCGTCTCGCCTAGCAATTTCAATTCGGAGGCGCCCGGCGCTCTCCGTCCGTGGTCCCCTCTTGGCCACGGCAAGCCAAACCCCGAAGCCGCGAGGCTGTCGGGTCCTTTCGGCTGCGCGCAATCCTCAGCGTACCGACAGGTCGCCCTACGAAAAAATCTTCGCCGACCGCATCTGCCATCGGGTGTCAGCCTTTCGCCTCATCGCCCTCCGGCCCGCCCGATTTCTCCGCCGGCGAGCCTCCGCCAAGTGTCAGTCTTCGCGCCTGCGTCGAGCCGGAAGCGCTCCGGTTTCCCTCCCGCGCCGGGGTTGTTTCGGGTCTTGCCGATCCCACATCATCGGTCCCGCGCGGGGGCGCGGGGCGAAACCCGATGGCGCTCCCGCGCGTTCACTAAGGTTTGAGGGCGTCGCGCCCGCCGCTGCGATGTGAGACACCACGGGCGGTTTCAGCGAACGGAGAATCGAGAATGAGCGTCTTTTCGAAACTGCTCGGCGGCGTGCTGGCGCTGGCGATGACCATCAGCGCGGCCAATGCGCAGGTGGTCGTCTCCTCCAAGATCGATACCGAGGGCGGCGTCCTGGGCAACATCATCAAGCAGGTGCTCGACGCCAACGGCATCGCCACCACCGACAAGATCCAGCTCGGCGCCACCCCGGTGGTGCGCCAGGCGATCACGGCCGGGCAGATCGACATCTACCCCGAATATACCGGCAACGGCGCGTTCTTCTTCAACGCGGCGGACAAGCCGATCTGGAACGACGCCAAGGCGGGCTACGACGAGGTCAAGAAGCTCGACTACGACGCCAACAAGATCATTTGGCTCACGCCGTCGCCGGCCAACAACACCTGGGCCATCGCGGTCCGCACCGATGTGGCGCAGCCCAACAACCTCAAGACCCTCAGCGATTTCGGTAAATACGTCGCCGGTGGCGGCACCATCAAGCTCGCGGCCTCGGCCGAGTTCGTCAACTCGCCGGCGGCGCTGCCGGCGTTCCAGGCGGCCTATGGCTTTCAGATGACGCCCGAGCAACTGGTGACGCTCTCGGGCGGCGATACGGCGGCGACCATCGCGGCGGCGGCGCAGCAGACCTCCGGCGTCAATGCCGCCATGGTCTATGGCACCGACGGCGGCATCGCCCCGTCGGGGCTGACGGTGATGGACGACGACAAGGGCGTGCAGCCGGTCTATCAGCCGACCGCGATCATCCGCGAGGCGGTGCTGACCCAGTATCCGCAGATCGCCGACCTCCTGGCGCCGGTGTTCGCAAAACTCGATCTCACCACGCTCCAGACGCTCAACGGACGGGTGCAGGTGGGCGGCGAGACGGCGGCGGCGGTCGCCACCGACTTCTTGAAGAGCAACGGCTTGGTCAAGTAGAACGCCAATGGGGATGGGCGGCTTTCCGCCCATCCTCCCGAGCGGGGGCTCCATGGCGATCGCAGCCGCGCCGGCGCGCATCCGCTTCAATCGACTGGGCGTGCTGATCGCGGGGCTGACGCTCGTCGGCCTCGCCCTGCCGTTTGCCGCCTTCCGCGCCAACCGCATCGTGCCCGGCGCCGGACGCACCATCCTCGAGGCGCTGCCGCTGCAGCCGGCGATCCTGCTGTCGCTGGCGCTCCTCGTGATGGCCGCGATCGCGGTGGTCCGCACGCCGCTGCTGCTGAGGCTGCTGGCGAGCCTTGCGGCGCTGAGCCTCTTGCTCGTCGCCATGGGCCGCGCCGCGACCTTCCTCACCCCAGAAGGCGACGCACTGGCGCGGATTTCGCCTGCCGCCGGGTTCTGGGTGCTGCTGTTCGCCCTCGCCGTCCTCGCCGCCGACGCCCTGGCGCAGCTCAAGCTCAAGCCGGCCTATCGCATCGGTATTCTCGCCCTGGTGCTCGCCGGGCTTGCGGCGATCCTGTGGTCCGGTGGGCTCAGCGATCTTTCGGTGTTCAAGGAATACGCCAATCGCGCCGACGCGTTCTGGCGGGAGGCCGAGACGCATGTGCTGCTCGCCTTCGGCTCGCTGCTGGCGGCGCTTGTCGCCGGCATCCCGCTCGGCATCGCCTGCATCCGGCTGCCGGGTTTGCGGGCCACGACGCTCAACGTCCTCAACGTCGTCCAGACCGTCCCCTCGATCGCGCTCTTCGGCCTGTTGATCCCGCCGCTGGCGTGGATCGCCTTTGCCGTCCCCGGTGCGGCGGGGCTGGGCATTTCCGGCATCGGCGCGACGCCGGCGCTGGTGGCGCTGTTCGGCTATTCGCTGCTGCCGGTCGTCGCCAACACCATCATCGGCATCGAGTCGGTGCCCGCCTCGGTGGGCGACGCGGCGCTCGGCATGGGGATGACGGCGCGGCAACGCCTGCTCGCCGTCGAATTGCCACTAGCGTTTCCGATCATTCTCACCGGGGTCCGCATCGTGCTCGTCCAGAACATTGGTCTCGCGACCATCGCGGCACTGATCGGCGGCGGCGGCTTCGGCGTCTTCGTGTTCCAGGGCATCGGCCAGACGGCGATGGACCTGGTGCTGCTGGGCGCCGTGCCTACCGTGCTCCTCGCCTTCGCCTCGGCGATCGTCCTCGATGCGCTGGTCGAGATGGCGCGCCAACCCACCGCCGAGGCTGCCGCATGATCGAGATCGACGCCCTGACCAAGGTCTACGAGGGGACCACCGCGGTCGACGCGGTATCGATGACCATCGCCGACGGCGAGATCGCCGTGGTCGTCGGCACCTCCGGGTCGGGCAAGACCACGCTGCTCCGCATGCTCAACCGGCTGGTCGAGCCGACCTCGGGGAGCGTTCGGATCGACGGCGCGGACACGCGCGCGCTGCCGGCGCATGAGCTCCGCCGCCGCATCGGCTACGTCATCCAGAACTACGGCCTCTTCCCGCACCGCACGGTGGGCGAGAACGTCGCCACGGTGCCCAAACTCGTCGGCTGGGATGCGGCGCGGATCGCGGCGCGCGTCGATGCGCTGCTCCAGCGCTTCGGACTCGAGCCGGCGCAGTTCCGCGACCGGCTGCCCTATGAGCTCTCGGGCGGTCAGCAGCAGCGCGTCGGGGTGGCGCGGGCGCTAGCGGCAGAGCCGAAGCTGCTCCTGATGGACGAGCCGTTCGGGGCGCTCGACCCGATCATCCGGCACAAGGCGCAGGCCGATCTGCTGGAGGTACAGGAGCAGGCCGGCACCACCATCGTGCTCGTCACCCACGACATGGACGAGGCGATGGCGCTGGGCCAGCGCATTGCGGTGATGGATGGGGGCAGGCTGCTGCAGTTCGCGACGCCGCGCGACATCATCGCCCACCCCGCGACGCCGTTCGTCGCCGAGCTCATCGGCAAGGCTGAGCGGCCGTTCCGGCTGCTGGCGCTAGAGACGGTCGAAGCACTGGTCGAGCCGGGTGAGGCCTCCGGTCGGCCAATCGCGACAGACATGAGTCTCCGCGATGCCTATGCCGAGGCGCTGTGGACCGGCCGCGACGCGCTGCCGGTCGAGCGCGACGGCAAAATCGTCGGCCGGGTGATGCTCACGGCGCTCGCCCGGCACGCGGCGCGGCCGCAATGAGGGCGCGGCTCGGCGTCGCCGTCCGCGTCGCGGTGGCCCTGCTGCTGCTGGCGTTCCTCGCCTGGCCGCAGAGTTTTGCGCCGGTGTTCGCCCCGTTCACGCAGAACGAGGCGCCGGCGATCTACAACCAGGGCAGCCTCATCGACCTTGCACTCAACCACCTCGCCATCGTCGGCATCGCGACGGTGCTGGCGACGCTGGTGGCGGTGGGTCTGGCCATCTTCGTGTCGCGGCCGGCGGGCGCCGAGTTCCTGCCGCTCTCGCGCAGCATCGCCAATATCGGCCAGACCTTCCCGCCCATTGCGGTCCTGGCGCTCGCCGTGCCGGTGCTCGGCTTCGGCACCGCGCCTACCTTGGTGGCGCTGTTCCTCTATGGCCTCCTGCCGGTGTTCGAGAACGCCCTGGTCGGCCTCACCACGCTGCCGCCCTCGGTGATCGATGCCGCCGACGGTGTGGGGATGACCGGGGCGCAGCGGCTGCGCCAGGTCGAGCTGCCACTGGCGCTGCCGGTGATCCTCGGCGGCATCAGGCTCAGCGCGGTGATTTCGATGGGCACCGCCACCATCGGCTCGACCGTCGCGGCGCGCACCCTGGGCGAGGTGATCATCGCCGGGCTCACCTCGAACAATCTCGCTTTCGTGCTGCAGGGCGGGCTGGTGGTCGCGGTGCTGGCCGTGCTGATCTCGGATGTGCTGTCCGGGCTCGAGCGGGTACTCACCCGCCGCGCCGGCCGCGCCTAGAACGCATCTCTATTTGGCGGCCCGCCCCTTGTGCTCGAGCGTGAACCAGGCGATCACGCCCGAGAGCAGCGACAGCGCGGAGGTGACGTAGGCGATGGCGGCGAAGGCGCCGTCGGTGGCGGCGACCCGCGCCGTCTCGAGATCCGCGACGAGGCCGGCGGGAGGCGCGAGGCCAAACGACAGGGCAGCGCCGGCTCCGCCCATCGATTGGGCGAAGACGAAGGCGCCGAGCCCGCCCATCGAGGCCACGGCGAACAGCCCGGCGACGCGGGCGACGGCGTTGTTGACGCCCGAAGCGGTGCCGGTGTCGCGATCGGCGACCGAGGTCATCACCGCAGTCGAGAGCGGCGAAACCACCAGACTCATGCCGCAGCCGAACAGCACCATCAGCGGCAGCACGACGAACCACAGGCTGTGGGTTCCGGCGAACAATCCGAGCCCGAGAAAACTCAGTGCCACGAGGAGCGATCCGGCTGCGATCATCGGGCCGGGGCCGATCCGGTCGGACAATTTGCCGGCCCAGGGCGAGAGCACCGTGAGCAGGATGCCGAGAGGCAGCAGCACCAGCGACACTTCCGCCGGGGTGCTGCCCCAGCCGGCGATCAACGTCATCGGCAGGTAGAAGACGATGGCGGCGAGCGCGAAATAGAGCGCGAAGGTCAGCCCCTGAGCACCCGAGAAGGCTTTGTCGCCGAACAGCGCCAGCGGCACCATCGGCGATTTCGTCCGCGCCTCCCAGGCCAGGAAGCCGATGGCGAGGACCACGCCGCCGGCCGCCAGCAGCAGCGGGGCCGTAGGCGCCGTGTCGCTGCCGGTCATCGCCAGCGCCAACAGCAGCAGGGCGGCGGTGCCGAGGATGGCGCCGCCGATGTCGAGCCGGCGGTCGCCGTCCGGCTTGTCGGCGGGCACCTGCCAGAACAGCAGGGCCAGCGCCACGCCGCCGAGCGGCAGGTTGATGGCGAACACCAGCCGCCAGCTCCATGCCCCGAGCAGGGTCAGCACCAGCCCGCCGATCACCGGCCCGGCAATGGTGGTGAAGGACGAGGCCGAGGACCAGATGCCGATGGCGCCGCCGCGCTCGTCGCGGGGGTAGGCGCGGGCGATGATGGCGAGGCTCGAGGGGACCATGAACGCCGCCCCGAGCCCCTGGACGACGCGGGCGAAGATCAGCACCGCCGGGGTCGGCGCCAGCGCCGAGGCGAGCGAGGCGACGACGAAGACGATAATGCCGCCGGCGAAGACGTTGCGGATGCCGAAGCGGTCGCCCGCGGCGCCGCCGAGCAGCAGCACCGAGGACAAGAGCAGCAGGTAGCCGTTCGACACCCACTGCACGTCGGCGAGGCTCGCCCCGAGGTTTTCGCGGATGGCAGGGGTGGCGATCGAGATAACCGACCCGTCGATGAAGCCCATCGAGGAGGCGAGGATCGCCGCGATCAGCACGTAGATGCGGCGCTCCGGCGGAACGAAGGGCGCTTCGGTGGCCATGACCGATGCTAGCGCCGAACCGCCGGCGCGAAAAGGGCCGGTTCTACATGCCCTCGACGAAGCCCAGAATGTTGCCTTCGCTGTCCTTGGCCCAGGCATTCTTGACCGGTCCGAAGCTGGCGATGCCGTCCTCGGTCTTCAGCCCCGGCATGTCGTAATCGAGAAACACCACACCCTTGGCCCGGAGGGCTTTCATGTCGGCGGCGAGGTCGGGCGAGCTGAACGAGAGCAATGTGTGCTGCGCCGTGCCGGCCAGCGGCGTCGGATAGAGGAAGGCCGGTGTCCCGCCGAGCCGGTAGGTGGCGCCCTGATTGTCGGGATATTCCTCGGCCGGAGTGAGACCCAGCTTGTCCGCGTACCAGGCTTTGGCGCGGGCGAAATCCTTGGCGGGAATCATCGCCGTCACGGTCCGTTCAGCAAGCATCTCCGTTCTCCTCATCCCTGATGGATTTGCGCAACGATGCTAACGCGCGAGTCGTTGCACCGCCACGGCGGAAGGAACGGCGGTGCACCCCAACTGATGCGCTGCTGACACATCCTGTCAGCAGAATCGTTCAGGGTCCTTGCCATCGGCATCGCGAATTCGCACCTCGGGGTGTCGATTCGAGCGATTGCCGTTCGTCATCTCCGTGAGCGCGGGTTTTGCAGATCGAACAAGCTAAAGTCTTCGCTTAAGTGTCTTTTCACTGTCCCAAGGTTCTGGTATGCGGGTCCGCTCCGATCGGTGCACCGCGCCGGCCTCAGTCCAAAGGGTATTCATCATGACCACTGAGACCTATTCCCCCGAAGCCGCAGCGGACGCCGTAGCGGCCGCCGACCCGGCCAATGCCAAGCGCAACACGCTGGTGATCAACGTCCTGTTGGTCTCGACCTTCGTGGTCATGCTCAACGAGACGGCGATGAGCGTCGCCATTCCGCAGTTGATGAGTGCGCTGGATGTGCCGGCCAGTGCCGCGCAATGGTTGACCACGGCGTTCCTCTTGACCATGGCTGTGGTCATTCCGATCACCGGCTTTCTGATGCAGCGGCTCAATTCGCGGCCGGTGTTTCTGCTCGCCATGTCGCTGTTCAGCCTGGGCACCCTGCTCGCGGCGATGGCGCCGAACCTGTCGCTGCTCATCGTCGCGCGCGTCGTCCAAGCCTCGGGCACGGCGATCATGATGCCGCTGCTGATGACGACCGTCATGACCCTCGTGCCGCCCGATCAGCGCGGCAAGATGATGGGCAATATCTCGATCGTGATGTCGGTGGCGCCCGCCATCGGCCCGGCCGCCGCCGGCCTCATCCTCCACTATCTCGAATGGCGCTGGATCTTCATCATCGTCCTGCCCATCGCGCTCGGCGCCCTCTATCTGGGCTACCGGATGATGCTCAACGTGACGACGCCGCGCTATGCGCCGCTCGATGTCGTCTCGGTCGTTCTTTCGGCCTTCGGCTTCGGCGGGGTGGTCTACGGCCTCAGCAATTTCGCCATCGCCGACGCCCCGGTTCCGGGTCCGCTGGCGCTCGGCATCGGGCTGGTGGTGATGGTGGCCTTCATCTGGCGGCAGATCGTCCTCCAGCGCAAGGATTCGGCGCTGCTCGATCTGAGGACGCTCAAGCAGAAGAACTTCACCATCTCGATGACGATGATCTCCATCCTGATGCTGGCCATGTTCGGCACCATCATCCTCCTGCCGATCTACCTGGTGCAGGTGCTGCACTTCGATACGCTGGGCACCGGCCTGTTGATGCTGCCGGGCAGCCTGCTGATGGGCCTATTGGGACCGTTCGTCGGCCGCCTCTACGACAAGATCGGCCCGACGCCGCTGATCGTGCCGGCGATGGTCGTGGTCTGCGGCGTACTGTGGGCCATGACGCTGCTCGGCGTCGACACCTGGTGGCCCAATATCCTCATCGGCCACCTGATCATGAGCGTCGGCTTCGCGTTCCTGTTCGGGCCGCTGTTCACGGCGAGCCTGAGCTCGGTGCCGCCGCAGCTTTATTCGCATGGCAGCGCGCTCCTGGGGTCGTTGCAGCAGGTAGCCGGCGCTGCTGGCGTGGCGCTCTTTGTCGCCATCATGACGGCGCAGTCGGCGGGTCTCGCCGCGGCCGGTGCTGCCGACCTCGAGGCGCTGGCGGGCGGCATCCGCGTTGCCTTCATGGTCGGGGCGTCGATCTCGATCCTCGCCGTCATCGCCGCCCTCTTCGTCCGCAAGCCGCCGGCGCAGGAGGGCGGCTGGGGCGGCCACTGATCGCCTCAGCGTCCAAGCAGAACCAGAAGGCCGGGAGCGATTCCCGGCCTTTTTTGCGGCAAGTGCGCTCGGGCCGATCAGGGCCGGCGGCGGAGCGTCCACCACAGCCCGGCGAGACCGGCGATCAGCACGAGGATGCCGATCCACAGCCACTGGCTCTGGCCCGACATGACCGAGCCGCCGACGATGTTGCTGCCCTGCAGGATCCACAGACCACCCAGCAGCGCCAGAAGGACGCTGACGACAATTCCGGCAAGACGCATCGATCGAATTCCTCCGCTGGTTGGTCAACACCGCCGGGCGGTCGTTCATCCCGGTCGTCAGCCGGCGATCCTGGCCCGCTCGATCGCCTCGAGGATGACGCGCCGAGCCTCGGCGGCGTCGCCGACATGGCTGAGCTTGACCCATTTGCCGGGCTCGAGGTCCTTGTAGTGGGTGAAGAAGTGCTTCACCCGTTCGACCTGGATCGGCTCGATATCGCCGATGTCGTTGACCTTGTCGTACATCGCGGTGAGCTTGTGCACCGGCACGGCGAGGATCTTTTCGTCCTGCCCGCCATCGTCCTCCATGAACAGCACGCCGAGCGGCCGGCAGCGCACCACGGCACCCGGCACCAGCGGGCGCGAGTTCATCACCAGGACGTCGAGCGGATCGCCGTCGCCGCACAGGGTATGGGGGATGAAGCCGTAGTTTCCGGGGTAGCGCATCGGGGTGTAGAGAAACCGATCGACGAAGAGCGCGCCCGAGGCCTTGTCGATCTCGTACTTGATCGGTTCGCCGCCGAGCGGCACCTCGATGATGACGTTGAGATCGTCGGGCGGGTTCTTGCCGATGGGAATGGCGTCGATGTTCATGTGAAGGCCGGTGCTGGGACGGAAAACCGGGTTGTCGCCTAGCCCGCAGCGCTTTTGCAAGGCATAGTTGCGCAGGACGGCCGAGGGAGAAATGCATGCGTGGTGTGGTCGGGGCGCTGGCGGGTGCGGCGCTGCTGCTGCCGGGGGCGGCGTCGGCGGCGGGGCTGGTCTCGGACTACACCGACGTCGATATCGATCAATGTACGGTGATCGAGTCCGACGATACCGGCGCGGCCTGGGCCTGTCCTGGCCTCGGGGGCTATCCGCTGATGATCGCCGAGGGCGATCTGCGGATGTTCGTCTCCTTCGGGCTCAATCCCGGCGGCGAGAAAGCCGCCGAGCAGACACTGCCGCCGTTCAACCGGCTCGGGGCCAAGCTCGAATGGCTGCACCCGGGCGACGACGCGACGCCGCCGCCGGTGGCGACGATCCTGCGCTGGTATACCGAGCGCGAGACCGGAGAAGCCGAGGGGCAGGTGCTGGTGGTGACCCAGATACTGCCCGGCGCCACCTGCCACATCGCCTATATCGACGCGCTGGCGGTCAAGAACGCCAACGAGGCGGCGCGGCAGATCGCCAACGAGACGGCGGGTCGTTTCGATTGTGCCGAGGAGCCGGAAATCGTGCAGCCGTTCGAGGCGTTCTGAGTCTCAGGCTTTCGCCATCTGGTTGCGCAGGATCGTGCGCTGGCGGGACGAAACCCCGATCAGTTCGGCGATGCGCCAGACCATGTTGTCCTCGAGCTCGTGGTTCTTTTTGTCGGCGAACACGACTTGCCACATCATGCGGATGATCTCGATCCTTTCGGCTTCCTCGAGCGCGGTAAGCGAGGAGGTGAAGCGGTAGAAATCGACTGCATCGCTGTCGCGCCGCGTGGCGTCGGCGATGAGTTGATCCACTTCCGCTTCCTCGAGCGCGTAGTTATCCATCAGCGCGGCCTTGACCGCTTCGCGCTCCTCGTCCTTGACCGAGCCGTCGACGGCGGCGAGATGGACGAGCAGGGCCGCCACCGCCAGTTTCGGCTCGTGGCGCTGGTCGGTCGGCTGGGTCTGCGTGAAGAGGCGGGAAATGGCCTCGAACATGATCGGTCTCCGGATGCTGGCGCACAGATAATGCGGATGGCCATGAAACCGATAGGTGGAGCGCTCGCTCTCACGCGCAGTTGAAGCCGGGCGCGGCGTTTGGGTCACATTTTGCCGGCTGCCCCAGACTCGTCTTGACTCTGCTGCCGAGTCTGATGTTCTCTATTTGTTCTCACAACGAACAGGGAGCCCTCCCCGATGCTGGGCACCAAGATTCATACCCTCGAGACGCTGCGGCAGCAGATCGCTGCGCTCGAAACCAATCCGCTGCTGAAGGATGCCGCGCTGGTTTCCGTGCCGGCCGGCCTGCTCGCGCCGCCGCGCGGCAGTGTGCATGAGGTTTTTGCCGATGGACCGAGGGATGGCGGGGCGGCTCTCGGGTTTGCCTTTGCGCAGGCCCGCTTCATGCAGGAGCAGAACCGGCAGGCAGTGCTGTTCCTGCAGCTGCGGGCGGATGCCCAGGAGCTGGGCCTGCCCTATGGCCTGGGGCTCGGCGGGTTCGGGCTCGATGCGGAACGGCTGGTCTATGTCCGTCCCGAAACCATCGCCGAACTGCTCTGGGCGATCGAAGAGGCGATCGCCTGCCGGGCGGTGGCCGCGGTGGTCGCCGATATCGCCCATCCGCACAAGGCGCTCGATTTCATCGCCAGCCGCCGGCTGAGCCTCAGGGCAGCTGCGTCCGGCGCTTCGGTGCTCCTGGTCCGCTACGGCCGGGAACGCGAGGCCAGCGCCGCAAAATACCGCTGGCGGGTGTCGCCCGCCCTCAGCCAGCCCCCGCCTTACGACGCCAATGCGCCGGGGCTGCCGCGGTGGCAGGTGACTCTCGAGAAAGGCAGCCTTGGCGGGCGCCGGAAAGCGGCGCCCGGCGGCGAAGTTTTCCTGGTGGACTGGACGGAAAATGGGTTCGAGCGCGTTGATGCCGATGGCCGGACAGGGGGTGCTCGCCGCGCCGCGGCGGTATCTGGCGCTCCATCTGCCGCGCTGGGCGACCGATTGTCTGAAGCGGGCTGATCCGGCGCTGGCGTCCTCCGAGCGCCCGCTGGCGCTGTGGGAGAGGCAGAAGGGTGCCATGAAGCTCGTCGCGCTCGACCTCAGGGCCAGCGCCGCGGGACTGTTCATCGGCCAGAACGTCTCCGACGCCAGGGGGCTGGTCACCAATCTCGAATTGCGTGAGATCGATCGGCCCTTCATCGAGCAAGTGTTCGCCGATTTTGCCGACTGGCATTCCAATGCGAGCCCGATCGTCGCCGTGCATAAGGCGCAGGCGTCGTGGGGCGATCTCATCGTCGATGTCACCGGCGTCAGCCATCTGTTCGGCGGCGAGGAGCGCATGCTCGAGACGATGACCGGCCGCCTCGAAGCCCTCGGCATCACCGTCAGCGGAGCCATCGGACCTAATATCGGCACCGCCTGGGCGCTGGTGCATCATTCCTACCCGCAGGTCGTGCAG
The DNA here is from genome assembly GCA_016213505.1 of Devosia nanyangense. Taxonomy (GTDB): domain Bacteria; phylum Pseudomonadota; class Alphaproteobacteria; order Rhizobiales; family Devosiaceae; genus Devosia_A; species Devosia_A nanyangense. The sequence goes on from JACRAF010000023.1 coordinate 11,683, forward strand.
GACAATGTCATGGGGGCGCTTGCCGGCCTGCCGGTGGCGGCTCTGCGGCTGGAGGAGGCGCAGATCGAAGGCCTCAGGCATCTGGGGCTGAAACGGATCGGCCAACTCTATGGTCGCGACCGGCGCGCGTTGCAGGCACGGTTCGGCGCGTCGCTGCTGCTCAGGCTCGATCAGGCGCTGGGCTATGTCGAAGAGCGCCTGACGCCCCGCCTGCCGCTCGCCGAACATTACGTGGAACGGCTTTTTGCCGAACCGATCGGCCTCATCGACGATGTGCTGATGACCAGCGGCGATCTGGCGCTGCAGCTCTCCAACCGCCTCGAACGGGAGGGGCTTGGGGCTCAAGCCTTCCATCTTTTTCTCTACCGGGTCGATCACAAGGTGATGACGCTCTCGGTCAAAGCCGCCCGCGCCACCCGCGACGCCCTGCACATCGGACGGCTTTTCGCCCATCGTGCCGAGCGGCTGCAGGGCGAGTACGATGCCGGCTTCGGCATCGATATGATCCGGCTGGCTGCGGGTTCGATCACGGCTTTGTCCGAAGCCCAGATCGGCGCGTTTTCGATCGATGACGGCGCGGCCTCACTCGATCAGCTCCATGATCGGATGACGAGCCGGCTCGGATCGCTCGCCGTCGTCCGCAACAGCTTCGCCAACACCCACATCCCCGAGCGGGCGGTGACGCTGGAGCCGGTGGTCAATCCGCAGCCAAAAGAGCCGCTGCCACTTCTTCCGATTGCGGCGCCACGTCCCTTGCGTCTCCTGCCACAGCCCGAGCCGATCAGCGTATCGCTGGCTGAGGTCCCCGACGGGCCACCGCCAAACATGGTCTGGCGGCGGGTGACCTATCGGTTCGTCAAAAGTTCTGGTCCGGAACGGATAGGCGCCGAATGGTGGCTCTCTCGCAGCAAGCTGAAGATGAAGGGCGAGGAGACGAAAGAGGGAGCGCACTCCGACACACCAGAACGACATTACAGAGAAGGTGAGGCGGCACGCGACTATTTCCTCGCCGAGGATGATGGCGGCCGCCGGTTCTGGATTTTCCGCCAGGGTCTGTTCGGCGCCGCCGAGGCGCCGGAATGGTTTCTACACGGGTTCTTCTCATGACCACGATCGTCGATTTTCCTTCGCCCGAGAGACGCAAGCCGCCTGGAGGCGCGGCGCCGGCCTATATCGAACTCGTCGGCACCTCCAATTTCTCCTTCCTGCGTGGCGGCTCCCACCCCGAGGAACTCGTGGTGGCAGCAGCGACGCTCGGCCTCAGGGGGTTTGGTTTGTGCGATCGCAATTCGTTCGCCGGCGTGGTGCGCGCCTATGTGGCACTGCGCGACACGGATAAGCTGAAATCCGAGGGCTTCCGCTATCTCGTCGGTACGCGGCTCTGCTTTGCCGACGGCACGCCCGACATCATTGCCTATCCCACCGATCGCGACGCCTATGGCCGGCTCTGCAAGTTGCTCAGCACCGGCAATCTGGCGGGAGAAAAAGGCGCGGCCAAGCTCACCTTCGCCGATCTGCTCCCCTTCATCGAAGGTCAGTTGTTCATCGTTGTTGCCGACGAGACGGATTGGGCGGAAAGCGAGACGGTTCTTGCCGAGCTGGCGGGGCTTGCTCCCGGCAATGTCTGGCTCGCCGCTGCCTGTCGCTTCGGCGGCAATGATCGGGCGCGGCTCAATCGGCTCGCCGATCTTGCGGCGCGCATCGGTGTGCCGATGCTCGCGAGCAACGACGTGCTCTATCACGAACCTGGCCGGCGGGTGCTGCAGGATGCCGTCACCTGTATCCGCGAGCACATCACCATCTTCGAGGCAGGGCGCCGGCTCGAGGCCAATGCTGAGCGGCACATCAAGACCCCCGGCGAGATGCGGCGCCTGTTCCGCGAGCATCCGGAGGCGATCGCCGAGACGGAACGGTTTGCCGCTCGGATAAAATTTACGCTCGATCAGCTCAAGTACAATTACCCGACCGAGGCTCTGACCAATGGCGAGAGCCCGCAGGAAACACTCGAGCGGTTGACCTGGGCCGGGGCCGAGCGGCGCTTTCCCGACGGCGTCCCGGACGCGGTGAAAAAAAGCCTTTGGTCGGAACTCTGCCTCATCGCCTACAAAGGATACGCGCCATATTTCCTGACTGTCCACGACATCATCCAGCACGCGCGCTACGAACTCAAAATCCTCTGCCAGGGGCGCGGTTCGGCTGCCAATTCGACGGTCTGTTTCTGTCTCGAAATCACCGAGGTCGACCCCACCAAGGTCTCGCTGGTCTTCGGCCGGTTCCTGTCGACAGAACGCGACGAGCCGCCCGATATCGATGTCGATTTCGAGCACGAGCGGCGCGAGGAGGTGATGCAGTATGTCTACAGGAGATATGGCGGCAACCATACCGGGCTGACCGCCAACGTCATCTGCTATCGCTCGCGGGCAGCGCTGCGCGAAGTGGGCAAGGTGTTCGGTCTTTCCGACGACACGATCGATGCCATCAACCATCTGCATTGGGGCTGGGACAGCAGCGCGACCAATGAGGACATGCGCGGCATCGGGCTCGATCCCACTGAGTCGACGCTCAACATGGTAATCGAATGCGCGCGGGCGCTGCACGGTTTTCCGCGCCATTTGAGCCAGCATGTCGGCGGCTTCGTCATCACCCGCGACGAGCTCGACCACCTGGTGCCGATCAGCAAGACGGCGATGGAGAGCCGCACCATCATCGAGTGGAACAAGGACGATATCGACGCGCTGGGCATCCTCAAGGTCGATGTGCTGGCGCTCGGCATGCTCTCCTGCCTGCGCCGCGCCTTCGATCTGCTCCACGTCCACTATGGGCGCGATGTGAAGATGGCCGAGCTTCTGGCCGAAGGGCATGACAAACCCGAAATGGCGGCGCCGGTCTATCGGATGACGCATCGCGCCGACACGATCGGGGTTTTTCAGATCGAGAGCCGGGCGCAGATGTCGATGCTGCCCAGGCTCAAGCCCAGGGAATTCTACGATCTCGTCATCGAGGTGGCGATCGTGCGGCCGGGACCGATCCAGGGCGGCATGGTGCATCCCTACCTCAAGCGTCGGCTCGGACAGGAGAGGGTCAAATATCCATCGAAGGAACTCGAGGCCGTGCTTGCGCGAACGCTGGGCGTCCCGCTGTTCCAGGAGCAGGCGATGCAGATCGCGGTTGTTGGGGCAGGCTTCTCGCCCGGCGAGGCCGACCGGCTGCGGCGCTCGATGGCAACGTTCAAACGGACCGGCGGGGTCGGCGTGTTCAAGGAAAAGTTCATCGGCGGTATGCTGGCCAAGGGATACCCCGCCGATTTCGCGGAATCCTGTTTCAAACAGATCGAGGGGTTCGGGTCCTATGGCTTTCCCGAGAGCCACGCGGCGTCCTTCGCTCTGCTCGTCTATGTCTCGTGCTGGCTCAAATGCTATTATCCCGACGTGTTTGCCGCGGCCCTGCTCAACAGCCAGCCGATGGGGTTTTATGCGCCGGCGCAGATCATTCGCGATGTCATCGAGCATGGTGTCGAGGTCAGGCCCGCCGACATCAACAGATCGGACCTGTGGACCGTTCTCGAGGACGGAGAAAAGGCTGGCCCCCGCGCATGGGACAGGCACGCAGAAATGCGCGAGGTGATCCGGTCGACCAAGGCGATCCGCCTCGGCTTTGCCGAGATCAAGGGTTTCAAGCAAGAGCACGCAACCATCCTGATGGCGCGGCGGGGCTCGGGCTATGGTTCGGTGCGGGATCTCTGGCTCAGAACCGGACTGCCGGTATCGGCGCTCGAGCTTCTCGCCGAAGCCGATACGTTTCAGTCGATCGGGCTCAATCGCCGCAAGGCGCTGTGGGCGGTACGCGGCCTTGCCGGCACCGACGGCGCCGAAACGCTGCCGCTGTTCAAAACGTCGGGCCTGCCGGCGCCACGCAACGAAGCCGACCCGGGCCTGCCGCTGATGGCCCGCAGCGAAGATGTCGTCCACGATTATAGAACGATGTCCTTTTCGCTCAAGGCGCACCCAGTGAGCTTCCTGCGCCATGGTCTCGACAAGCGCGGCACGATCGCCGCCGCCGATCTCGGGGGCAGGCGAAACGGCGAGAGGGTGGAGGTTGCCGGGCTGGTGCTGGTGCGGCAGCGGCCGGGCACGGCGAGCGGGGTGGTGTTCGCGACCCTCGAGGATGAAACCGGCATCGCCAATATCGTCATCTGGTCGGCGGCGTTCGAGAAGTACCGCCGAACTATTCTCGGCTCGCGGCTGCTGGCGGTGCGCGGGCGGCTGCAGATCGAGGGGCTGGTGATCCATGTGGTGGCCGAGGAGTTTACCGACATGACCGGTGACCTTGTCGCGCTCGCCAACGGCCATTCCATCGGCGATGCGGCACTGGCTCGCGGCGACGAGGGGAAATCGGACCCGACGCCCAGCCATGAATTGCCCCGCCTGCGCCGCGAAGAGGCGGCCGAGCGGCAGGCCCGCGCCGCCATGCCGAAAGGCCGGAACTTCAAATAGTTCAGTCCAGCAGCTTGTCGATCCCGGCGGCGAGCGCGACGTCCTTTGCCGTCAGGCCGCCGGCATCGTGGGTCGTCAGCGTCACCGAGACGGTGTTGTAGGCATTCGACCATTCGGGATGATGGTTCGCCGCTTCCGCCAACAAAGCCACCCGGGTCATGAAGGCAAACGCTTCGGAAAAATCCTTGAACTTGAAGTCGTGCGAAATCGCGTCGGCCTTCTCATCATAGATCCAGCCATTGAGCCGGCGGAGCGCCGTTTCGCGCTCCCTGGCCGTGAGCTTGTTCGCCATTGCGGCTCCTTTGGGACAGCCGGGGCTGCCGGCGAGAGGGAAATGCGGCAGACCCCAGCATGTTCCACCCTCCCGGCGGCTCGCTCAGGCGGCGAGACCCTCGGCGTCGCCCGGAACGAGCCTGGTCAGTACGCCGCGCTCGGTTCCCTCCGCGTCGCGATAAACGATGCGACCGGGTTCGGCGTCGATCTGCCAGGTGGCGCTCGGCCCGCCGGTCCAGTCCACGTGATAGCCGGTGGGAGTCAGCCGCCAGCTGCCGCGCCACTGCACCCCGCTTGGCAGCCGCATGTGTGCCTCGGTCGGCGTGGTGTAGTAGATCGCCGCCTCTTTGTCGGGCTCGGTGGTCAGGTAGTGGGTGCTGCCAGTCAGCAGCAGGTTCAGCGCATTGTGGTCGGTGATGATCATCTCTTGGGTCCTTCAAGACGGATATGGTTCGATCGTCCCTAACGTGATAGTCAAGACACTTGACCGCATAGACGGCGCCTTGGAGCTAGTCAAGATGCTTGACGACAATGGTCTGAAACTTCTCGATCACATCGGCGTCGCGCTGCACCGGGCGGCGGCGAACTGGCGCGCCACGTTCCGGGCCGAAATGGCTGTACGCGGCTATCCCTGGCATCTGGCGGCGAGCGGTGAAGTGCTGGCGCATCTGGGTCCCTCCGGCATCGCCCAGACCGAGCTCACGGCGCGCATGGGCCTGAGCAAGCAGGCGGTGCAGCAGCTGCTCGATCAGCTGGAAACGGATGGCGTCGTGCGGCGCGAGTCCGACCCCGCCGACAAGCGGGCGAAGCGGGTCATGCTGACCGAACTGGGGCTTGCCGATTTTGCCGAGCGCAACCGGGTCAAGCAGCAGATCGAGGAGCGCTATCGCGACAAGCTCGGCAAGAAGCTCTTCGGCAAGCTCGAAAAGGCGCTGCGAAAGCTCGCCGAGACCGACTGACCCGCGGTCTCAGCGCTGCCCGCGGGTCGATTCGCGGATCACCAGATCGGGGTCGATCTGGGTGACGCGCGGCTCGGGCAGGGTGTCACCGGCCGAGATCAGCCGCATCAGGCGGTCAACCGCCATGCGGGTCACCACTTCGACGGCATAGTTGACGCTGGAGAGCGGCACCGAGGCGTATTCGGCGAACTCGATATTGTCGAAGCCGACGATGGCCACGTCGTCGGGTACGCGCATATGGTGCGTCAGGCACCAGCGCAGGGCGCCGATGGCGAGTGAATCGTTGGCCGCGAACATGGCGGTCGGGCGCTTCTTGCCGCTCATCAGCGTGTCCATCGCCCAATAGCCCTTGGCGGCCGTGTGGCCATGCGGATCGACCCAGAAATCGGCGTCGAAGTCGATCCCGGCCTCCTGCAAGGCCTGCTGGTAGCCCTGCAGTTTCTCGCTGTTGCCCAGCGGGTTGGCGCTGTCGAGAAAGCCGATCTTGCGGTGTCCGACGTCGATCAAATGCCGGGTCGCCTTGTAGGCGCCCCGCCGTTCGTCGATGCAGACCGCGTCGATCCCGGCGTCGGGGTCGCCGACCAGCAGCACCACGGGATAGTTGGCCCGGCGCAGCGGCCGGATGTGGTCGAGCTGGCGGTGGCTGGTGGGGTAGATCAGCATGCCGTCGACCTGACGCGAGCGGAACAGCTCGATGGCGCGCACCTCCTCGCTGAGGGTGTTGTTGGAGGTGGCGAACAGCGTGCCGTAACCGCGTTCGGCGAGCGCGATCTCGATCGCCTGGGCGGTATGGGTGAGGGTGGGGTTGTTGATGTCGGTGAGCACCAGGCCGATGGTCTTGGTCTCGCGACTGACCAGCGATTTGGCGATCTGATTGGGGAGGTAGTTGAGTTCGGCTGCGGCGCGCTGGATCAGGTCGCGGGTCTGCTGCGGGATGCGCGGGCTGTGGCGGAGGGCCAGCGATACCGTGTTGGTCGAAAACCCCGTCTTGTCGGCAATATCCTTAAGCCGAACAATGGATCTGCCCATGCCCGCTACCCGCTCACAACCGGTATTCCCCCAGACGATGGAGTGAGGGTCGCCCCCGCTTAGCGCAGTTCAATCCTGAATTGCCACCGAAAACCGGGCGGCCGTTCGGCTTTGCCCAAGAATAACCCACGCGGTGCATGGTCATCGCCCTTCCCGATGGAGGCGGCGGATCGCCTCCAACTGCATCGAGGCGGGGTTCATTTCCATCAATTCGACGCGGTTGCCGTCGGGGTCTTCGATCCAGGCCTGGCGGTTGCAGTCGACGGCGGTCTTCTTTTCGATGAGCAGCGGGATGCCCCGCGCCTCGATCGCCTCGACCACCCCGGTCGAGGTCGTCGACGGTGAGGCAGAGATGGGTGATGCAGTTGGCATTCCAGCCCGGCGAGCGGTCGGAATCGGCGCCGGGGAACAGCTCCAGAAACTGCTCGTCGGTGATGCGTAGGTAGACCAGCCACAAGGAGCCGTCCGGCTGGTCGATCCGCATCATTTCGGCAAAGCCGAGCTTGTCGCGGTAGAACTCGAGCGAACGCCCGATGTCGCGGACTTTCAGCGCGACATGGCCGATTCCGGTGATCCCCTGCACGTATCCTCCCCTCGCCCATTCGGGCGCATCAGGCCGAGCCGGCCGACTTTGCTTCAGCGTTAATTCAGCGCAAAACCCAGCTTAGCGTCGCTGCAATCGCTGTTTGTAGGAACGTTAATATAGAAACCTGACTCCAGGACGGCGGCTTGTCAACACGGAGGGCGGTCAGTCCCAGGCGGGACCCCAAACCGGATCGATCTGGCGGGCGCCGCAATCGAGGCGGCCGATGCGTTCGAGTTCGGCCGGGCTGAGCCGGATGGCGCCGGCGGCGAAGTTCTCGGCGATGCGATCGCGGCGGCCGGAGGTCGGGATCACGATCAGCCCCTGATTGAGCGAATAGGCGAGCGCGATCTGGTGGACGGTCGCGTTGTGGGCGCCGGCGATGGCCTCGATCTCGGCGATGCCGGCGCAGGCGCCCCGCGCCAGTGGCAGATAGCAGGTGACGGCAATGCCGCGGCTCCGGCAAAAATCGACGAGTTTGTGGTTCTGCAGCAGTGGATGCCGCTCGAACTGGTTGGTCGCGAGGCGGCCCTCGCCGAGGATCGACTCGGCTTCCATCAGGTCGGCAATGGTGAAGTTGGAGACGCCGATCAGGCGCGTTAGCCCCGCGGTCTGGGCCTCTGCCAGCTCGGCGAGATATTCCGCCATCGGCAGTTTGCCGGTGGGCGAGACCGGCCAGTGGATCAGCGCCAGGTCGACGCGGTCGACGCCGATGGTGTCGTTGCTCTGCCGGAGCGAGCGGATGAGCTTGCCGCTTTGGCAATTGTCGCCGGTGATCTTGGTGGTGAGGAACACGTCTTCGCGCGCGAGGCCGGAGCGGCGCAGGGCCTCGCCGCACTCCGCTTCGGTGCCATAGCTCTGGGCGGTGTCGAGATGGCGGTAGCCGGTTTCGAGCGCCGACAGCAGCGCCTCGATGCCCTCAGGTCCGGTGCGGCCGAAGGTGCCGAAGCCTATCGGTGGGATGGTGCTGGTGGTGGTCAAGGGGCGCGCTTCTCCATGAACATGTGTCAGTTTGTGTCCGGCCGGTGTCACGGCTGTGTCACGGTGGATGCCGCGGCGCAGATTCCCAGTTGACGAACCGCGCCGGTTGATCCAAGTTTAACGATAATACAGCGTTAGCGCTAAAGCAGCTGACCGGCAAGACGGCTGACGGACGAAAATCCCAACGGCCGGGAGGGAGGGAGAATGGCTATCCGGTGGAGCCGATGGTCGCCGCAATTCGCGCTGGCCCCGGCGGTCGCGATCACGGTGGTGGCGTTCATCGGCGCGATCGTATGGACGATCTGGCTGAGCTTCACGGCCTCCAAGCGCTTCCCCGACTACACGCTGCAGGCCGACATCTGGAAGCAGTACACGCGCCTGTTCAAGGACGCCGGCTGGCAGATCGCACTCAAGAACCTGTTGATCCTCGGCGTCGGCTCGTTTCTCGCCATCGTCTTCGGCTTCATCCTCGCGGCGCTGATCGACCGCGAAAAGCGGGGCGAGGGGATCTTCAGGACGATCTTCCTCTATCCGCTCGCCGTGTCGCTGATCGTCACCGGCATCGCCTGGCGCTGGATGTTCAACCCGTCCTTCGGGGTGCAGCACTTCCTTCACTCGATCGGGCTCACCGGCCTCAATTTCGACTGGCTGTCGAAGGGCGAGACGGCGATGTACGGCATCATCCTCGCCACCGTCTGGCAGGGCTCGGGCTTCTACATGGCGCTGATGCTGTCGGGGCTCAAATCGATCAATTCCGAAATCTGGAGCGCCGCCAAGCTCGACGGCGTCAGCTTCTGGCGGCTCTACGCCGAAATCATCATTCCGATGATGAAGTTCACCTTCCTCACCTGCGCGATCCTGCTCTCTTTGGGTGTGGTCAAGGCCTACGACATCGTCGTCGCCATGACCAATGGCGGCCCCGGCCAGGCCACCTGGGTGCCGGCCTATTTCACCATCAACGCCTATTGGGTGAAGTCGAACCTCGGCTACGCCTCGGCCGCCGCCGTGATCATGCTCTTGATCACCTCGGCGATCTTCCTGCCGCTGGTGCTGCTCACCGCCTGGCGCGAGCGCAGCCGGGAGGCACGCGCATGAGCAGCATCGCCGAGGCCTCGCTGAACGATCTCGACGGCATCCGCGCACCGCGCTTCCCGCGCAAGCCCAAGGGCATCACCGGCCGCTCCATCGCCATCATCGTCTTTCTGTCGATCTGCGCGGCGTTCTTCTGCGTGCCGCTCTATGTGATCATCACCACCTCGTTCAAGACCATGGACCAGATCCGGCAGGGCGACATCTTTTCGCTGCCGGCGCCGTTCACGATCGACGCGTGGTGGTCGGCCTGGGACAATGCCTGCTCGGGCATCACCTGCACCGGCCTCAAGGTCGGCTTCTTCAACTCGCTCGCCATCCTGTTCCCGAGCCTGGTGCTGTCGATCACGCTGTCGGCGGTCACCGGCTACGCGCTGGCGCTGTGGAACGTGCGCTGGGCCGGCGGCTTCCTGTTCGTCCTGTTCATCTGCGCCTTCGTGCCGTTCCAGATCATCATGATCCCGCTGATCATTTTGAGCTCGGGGCTCAAGGTCTACGGCACCGTTTGGGGGATCGCGCTGGTGCATGCGGTGCTCGCCATGCCGATCCTGACGCTGATCTTCCGCAACTACTACAAGGGCATTCCACAGGAGATCATGAGCGCCGCGATGATGGATTCGGGGTCGTTCTGGCGCATCTTCCGCGAGATCATCCTGCCCATGAGCGGCAATATCCTCATCGTCGTCCTGATCCTCCAGATCACCTCGATCTGGAACGACTTTCTGCTCGGCCTCACCTTCGGCGGCCTGGGCACGCAACCGATGAGCGTAGTGCTCGCCAATGTGGTGATCACCACCACCGGCGTTGCCGCCTACAACGAGAACATGGCGGCGGCACTCGAGACGGCCATCCCGCCACTCGTCATCTACTTCGTGCTCGGACGCTTCTTCGTCCAGGGCATTACCGCCGGCGCGATCAAGGGGTAGGCGCATGCCACGCGTTCAGTTCGAAGACATCATCAAGACCTACGGCCGGGTGACGGTGCTCAAGAACCTCGACCTCGCAATCGACGATGGCGAGTTCCTTGTCCTCCTGGGGCCTTCGGGTTGCGGAAAGACCACGCTCTTGAACCTGCTTGCCGGCCTGCTCGACGTCACCGCCGGGCGGATCAGCATCGGCGGCAAGGACGTGACCGACCTCGATCCCAAGGACCGCGGACTTGCAATGGTGTTCCAGTCCTACGCGCTCTATCCGACCAAGACGGTGCGCGGCAATCTGAAGTTCGGCCTCGCGGCGCACAAGCTCGACGCCGCCGAGACGGAGCGGCGGATCGGCTGGGCGGCCAAGCTCCTGCAGATCGAAGCATTGCTCGACCGCAAGCCTGCCCAACTCTCGGGCGGCCAGCGGCAGCGCGTCGCCATCGGCCGGGCGCTGGTCAAGAAGGTCGGCGTGTTCCTGTTCGACGAGCCGCTCAGCAATCTCGACGCCAAGCTCCGCACCGAAATGCGGCTCGAGATCAAAAAGCTCCACGACGACCTCAAATCGACCATCGTCTATGTGACGCACGACCAGATCGAAGCCATGACCATGGCGACCAAGATCGCGGTGATGGATGCCGGTGTGATCCAGCAGTTCGGGACACCCGACGAAATCTATTCGAGGCCCGCCAATTTGTTCGTCGCCGGGTTCATCGGCTCGCCGGCGATGAACCTTCGTCCGGCGACAATCGCCATCGCGGGCGGCAAGGTCGCGGCCCGCTCTGCGGGCGTCGACCTCGACCTCACCAACTATCCGTACGTCACCCGGCCAGTCGACGGCCAGGACGTCGTCATCGGGCTCAGGCCCGAGCATTTCGGCGAACCGGGCGCTTCGGTTCCGGACCCGGCGGGCATGTTCTCGCTGCCGGTACAGTACACCGAAAAGACCGGTGGCGACGCCACCGCTTACCTCAAGTTCGGCGACAGTCTGATCGCCACCCGGGTCGATCCCGAGCAGATCGGGCGATTCAAACAGGGAGACACCATCCAGATCGCCTTTCCGCAGGGAAAGGCCCACGTCTTCGACGCGCAAACGGGACGCTGGTTGTGATGGGTGGAGCCGGGCCCGGGCCTCTCACGGTCCTCCCCTACGCCGCAGGGGTGGGGGTGGTGCCGCGTTGGCGGCGGAGGGGGTGGAACCACGCACCGGCGCAAGGTGCTGCCCCCTCCCCCGGCTTCGCCGGTACCTCCCCCATGCTGCGTATAGGGAGGAGTACCGACTGCGACTTTTCGCGAAAACAAAACACCATTCTAACATTGTCAAACAGGGAGTGATGACGATGAAGAAATATCTTGCAGGCCTTGCTGCGGCGCTCATGCTGGGCGCCGCAACGACTGTGGCCCAGGCCACCGATCTGGTGGTCTATCACGGCTGGTCGTCGCCAGCCGAAGTCGCGGCGCTGAACGTGCTGAAGACAGGTCTCGAAGCCAGGGGCCACACCTGGACCGACCTTGCCATTCCGCACGATTCGGGCGCCAGCGTTTCGCTGATCAATCTGGTGACCGGCGGCAACCCGCCCAACGTCTTCATGGAGGCCGATCCCGGCTTCTACCGCGACCTCGCCACCCAGGGCCTGGACTTCGATCTGACGCAGTGGTTCACGGACAACCATGTGACCGAGAATCTCGCCTCGTCGGTGGTGAAGTCGATCACCGTCGACGGCAAGATCGTCAAGGTGCCGACGGCGCTGCACATCGATGGAATGGTGTACTACAACATGGACGTCGCCAAGCAGGCCGGCGTCGACCCGGCGGCCTGGACGTCGCTGGATGCGATGTTTGCCGACTTCGACAAGATCAAAGCGGCGGGCTTCATTCCGTTGGCGATCGGCGGTCAGCAGTGGCAGGTCGGCTACCTCACCCATACGCTCGCGGCGGCAGTCGGCGGTGCCGAGCTCTACAACGGGCTCTACAGCGAAACGCCGGACAAGGCGGTGCTCGACTCGCCGGCCATGCACGACCTGCTCACCTGGATTCGCCGGTGGCAGCAGGCAGCGGACGAGGGCTCGCCCAATCGCGACTGGAACGTCACCACCAACATGGTGATTACCGGCAAGGCGCTCATGCAGATCCATGGCGACTGGATGAAGGGCGAGTGGCGGGCCGCCGGCAAGGAGGCCGGCAAGGACTTCGGCTGCGTCAACATTCCGGGAACCAAGGGCCTGGTCGTGACGACCGATGCCTGGGGACTGCTGGGTGGCGTCGACGATGCCCACAAGCAGGCCGAACTCGACTTCGCGGCGGTGGTCACCGACCCCAATGTGCAGGCCGATTTTGCTGCCGCGAAAGGCTCTTCGCCGCTGCGCACCGACGCGCCCAAGGACAAGCTCGATATCTGCTCGGCGACGGTGCTCAAGGCCCTCGAGAATCCGGGCGGCCAGTTCCAGAACCCGCACAACACGGCGAGCACCGACTGGCTGAATTCGACCTGGGACGTGATGTTCAAATACTGGTCGGAACCGAACATGACCGCCGACGATGCGATCGCTCAGCTGAAGGACGCCTTCGACACGATCCTCGGCTGAGCCGGCGGACGGAAAAAACGGGACCGGAACAACCGGTCCGGACGACTTCCGGCCCGCCCGACAATGGGCGGGCCGCATGCAGGCCCCGGCACGTGGGACAAGGCCCGGTCACAAGGGCCGGTTCCCGCGGGCACGCGCCGGGGTGGGGAGGATGCGTGTTTCGTGGCCGGATGTCCCGGCGCGCCCTGCGGCAAGACAGGGATGTGAAACAAACGGCTCGCCGGAGTGCGGGCCCAAAGGGAGAGACACGAATGCGCATGAAATATCTGGCGGCCACAGCGGCCGCGCTCCTGTTGAGCGCGGCGCCGCTGGCATCGGCCGCACGCGAACTGATCGTCTATCACGGATGGTCGTCCAAGGCCGAGGTCGCCGCCCTGCATGTGTTGCAGGACGCCCTCACGGCCAAGGGCCACAGCTGGAAGGATCTGGCCATCCCGCACAATTCGGGCGTCAACGTCTCGCTGGTGAACCTGGTTACCGGCGGCGAACCCCCCAACGCGTTCGTCAATTCGGATCCGGGCGTCTACCGCGACCTTCAGGGCCTCGGGCTCGCCCGCGATCTCACCGACTACTACAAGCAGATCGGCGCGACCGACAATTTCTTCCCCATCATCCGCGAGCTGTCGACGGTCGACGGCAAGATGGTGAAGGTCCCGCTCTTCATGCACATCGACGGCATGGTCTACTGGAACATGGAGGTCGCCAAGAAGGCCGGCGTCGATCCGACGGCATGGAAGAGCGTCGACGAGATGATCGCCGACTTCCCCAAGGTGAAGGAAGCCGGGTTCGTGGCCGCTGCCGTCGGCGGGCAGGCGTTCCAGGTCGGCTATCTGTTCCACGCCATGCTGGCGGCGACGGCCGGCCCGGACATCTATAACCGGATGTACGGCGCTGAAGTCGACCCGACGGTGTTCGACACGCCGGAAGTCAAGAAGGCCATCGAGATCGTCCGCGTGTTCTCCGAGCAGGCGACGCCCGAAAGCGAGAACCGTCCGTGGAACGAGACCACCAATACGGTGATCGCGGGCCAGGCCCTGTTCCACATCATGGGCGACTGGATGAAGGGCGAATGGCTGGCGGCCGGCAAGAAGCCGGGCGTCGATTTCGGCTGCGAAGTGATCCCGGGAACCAAAGCGGTTTCGGTGACCTCGGATGCCATGGGGGTTCTGGGCGGCCAGGACGCCGAGATCGACAAGGCCGAACTCGACCTCGTCGCGGCGTTCGTCGATCCGGTGGTCTCGGCCAAGGCCAACCAGCAAAAGGGCTCGACCAGCCCGCGCGCCGATGCCTCGACCGAGTTCCAGGATGACTGCAACAAGGTTGCCATGGCGGCGCTCAATGTGCCGAACGGGCAGGTCGCCAACCCGTTCAACATCACCAACAGCGACTGGCACAACGCCATCTGGACCGTGATGTACAATTTCTGGAGCGACAAGAACCTGACGACGGACGACGCCGTCCAGGCGCTCAAGGACAACTACGACCAGGTCTTCGGCTAAGACCCGGACGACCCTCCAGCGAAGGTACGACCAAGTGGACAAGCGGCTTCTCGACGAAAACGCGATCATGCAGATCTGCTTTGTGACGGACAACCTCGAGGCATCGCTTGCCTGGTTCTCCGATCTCACGGGCATGACGCCGAGCCATATCGGCAAGGCGGCGGATCACGCGGAAGCCCAGGCCATCTACCACGGCAAGCCGGCGGAGGTTTCCTGCCGGCTTGCGATCTTTTCATTCGACAACATCGACGTGGAATTCCTCGAGCCCGGACCCGAGCGGAGCGCCTGGCGCGACCTGCTCGAGCAAAAGGGCCCGGGGGTCCACCACATCGCCTTCAAGACGCGCAATTTGACCAAACGCGGCGCCTATCTGAGCGGCAAGGGCCTTGCCGAATTGCAACGCGCCGAGTTCGACGGCGGGCACGGGCGCTACGCCTATTACGACACCACCAAGGCGCTCGGCATCCAGATCGAGCTCCTGGAATGGAACGACGACAGGGAGGCGCAACCCAAGCTGTGAATTGGCGGCAGCCGCGGCCGGGCGTAGAATTGGCGGCCACCAGGCTTATCGGGGGAGGTCGCCGTGAGGATCGCCGCCAGTCTCGCCGTCGCGCTGCTGTTCAGCGTTGCCGCTGCCCAGGCCCAGCAATTGGAGGGCCAGTGGGTGGCCCGCAGTGCAGCCAACGGCGTCGTCATCGACACCGTCGTCGTCATCACCGGCCAGACCTACATCTCGAACCAGACCATGTACTCGGGCGGCGCCACCTATTTCACCAGCCAGAGCGGCGAGGTGTTCTTCAATCCGCCGGACAATCTCAGGCTGGTGGTGCTCGACTGGTCGCCCAAGGACTATCTCGGCCAGCCGCAGGCCATGCCGCCCAACACCAACTGGACGATCTATGAACTGACCGATACGCAGCTCGGCGTCGCCGAGCCGGCCTGCCTCAGGACGGCCCCGATGAACCAATGCTATGTGCGCTTCAGGCGGCAATGACGGCCGGTCCGAGGGCGGTTTGGCCGCGGTTCGGGGTTCGGACGAGGGTCAGGCCGGGCCGATCCCGTGGTCCGGAAAGACCGGCAATCCCGGCGATTGGTGCCGATTTGCCAAACGCTCCATAAACCATTTGCGCGATTTGGCGCTGTGAGACTGGCAATAGGGGCTTTTCCGGACCCAATGGGCCGAGTCGAAATGCGGCATTAACGGCTTCTCGGGCATGATTTCATGCCAACCGGTGGAGTCGATGTTCGAGCCAGCCGTCAAATCGATGCCCGCGATCGACTACGTGTCGATCGTCCGCTCGGTCTATACCGACCGGCGGGCGATGGCCCTTGGCGCGCTCGCCTGCTTTATCGGCGCTGCCGCGGGCGCTTACAAAACCAACTCGCTCAGCCTCTATGTCATCGCCGGTGCGTTCGTCCTGATCGGTGTTCTCCGCTTCTGGGACATGACGCGGTTCCTCAAGGCCAATATGGGCCCGACCGACGTCGAGGCGGCGGCGCGCTGGGAGCTGCGGGCAACCTATTTCGCCTCGGCTTTCGCCTTCGTGTGCGGAAGCTGGGTCTTCTGCAGCTTCGTTTTCGTCAATGACGGCGCCGCCGAGCTGATCAGCATGGCAACCACCATCGCCTGCATGGTGGGGGTGGTGAGCCGCAATTTCGGGCTCGAGCGCATGCTGACCATTCAGCTCAGCATCGCGGTCGTCCTGATGACGGCGGGGCTGCTCTACAAGTTCGACATCTACCACCCGATCCTCGCGGGCCTGTTGCTGCCGATGCTGATCTCGTTCCGGTTCCTCGCCGCCGATATCCGCAGCGTGCTGCTCAGCGCGGTGCACGCGCGGGTCGATGCGAGCCGGCTGGCGATCGAACTCGATACGGCGCTCGACACCATGCATCATGGCCTGTCGATGCTCGATGCCGACGGCCTCATCGCGGTGGTCAATGGGCGCGCCGAGGAGGTTTTCGACAGTTTCGTGCCGGGCTCGTGGGAGGGACGCTCGTTTGCCGCGCTGATCTCGGCGGCGGCGAGCCGCGGCAGCATTCCGCAACGCTCGGCCGAGCAGCTGATGCAGATCGTCAACGGCCACCGCAACGGCAAGGTGATCCTGAGGCTCGCCAATGCCCGCTTCAACGAAGTCACCGTCAGCTCGCGGCAGGGCAAGGTGGTGCTGCTGTTCGAGGACATCACCGACCGCGTGCGGGCCGAAGAGCGCATCAACTTCATGGCGCATTACGACGCCCTGACCGGGCTGCCCAATCGCGGCTATTTCGCCCAGCAGGTGGGGGCGGACCTGGAGCGGCGGCGCACCGAGCATAGTGTCGACACCGCGGTGCTGATGATCGTCGACATCGACGACTTCAAGCATGTCAACGACACCACCGGGCACCTCGTCGGCGACCGCCTGCTGGTCGAGGCCGCCGACCGGCTGAAGCGCGCCCTCGGGCTCAAGAGCCTGGTGGCACGGCTGGGCGGCGACGAGTTCATCGTCTATCGCAGCGGCGCGGCTGCACCGGCGGACGTCACCGCCGATTCCGAAGCGATCCTCGCCGCCTTCAAGGCGCCGTTCTCGATCCTGGGCGAAAGCATTTCGACCAATGTCTCGATCGGCATGGTCACCTCCGCCGACCCCGAGGAGGACCTCAACGGGCTGATGACCAAGGCCGATCTCGCCCTCTACAAGGCCAAGGCCAACGGCAAGGCGCAGGCGCAGCTGTTCCACGACGAGATGGATACCGCCTACCGCTACCGCCAGCGGCTGAAGACCGAACTCAAGGCGTGCGTCGAGGCCAAGGGCCTGACTTTGGTGTTCCAGCCCCTGATCGACCTCAAGACGCGCCGGGTCGTCGCCTGCGAAGCGCTGGCGCGCTGGACCCATCCGACGCTCGGCTCGATCCCGCCCTCGCTGTTCATTCCGGTGGCCGAAGAGACCGGCCTCATCTCCGAGATCACGCGCTGGGCCCTCAACACGGCCGCCGCCGAATGCCGCAACTGGCCCGAGCACGTCTCGATCTCGGTCAACGTCTCGGCCCGCGATTTCCGCAACGACGACGTCGAGGACATGGTGCTGGGTGCTCTGCGGAGCACCGGCCTTGCGCCCGAACGGCTCGAGATCGAAGTCACCGAAACGGCGCTGATCGAGGAGCGCGACGCGGCGACCAAAATCCTGTCGGCGCTGGGCAAGCGCGGCATCGGCATCGCGCTCGACGATTTCGGCACCGGCTATTCGTCGCTGAGCTATCTGCAGGCGCTGCCCTTCACCAAGCTCAAGGTCGACCGCAGCTTCGTCATGGATATCGCCAGCAATCCGCGCTCGCTCAAGCTGCTCAGCAACGTCGCCCAACTCGGCAAGGACATCAACCTCACGGTCACCGCCGAGGGCGTCGAAACCGAGGAGCAGCTGGCGCTGATCCAGGCCCACACCAAGGTCGACCAGATCCAGGGCTATCTGTTCGGCGTGCCGTTGCCGCGCCGCGAAGTGGGCGAACTCATCGCCCGGATGGAAGGCGCCCAGGCGCCGGAGACGCGTATTCGCGTTCTTGGTTAACCCGCGTTAACCTCTTCCAGCGCAACACGAATTCAATCGAGCATGGAGACCCATGAGCGGCGCGGCGGAGGGCTAATCCGTAATCCGTGGTTCAAACGTGCTTAACAAAAGGTTACACTCGGTCCCATAAGTTGCGGATGAGTGTAATGAGTGTCGCAGTTCAGAAGCAGCCGGCCACGACCTCGCAGTTCGCGGGGACGCTGATCGATATACTGGATCGGGTCGAATATCGGCGCGTCCAACCCGAAGAACAGTTCGATCCGGTCTACCGGCTGCGCTACGAGGCCTACCGGCGCGAGGAGTTCGTGCCGTTCAGCCCGGGCGGCGTGGTGCGCGACGAGTTCGACGACCTGCCCAACGCTTTCTGCTACGGCATCTATATCGACGGCCAGTTGGTGAGTTCGCTGCGGTTTCACCATCTCACCCCCGAGTTCCGCACCTCGCCGTCCCATTCGGTGTTCCCCGACGTCCTCGATCCGCTGCTCGACAAGGGCGAGACCTGCATCGATCCGGGGCGCTTCACCTCCGACTACGAAGCCAGCCTCGCCTATCCGGCGCTGCCGTTCCTGACGCTGCGGATCGCGGTGATGGCGGTCAAGCATTTCGACGTCAAATACTGCCTCTCCTCGGTGCGTCCCGAACACGCCGCGTTCTATCGGCGGGTGTTCCGCTCGACGCGCATCTCGGAGGCGCGCTTTTATCACGGGCTGAGCTTTCCGATGGAGATGTGGTCCTGCGACTGCCCGGTGGTCTACCCGGACCTCCTCAAGCGCTACCCGTTCTTCATGTCGACCGAAGAGGAGCGGCGGCGCCTGTTCTCGCCGCCGCACCAGTCGCCGCTGTGGGTCCATCCGAGCGTGCGGGCGGCGCAGGAGGCGGAGCTGATTGCGTAGGGCCTGACGGGGCTTAGAGCACTTCACGTTCCGATGGAATCGGAACGCGTGCTCCAGGTCTTTGATTTGTCGCGTTTCCGAACCGGAAGGCCGCTCCGCACTTTTCCTGGAAACGCTCTGGCGGCAAGCAACGCCACGGCGTTCATGCGGCGCGACGGATATCGGGACGGGGTGCCTTGCGCAGCGGGCGCGGCGGGAGGCGGCGCGGCAGGCGGACATTGAGGGCCTTGGCGACGGCGGCTTCGAGCATGTGGTCGATTTCGGCTTTGCGCATGTGACGGTCTTCCCTAGCTGAGGCGCGTTGGCGCGCCATTGCAGTGAGAAACGCCCTCGCGACGCGCAGAGTTGCCAAAACTTAATGCGCGCGCGCCGTGAACCTTCTTGCGGCGGACACAATTTGCCACGATCTTGAGGGTCTGGGCACATTCCCGTGCCGGTTCGCCGGGGGGCGAGTCGGAGACCTTGAAATGACGTCCCTACCCCGCCTGATTGCCCCGGTGCTTGTGGCCGCGGGGCTGATCTTTTCCGCCACCGCCGCCAACGCCGCCGCCGGCGTCGCCCTGGTCAACGCCAATGTCCGCTCGGGTCCGGGCATCGGCTATGGCGTCGTCGATACGCTCGATATCGGCGAATACGTCATCGTCGTCAGCTGCGCCGGCGCCTGGTGCAATGTCCACCACATCGGCCCCGACGGCTTCGTCGCCCGCTCGCTGCTGATCAATCCCTATTATCCGGTCCGCCCCTACAACTTTGCGCCCAAGCACGGGCTCGGGCCGGGACGCGGCGACCAGCCGGGACGGTAGAGGCTCTTTGCGTTCCGATGGAATCGGAACGAGCGCTCGTCTCTGATTGCCGCGCTTCCAGACCGGAAAACCGCTTTGCATCCCCGCATTCGTTCGCGGGACATGCTCTTGGCTTCCCCAACCGGCCCCGAGTTCCGGTCCCCAATCAGGGGTTCCATCGGGCCGCCACGCGCCCGACACCGTCAAGACCTCATAAGCCAGGTTGAAATCTGTCTCTTATAAGGGTGAGACGTGTGCTTGCAGGAGAGAGCTGAGGGCGCCTGGAAACGCTTCAGTTGCCAACGAGGCTCCGCAGGTCGGTGGCAGGTCGGTGTCAGTCGAAGGTTTTCTAGACCCCCTTGGATCACTTCGGGGGAGCTGCATATGGAGCGGCCTCTCATATGCAACGCTCGGTTTGATATGGAAGATAGAGGGCTCCATATGTGTGTCAGCGTATTGTAACGCGCTGCCGCCGATGAGGGGTTGTATCCGCGCCTATGTGCGCGTGGCTCCCCACCCCTCATCCGTCTCGGCCCAAACGGGCCGATCCACCTTCTCCCTCAAGTGGAGAAGGAGGGGGCGGCGTCTTCCGGTCAGGTGGCGACGAGGCTCCCCGGATCGTCCCAGAGGTAGAGCACGGAGGCCAATTCGTGCGTGCCGAAGCGCGAGGTGAGGCGCGCCGCTTCGCGCCCGCCCATGGCCCGGTAGGCATGGCGGAAGGGGTTGAGCGCGTAGGCCGAGAGCACCATCGGGCCGGCCGCCTTGCCACCCAGCCAGCGGGCGCCCTCGCCCAAGAGCGCCCGGCCGATGCCGCGGCCCTGCGCCGGCGGATCGACATAGAGCAGATTGACGATGCCCGTCGCGCCGAGCCCGCCTTTGTCGCCGAGCTCCATGTGGATGAACCCCTCGACGTGGTCCGCGCCCTCCGCGCCGGCGACGAACAGCGCCTCGGTCTGTGCATCGAACTCGGTGTCGAGCCACTCGGCGATCTCGCGCTTGCGCTGCTCGACATCGATGCGGGGGGCGAGAATCTCGGCCGGCATGAAGCCCGAATAGGCCTGCCGCCAGCCGGCGGCGAGGATTTCGGCAATGCGGTCGGCGTCACGGCGCCGGTACGGGCGGAGTGTTGGCATGGAATGCGCCTAGAGCAGTTCTCGCTCCGATGGAATCGGAACGCGTGCTCCATGTCCCCATTTTTGTCGCGTTTCCGAAGCGGAAAACCGCTTCCACTTTTCCTGGAAACGCTCCTGGCCGCCCACGGGCCGGGGCGGCAAGCGGCTGGACGCAAGGGGCGGATTTGATCTTTAGTGGGCGGCGACACGGGGGGTGCGATGCGCGGAATTTGGCGACTGAGGGGACGCGTGCTGGGTCTGGTTCTGCTGGCGGCGCCGGCCGCTCCGGGCCTGGCGCAGGATGCCGGGGCCTACGGGGACGGCTGGTATCGCGGCGAATTCTGGAGCGGCGAGTATCCGAACGGCTTCACCGTGCTCGAGGCGACGACCCTCAAGCTCAGGCCGGAACTGTCGCCCGCGGCCGAGCCGAGCATCGACTGCCCGCTGCCCGCGAAGGCGACCTATCATCCCTGGAACAGCGCCCGGGTGTTTTCCGACGGGCTGACCTTCGCCTCGTTCACCGAGATCGACGAGATGGAAGTGACCAAGCCGTTCGAGGCGAGCCTTTATGGGCAGCTCGATGCGACCGAGGTGACGATCAAGTTCGAGCCCGGCATGATTTGGAAATATCTCGCCTATTACGGCGAGGGCGCCTTCCTGCTCGAATATGACGGCGTCAGATACGACGGCGATCAGGGCTTGATCGATGCGTCGACCTCCACGCACCCCGGCGACAAGGGCTATGACGAGTGGCTGAGGATCGACTGCGCCAGCCAGATGTGGGGCTGGCTGTTCATGGCCGACATCCAGGACAACGCCGCCTTCGGCCCACCCAATATCGAGGGCTATGGCGTCGCGGCCGACGCGGAGTGATGGGGGCGGCCATATGGATGTTGGACGACCGTTCTAGCCAGTCGATTTGCCGCCTCGACTCCCTCGGCGAAGGCAAGTGCGTGACTATTGTGCGGCGGGCTCGGCGGCAAGCCCTGCATGGTGCGCATGGCGTCCGCGCTCCATTGGCTGTTCCCGTGCAGGACGGGACACCCCATGTGAAAGGGGAACCCGGAGTGCCACCATGAGCCGCCGTAACAGCCTCCTGCGCCGAGCAGCCGATTTCGTCTCCATCCTCGGCGCTGCCGCTCACGCCGCCAACGCAGGCAGCGAGTCCTGGGCGCCCAAGGATCGCGACCTTCGCACCCTCGGCATCGATCCGGCCCGCTTCAGGGCCATCGGCCGCTAGCCAGGGCCTTCCATCCGCCGGCCCCAAGCGCTACTCAACGTAGCGGGCAGGGTTTGGGAGGATCGGTCGACCATGGGGCGTGCCGCGACGCGGATTGCCGTCGTTCCGGCGGATGCAGGGCCGGCCTTCGCCCATTTCCTCGACATTCCCTATTGGCTCCATGGCGGCAATCCGCACTGGGTTCCGCCGCTCAGGATGCAGCAGAAAGAGGTGCTCGACCGGGCCAGGAACCCGTTCTTCCGGCACGCCCGGATGCGCCTCTTCGTTGCCTATCGCGACGGCCGGCCGGCCGGGAGGATCGCCGCGATCAACGACGACGTCCACAACCGGACGCACCACGAGACCACGACGCAGTGGGGGTTCTTCGAGTGCGCCGACGATGGCGAAATCGCCGCCGCGCTGTTCGCCGCCATCGAGGCCGCGGCCACCGATTGGGGGCACACGCTGCTGCGCGGGCCGTTCAATCCCTCGGTGAACGAAGAGATCGGGCTCCAGATCGATGCCTTCGAGCGGCCCAGTTTCATCATGATCCCCGGCAACCCGCCCTACTATCAGCGCCTGGTCCAGGCCGCGGGCTACACCAAGAGCGTCGACCTGTTCTGCTACTGGATCGATTCAGGCATGGTCTCGCAGCGGTTCACGCGCGAGGCCGAAGCGATCATCCACCGCTCGGGCGCGACCTACCGCAAACTCGACCGGACCAGGCTCGAGGCCGAGGCGGACGGCATATGGGAGATCTACAACAGCGCCTGGGAAGACAACTGGCTGTGGGTGCGCATCACCCGCGAGGAATTCCGCCGG
Organism: Devosia nanyangense; assembly: GCA_016213505.1. Lineage (GTDB taxonomy): Bacteria > Pseudomonadota > Alphaproteobacteria > Rhizobiales > Devosiaceae > Devosia_A > Devosia_A nanyangense. Next base: position 34,464 of record JACRAF010000023.1, read on the forward strand.
ATGGTGGACAACCTCAAGCAGATCGCCGATTTCGACATGGTCTTCGTCGCCGAGGATGCCAGCGGCAAGATGGTGGGCGTGTCGGTGGCGGTGCCCAATGTCAACGAGGCGCTGATCCACCTCCGCGACGGGCGGCTGCTGCCTTTGGGCTGGCTGCAGCTGCTCTGGCGCAGCCGGCCGGGGGCCATCAAGGGGCTGCGGTTCCTGATCATGGGCGTGCTCGCGCCGTGGCGCGGCAAGGGCATCGACGTCGCCCTCAACTACCATCAGTTCCTGGAGGCGACGCGCAAGGGCTACACCCATGGCGAGATGAGCCAGATCCTCGAGACCAACACGCCGATGGTGCACGCCGCCGAGGCGCTGGGCGGGGTGCGCTACAAGACCCACCGCATGTACGAAAAGCCGGTGCGAAAGACGGGTGCGGCGGCGGGGCGAGGGATCGAGATGGGTGGGAGTGGTGCCGCTTAGGTGACTCGAACACCTGACCCCATCATTACGAATGATGTGCTCTACCAACTGAGCTAAAGCGGCGCCGGGCGGGAAGCCGCCGGAACGAGGCGTCTTTTACTGAGCGGCCGGGGGCGGCGCAAGCGAAGTTTCGGGCGGCGGGGCGGGCAGCCGCTCGGGTTCGGCGGGGGCGTCGGGGCGGCTCTGGACGGCGCTGAGCGGCACCCGCCACTCGAAGGCGTCGAGCGCGCCGGTAACGGGCGAGACCGGTTCCCACTCGTTGGTGGTGATGCCGTCGGCAGTCCACACCGGATCGCCCGGGGCGCGCACGGCGCGGCTCAGCCATTCGCGGGCCTTGCCCTGGTCGGCGTTCTGGCTCTCCTCGATCTCGGCCATCAGGAGGCACACCGCCTGGGTCGGCTCGGCCACCGAGTAATTGGCGAGAGCATTGCGGGCGGCGGGCCAATCATAGGCATCGATGGCGGCGCGGGCGAGGACGATGGCCGCCGGGCGGTTGGGCGGCGGGCTGTCGATCAGCTCCTTGACGCGCTTCAGCCGGTCGACCGCCGAAGCGCCGGACTGGGCGTTGGCGTAGAGCGTTGCGATGTCGGGGTGCGAGGTGGCGCGCCAGACGCGGCGGAGGAGACTCATGGCCTTGCGCACCTCGCCGCGATCGGACTGGATGCGGGCGGCGACGAGAGCGGCGGGAACGAAATCGGGCACCAGCTTCAGCGCCAGCAAGGCGTGATCGAGGGCGCCGAGCGGATCGGTGTCGGCGGCCTCGCGCGCCAGCGCGGTTTCGAGCACGGCCTGCTTCCGCCGCTTGACCATCCGGTCGTCGCGGGTCACCGCGGTCTCGGCGGCGATGCGCGCCAGCGCCTCGTCCCAGCGGCCGCGCCGGGTCAAATCCTCGAGCACGGCGTCGCTGGCCCAGCGCGTCTGCGGGGCCAGGGCCACGGCCTTATGGGCGAAATTGAGCGCCGCGTCGGTGCGCCCCTGGGTGCGCGCCTGCTCGTAGAGCCCGGCGAGGGCGGCGACGGCGGTCTTCTTGTTGTTGATCAGGGCCCGGTAATGCTCGCGCGCCGCCTGCATGTCGCCCAGCGCCAGATCGGAACGGGCTTCCAGCAATTGCGCGGCGTGGTTGCGCGGCAGATTGCTGCGGGCCTCGCGGGCCAGCACGCGGGCCCGGTTGGGGTCGCCCGCCTGGAGCGCGACGAAACCGTCGGAAAGGGCGGCGACACCGTTGTCGCGGCGGCGGTCGCGGCTGAGCTTGGCGAAATAGCGCGGCGCGTCGACGACCCGGCGGATCACGGTCCAGACGATGATCACTACGGCGAGCCCGGCGGCAACGAGGAACGCCGCCATGCCGAGGCGCGGTTGCATGCGGTAGCCGGCGATCTCGATCATCGCCGTGCCGGGCAGGCTCACCAGCCAGGCGATGAGCGCGGTGACGAGGAGGCTGATGACGATCCAGGTGGCGAGGCGGATCATGCGGGCGCCCCGGCCGGCGCCAGGGCGCGGGTGCGGAGATCCGTCACCAGCTGGTCGGCGGCGGCGTGGAGCGCGATTGCGCTGGCGACGGGCGCCGCGGCCGCTTGCATCGGCGCGGGCAGCTGGCCGATCAGTGCTTCAGCCGTGGCATAATCGCGGCGGCCCATGGCGCCTTCGAGCCGCGACACGATCGCCTCGGGGCTGTCGCCCTCGATTTCGCCGGCGGGGCGGAGGGCGAGCAGGGCTTTGGCCCAATCGGTGGCCGATTGCACCCAGTCGCCGCCGCTGCCGGCGCGGGCGGCGAGGATGTCGGGCAGCGCCGCCTCGAAATCCTGCATCAGGGCGTCGGGGCGGCTGATCCCGGAGGCGGCAGCGGCGCGCAGCGCGTCGGGGACGGCGAGATCGGGGAGCACGCCGGCAAGGCTCGTCAGCTCGGTCGCGAACGGCTTGCCGGAGGCGAAGGCGCTCTCGAGGCCGGAGAGGATCAGCGGCAGTTTCAGCGCCGGGCCGGCCTCGTTGGGGAGCGCCGCAGCGATGTGGTCGGTGAGGGTTTTGCGCGCCGCGTCGAGGCCCGTGCGCAGCGCCACCACGGCGGCGTCGACGCCGTCGATCCGGGTGGTGAGGCTGGTGAGTCCGGTCTCGAGGGTCGACAGACTCTGCGCGATGGCGCCGGCATCGGCGCCCGAGGCGCCGGCGGCGATGGCATCGATCTGCGCCTTGAGGGTCTTGAGCTCGGCCTCGATGGGGGCGAGGTCGACGGTGGCGGGCGGCGGGATCGCGGCCTCGACGCCGGCGATGGCGGCCTTGACCTCGGTCAGCCCGGCGTCGAGCTGGGCGATGGTGGCGTCGAGCGACACCTGCGTCTTGGCGGTCGAGCGCTGCAGATCGCCGACGGTGGCCTCGAGCGTATCGAGCTGGGCGCCCTGGGCGGTGACCTCCATGGTGAGATCGGGCGGCATTGCCTGCTGCCGCGTCGGCAGCGGCAGGACGCCGGCGACGAGATAGGTGAGGAGCGTGCCGAGCACCGCGCCGCCGATTGCGGCACCGCCGAGCAGCGGCCAGTTGGCGTTGCGCAGGTCGAACCGAGGCGGCGCATCGTTGCGCCGATGGCTGCCGGGGGCGGCGTCGCTCGCCGGCTTGGGCTCGGGACGCGGATCGGCCTCCGGCTTGCGGGCCGTCAGATCGATCACCGGCGGTTTCACCGGACCCGTGCTGCGCTCAGCCATGGGCGAAATCCTTCATCTTGGCGATCATGCCGGGTTTTGGTCGCGGGCAAAAGACAGCGCCAGGGTCATCATCGCCTCTTCGCTGGGATGGTCGGCGAGGCTCACCCGCACGAAATGGGCACCCAGCAGCGGTTCGGCAACGGCCTCCGAGAGGCAGAGCATGCCGAGCTTCGCTTTGTCGCGGAGGCCGGCGGCGAGGGTCGCGAAGGTCTCTGCCGTGCGCCGCGAGTAAAACAGCGCCGCGCCGATGGCGCCGCTGTCGATCGCGGCCAGCGTCGCCTGGCGTAGCGCGGCGACCGGTTGCATGCGGTAGATTGCGGCGGTGATGACCATGACGCCATGGGGGGCGAGGGCCTGCGCCAGATCGCCCGATTGGTCGCGGGCGGCCGGGTAGAAAACCGGGCCGGCAATTCCGGCTTTGGCGAGGAGCGCCACCAGGGCGTCGAGATTGCCGTTGGCGCTGACCACTTCGGCAAAGCCGAATTTGCGGGCGAGGGCGGCGGTGCGGTCGCCGACGGCATAGAGCGGCAGTCTGCGGAAATGCGGCAGCTCGCCGCGATCGTGCAGGGCGCGCAGCGCATTGGCGCTGGTCGCGGCGAGCGCGGCGAAGCCTTCGGCAGCGGGGAGGGTAGTGGTCAGCGTCTCGGCCACCAGCAGCGGCTCGAGCACCGCCTCGATGTCCAGCGCGCCGAGGCGCGCGGCGGTCTCGCTCGCATCGGGTTCGGGCCGTGTGACGAGCATTCTGACCATCGGTCGGTTTATGCCGGGAACAGTTTGAGGAAGTCTGAACCGGCCTTGTCGCGGAGGATTTGGCCGAGGTCGTGGCCGATGCGCTCGGGATCGGCGACGGGTCCCGAAAGCGTGCCGTCGATGGCGAGGCGGCCGTCGGGCGAGAGGATCTCGGCCCGGAGGGTAAGGCTGTCGCCGTCGATCCGGCTCACGACGCCAATGGCGGTGCGGCAGGAGCCGTCGAGGGCGCCGAGCAGGGCCCGTTCGGCGCGGACCGCGAGGGTCGTCGGAGTATGGTCAAGCGGCTTGATCAACTCGGCGGTGCGGTTGTCGGCGGCGCGGATTTCGAGGCCGATGGCCCCTTGGGCCGGGGCCGGGGGAAACCGCTCGGGGTCGAGATAAGCGGTGATCTGGCTTTGCCGGCCCAGCCGGTTGAGACCGGCCACGGCCAGCAGAGTGGCGTCGGCGACGCCCTCGGCGAGCTTGCGCAGCCGGGTGTCGACATTGCCGCGGAACGGCACGATCTGGAGATCCGGGCGAGCCCGCAGCATCTGCGACGATCGGCGGAGCGAGGAGGAGCCGAGTTTTGCGCCCTGCGGGAGAGCGTCAAGCGTCTTGACCTTGAGCGAGACGAAGGCGTCGCGGATGTCCTCGCGCTCGAGGAAGGCGGCCAGGATCAGCCCGTCGGGCAGTCTCGTCGCCATGTCCTTTGAGGAATGCACCCCGAGGTCGATCTCGCCGGCTTCGAGCGCCGCCTCGATTTCCTTGGAGAACAACCCCTTGCCGCCCACTTCGCTGAGCGGCGCTTCGGTCAGCTTGTCGCCGGAGGTGGTGATGGTCAGAATCTCGATGTCGGCTTCCGGCACGCCGTGGGCCTCGGCCAGCAGCCGACGGACCAGGCGGGCCTGGGTGAGGGCCAGCAGCGAGCCGCGACTGCCGATGCGCAAGAACGGGGTAGATTGCAAAGCGGGCACGTCCCCTGTAGCCAGTGGCCGCACGCCATAGACCCTCAGATTTTTCGGGGCAAGCAGATGCGCCTCCTGGGCATCGAAACCAGCTGCGACGAAACCGCCGCCGCCATCGTCGAGCGCGACGGGGCCAGCGGGCCCGCCAGCGGGCACGGCGGCGGGCATGCGAACGGGCATGCCGGCCATGGCACGATCCTCTCCAATATCGTGCGCAGCCAGCTCGACGAGCACGCCCCCTCTGGCGGGGTGGTGCCGGAACTGGCGGCGCGCGCCCATGTGAGCCATCTCGACCACATCATCGCCCGCGCTTCGGCCGAAGCGGGCGTGCCGCTCGGCGATCTCGACGGCATCGCGGCGACCGCCGGCCCCGGCCTCATCGGCGGCGTGCTGGTCGGACTGACCACGGCCAAGGCGCTGGCGGCGGCGCTGGGCAAGCCGCTGATCGCGGTCAACCACCTCGAGGCGCATGCGCTGACGGCGCGGCTGACCGACGGGCTCCGATTCCCCTATCTGCTGCTGCTGGTCTCGGGCGGGCACAGCCAGTTCGTGCTGGTGCGCGGCGTCGGCGACTACCAGCGCTGGGGCACCACCATCGACGATGCGCTGGGGGAAGCCTTCGACAAGGTGGCAAAGCTCCTCGACCTCGGGGTTCCTGGCGGGCCGGAGGTGGAGCTGCGCGCCCGGCTGGGCGATCCCAAGCGGTTCCGTTTTCCGCGGCCGCTGTTGAAGGAGGATCGGCTCGACTTTTCGTTCTCGGGGTTGAAGACCGCCGTGCGGCTCGCCGCCGAAGCGATCGCGCCGCTGACAAAGGAAGATGTCGCCGATATCTGCGCCGGCTTCCAGCTGGCGGTGACCGACATCGTCACCCATCGCGCCACGTCGGCGCTGGGCCGGTTCCGGGCGGAGCTGCCAACCGTGGCGCCCGTGCTGGTCGTCGCCGGGGGCGTCGCCGCCAACCAGGCGATCGGTGCGGGGCTCCGGCAGGTCGCGGCGGAGACCGGAGCGCGGCTCGTGGTGCCGCCGATTGCGCTGTGCACCGACAACGGAGCCATGGTCGCCTGGGCCGGGGCCGAAAGGCTGGCGCTGGGCGAGACCGACGGTCTCGACTTCAGCGCCAAGGCGCGCTGGCCGCTCGACAGCGCCGATATGGGGCGCCGCCATGGTTGATCGCGTCGCCGTGGTCGGCGCCGGCGAATGGGGGACGGCGCTGGCGCAGGCCGCCGCCATCGCCGGGCGGAGTGTGACGCTCGTCGCCCGCGCTGCGGCGGTGGTCGACGAGATCAACCAGCGCCACACCAATTCGCGCCATCTCGGCGCGCAGCAATTGTCGCCCGGCATCGTCGGCTCACTCGGCTTTGAGGGCGCCGACCTCCTGATCCTCGCCGTGCCGGCGCAGGCGAGCCGCGCCGCACTGTCGGCGCTGGGCCGACTCGACGGCCTGCCGGTGGTGCTCACCGCCAAGGGGCTCGAGGAGGGGACCCTCGAGCGCCAGAGCGAAATCCTCGCCGAGATCGCGCCGGGCGCCATTCCGTTCGTTCTCTCGGGCCCGAGCTTTGCGGTCGATCTCGCGGCGGGACGGCCGACCGCGGTGACGCTCGCCGGCGACGACGCGGCGGCCACCGAAGCGATCGCTGCGGCGCTCGCCGGCCCGAGCTTCAGGCCCTATGCCGCAGGCGACCGGATCGGGGTCGAGCTCGCCGGCGCGCTCAAGAACGTCTACGCACTCGCCGCCGGGGCGGTCGACGGCGCAAAACTCGGGGCCTCGGCGCGCTCCGCGCTGATCGCGCGGGCTTTCGCCGAACTCGGCCGGCTGCTGCCGGCGCTGGGCGGACAGGCGGCCACGCTCGCCGGCCTTGCCGGGCTCGGCGATCTGACGCTCTCGTGCACGTCGGAGCAATCGCGCAACTACCGCACCGGCGTCGCGCTCGGCCGCGGCGAGAAGCCGCCGGCGCAGCTGCTGGCCGAAGGCGTGTTCACCGCGCCGGTGGCACAGCGCCTGGCGCACAAAACCGGGATCGACGCGCCGCTCATCGATGCGGTAAACCTCCTGCTGGGCGGCAACGCCTCGATCCAGACCATCGTCGCGGGGCTGATGTCGCGCCCGCTCAAACGGGAGAACTAGAATTGTATTTCGCCCTCGTCGCCCATGACCGCCCGAACGCCGTGGCGCGGCGGATGGAAATCCGGCCGGCCCATCTCGAACATCTCGACGCGCTGGGCGCCGACCTGATCCTCGCCGGGCCGTTCCTCGACGACAAGGGCGACATGGTGGGCAGCATCGTGGTGATCGAGGCGCCCGGCCTCGACCAGGCCAAGGCGATCTTCAACCGCGACCCGTTCGTCACCGGCGGGCTGTTCGATTCAATCACCATCAAGCCGTGGAAACTCGGGGTCAACAAGACGCCGAGGTAATTGCGAAAGCGGGAGAGAGCGATGGCCTACTGGCTGATGAAATCGGAACCCGACGTGTTCAGCTTCACCGACCTCACCAACAAGCCGGTCGAGGAGTGGCACGGGGTGCGCAATTTTACGGCGCGCAACAACATGAAGGCGATGAAGCTGGGCGATCTCGCCTTCTTCTACCACTCCAATGTCGGCAAGGAGATCGTCGGCATCATGAAGGTGGTGAAACTGGCGCATCCGGATTCGACCGCCGAGCCCAATGACAAGGGCAAGATCGTCTGGGAGTGCGTCGACGTCGTTGCGGTCGAGCCGCTGCCCAAGCCGGTGACGCTGGAGGTCATCAAGCAGACCCCGGCGCTCGCCAACATGGCGCTGGTGAAACTGTCGCGCCTTTCGGTCGGCCCGGTCTCGCCGGACGAGTGGGCGCTGATCTGCAAGATGGGCGGGCTCAAGAAGATTCCCTGAGATCGCGAACGGGGCTATGGTCCCTCCCCACATCAAGCGAGGGGGAACTCAGATGCTGCTTTCGGCTTCGGTGAACTGGCTGGCGGTGATCGTCGCGACGATCGCCAGCATGGCGCTCGGCTTCGTCTGGTACATGGCGCTGGCCAAGCAATGGATGGCGGCGCTCGGCAAGACGCGCGAGCAGATCATGTCGGCCGCAGGCAATCAGGCGACGCCATTCATCATCGCCGCCGTGATGCAGCTGGTGATGGCGTATTTCCTGGCGCTGCTGACGCCAAAGATGTTCGGCGCGACGACGCTCGCCAACGGCGCGATGATGGGCTTCTGGCTCTGGCTCGGCTTCGTCATCACCTCGATGATCATCAACCACCGCTACCAGGGCAGCCGGTGGAGCCTCACCGTCATCGACGGCGGCTACCTGCTTGGCGTGCTGCTGGTGCAGGGGATCGTGATCGGGCTGTTCGGTTGATCAGGCGCCGAGGAACGGGTTGACGATGGTCAGGCGGTGCTCGACCAGCAAGCCGTGATGCATGTCCTCGGAGTAGAGCGTATCGCAGCCGGCCTCCAGCGCAGAGGCGACGATCAGCGCGTCATAGAGGTGGAAATTGTAGCGCTGCGCCAGGCGAAGCGCCGCCTCGTGGGTCAGCACGGTCAGCGGGCGGACGTCGAGCAGACTGCGGACGAGGGCGACGCTCTCCTCGATCTCGGCCCAGCTGCGGCGGTTCTTGTTGCGCGTGACATTTGCAAACTCATTGAGGACCTGCACGCTGATGATGCCGCCGAGGTTCACCACCGACGCAGCACGCGCGAACTTTCCGGCTTCGGCTCCGCCGAAATAGACGATGACGTTGGTGTCGATGAAGTTCAACGTTCGTTGGCTTCTTCGCGGCTGAACTTGAAATCGGAGGGCAATGTGTCCTTCAGCAGCTGGCGCAGCCGCGCAATCGCTTGTTCACGCCCGAGCCTGCGCTCCAGGTCGAATTCGCGATGGCCCGCGACCTGGATGTCGATCTCGTCGCCCTCCTTGAGTTCCATCGCATCGACAATCGCGGAAGGAAGACGAACGGCGAGGCTATTGCCCCATTTGGCGACACGCATTTCGCACCTCATGATATACAAAGTCCCAATGTATATCCTCGGCGGCTCGGCTTCAAGCCGGCTCAGAAATCGCTGGTCAGGCCCTTGATCTCCCAGTCGCCGTAGCGGGCGGGGTCGAGGCCGCCGCGGCCGCCTTTTTCCCTGGGGCGCTTGGCGGTTTCGGCGTCGATGCGGCCGCGCCGGGCTTCGGCCTCGGCGAGGGCGCGCTGGGCGGCGGGGGAGACCGGTTTGGTCGACGGAGGGTTGTCGGAAGCATCCATGGCGCCCATTTTACGGAGCGTCACTGCGCAATGTCGAGGAGTCGATGTTCAATCTTGTCCGTACCGGAGTCCTGATCGCGGCGCTGACGGCGCTGTTCATGGTCGTCGGTTACTTCATCGGCGGCCAGACCGGCATCCTCATCGCCCTCGTGGTGGCGCTGGGCACCAACCTCTTCGCCTACTGGAACGCCGACAAGATGGTGCTGTCGATGCAGAACGCCCGCGAGGTCGATGCGGCGAGTGCGCCCGATCTCTTCGGCATGGTCGGGGAACTGGCGCGCCGCGCCGGCCTGCCGATGCCGCGCGTCTACATCATCGATACCGAGCAGCCCAACGCCTTCGCCACCGGCCGCGACCCACAGAACGCGGCGGTGGCGGTGTCGAGCGGGCTGCTGCGCACCCTCAATGCCGACGAACTGGCGGGGGTGATCAGCCACGAGCTGACCCACATCCGCAACCGCGACACGCTGACCATGACGATCACGGCGACGCTCGCCGGCGCCATCTCGATGCTGGCGCAGTTCGGACTGTTCTTCGGCGGCGGCAACCGCCGCGACAATCCGCTGGGCGGCATCGGCGCCCTGCTGATGGTGTTCCTGGCGCCGCTGGCGGCGGCGATGGTGCAGATGGCGGTCAGCCGGACGCGCGAATATGAAGCCGACCGCGGCGGGGCCGAGATTTCGGGCCAGCCGCTGGCGCTGGCTTCGGCGCTGAGCAAGATCTCGAATGGCGCGGCGCGCAACGTCAACGTCGCTGCCGAGCAGAACCCGGCGATGGCGCATCTCTACATCTTCAACCCACTGAGCGGGGCGCGCATGGACAATCTGTTCGCCACCCACCCGGCGGTCGAGAACCGCATCGCCGAGTTGCAGAAGCTCGCCGCCGAGATGGGCCGCGACGATCGGGGCTATCGCCCGGCGCCGCGTCCGTCCTATACGGACACCGCGCCGCGCCAGACGGGTGGCGGCTGGCGGGTCCCGCCGGTCGGCGACGGCGAAGACCGGCATCGGCGCGGTCCCTGGGGCTAGAGTTTGGCAAAACCGAAAGACGCGCCGGGGCTGAACGTCCGGCTCAAGGCCGCGGAACGGCTCGGCAAGGTGCTCAAGGGGGCGAGCTTTTCGCCTCTTGCCCCGTCCGAGGTCGCCGATGCGCGCGACCGGGCGCTGGGCAACCGGCTGATCACCACCGCGCTGAGGCATCACGGGCACCTCAACCTGGTGCTCCGGCACCTGCTCGAGCGCGGCATGCCCAAGAAATCCGGCAGTTTTGAAGCCGTGCTGCGGCTGAGTCTGGCGCAACTGCTCTATCTTCCCGACCTCGGCGATCACTCGGCGCTGTTTCTCGCCGGCGAGGCGGCCAAGCGCGACAAATCCACCCAACATCTGAGCAAACTGATGAACGCGCTGCTGCGCCGGGCGCAGGCCGAAGCGGTGCAACTGCGCGAGGCGCCGCCCGACCTGCTGTTTCCGCCGGCGCTGACCAAGAGCTGGAGCACGGCCTATGGCGCCGAGGCGATGCCGGCGTTCGCAGCGGCGCTGGTCGAAGGGGCGCCGCTCGATGTGACGCTCAAGGGCGATTATCCGACGCTGATCGAACTGCTGGGCGGCCGGACGCTCATGGCCGATACGGTCCGCATCGACAGCCGCGACAAGGCGGTCGACCAGCTGCCCGGCTATGCCGAGGGCCGGTTCTGGATGCAGGACGCCGCCGCCGCCATCCCGGCGCGGCTGATCGGCCTGCCGGTGGGCGCCCGGGTGCTCGACGTCGGCGCGGCGCCCGGCGGCAAGACGGCGCAGCTCTGCAAGGCCGGTTACCGCGTCACGGCGCTCGATCGCGACGCGTCGCGGGTCGAGCGGCTGGTGAGCAATTTGCTCCGGCTCGGCTATGCGTCCGATATCGTCACCGCCGATTTCCTCCAATATACACCCACCGAGCTGTTCGACGGGGTATCGCTCGATGCGCCGTGCTCGGCGACCGGCACCTTCCGGCGGCATCCGGAGGTGGTCTGGCATCGCGACGCCGCCGATATTGCCGGGCGGGTCACACTGCAGCGGCAGCTCATCGAGCGGGCCGTCAACTGCCTCAATCCGGGCGGAGTCCTTGTCTATGGCGTCTGCTCGCTCGAGCCCGAAGAAGGCGAAAACCAGGCCCGATGGGCGCTCGGACAGGGCCTCGAAGTGCTCCCCATCACGGCGGCGGAGCTTGACGGCTGGGCCGATCCGGTGACCAAAGAGGGGTTCGTGCGCACCCATCCGGGGCTGACGGTTCCTGGGGAAAAGGGCGGCACGCTGGACGGGTTCTTCGTTGCGCGCTTCCGCCGGCGCTGAATATTGTGGCGGCGCTTCGCCGTTTGAGCCGCCGGCGTGGGCCGGCGCAGAGCGCCGCAAGGTGTGAGAGGGTCGTTTGGCAAACCCGTTAGGTTTTTTTGCGCGTCGCAGCGCGAAACGGCTTGCCGACTTCGCCGTCAGCAATCCCCTGATCCGCTGGAGTTGGACGGGTCCGGGCAACGAGGACTATGCCGGCGCGCTCAGCGAGTTCCGCCCAACCGACCGCGAATCCCTGCTCGAAATGATGCAGGGGCGCTATCTGCTCGCCTCCAAACTGGTCGACACCAATGGCGTCTCGCCGTTCGCCATCGAAGCGGCGCATGACGATTGGCTGGACGATCTGCAGGCTTTTGCCTGGCTCAGGCATTTCCGCGACGCGCGCAGCGACGAGGAGCGTCGTTTCGCCCGCAGCCTGACGCTGGACTGGATATCCCGCGACGGGCATTTCGACCGGATGATCTGGGGGCTGTCGCTCACGGCGCGGCGGGTGCTCAACTGGCTGAGGCATTTCAACATCCTCGTTGAAGGCGCCAACCCGGAGGATGCGGCGCTGATCAGCCGGTCGCTGGGCACCCAGATCCAATCGCTGAAGCTGCGCGGCCAGTTCGCCGACGAGCCGGTCGACGCACTGATGGCGGCGCTGGCGCTGCTCGGCGTGGCGCTCTCCGACCAGGACCGCGAGGCCGATATTCCGGGGCGGCTCGAGCGCGTCAATGCGCTGCTCGACCGGCAGATCGACGAGGACGGGCTGCACCGCTCGCGCTCGGCCAAGATGCAGCTGATGCTGATGGTCGAGCTGATCAGCATCCGCCAGGCGCTGCTCAGGCAATCGGACAGCTACCGCAACGAGTTCGGCGAAGTGCTCGACAGCATGCACCGGGCGCTCGATGCGGTGTCGCTGGGCACCGGGGAGGCCGCCTATTTCAACGGCACCGGGCAGATGGCGCACGACATCATCGTCGCCGTGCAGGCGCAGAACCCGTCGCGGGCGCGCTCGACCGGCACGGCCGGCGGCTACGGCCGGCTGATCTCGGGCAAATCCGTGGTGGTGGCGGATTCGGGCCTGGTGCCGGCGCCCGAATTCTCCCGCCATATGCACGCCAGTGCGCTGGCGTTCGAATTCAGCCATGGGCGCGACCTGGTGGTCTGCAATTGCGGTCCGGCGCCGACCGACATGGAGCAGAGCGCGCTGTTGTTCCGGCAGGGCATCGCCCACTCGGCGCCGACCATCAACGCGCTGTCGGCCGCCGCCATCCCGGTGCGCGGACCGCTGGCGGCCAGGGTGGTCCGGATCGGTCATCCGCCCGAGATTGCGACCGAGGAGGCCGACCACACGCTGCTGATGCGCACGCACGGCTACGAGGACCGCTTCGGGGTGGTGCTCGAACGCCGGCTGACGCTTCTGGCCGAGGGCAATTCGCTGGTCGGGCAGGAGCGCATGATCAAGGCGCGGCACCGGATGTCGGGCGCCTGCGCCATCCGTTTCCACCTGGCGCACCAGACGGCGGTGGCGCAGGCGGGCGACATGCTGAAGCTCAAACTGGCCTCCGGGCAGGTGTGGAATTTCCTCTGGGAAGGCGCCGACCTGCGCATCGAGGACAGCGTCCGCCAGTCGGCCTATTTCGGCTTCCACCGCACCAAGCAGATCGTGCTCGACGTGCTGGTCGGCGATGTTGCGGAAGTGTCGTGGATTTTCACGCTGGATGAGGGCTGAGACTCCCCCTCACCCGCCCTTCGGGCACCCTCTCCCCGGAGGGGCGAGGGGACGATGGAGCCGAGACGTCGCAGTCGGGTCCCTTCGCCCGGCAGGGGAGAAGGTGGCACGGTAGCGCCGGATGAGGGGCGGTGGAGGTGGTTTTCTTCCCTGCTCGTCCATGCTAGCGAGCGCCTCGTCCTCTTCAGGTGGTCGCGCGTTCGAACCGGAAAACCGCGTCCACTTTTCCTGAACGCGCTCCGGCGAGGTGCCCCCATGACCACCGACATCGTCCCCATCACGCGCGCGCTGCTCAGCGTTTTCGACAAGACCGGGATGGAGGACTTCGCCAAGGAACTGGCGGGGTTCGGGGTGGAGCTGGTGTCGACCGGCGGCACGGCCAAACTGATCGCCGGCACGGGCGCCGCGGTGCGCGACATCGCCGATTTGACCGGCTTTCCGGAAATGATGGATGGGCGGGTAAAGACGCTGCACCCGAAAGTCCATGGCGGGCTGCTGGCGGTGCGCGACAACCCGACCCATAGGGCATCGATGGACGAGCATGGGATCGCCGCCATCGACCTAGTGGTGGTCAACCTCTACCCGTTCGAGGCGACGATCGCCAAGGGCGCCTCCTACGACGAAACCATCGAGAACATCGACATCGGCGGGCCGGCGATGATCCGCTCGGCCGCCAAGAACCACGCCTATGTCACCGTTGTCGTCGATCCCGGCGATTACGCAGCGGTGCTCGAGGCGATACGCCAGGACGGCGGCGTGCCTTATGCGCTGCGCCAGAGGCTTGCCGCGAAGGCCTATGCCCGCACCGCTGCTTACGACTCCGTCATCTCCAACTGGTTCGCCAGGACTCTCGACTATAACGACATTCCATATCGCAGCTTCGGCGGCAAGCTGGCCGAAGTCATGCGCTATGGCGAGAACCCGCATCAATGGGCGGCGTTCTATATGACCGGCGACAAGCGCCCGGGCGTCGCCACCGCGACGCAGCTGCAGGGCAAGTCGCTCAGCTACAACAATCTCAACGACACCGATGCGGCGTTCGAGCTGATCTCCGAGTTCGATCCGAAGGTGCCGGCCGTCGCCATCATCAAGCACGCCAACCCGTGCGGCGTCGCCACTGGAGCAACGCTCCAGGAGGCTTATCTCAAGGCGCAGCGCTGCGACCCGGTGTCGGCCTTCGGCGGCATCGTGGCGCTCAACGGCGAGATCGACGCGGCGGTGGCCGAGGAGATCGTCAAGATCTTCACCGAGGTGATCGTGGCGCCGTCGGCGACCGAGGCGGCGATCAAGATCATCGCGGCGAAAAAGAATCTCCGGCTGCTGGTCACCGGCGCCCTGGCCGACCCGAAGGCCGAGGGCGTCACCTTCAAGTCGCTGTCGGGCGGCATGCTGGTGCAGAGCCGCGACAACGGCCGGGTGGGCGACCTCGCGCTCAAGGTGGTGACCAGGAAGGCGCCGAGCGAAGCCGAGCTGGCCGACCTCAAGCTCGCCATGACGGTCGCCAAGCATGTCAAGTCGAACGCTATCATCTATGTCAAGGACGGGGCGACCGTCGGCATTGGCGCGGGGCAGATGAGCCGGGTGGACTCCTCGCGAATCGCCCACCGCAAGTCGATCGACGCGGCGCAGGCGGCGGGGATCGAGGGGGCGCTGACCCAGGGCTCGGTGGTCGCCTCCGACGCGTTCTTTCCGTTCCCCGACGGGCTGCTGGCGGCGGTCGAGGCCGGCGCCACGGCGGTGATCCAGCCGGGCGGCTCGATGAACGATCCGGCGGTGATCGCGGCGGCGGACGAGGCCGGCATCGCCATGGTGTTCGCCGGGATGCGTCACTTCCGGCACTAGATGGGGCGGCTCGAGGCCAGAAGGACTTGGCCTCGGAGTGTTCACGGCACCGCGTCTGGTGCCGAATACTTACAGTTGCAGCCAGCCGATTGCCGAACGGCGGAAATCTGCTAGTCTCTCTCCGCCATTTCCGAGGGGAGAGCAGTCATGGTGACCAAGTCGCAGCCGACGTCTATTTCGCTTGAAGATCTTGCGCCGCGCATCAATTCTGCGGTGTCCTTGGCAATTGAACTAAATCCGTCGTTCGGCGGCGCCTTCGACAAGCCGGCGTTTTTCCCCAACCATGGGCTCATCGGGTACATTCTGCGGAACGAGAAGTTCGGCAGCCGCACGGCCAAGGAATTCGGGAAATTCACCGCCGACCTGGCCCCCAACTTCTCCGGTATCGGCAAACCGGTCTCGATCATTTCGGACGAGGGGATCCTCATGGGGTATTTCCCCATGCAAAACTTCAAGACCTTCGGCGGCTAGTCCGGCCCATGGCCGCCGTCCCTGGTCCTGCCGCCTGTCCGAGCGCGCAGCCCGACATGCAGGACGCCCAGCTGCTGGGCGTGGTGTCGGGCCCGCCCGAGGCGCCGCGACTGGCTTATCTCAACGCCCGGCTGCCGGTCAGCGACGCTCTGCTGAAAGCGGCCGAACCGGTTCCGGCTATCAAAGTGATGCGGTTCGCGGCGCGCTGCGAGGAGCAGAAGTGCACCCATTTCGACGGGAGCAACTGCACCCTGGCGCAGCGCGTCGTCTCGATGCTGCCCGAGGTGACCGAGATGCTGCCCCCTTGCGTCATCCGCTCGACCTGCCGCTGGTACCGGCAGGAAGGGCGCGCCGCCTGCATGCGCTGTCCGCAGATCGTCACCCTGGCGGACATGGGCGACGAGACGAAGCGGCGCGTGGCGCAGCCCGAGAGCTGATCGGCTGGCGGTTCGATGTACGATCGGCCGGCGGACGGGGCCGGCATCGCCATGGTGTTCACGGGAATGCGGTACTTCCGGCATTAGCCGGTGTACGTTTCAAGTCCGAGTTGCTCCATATGCGCGAAGTCACGGTCGCGATGAAGCAGCCTGTGACGGTGCTCGATGCAGTAGGTGCCGACGATGAGGTCGACGGTATTGCGGATCGTAATGCCCTTCGCTCTCAATGATCGGTAGTTTCGCGCTGCCTTCGACGCGATGTCCGGATTCAGCATGACCGCCGAGTCGAACAGGCTGAGCTCACTTTCGATATAGCTCGCGTCGCGTTCTGATCGTGCACCACGCAACACTTCAAGCACGATCAGGTCGCCAATCAGGATCGTCTCTGTCTTGTGGATTGCGCGTAACGACGTCACTTCGAAGTGCAGCACATTAGCGAAGTGAGAAATCCAGACCGAACTGTCGACGACGATCATTTTTCGTCGTCATAATAGACTGTCCCATCTTCCGCGAAATGTCGTTCCTGCATTGGCGGTGCGTCCCATCCGATACCGGCCAGGTTTTCGATTGCCTGCCGCAGCCGCTCGCGCCGCGCGACGATTCGCAGACCTTCTTCTACGACCGCCCTCTTGGTCTTAAGGCCACTGGCCCGCATGGCAGCGGCCATCAACTCATCATCAATATCGATATTCGTCCGGCCCATTCTGAGCCTCCAATGTGTATGATTTCACCAAAACATACACATCGTGCGCCGCGGCTTCAAGCGCTCCGGGCCAGATCGGCCAGCAGCCCGGCCGCGACGGAGAGCCGCGATACGGTCATTTCGCCCTTCGTCAGGCTCTCGACCGAGGCGGCGACGCGGTCGATGGCATCGGGCCGGGCCTGCCGCCAGGCGGCGAGACGGGTGCCGATTTCGCCGCGGCCGAAGCCGAGCACGTCGACAGTGAGGTCGCGCTGGGCCCGCAGCAGATTGGCCAGCGCCCGGTCGAGCGCCATGCGCTCGAAGCGGTCGGCGAGAACGATGCGGTTGCCCGAAGCGATGACCGAGGCGAGCCCGAACAGATCGAGCACGCCGAAAAACGCGCCGGCGGCGGCGGCCACCGGGCTCTTGGTGCGCTCGGCGACCTGCGCGATGTCGGTGGCAAAGCTGAGGGCGCCGAGTTCGGAAATGCGCCGCGCGATACCCGCTGGGGCGCCGCCGGCGGCAAAACCCTCGGCGTGCGTCGCGATGGTCTTTTCGACCGAGGGCGGCAATAGGCTGGCGAGCAGTCCGGTGACGTCGGTAACGCCTTCGGCGTAGCGCAGCACGAGGTCGCCGAGCGGCTGGGCGAAATCGGCATTGCGCAGCAGCCACAGCGTTTCGTGCTCGAGCAGCGCGCCGAGCTCGGCATAGAGGGCGAGCTGGGTGGTGCCGGAGATTTCGCCGTCGAGCGCATCGATCTCGGCGTAAAGCCGCTCCAGCCCATAGGCGTCGCGGGCGAGGCAGTAGGCGGCGGCGACCATGCCGGCATCGGCGCTGGTCGCCGCCATCATCTTGACGACGTAAGCCGGCCCGCCGCGATTGATCATCTGGTTTGAGAGCACCGTCGCGATCACCTCGCGGCGGAGGCGATGGCCGATGACCGCGTCGGGGTAGCGGTCGGCGAGCGTCGGCGGGAAATAGCGGAACAGCTCGTGGCCGAGATAGGGATCGTCCGGCGCTTTGGTCACCAGCAGATCGGCGTAGAGCGCGTTCTTGGCGTAGGCGAGGATGGTCGCCAGCTCCGGCCGGGTCAGCGCCTTGCCGGCGGCGGCGCGGGCGTTGAGCGTCGCGTCGTCGGGCAGCGCCTCGACCGCCCGGCTCAGCAACCCGCGCTGCTCGAGGCTTTCGATCAGCGCCCGATGATCGGGCAGGGCGCTGACGCCAGCCCGCTCGGCGAGCGACAGGGCGAGCGGCTGCAGGTAATTGTTGCGCAGGCACAGCGCCGCCACCTCGCCGGTCATTTCGGCGAGGAAGGCGTTGCGCCCATCGGCGTCGAGCTGGCCCGAGCGAACGACGCTGGTGAGCGCGATCTTGACGTTGACCTCGATGTCTGAGGCGTTGACCCCGGCCGAATTGTCGATCGCATCGGTATCGATGTGGCCGCCGGCGAGCGCATAATCGATGCGGCCCTTCTGCGTCACCGCCAGATTGGCGCCTTCGCCGACCACCCTGGCGCGGATGTCGCGGCCGGCGATGCGGATGGCGTCATTGGCCTTGTCGCCGGCCTCGGCGTCGGTCTCGTTGCTGCCGCGCACATAGGTGCCGATGCCGCCGAACCAGAGCAGGTCCACTTCGGCCTTGAGGATGGCAACGATCACCTCCTGCGGGGTCACCGGATCGTTGCCGAGGCCGAGGGCCTTGCGCGCCTCCTGGAACAGAGCGACGTTCTTGAGCGAGCGGGAATAGACCCCGCCACCCTTCGACAACAGGGTCTTGTCGTAATCCTGCCAGCTCGAGCGCGGCAGCTCGAACAGCCGCCGGCGCTCGGCGAGACCGAGCACCGGGTCGGGGTCGGGATCGATGAAGATGTCGCGGTGGTCGAACGCCGCGATCAGCCGGATCTGGGGGCTGAGCAGCATGCCGTTGCCGAACACGTCGCCGCTCATGTCGCCGACCCCGGCAACGGTGAAAGCGGCCGTCTGGATGTCGCGGTCGAGCTCGCGGAAATGCCGCTTCACCGCCTCCCAGGCGCCCCTGGCGGTGATCCCCATCTTCTTGTGGTCGTAACCGTTGGAGCCGCCCGAGGCGAAGGCGTCGCCGAGCCAGTAGCCGCGCTCGAGCGCGATCGAATTGGCGGTGTCGGAAAAGCTCGCGGTGCCCTTGTCGGCGGCCACCACCAGGTACGGATCGTCGCCGTCGCGGCGGCGCACATCGGGCGGCGGCAGTACCACGTCGCCCTCGAGATTGTCGGTGACGTCGAGCAGGGTCGAGACGAAGATCTTGTAGCAGGCGGTGCCTTCGGCCAGCACCGTGTCGCGATCGGCGCCCGCCGGCATCTGCCGCGGCACGAAGGCACCCTTGGCGCCGACCGGGACAATAATGGCGTTCTTGACCTGCTGGGCCTTGACCAGTCCCAGCACTTCGGTGCGGAAATCCTCGGGCCGGTCCGACCAGCGCAGGCCGCCGCGGGCAATGGCGCCGAAGCGCAGGTGCAGACCCTCGACACGCGGCGAATAGACGAAGATCTCGCGGAAGGGCTTGGGCTCGGGCAGTCCGTCGACCTTGGAACAATCGAACTTGATGGCGAGCGCCGGCCGGCGCCGGCCGTCGCCGTCGCGCTGGTAGGCGTTGGTGCGGATCGCCGCGTCGATGAGGTTGAGCACGCGGCGGATGATGCGGTCCTCATCGAGCGACTGGGTCGCCTCGAGGGCCTTGGCGATCGCCTCATGCGCTTCGGTGATGGCGCGCTCGCGATTGCCGGCAAAACCCAAATCGAGTTCGGCGTGGAACAGTTCGAGCAGCGACCGTGCGACGCCGGCGTGATGGTTGAGCACCTGCGCCAGATAGGCACGCGAATAGGTGACGCCGACCTGCTTCAAATAGCGCAGCAGCGCCCGGATGATGGCGACGTCGGACCAGCCCAGCCCGGCGCGCAGCGTCAGCTGGTTGAGCCCGTCGCTCTCGGCCTCGGTCTGCCAGACGGCGAGGATCGCCTCTTCGATCAGCGGCGCGCGCTCGGCGAAGTGTTCGGCCGCGCCGCCGGCGGTATCGAGCACCATGTCGTGGATGAAGCAGGCGGCGTCGCCCTCAGGCTCGACGGTATAGGTGTGCTCATCGATGACCCGGAAGCCGAAATTCTCCAGCATCGGCACCCGGTCCGAGAGCGGGATCGGCCGGCCGCGGTGGTAGACTTTGAGGCCGTAGGCACCGTCGCCGCCCTTGCGCTCGACCAGCTTCAGCGCCAGGGACGTGTCGCCCTCGAGTTTTTCGATGACCGCGATATCGGCGAGGGCGTCAGCGGCGGAATTGCGCGACTGGTAGGCAGGGGAGAACGCCTCGAGCCACCCCGACATCCGTGCGGTCTCGTCCGCCGCGGCGGCCAGCCGGTCGCCGAAGGTCAGGATCAGGTCGCCGACGGCGTCCTCGAGATCGTCGCGCGACGGGCGCGGCGTGCGTCCGCCATTGCGCCCGATGATGAAATGCACGCGGACCAGTTCGCCTTCGGGGAAGTGCGGGTAGTAGGCCGAGATGCGGCCGTCATAGCTCCGGGCGAGATAATCGCCGATCCTGGCCCGTGCCTCGGAGGTGTAGCGGTCGCGCGGCACGAACACGAGCACCGAGACGAAATTGTCGAAGCGGTCGAGGCGCGGCAGCACCCGCACCCGCGGCCGGTCGGCGAGCGCCGCGATTTCGCGGGCGAACTCGAAGAGCTGGTCCTGACCGATCTGGAACAGCTCGTCGCGCGGATAGGTGTCGAGCGCCGCCATCAGCGATTTGCCGGCATGGCTGGCAGCATCGTAGCCGGAGCGGCGCATCACTTCGGAGACCTTGCGCCGGATCAGCGGCACTTCCGAATGCGGCGTGGCCAGCGCCATCGAGGTGAACAGCCCGATGATCCTGAGCTCCCCCGAAACGCGGCCGCCCTCGTGGTAGAGCTTGACCCCGATATAGTCCAAGTGGGCCCGCCGGTGAACGCGGGTGCGCACATTGGCCTTGGTCACCATCAGCGGATCGGGTTCGGAGAAGAAGACGTCGTGCTGCGCGGTGGTCTCCACATAGGAGCCGCCGGACCTGAGGAAGAGGAAGTCCTTGTCCTCGAGCAGCCCGAGCCCGGTGGTGACCAGCGGAACGAGCTTCTGCTCGGCGCCCTCGCCGTCGAGCTTGTATTCGCGCATGCCGAGGAAGGTGAAATTGTGCTCGGCGAGCCAGCCGAGGAACTCCTTGGACTCCGAGATGGCGGCGGAGGTGGCGCGTGGCGGGTTGAGCTTCCAGTCCTCGACCACCCGGCGCAGCCGCTCCAGCATCGTCCGCCAGCTGCGCGTGGCGCGATAGACCTCGGTCAGCGTGCCGTCGATCTCGGCGATCAGAGCGGCGCGCTTGTCGGGGTCGGCGATCGGCTCGATGTGGACGATGAGCAGGCTCTCGTTGACGCTGACCGGGGCTGCGTCGTCGAGCAGCCGGTGCGATTCCGGGTCGAGATGCAGCACCGGATGGGCCATGAATCTGATGACGCCGCCCTTGGCGCGGATCGCCGCCAGGACGCTGTCGACGATGAACGGCATGTCGGTCGAAAACATCTCAAGCATCTGCGGGTGGCCGGGATGCTCGGGGTCGAGATCGTAGATGCGGTGGGATTTGTCCTCGCGCTTGCCCAGCCTTGTGTAGGTCTTGCGCAGCATCGCCTCGAGCACTTCGGGCGAGTAGTTGGAGAGATCGTCGGGGGCGGTGGCATTGGCTGCCGCCATGAGGAAGCGGGCGAAATTGGGTTCGGTTTCGCGCAGCGCCTCGGCGCGCTCGGCAAGGCCGCGCCCGGTGTCGATCACAACGTCCATTCGGCCATGGCCCCCTTAACCATGACGGAGTCGGCGCCGGCACAGTGCGGCCAAGCCTCGTCAATGTCGAGAGGGCCGGTAAGACCTTCTCAGCCAATATGGGGCATCATCGCGGCCCCATGGATCAAGCCCCACGTTCGGACCTCAGGAGCCTGCTCAGATCGGGGCTCAGCAAGTCGCTGGTGTCGCTCCTCATCAAGGTGGCGACGGCCGGGCTGACCTACGGAATGTACGTCATCCTCAGCCGGGTGATGGGGGCGACCGAATATGGCTATTTCGCCTTCGGGCTCAGCCTTGCGACGATCCTCGCCATCGGCGCCAATTTCGGCCAGCAGACGGCAATCCTGCGCTACTGGCCCGAGGAGATGGTGGCCGGTTTGCCCGACAAGGCGCTGGCAGCGCTGCGCTCGGGCGGTGCGCTCACCTTCATCGCCGGGCTTATCGTTTCCCTCCTGCTGATCGGGGTCAGCGCCGTCGCGGCTGTGGCACAGGGCGGGCCGGTGCTGCATCTTTATGCCGCCGCCGCGCTGATCCTGCCGCTGGCGCTCGCCGAATACTGGAGTTCGGTCCTGCGCGCGCAGGGCTCGGTGTGGACGGCGCTGACGCCGCGCGACATCGTCTGGCGGTTGGCCCTGCCGCTGCTGGTGGTCGGGCTCTATTATGCCGGCGTCGGGCTTTCGGGTTGGGCGGCGCTGCTGCTCACCGCCGCCGTGCTGGCGCTGTCGCTGGGGCTGCAATATCTCGTCGCCCGCGCGCGCCGCTACGAGATCGCCGCCGGAACGGCCGGCCTCAAGAGCTATTGGACCGAGCACGGCAAGGCGAGCTGGTCGTTCTTTTTGGGCACGGTGCTCGACAGCGCCGCGCTCAATATCGACATCATCCTCGTCGGCCTATTGGTCGCCCCGGCCGCGGCCGGGGTCTATTTCAACGCCTTCCGCACCGCGGGGCTCCTGACCCTGTTCATGTTCGCCATCACGCTGGTTGTGGCGCCGATGGTGTCTGAGCACTATCACGCCGGCGAGATGCGCAAGGCCCAGGCGATCACGGCGCTCTGCGCTTGGGCGGGGTTTCTGTTTTCGGTGGTGGTGTTCGCCGGGTTCCTCTTGTTCGGCGACCAGGTGATGTCGCTGTTCGGCGGCAACAACGAGCAGGGCGCGCTGTTGCTGGTCATCCTCAGCATCGGGCTGCTGTTCGACGCCGCCACCGGCCCGTCGCGGATTGTCCTGATGATGACCGGCCACGAGCGTGACTATGTGCGCATTTTCGGCGGTGTCATCGTCGTTGGCATGATCGTCCAGGTCCCGGCGATCATGGCCTATGGCGCGGTCGGCGCCGCGGTGGTGAACACCACCTCCCGCATCGCCGCCCAGCTCGCGATTGCCTGGTTCAGCCGCCGACGGATCGGGCTCGATACGACGCTGCTCGGCGCGTTCCTGGTGAACCGGATGCGCGACCGCGCCGCTTGACCCAAGGCGGCCCGCGGGCCTATGACGCCCGCTCGACCTGACCCCTAGCAAATTGGGACTTTTACGCCGATGGGCCGCACGCTGTACGACAAGATCTGGGACGATCATCTGGTCGCCAACAATCCGGACGGCACGTCGCTGATCTATATCGACCGGCACCTCGTCCACGAGGTGACCTCGCCGCAGGCTTTCGAGGGCCTGCGCCTCGCCCATCGCAAGGTGCGGGCGCCGGAGCGGACGCTGGCGGTGGTCGACCACAACGTCCCCACCACCGACCGCAGCCACGGCATCGACGATCCCGAGAGCCGGCTGCAGGTCGAGACGATGGCCGAGAACGCCCGCGAATTCGGCGTCGAGTATTTTAACGAGCTCGATCGGCGGCAGGGCATCGTCCACATCGTCGGCCCCGAGCAGGGGTTCACGCTGCCTGGCATGACGATCGTGTGCGGCGACAGCCACACCTCGACCCACGGCGCGTTCGGGGCGCTGGCGCACGGCATCGGCACGTCCGAGGTCGAGCATGTGCTCGCCACCCAGACGCTGATCCAGCAGAAGGCCAAGAACATGCGGGTGACCGTCGACGGCGTCTTGCCGCCGGGCGTCACCGCCAAGGACATCACGCTCGCCATCATCGGCGAGACCGGCACCGCCGGCGGCACCGGGCACGTGCTCGAATACGCCGGCGAAGCGATCCGGGCGCTGTCGATGGAAGGCCGGATGACGGTCTGCAACATGTCGATCGAAGGCGGGGCCCGCGCCGGCATGATCGCGCCGGACGAAAAGACCTTCGAATATGTCACCGGTCGGCCGCGCGCCCCGTCGGGCAAGGCGCTGGAGATGGCGCTCGACTATTGGCGCACGCTCTACACCGACCCCGACGCGCATTTCGACAAGGAACTGCGGCTCGATGCGGCGAAACTGCCGCCGATCGTTTCGTGGGGTTCGTCGCCCGAGGACGTGATCTCGGTCCAGGGCGTGGTGCCCAATCCCGACGATATCGCCGACCCCAACAAGCGCGCCAGCAAGTGGCGGGCGCTCGAGTATATGGGGCTCGTGCCGGGGACCAAGATCACCGACATCGCCATCGAGCGGGTGTTTCTGGGATCGTGCACCAATGGCCGCATCGAGGATCTGCGGGCGGCGGCGAAAGTGCTGGCGGGCCGGAAAGTGCGCGAGGGCGTCAGCGCCATGGTTGTGCCGGGCTCGGGCCTGGTCAAGGAACAGGCGGAGGCCGAGGGCCTCGACAAGATCTTCAAGGAAGCCGGCTTCGACTGGCGCGAGCCGGGCTGTTCGATGTGCCTGGCCATGAACGCCGACAAGCTGAAGCCGCTCGAGCGCTGCGCCTCGACCTCGAACCGCAATTTCGAGGGCCGGCAGGGGTTCAAGGGCCGCACGCACCTGGTGTCGCCGGCGATGGCCGCCGCCGCGGCGATCGCGGGGCATTTCGTCGATATGCGTGAGTGGCTGTGAAGGAAGGCGTGAATGGTGAATTGGGAATGGTGAATGGCGTTTTCGGCCCACCATTCACCATTCACCATTCACCCGGTGATGACTGACTGGCACAGCCGCCGCGCTCCGAGCCTTGATGAGTTCGAGGTGCTGGCGCGCCGGGCGCTGGAGGAGCTGCCGCAGCCGTTCCGCGATCTGGTCCGCGACGTGCCGTGCACGGTCGCCGATTTTGCCACCGACGAGGTGCTCGACGATCTGGGCATCGAGTCCGAATTCGACCTGATGGGGCTGTTCCACGGCGTCGGCCTGCCGCAGCGCGGCGGGCATGTGCTCACCGGGCAGATGCCCAACCAGATATGGCTCTATCGCCGGCCGATCCTCGACTACTGGGCCGAGCACGACGACACGCTGGGCGCCGTCATCACCCACGTCCTGGTCCACGAAATCGGCCACCATTTCGGCTTTTCGGACGAGGACATGGAGGCGATGGAGGCGGAGGCGGGGAAGGACTGACCATGTCCCACACCACGCAAGGCACCATTCTCCTCACGAAGCTCGGCATCGCCTTCGAGCTGCATCCTTACGACTACGACCCCGATGCTCCGCGCATCGGGCTCGCGGCGGCCGAGGCGCTGGGGATCGATCCGAGCCAGACGTTCAAGACGCTGATGGCCGAGGTCGACGGCAAGCCGGTGTGCGTGGTCGTGCCATCCGACACGGAAGTGTCGATGAAAAAGCTCGCCGCCTGCTTCGGTGGCAAGTCCGGGGCGATGATGAAGGTGCCCGACGCCGAGCGGCTGAGCGGCTACAGGGTCGGCGGCATCGGCCCGTTCGGGCAGAAGCGCAAGGTGCCGACGGCGATCGACGAAACGGCCGAGCTGTTCGACCGCATCTACATCAATGCCGGCCAGCGCGGGCTGCTGCTGAGCCTCGCCCCGTCGGATGCGGTGCGGGCGGCCGAGGGGAAGGTCGCGGATTTGACGGCTTAGGCCGCGAGGCTCGTATCCGCGGCCACGCCCAGCATCAGGTTGAGGTTTTGCACCGCGGCGCCCGAGGCGCCTTTGCCGAGGTTGTCGTAGACGGCGACCAGCACGGCCTGCGCCTTGGCGTCGGACGCAAAGACGTGGAGCCGCATGCGGTTGGTGTTGTTGTAGAGTTCCGGGTTGAGCTCGGGCATGCGTTCGGCCTCGACATAGGGCGCGACCTCGACGAAGCCGCCGGAAATCGCAGCGAAATGGTCGGCGATGGCAGCATGGAGGTCGGCACCGGTCGGCACCTTGTCCAGCGTCCACAATTGCAGCGGCACGGCAGTGATCATGCCCTGCGCGAAATTGCCGACGGCAGGGGTGAACAGCGGCGCATGCGTGAGTCTCGCGTAGGCCTGCAGCTCGGGCAGGTGCTTGTGCTTGAAGGTGAGGCCATAGGGCATGAACTCGTTGGCGTCCTCGCCCGCCGCCTCGTAGTCGGCGATCATCGAGCGGCCGCCGCCAGTGTAGCCGGAGATGCCGTGGACGGTGACCGGGAAGCCGGCCGGGAGCAGCCCGGCCTCGATCAGCGGCCGGAGCGTCGCGATGGCGCCCTGCGGCCAGCAGCCGGGATTGGCGACGCGCTTGCTGGCGGCGATGTTCGCCGATTGGTGCTTGTCCATCTCGGCGAAGCCATAGGCCCAGCCTTCGGCCACCCGGTGTGCGCTCGAGGCGTCGATGACGCGGGTGTGGTCGTTCTCGATCAGCGCCACGGACTGTTTTGCCGCATCGTCGGGCAGGCAGAGGATGGCGACGTCCGCCGCGTTCAAGAGGCGCTTGCGCTCGTTCTGGTCCTTGCGCTTGTCGGGCGCGATCGAGAGCAGCTCGAGGTCGCGCCGATTGGCCAGCCGGTCGCGGATCTGCAGACCCGTCGTTCCCGCTTCGCCGTCGATGAAGATCTTTGCGACCACTTCGTTCTCCCGATCAGGGGTGAATGCGGCCGCACATATAGAAGTTCAATCGGCCGATGTGTAGAGACAAGGCAGGAGGGCCGCGTGGCTTACGATTTCGTGATCGCCGGGGGCGGCTCGGCCGCGTCGGTTGCCGCCATGCGGCTGGTGCGCGAGTTCGGCTTCCGCGTCCTCATCCTCGAGCGCGGGCCGGCGACGACCAGCCGGCTGATGGCGATGCCGGCGGGCTACATGAAGTATCTCGCCCGCGACGATTTCCTCGAAATGCACCACACCGTCCCGCAGCCGCAACTGGGCGGTCGCGGACCGATCGTGCCGGTGGCGAAGGCCTTGGGCGGCGGCAGCGCGGTCAACGCCATGGTCTATATGCGGGGCCAGCGCGAGGACTATGACGGCTGGGCGGCGGGGTTGGGCAACGCCGGGCAATGGGGCTACGCGGACCTATTGCCGCATTTCACCGGGATCGAGCAGAACGCGGTCTTCAACGATCGCTATCACGGCATCTCGGGCAATCTGCGCGTCGCCAATCCCGGCTACATCTCGGGCACCACCGAGGACTTTTTGCGCGCCGCGCAGGGGCTCGGGCATGCCTACAACCCCGATTTCAACGGCGCCCGGCAGTCCGGCGTCGGCATTATGCAGCACACCTATGGGCAATGGGGGCGCTATCGCGAGCGCTCGGACGCCAAGAAGGCGTTCCTCGATCCGCTTGCCGGCGACAGCCGGCTGACCATCGTCACCGGTGCCCGTGTCGACCGCGTGCTGATCGACGGCCAGCGGGCCGTGGGCGTCGTCTACACGCAGGGTGGCGAGCAAAAGACCGCGCTGGCGGAGCGCGAGGTGCTGGTGGCGTCGGGCACCTACAATACGGCGAAACTCCTGATGCTGTCGGGGATCGGGCCGGCGGATCAGCTGCGGCAGCACGGCGTCGCCGTCGTGGCCGACCTGCCGGTGGGGCAGAATCTGCAGGACCACCACGAGGTCCCGGTGATCGCTACCACCAAGGGCAAATCCGGCTATTTCGGCGAGGATCGCGGCTGGCCGCTGCTGCGCAATGGGCTGCAATACCTGCTGTTCAACTCCGGTCCGGTGACGACGACCGGCATCGAGGCGTGCCTGTTCTACGATCCCGATGGCGGCGAGCGGCCGACGATCCAGCTTTATTGCGCACCCATCGTCTATCTCGATCGCGATGTGTCCTCGGCCAAGCCGACCTGGGGCGTGACGTTCACCTCCTGCCTGCTCAGGCCCAAGGCGCGGGGCAGCGTGACGCTGCGTTCGGCCGATCCCGCCGCGCAGCCGGTGGTCGACTGCAATTTCTTCGGCGATCCCGACGATCTCAGGCTCACCATCGCGTCGGTGCGTCACGCGCGAAAACTGCTCGAGACCGAGCCGTTCAAGTCGAAGATTGCCGGGGAGCTGCTGCCCGGCCCGGCGATCGACGACGAGGCGGGCCTCACCAAATTCGCCGGGCAGACCGTCAAGACCAACTACCATCCGGTGGGGACAGCGCGGATGGGCGCCGACGCCGATCCGACCAGCGTCGTCGACGGCGACCTCAGGGTGAAGGGCATCGCCGGGCTCAGGGTGATCGATTGCTCGATCATGCCGGCGATCGTTTCGGGCAACACCAACGCCCCTGCCATGGCCATCGGCAGCAAGGCCGCCGCGATGATCGCAATGGCGCACGGCATGCCTGTCGGTTCGCCAATCTCATAAATCGCAATACCTTTCCGGCAGGCCTGCCAGTCTTGGCGGCCCCGAGAGCCCGGCTCCGGGGACAGCCAAATCGGAGAGGAAACCATGTTCAGACGAAACGCATTTGCCGCGGTGCTGGCGGCGGCCACCGCTATCGCCGCTTCGGCGGCATTGGCCGCCGACAAGGTCCAGATCGGCGACAATCAGAAGGTCTTTCCCGAAAGCATCACCTCCATCGCGGACGGCACGCTCTATGCGGGCAG
Source organism: Devosia nanyangense (assembly GCA_016213505.1). Lineage (GTDB taxonomy): Bacteria > Pseudomonadota > Alphaproteobacteria > Rhizobiales > Devosiaceae > Devosia_A > Devosia_A nanyangense. Next base: position 62,668 of record JACRAF010000023.1, read on the forward strand.
CCTGACGCTGGGCGTTCTCTTCAAGGCGGCGCCGGGCGCCGCGACGGCCGACATCTGGGTTCAGAAGCCGGCCGACGGCCCGCAGGCGATCGCCGGTGTCTTCGCCGACGAGAAATCCGGCATCCTGTGGGCGTGCTATGCCGACCTCGGCGCCTTCGGCGGCAAGGGCATGCCCTCGCAGCTCAAGGCCATCGATCTGGCATCGGGCGCCGTCAAGGGCAGCTATCCTTTCCCGGATGGCAGTTTCTGCAACGACATCGCGACCACGGCGGACGGCACGGCCTTTGCCACCGACACGGCGGGCAGCCGCATCATGCGCCTCAAGGCCGGTGCCGGCGCGCTCGAGGAGTGGATCAAGAGCGACGCACTCCAGGGCATCGACGGCATCTCCTTCGCCGCCGACGGCAAGCTCTATGTCAACAGCGTCATGGCCAACAAGCTGATGCGGGTCGACATTGGCGCCGACGGGGCGGCCGGCGCGGTCACCGACCTGACGCTGTCCGAGCCGATCAAGGGGCCGGACGGCATGCGCTTCGGCGATGACGGTGTGCTCTACGTGGCGGAAAACGGTGCCGGGCGGGTCGACGCGGTGACCATCTCGGGCGACGCGGCGACGGTCAAATCGCTCAAGGACGGCTATGACGCGCCGACCGCGGTGACCAAGGTCGGAAGCACGCTCTGGGTGCTCGAGGCCAAGATCGGCCAATTGAGCGCGGGCACCGATCCCGGCCAGTTCTACACCTGGCCGGTGGCGCTGGGGCAGTAATGGCGCAGCCGCACCACAGGCCCGGCAGCGGGCCTGTGGGAGGCGATCGGGATATGATATCGGGTCTGGGCCGCGCCGCGGCCCGGACGCCGGTACCGATCAAGGAGCCTCCCCCCCGATGACGACCCCGCACAATTCCGCCAAGCCGGGCGACTACGCCGACGCCGTGCTGCTGCCCGGCGACCCGCTGCGCGCCAAATGGATCGCCGAGACCTTCCTCACGGACGCCAAGCTGGTCAATGGCGTGCGCAACTGCCTCGGCTACACCGGCAGCTGGGACGGCAAGCGCGTTTCCGTCCAGGCGACGGGGATGGGGCAGCCGTCTCTTTCGATCTATGTGCATGAGCTGATTAATGTATTCGGGACGAAACGGCTGCTCCGCGTCGGCACCTGCGGCGGGCTCAATGCATCGGTGAAGGTGCGCGACCTGATCCTGGCGCAGGCGGCCTCGACCGATTCCACCATCGTCAAGGACGGCTTCGGCGCCTTCAATTTCGCGCCGATCGCCGATTTCGGGCTGTTGCGCTCGGCGGCGGACAAGGCGGAGGCGCGGGGCCTCAGCGCCCATGTCGGCAACATGCTGAGTTCGGACATCTTCTATCATATCGAGCCGGGCATGGCGGGTTACGGCAACCTGCCGAGCCACGGCGTCATCGGCGTCGAGATGGAATCGGCGGCGCTCTACACGCTGGCGGCGCGCTTTTCGGTCAAGGCGCTGACCATCTGCACGATGACCGATTGCCTCGTCACCGGCGAAGCGCTCAGCGCCGCGGACCGGCAGTCCTCGCTCAAGGACATGGTGGCACTCGCCCTCGACGTCGCCACACAAAGCTGAGTGAATTCGGCAGGTTTTATGTCACCCGACTGACACCGAACCGACACCCGGCCGTTAAGCCGGCTGGCTAATCGCCTCTCTGTCTGAACCCCAGAGAGGTGCTCCCAATGATCCGGACTTCGCTCGTGGCGCTGCTGATGGCAGCCGCCCTTTCGCCCGTGGCCGCCGCCGATTTCGGCGTCGATCGCGACAAACTCCTGGCCGATCGTTCCATGGAACTGTTCGGCATCGAGGCGCCGCTGGCCGAGGGCGCGGCGCCCTCGCCTGAGGAAGGCTACCGCACGCTCGACCAGACACCGGCCGACGAGCTCGCCATGGCGCCCGGCCTCAGCGCGACATTCCTGACCCGCAACGCCGCCGACAGCCTCGACATGATGGCGTTCTGGCCGGCCCAGAACCCGACCCACCTCATCGGCTGCATCGAAGGCGACCGCGAAGAAATCGCGCCCGGCAAGTTCAATCCGTCGGTGCAGTCGATCGCGCTCGGCGACGGCGCCGTCACCACGCTGCTGCGCGGCATGGTCTCGTGCGACGGCATCCGCACGACGCCGTGGGGCACGATCGTCGCCACCGAGGAAGAGGACGATGGCGGGGTCTACGAGATCATCGATCCGCTGGCGATCAAGGACGTCGTGGTCAAGGACCGCGCCACCGGCGAGGTCAGCGATCCGGCCCATGTGGTCAAGCGCACCAACATGGCGGTGATCGCGTGGGAAGGCTTCCTCACGACCCCCGAGGGCGTGGTGATCGGCGGCGACGAACTGCGTCCGGGCACCGGCGTTGCCGATGCCGATGGCGGCGCGATCTTCAAGTTCATCCCGGCGACGCTGCACAATGGCGCCGCGATCACCGCACTCGAGCAGTCGCCGCTCGTTGCCGGCAGGACCTACGCCATGCAGGTGCAGTGCCAGGGCAGCAAGATCCAGTTCGGCCAGGGCTGCGAGATCGGCAAGGCGGCGTGGATCGAGGTCGATCCGGCCAATGCCCGCGCCGACGCGCTGAAGAAGGGCGCGACCGGCTACTACCGTCCGGAGGACCTGCATCAGGACATGTCCTACAAGAATGCGGGCATCCGCTTCTGCGGCGCCAATACCGGCAATGAAGACGCCGGCAACTACGCCGAGGTGATCTGCGCCATCGACTTCGCCCCGGCCGAGGCGCCTGAGGCCGATGCCGAGGGCAAGCTGGTGTTCACCACGAGCGTCAACCGCTTCCTCGAGGGCGACGCCGACGCCAACTCGTTCGACAATCTGTCGTTCCAGGGCAATTTGTCGACGCTCTACGTCGTCGAGGACCATCCCAATGGCGACATCTGGGCCTGCCTCGCCGACGGCGCCGACCGCGACATCAAGACCGATGGCTGCGTCCGCGTGTTCGCCGTCAAGGACACCTCGGCCGAACCGACGGGGTTCCTCTTCTCCGACGACGGCCTCACCGCCTATGTCTCGATCCAGCACTCGGACGACAGCAAGGTCGACAAGGTCGACGACTACGGCACCGACGATTTGATCAAGATCACCGGCTTCATGCTGCCGGCGATGTGATTGCCTGCTGCATCAGGCAGTAAGAAAGGCGGGGCCCCGGCTCCGCCTTTCTGTTTCTTGGCGGCGGCGATAGGGTCGGACAATGAGCATCCTCGACCAGCTCGCCTCGGCGCTCGGGCGCAATGACGAGCAGCCCAACATCGCGCTCGCCGAAATGCTGGCGGCAAAGCCCGATGCGAAGGCCGTCGCCGAACTGGTGGGGGCGCTGTCGGCCGGCACCGCAGCGCAAAAATCCGACGCCATCAAGGTGATCTACGAGCTGGGCGAGCGCCGGCCCGAGGCGGTGGCCGAGCACGCGGCGGCGTTCATCGCGCTTCTCGGCTCCCGCAACAACCGGCTGGTCTGGGGCGCCATGCACGCGGTGGCGACGGTGACGCCGCTGAGGGCCAAAGAGGTCGCCGCGGCGCTGCCGGCGATCCTCGCCGCCGCCGACAAAGGCTCGGTCATCGCCAAGGACCACGCCATGTCGATCCTCAGCCGCCTGGCGCTGGCCGGACATGCATCGGCCCTACCGGTCCTCCTCGACCGGCTGGAAACGGCGCTGCCCAACCAGTTCCCGATGTACGCCGAGATAGCGCTGCCAGCGGTGACACCGGCGCATCGGGCACGACTCCGGGCGATCCTCGAAGGCCGGCTGGTGAAGATCGAGCAGACGGCGAAGCGGGCGCGGGTGGAGAAGGTGCTGCGGAAGCTGGGAAACGGGTAGTGCCGCAGGCCGGTTCCAGTGACGGACTGCTTGAGCTGGTCAGTTGAAGAAGTAGTCCCAGACGGCATCGACGAGAGCGTGCAGCCATCCCGGGGCCTTGCGAACCGCCGTGTCCGACGACCCGAAGGCATGAACCTCGATGAGCGCGTCCACCAGATTGTGCACCCATTTCGGCGCGGGCGCCGCTTTGCGCCCCGGGTCCAGAGTGGCGATCGCACTGAGGAGTTTCTCGGATCTCGATTCAAGGATATCTGGCATGCAACCCTCCCTTCCTGAACAACAGACGCGGAACATGCACTCACGGATCGACGGCCGATATTGCGATTTCTACTTACAAATTCAGCATATCGTGCCGTCAACTCTGTGATTTCGCCGCGTTCTACCTGTGCAACCTCCAGACATCTGAAGCACGTCGCCGAACGCGTTGCGGGCAGCGAGACGTTGCGGAGCCGCTTCACCCCTCACCCAGCTTCGCTACGGCGCTGGCGCGCCGAGCTTCGCTACCCTCTCCCCTGAGGGGCGAGGGGAATCCGTGGCGACTTATCGCGCCGGGCGCGGTATGCCCCGGTGGGCATACCCCTGGCCGCCGGCCGGTCTCCCCCCTCCCCAGCTTCGCTACGAGCCTTCGGCTCAAGCTGCGCTACCCTCCCCGCGATGGGGGAGGGTGGCCGACTGCGGGCGCAAGCGGCAGTCTCCCCGCCTCTTTCCCGCCGCCTTCGCCCTATTATCGTCGGCGGACCCACGGGGACGACCAATATGCTGCGCAGAAACAACGCCGCGCGCCTGCAGGAGACTGTGACGAGCGTCCAGACCATGACGCGGTTTGCGCTGGCGGTGCTGGCGCTGGCGTCGGGGGTTTACACCTATCTGGGCGTCCGCGGCCTGCTCGACGGCACGGCGACCTTCGTGTTCTTTGCGGCGATCATTTATTCGGCCGCGGTGTCCGTCGCGATCTACGCGTTCTGGACCTTCATGCTGAGATTTGTGCCGCTGGTGACGTCAGCCAGCCAGCGGGTCGGGCTGTTTCTCACCATGGCGGCCGGGTGCCTGATGATCATGGCGATGTCGTCCTGGCTCAACGCCGCGGCGCTGGCCGGATCGGCGGCGCTGGAGCAGCACCTGGCGGTCAATCTCGAGGGCTATGTCGGAGATCTCGACGAGGCGCACGGCAATGCGCTGGCGGCGCAATCGCTGTTGCCCGACGTGCAGCGCGCCGCCGACCGTTTCGGCCGGCTGGCCGACGACGAGCGCAATTCCGGCGCGCTCACCGGCACCACCGGCTCGGGCTCGGTGGTGCAGCTCTTGACCCAGATGTCGGCGCAGATGACGGAGCTCTCGGCCACCATCACCACTTCGCGCGATGCGGTGCAGACGCTGTTCGACGAAGGCACGGCGCACCTTGCCAAGATGCGCGAGCTGGTCTCGGGCAGCGGCGAGATCGCGCCGCGCTCGGACGAATTCGCCGCCGAGGTGGTGCAACTCAACGCCGTGATCTCGGCGTTGCAGGAAACCAGCGTGGCGCCATCGGTGAAGCGCGCCGCGGCCGATCTGTCGCTCGGCTTCATCGCCCCCATCGCCGATGGCGGCTCGACCGACCTGGTCAACCGGCAGGACACGGTGATGGGCACCGTCCGCGATTCGGTGACGGCGCAATCGGCGGCGCTTTCGGCGGCGGCCGACGAAATCCTCAGCCAGCCCAAGGTCGAGCCGCGCCGCTACATACCGCTCAGTTCAGCCGAGGCCGTGCTGCGCTACTGGTCTGACTTCATCCCGAGCTGGGCCGGCGCCATCTCGATCGACCTGTTGCCGGTGGTGCTGGTCCTGGTGCTGATGATCGTCCACGACGCGATGCGGCGCGAGACCGGCACGATCGACGAAGCCGAGACCATCACGGCGGCGGAAATGCTGCGCTCGCTCGATCTCTACCGGCAGCTCACCAACACCCCGCTGGTCCAACCCAGCGGGGTTGCGCCCGGCGAGGTTGCGCCCGGCGGGGCTGCACCCGGCCCGGTCGTGCCCGCCGTCCCCATCGCCGACGCGCCGGTGATCGAGGTGCCGCCGGAAAGGCCCGCGGCCTCCGACGCCACGGTCACTGCACTCGACGTCAACCGCAAGCGCGGCGACGGCCCGGCCCGCACCTGACATGGCCACGATCCTGCGCCGGATCATCCACTGGGCCGCGGCCTTCGAGGACGGCGCCATCATCCGCGCCGCGTTCTTCGGGCTGCTGAGCGCCACCGGGGTGATCCTCTGGCTCGACTATTCCGAGCTCAGCGCCCAGTCTGCGGCGGCCATCGCGCCGGCCCTGTCGCCGATTCTGCCGGCCTTCGACCCCAAAAGCCCGGGCGGGTCGGCCGGGCCAGAGGTGACGACGCCGATGGATGTGCTGCGCCAGCCGCTCGAGGTGAAACTCAGCGGTGGCGGGGTGCTGGCGCTGACCGGCACGATCGATCCGGGCGCCGCCGACCGCGTCGCGGCGGAAATCGCCGCGCATGGCGAGTACATCAGGACGGTGGCGCTCGATTCGCCGGGCGGCGCGGTGGCCGATGCGCTCGCCATCGGCAAGCTCATCCGCGACAACGGGTTGGCCACCGCGGTCGCCGCCGGGGCGCTCTGCGCCTCGTCGTGCCCGCTGATGCTTGCCGGCGGCACCGAGCGGCTCGCCACCGCGCATTCGGCGATCGGCGTCCACCAGATCTATGCCGCGGCGCCCACCGGGTCGCTGACCTCGCGGCTGGCGGCGGTCGGCACCGCCATGTCGGAGGCGCAGTCGCTGACCGCCGAGATCTCGCGCTACCTCCGCGCCATGGGGATTTCCGAGGAAGTGTGGCTCAGGGCGCTCGAGACGCCGCCGGATCGGCTCACCTACTTTTCCACAGCCGACCTGATTGACTTAAAATTGGTCACAAAGCTCACCACATAAAGAGGTGAGATCGGAACCGATTCGGTCTCTCTTTCGTTGCGACGATAGCCTTGGGAGGGCAAGTCCAATGACCCATGTCCACACGCTCACTCGCCATCGCGACCTCCAGAACTGGGTCGCCGACCGGCATGGCCTGCCGGCCCTCATCCGCGACGCCAATCTGCTCGGCCAGACGCGGGCCAAGCTGGCTCTGCGCTTCGACGCCCCCGGCCGGCCGCGCGGCATGCCCAGGGTCGACCAGGGGGCGACGCCGGTCTCGTGGACCGCCTGGCTCGCCGAACTCGACCGCCAGCATCTGGCGTTGCGCGTTTCCGCCGGTGGCGAAACCGAGTATGAGTTGATCGAGCGCAAATCGCTGAACTAGGATCGGCGTAAATTGCTTTCACGGCTCGGCGGATAGCCGGGCCCTTTTTGTTGGAGCGTCGAATGTCGCGAATTCTGAAGTCCGGAACCGAAATCCGCCAGTGGGCCGAGGCGCGCTCGGGCATGCCGGCGTGGTCGGAGCTGCCCAGCGGCACCAAGAGCCAGATCGTGCTCCGGATCGTGTTCGATCAGTACCTGCTCAATTCCGGCGAGGCCCAGGACCTCGACCGCCCCGGCGGGCTCGACCTCGTCGCCTGGGACGAATGGCTCGAGGAATTGAAGCGCCAGAAGCTCGCCCTCAAGGTCGGCGACCGCATCGGCGGCACGCTCGACAACGATTTCGAGTTCGTCCCGGCCGGAACTGAGGGGTAACAAGCCCCGGCTGGACCCCACCCTGCCCGGCGCTTGAGCTGTCTTTCGCCTGCCCTTGACCCCGCACAGCCCCTGCGCCATTAAGCCGGCAACCGAAAGGGCCTACGATCATGGACAAATTCACCCAGCTTACGGGCGTCGCCGCGCCGTTGCCGATCATCAATATCGACACGGACATGATCATCCCCAAGCAGTACCTGAAGACGATCAAGCGGACGGGCCTCGGCTCGGCGCTGTTTTCGGAGATGCGCTACAAGGACGACGGCGCGGAGAACCCGGAGTTCGTGCTCAACAAGCCGGCCTACCGGCATGCGCAGATCATCGTCGCCGGCGACAATTTCGGCTGCGGCTCGTCGCGCGAGCATGCGCCGTGGGCGCTGCTCGATTTCGGCGTCCGCTGCGTGATCTCGACCAGTTTTGCCGACATCTTCTACAACAACTGCTTCAAGAACGGCATCCTGCCGATCGTCGTCACCCCCGAGCAGCTCAACCTCCTCATGGACGACGCCGAGCGCGGCTCCAACGCCACCATCTCGGTCGATCTCGAGGCGCAGACGATCAAGGGGCCGGACGGCGGGACGCTGCATTTCGACATCGATCCGTCGCGCAAGCATACCCTGCTCGAGGGGCTCGACGACATCGCCGCAACGATGAAGGAAGGCCCCGAGATTTCCGCCTATGAGCAGAAGGTGAACGCCCAGAGGCCGTGGATCTGATGGTGCAGCGCATCTCGACCGGCTCGCCGTTCGAGGCCAAGTTCGGCTATTCGCGCGCCGTGCGGCATGAGGATACGGTCTACGTGTCCGGCACCACCGGCTACGACTACGCCAGCATGACGATGCCCGAGGGCGCCGGCGCGCAGGCGAAGAACGCGCTCGCCACCATCGACAAGGCGCTGCGCGAAGCCGGCGCCTCGATCGAGGACACCGTCCGCGTCGTCTACTATGTCGCCGATCCCGCCGACATCGACGAGGTGGTCGCGGCGGTCGGCGCAGTGTTCAAGGATATCCGCCCCGCCGCCTCGATGCTCATCGTCAAGATGATCGAAGCGGCCATGAAGATCGAAATCGAAGTCACGGCGCGCATCGGCGCCTCCCAGTCGTAAGGCCTCACATGTCCCTCAAGCTCTTCCTCCTCCCCGGCGACGGTATCGGCACCGAGATCATGAAGGAGGTCGAAAAGCTGATCGCCTGGCTCAACGGCGAGCAGCTGACCGATTTCACGACCGACAGCGGGCTGGTCGGCGGGTGCGCCTACGATGCGCATGGCGAGGCGATCTCGGAGGCCGACATGGAGAAGGCGCTGGCAGCCAATGCGGTGATCTTCGGCGCCGTGGGCGGTCCGAGATGGGACAAGGTTCCATACGACAAGCGCCCGGAGGCGGGTTTGCTCAGGCTGCGCAAGGACCTGGGGCTCTTCGCCAATCTCCGTCCGGCGATCTGCTATCCGGCGCTCGCGGACGCGTCGTCGCTGAAGCGCGAGCTGGTCGAGGGGCTCGATATCCTGATCGTCCGCGAGCTCACCGGCGGGGTCTATTTCGGCGAGCCGAAAACCATCACGGATCTCGGCAACGGGCAGAAGCGCGCCATCGATACACAGGTTTACGAGACCTACGAGATCGATCGCATCGTGCGCGTCGCCTGCGATCTCGCCCGCACCCGCAACAAGAAGGTGCATTCGGCCGACAAGAAGAACGTGATGAAGTCGGGCGTCTTGTGGGACGAGGTGGCGCAGGCCGTCGCCAAGGACTACCCTGATCTCGAGTTCCACCACATCCTCGCCGACAATGCGGCGATGCAGCTGGTGCGCAATCCGAAACAGTTCGACGTGATGGTCACGGACAATCTGTTCGGCGATATCCTCTCGGACGCCGCCGCGATGCTCACCGGCTCGCTCGGCATGCTGCCCTCGGCCTCGCTCGGCGCGCCCGACAAGGCGACCGGCAAGCGCAAGGCGCTCTACGAGCCGGTGCACGGCTCGGCCCCCGATATCGCCGGCAAGGGCGTCGCCAATCCGATCGCGACGATCGCGAGTTTTGCCATGGCGCTGCGCTATTCGTTCGGCATGATCGAGCTCGCCGACCGAGTCGAGGCGGCGATCTCGGCGGTCCTCGACGAGGGGTTGAGGACCGGCGATATCGCCCAGCCCAACCGCAAGATCGTCGGCACCGAAGAGATGGGCGCCGCGATCCTCAGGCGGCTCGCGGCGTAGGCCAAGGGCTAGACCTTGGGGTGGCGGAACGGGGTGAACAACAGCGACGTCCGCCGCCCGTCGAAGGCATCACGGAAATCGTCGGGGTTGAACCCCATATCGCGCAGCAGATGGGCATCGAGCTGGGACAGTTCGTGCCGCGTCCGGCGCTGTGCCCGCCGCCTGGTCCAATTCTCAAACAATTCGCAGTCTCCAATGGTCGCCCCCCGGCAGATCAGCAACGCCCCGTGCCGGCAGTTCATCCCGTTCCCACGCGGACTTTCTTTTTCCGGCGTTCATTCGCCATTCATCATATGACTCTCACGTGAACTCGCGCACCGGGAGGACAAGGATGACTGAGCTCGACGATCTGCTGCAAAGCGCCAAGGACCACGCGCTCGCCTACCGCGAGGCGGTGGCGGTCGATCCCAAACCGATCGCGCGCGACTACCACACCATCCGCGACAGCCTGATGGCGGCCGTGCCCGAACTGGGCGCGCCGCCGGCCGAGGTGATCGAGGAACTCGTCGCCATCGCCGAGGGCGGGCTGATGCCGATCGCCGGGCCGCGCTTTTTCGGCTGGGTGATGGGCTCGTCGCATCCGGCGGGCGTCGCCGCCGACTGGCTGGTCGCCGCCTGGGGGCAGAACGCCGGCTATCACACGCCGACCCCCGCGGTTGCGGCGATCGAGGAGCTGGCGGAGCGCTGGCTGGTCGAATTGCTCGATCTGCCGGTGGGCAGTTCGGTCGGCTTCACCACCGGGGCCACCGTCGCCAATGGCGTCTGCCTCGCGGCGGCGCGCACTGGAACGTTGCTCCAGGCGGGCTGGGACCCCGATGCGGATGGCCTGTTCGGGGCGCCGCCGGTGCAAGTGCTGATCGGGGCCGATGCGCATTCCTCGCTGTTTTCGTCGCTGCAGCTGATCGGCTTCGGCTACAACCGGGTGACCAAGATCGACACCGACGCCGAGGGCCGCATGCTGCCGGCGGCGCTCGAACGCGCCATCGGCAAGGCGGCAGGCCCCAAGATCGTCATCGCGCAAGCGGGGCAGATCAACACCGGGTGCTTCGACCCGTTCGCCGAGATCGTCGCCATCGGCAAAGCGCATGGCGCCTGGGTGCATGTCGACGGCGCCTTCGGGCTCTGGGCTCGCGCGGCGCCCGGCCTCAAGCATCTCACCGCCGGCATCGAGGGCTGCGACAGCTGGTGCACGGACGGCCACAAATGGCTGCAGGTGCCCTATGATTCGGGTTTTGCGATCGTCCGCGACCGCGCCATCCATCAGCGCGCCATGACGCAGTGGTCGAGCTATCTGCCGACCATCGGGCAGGGCGACCGGGTGCCCTCGGCGTTCGTGCCCGAGCTCAGCCGCCGGGCCCGCGGCGTGCCGGTCTGGGCTCTGATCAAAACGCTCGGGCGGCAGGGCATCGCCGATCTGGTGGCACGCAATTGCGCCCAGGCCCGGCGCTTTGCCGAGCGGCTGGCGCGGGAGCCGGGCCTCCGCATCATGAACGACGTGGTGCTCAACCAGGTGATCGTCAACTTCGGTTCGGGCAGCGCCGCCGAGCGCAAGGCGCTCACCGAGGCGGTCATTGCCCGGGTGCAGGCGGACGGGGTATTGTTCGCCGGGGGCGCGCAGTGGCGCGACGACTGGGTGATGCGGCTTTCGGTGATCTCGGCGGTGACCACCGACGCCGATATCGATGTGAGCGCCGACGCCATCATTGCCGTGTGGCGCGGCGTGCAGAAGGGCTGAAGATGAAAATCGCCGTGATCGGATCGGGAGTCTCCGGCATCGCCGCCGCGAAGACGCTGATGAAGTTCGGCCACGAGGTGGTGCTGTTCGAGCGCAGCGATGTGGCCGGCGGCGTCTGGGCGCTGACCTATCCCGACGTCCGGCTGCAGAACATCGGCGACCATTACCGCTTCACCGATTTCGACTGGCCGTTCCCGCACGACCAGCACCCGACGGCCGAGCAGGTGATGCGCTATATCCGCGCGGCGATCGAGCACTACAAGCTCGACATCCGGTTCAGGCACAATGTGACCGGGCTGCGCGAGACGGCGGACGGCTGGATGGTCGATCTCGAAACGCCCGAGGGCAAGCGCTCGGACGCGTTCGGCTATGTCGTCGTCGCCGCCGGCCACTACACCCACGAGAAAGCCGACATCGCGCTGCCCGGCCGAGAGACCTTCAAGGGCCAGGTCATCACCGAACGCGATATCCGCGACCTCGGCGTGTTCGACGGCAAGCGGGTCGCGGTGGTCGGCTTCGGCAAGAGCGCGATCGACATGACGGTGTTCGCCGTGGGCCGCGCCAGCGAGGTGCATCACGTCTTCCGCGAACCGCGCTGGCTGATGCCGAAAAAGATGCTGGGGCGGCACATCGCCTATATGAGCTCGGCGCGGATGTCGACGATGTACAACGCCTCCTGGGTGCATCCGGGCAGGTTCGAGGCGATGATGCACAAGCGCTCGCCGTCCACCGCCAAGGGCTACGCCGCAATGGTGGGGTTCCTCGTCCGCCTGCAGACCGGCATCAGCGCGCTGCGTTTCGACCGCAAGGCGCGGGCCCGCATGAAGCTCGTCAATCCGAGGGACTCGGTCTCCATGCAGCTGCGCGGCACGCTGGCGCCCGACACCTACTACGCCTCCGTGGCGAGCGGCAGGATCGAGCCGCATCACGCCTCGGCCGCCGGTTTCAGCGCGGACGCGCTGCTGCTCTCGGACGGCACCAGCGTTGCCGCCGATGTGGTCGTGCTCGCCATCGGTTTCGAGACTCCGAAACTGCCGTTCCTGCCGGACGTGATCCGCGCCGACATTGCGGCCAACAACGACGGGGTGCAGCTCTACCGCCACGTGCTCCATCCGCATGTGAAGCGGCTGGCGTTCGCGGGCTTTGCCCACAATCCGTTCCATATCCCCGGCACCGAGGTGTCGATGGTGTGGCTCGGGGCCGTGCTCAATGGCGATATCGTCCTGCCGTCGCCCGCGGCGATGGCGGCGAGCACCATCAAGGTGCGCGACTGGAAGCGGGCCAACACGCTGTTCGAGCCGACGCGGGCCTATTGGGTGTCCAACCGCTTCCACCAATATCTCGACGTGCTGCTGATGGAGCTCGGCATCAAACCGAACCGCAAGAGCAACCCGCTGAGCGAATTCTTCGCCGCCTATGCGCCGGAGGACTATGCCGGGGTGTTCGACGAGTACCGGCAGAAGCGGGGCACACCGCGCCCCGCTTTGCCGTTCGATACTTAGGCCACCCGGGTTCCTTCTCCCCTTGAGAGGGGAGAGGGGACAGAGTGCCCAAGCCATCGGGCGAGGGGTCGCCTTATGCCAGCTGCAGTCCTCGCGTCAGCTCCAGCGCCTGGCGCTCGAACAGTTTTCGGTAGATGCCGCCCTCGCGCCGGACCAGCGTTTCGTGCGTGCCTTCCTCGACGACCCGGCCGACATCGAAGACCAGCAGGCGGTCGAGGGCGCGGACGGTCGAGAGCCGGTGGGCGATGACGATGGTGGTGCGGCCCACCATCAACCGCTCCATGGCTTCCTGGATCAACTGCTCGGATTCCGAATCGAGCGAAGAGGTCGCCTCGTCGAGAATGAGGATCGGACTGTCGGCGAGGAAGGCCCGGGCGATGGCGACGCGCTGGCGCTCGCCGCCCGACAGTTTCACACCGCGCTCGCCCACCATGGTCTCGTAGCCCTTGGGTAGCGCGCCGATGAAATCGTCGGCGCTGGCGAGTTTCGCCGCCTCGACGATCTCCGCGCGCGTCGCGCCGGGTCGGGCATAGGCGATGTTTTCGGCGAGCGAGCGGTGGAACAGGATCGGCTCCTGCGCGACGATAGCGATCTGGCTGCGCAGCGACGCCTGGGTGGCGTCGCGGATGTCGCGGCCGTCGATCAGGATGGCGCCGCCGGTCACATCGTAGAGCCGCTGGATCAGCTTGACGAAGGTGGTCTTGCCCGAACCGGACCGGCCGACGAGCCCGACGCGCTGCCCGGCCGGAATGGTCACCGAGAAGTCGGAATAGAGCGGCGTCGTATGCTTGCCGTACTGGAACGTGACGCGGTCGAAGACGATGGCACCCTCCTCGATCAGCACGGGCGTGGCGCCGGGCCGGTCGGCGATGCCGAGCGGATGGAACTGCACGTCGACCAGTTCCTCCATGTCGTTGACCGAACGCTGCAAATTGCGCACGTGCTGGCCGATATCGCGGAGATATCCCTGGAGCACGAAGAACGAGGTCAAGACCAGCGCGATGTCGCTGGCCTTGGCGACGCCCTGCCACCAGAGGAGGACGGCGACGCCGACGATGGCGGTGCGCAAGAGGATCAGCATGGCGCCCTGGATGCCGCCATTGAGCGTGCCTCGGCTCCAGGTGCGGCCCGTGCGGTCGCGCCATTTGCCGACGACATGGCTCAGCCGCAGCTCCTCGCGCTCCTCGGCGCCAAATCCCTTGACCACGGAGTTGCAGGAGATGGCGTCGGCCAGGGCGCCGCCCATGCGGGTGTCCCACGCATTGGCGAGGCTCGCGGCGGGCGACACATAGCCCACCGACAGCGCCACGGTGACGGCGATGTAGAGCACCGATCCAATGGCGATGACGAGGCCCATCAGGGGCCAGATCAGACCGAGCAGGATCGAGGTCCCGACCAGCATCACCAGCGAGGGGAAGAACATGATGATCAGCGTGTCGTTGAGGAGGTCTATGCCGCCCATGCCGCGCGTCACCTTGCGTACGGTGGAGCCGGCAAAGGTGCTGGCATGCCAATCGGTCGAGAAGCGCTGGACGCGCTGGAACGCCGCCTGCGCCACGTCGGCCATCATCCTCAGCGTGAACTGGATCAGCGCCATGAAGGCGAGCTGGCGGACCGCGACGCCGAAGAGGCCGAGTCCGATCAGGATGCCGAAGGCCCAGAGCGCCGCCTCGAGACCAGCCGGCGTCGCTGCGCCGGTCACCGCGTCGACCAGCTGGCCGGCATAGAGCGGGGTCAGCACGTCGGCGATCGTCGCGAGCAGGAAGGTTCCGAACAGCACGGCCACGCGCCAGGGCTGCTTGGCCCATTCGCGGAAAATGAAGCCGAGCACCTTGCGATAGGCGTTGCCGCGGAGGTCGAGTTTCAAACGGGCCATGGTCACTTCCGGCGGCCAATGCCCACCGGTCCCAGGTAAAACGAAATTGTGGATGCCGCGGGACGGGCGTGGGCCCGACAAAACGATCGGCGGCGGGGGAAGGGTGCGGCGCGAACTAGGGGCGCAGCACGGGCGGCGTGTCAGCCGGCCAGGGGTCCGCCAGAGCGGCGGTAGGACGGATTATGCATGGCGTCGCCTCCCTGGGGCTCGTGGACAATGGTGTTCTCTTAGCGAAGACGGGAGCGGCCGGCAAGGGTTGCGCCGGGAAGGCCCCTTTTCCCGAACACGCTTCAGGCCACCTGGCCTGCCGCCCAGCCGGAGGCCCAGGCCCATTGGAAATTGTAGCCGCCGAGCCAGCCGGTGACGTCGACGACCTCGCCGATGACGAAGAGGCCGGGGACGTTGCGGGCCTCCATCGTCGCCGAGTTCAGCCCCGCCGTGTCGACGCCGCCGAGCGTCACTTCGGCGGTGCGGTAGCCCTCCGAGCCGGTCGGCTTCAGGGTCCAGATTGTGAGGGCCTCGGCGACCGAAGCGAGCTTTTTGTCGGAGGCGTCGCCGATCATGCCGGGGAGCGCGATGTCCTCGGCCAGCATCTGGGCCAGCCGCTTGGGCAGGTGCGCGGCGAGCACGGTCTGCAGCGCCGAGCGCGGCGTGTCGCGGCGCGCGGCGCGCAGCATGGCCGCGACGTCGAGGTCGGGCAGGAGGCCCACGGCGATGGCATCGCCCTCGCGCCAATAGGACGAAATCTGGAGGATGGCGGGGCCGCTGAGGCCACGATGGGTGAACAGCATCGCCTCGCGGAAGGTTTTGGTGTTGGCGGTGACGGTGGCGTCGACGGCGATGCCGGAGAGCGGCGCGAGCCGTTCGAGGATGCGCGGCTCGAAGGTCAGCGGCACCAGCGCCGGCCGGGTTTCGGTGACGGTCAGCCCGAACTGCTCGGCAATGCGGTAGCCCAGCCCCGTGGCGCCCATCTTGGGGATCGACTTGCCGCCCGTGGCGATGACCAGCGATTGTGACACGATATCGCCGGTCGACAGGCGCACGTGGAAGCCGTCGGCGGTTTTGTCCACCGTCTCGATCTCGACGCCCAGTTCGAGCCCGACGCCGGCCTTGGCCATTTCGCTGGTCAGGAGGTTGACGATCTGCACCGAGGAGCCGTCGCAGAACAGCTGGCCCAGGGTCTTTTCGTGGAAGGCGATGCCGTAGCTGCGGACCAGGTCGATGAAGCGCTGCGGGGTGTAGCGGGATAGCGCCGACACCGCGAATTTGGGGTTCTGCGAGATGAACCGGTCGGGCCGTGTGTTGGTGTTGGTGAAGTTGCAGCGGCCGCCGCCCGAGATGCGGATCTTTTCGCCCGGGGCCCGGGCGTGGTCGACCACCAGCACCGAGCGGCCGCGCTTGCCGGCCTCGATCGCTGCCATCATGCCCGCGGCGCCGGCGCCGAGGACGAGAACATCGAAATTACGCATGGCGGGCCATTAGCACAGATGCGGCGGCCGACTGCGGCGTTTGTTGACTTCTCGCGATTTCCGCGTAAAACGCGCTGCATCGCTTGAGAGGGTTTTCGCCGTGCTGCGCGGAGACGAATTGGACATCGACTTCACCGAACTCGACACATTCGTGCCGGGCCGCGTGTTCGTGCCGATGCTCAGGCTCAAGACCAAAACCACCAAAACCCACTGAAGCTTTTCCCCGGGCCGCCTCCCGCCGGGGAGAGGCCGAAGCGAGATGTGCCGCCGGTCAGCCGGTGCGGGGGATGGGGCTAAAGGAACCAGTCGAAAATGGGTTATCGCGTCGCTGTCGTCGGGGCCACGGGCAATGTGGGCCGCGAAATGCTCAATATCCTCAACGAACGGAAGTTTCCGGTCAGCGAGGTGATCGCGCTCGCCTCGTCGCGCTCGCAGGGCCAGGAGATCAGCTTTGGCGACAAGCGGCTGAAGGTCCAGAACCTCGAGAATTTCGACTTCACCGGCGTCGATTTCGCGCTGATGAGCGCCGGCTCCGCCGTCGCCAAGGAATGGGGCGAGCGGATCGGCGCGTTCGGCACCATCGTGGTCGATAATTCGAGCTTCTGGCGCTACCACTCGGACGTGCCGCTGATCGTGCCGGAGGTCAACGCCCATGTGCTCGACGCGTACATGGCGCGCAATGACCGCAAGAACATCATCGCCAACCCCAATTGCTCGACGGCGCAGCTGGTGGTGGCGCTGAAGCCGCTGCACGATTTCGCGACCATCAAGCGGGTGGTGGTGGCGACCTACCAATCGGTCTCGGGTGCCGGCAAGGAAGGCGTCGACGAGCTCTGGGTGCAGACCAAGGGCATTTTCGTCAACGACAGTGCGACGCCCAGGAAGTTTCCCAAGCAAATCGCCTTCAACGTCATTCCCCATATCGACGTTTTCATGGAAGACGGCCAGACCAAGGAAGAGTGGAAGATGGTGGTCGAGACCAAGAAGATCCTCGACCCCAAGATCAAGCTCACCGCCACCTGCGTCAGGGTGCCGGTGTTCGTCGGCCATTCCGAGGCGGTCAATCTCGAATTCGTCAATCCGATCTCGCCCGACGAGGCGCGCGATATTCTGCGCGAGGCGCCGGGGATCTCGGTGATCGACAAGCGCGAGCCGGGCGGCTACGCGACCCCGGTCGAGGCGGTGGGCGAGTACGACACGTTCGTTTCCCGTATCCGCGAGGACAATACGGTCGAGAACGGGCTGTCGATCTGGGTGGTGTCGGACAATCTCAGGAAGGGCGCGGCGCTCAATACCGTGCAGATCCTCGAGACGCTGATCGAGCGCCAGCTGGTGGACAAGAAGGCGGCGTAAGCCGGACCGAAATGTCGCTCCGCGATACGCTGCTCGTCCTCGCGGTGGTGACCGTTTGGGGCATCAATTTCGTCGCCATCCGCTGGGGCGTCGACGAGGTGCCGCCGCTGCTGCTGACCTCGCTCCGCTATGTGGTGGCCGTGCTGCCGGCGATCTTTTTCGTGCGCCGTCCGCAGGTGGCGCTGGCGCTGCTCGTCGGCTACGGCTTTGCCGTCGGCGTCGGCCAGTTCGGCCTGCTGTTTGCCGCTATCAAGTTCGGCATGCCGGCGGGCCTCGCCTCGCTGGTCATCCAGCTGCAGGCGTTCTTCACCATCGGGCTGGCCGTGCTGTTCCTCGGCGAGCGGCCCAAGGGCGCGCAGCTGGCGGGGGCGCTCATCGCCTTTGCCGGCATCGCGGTCATCGCCGCCGAGCGGCTGGGCGGGGCGGCGCTGTGGCCGTTCCTGATGACCATCGGCGCGGCCGGCTGCTGGGGCGTCGCCAACCTCCTCACCAAGAAGGCGGGCAAGATCGACATGCTCGGCTTCGTGGTGTGGTCGAGCCTGGTGCCGCCGATCCCGCTGTTCGTGCTCTCCTTGCTGTTCGAGGGCCCCGGCGCCGTGCCACTGGCGCTGTCGCAGATCACCCTTTGGGGCATCGGCTCGCTGCTGTTCATCGGCTGGGTGTCGACGGTGTTCGGCTATGGCGCCTGGAGCGTGCTGCTCGGCCGTTACCCGGCCTCGACCGTCGCGCCGTTCACGCTCCTGGTACCGATCGCCGGCATCGGCAGCGCGGCGCTGCTCCTGGGCGAGCGGATCAGCGGGCTCGAGCTGATCGGCAGCGCGCTGGTGTTTACGGGGCTGCTGCTCAATGTGTTCGGGCCGCGACTGGTGGGCCAGCGGCAACCGGCCTAGCTGGCTAATCGATCTCCGGCCGGGCGAAGTCGCCGGTCTCGTTGTCCATCAGCCAGAGCTCGCCGGTCGAGATGTCGAACCAGGCGCCATGCACCTTCAGCCGCCCATCGGCCTCGCGTTCGTGCACATAGGGGAAGGTGCGCAGATTCTTGATCGAATTGCGGACGCTGAGGCGTTCGAGCACGGTCTCGCGTTCGGTCGGCGTGAGGAACGAATAGGTCGTGACCTCAGCGGTCACCGGCGCGAGGAGATTCATCCACTTGCTGATGAAATCGCCCTGGGCCAAAGCGTGGCCCGGATTGAGGGCCGCCCTTATGCCGCCGCAGCGGCCGTGCCCAAGGACGACGAGGTTCTCGATATCGAGCGCGTTGACGGCGAATTCGATGCCCGCGGAGGTGCCGTGCTGGCCGCCATCGGGCTGGAACGGCGGCACGAGGTTGCCGACGTTGCGCAAAACGAAGAGTTCGCCCGGACCGGCATCGAAGATGGTCTCGGGGGCGGCGCGGCTGTCGCAGCAGGCGATGACCATTGTGGTCGGCGCCTGGCCCTCCTTGGCCAACCGCTTGTACTTGCCCTCGGCTTCCGCGTACGGACCCCGCATGAAGGCCGCATAGCCGTCGATCAGATGCTTGGGAAAGCTGTGCATCGTGTTCGATTACCGGTAAGGAGGCGCCGGTTCAACCAGCAACGCCGAGGCATGACGGGCATGCAGATTTACCGGTTCCTCAGCGGGGAAGACGATTCGAGCTTTTGCCACAAGGTCACCAAGGCGCTGAGCGAGGGCTGGGAACTCTACGGCTCGCCCAGCTACGCCTATGACGCGGTGACCAAGAAGATGAAATGCGGCCAGGCGGTGACCCGAACCGTCGCGGATCAGCCCTATGATCCGGAAAAGAAGCTGGTGGATTACCGATGATAGCTCGCCTTTGACCAGCACGACTGTTGCTTCCAAATAGTTCGCACTTTAATAGTGTGCACGAGCAACATGGGACAGTCAGATGCAGCGGTTTGTCTCGAGATCCCACTCTGTGGCGCCTATTTTGGCGATTTTTGCGCTACTGGTAGGCTGCATTGCGCCTGCATTCGCCGACGAGCAGCGGTATCTGCAGCCTGATTTCGAAGGTGACTATTTCATAGTAAAGAACGCCATTCTGGCAGAATTCTATGGAGAGAACCAGGCGGCCCCGGCAGATATCTTCTTGGACTGCCACCTAGGTTATCATGTCGACCCCGGTGCTGATCCACGTCTCGCGTTGGCAGCCTACATTGCGGATTTCGTCCTAAACGCGAAGCAACTTTTCGCCGGTGCGGGATATCCGCAGCCGATTTGGCGGCCGGCACTTGTCAGCCTCGAATCTTCGTTGATCAAGAAGGCATTCGATCTACTTCCTGAATATATCCAGGAGGAGGATATGGTATCCGAAGAGTATGTGAGCGTCGAAGAAAGGATGTATGACGAATTCGGGGATGGGATCGAAAGAATTGTGGCCGTGACGTACCGGTATAACCTAGAACATGACCTGGACTTTCCGGGCCTTACAGTGGGTCCGGAAGGATGTGGAAACGGAGACGACATAACGGTGTCGTTTACTATTGATCCGCCTAGTGGAAAATTTCGCTACATCAACGAGTATTTATTCAAGGTCTGTAGCGCGAAGGGCGACCCGTACGACCGAACCGTGTGCCACGACTGGAGAGAGGGCATACCGGACATACAGACGCGTGGAGGCAATTTTCGCTACGTCGCAACATGGCCAGATGGAGGAGAGGTAAGATCAGATTTGTTGGTTTTGCAGGAGTACGAGACCGATGATGAGTCTGGGCTCGTGAACATCCCGATCAGGAGGGAGTGATGACCGAAAGCCATGAAGTCCCAGTTGGAATGGGACCTTTCAGAAACTTTCTCGGCAGGTTCCTGTTCCTTGTGGGAGCGGGGACTGCGGCTACCGCGCTCGTACTGGTAAGCTGGCTCTTGAAGATCTCTCCACCGTGGCCGACCGGTATCTTGGAGGTGACAGCCATTGCCCAGTTGGTAGCGCTAGTGCTGGTCTATCAAACCTCAACAAAGCTGCCGGCGTCGCGCGCCACGAGGAAGATGATCGTCTCGGTGGTCATTCTCTGCGTCGCATTTGCCCTCTACATGGCGCTTTTTTCTCTTCTCGTGTTCAAGGCCGGGAGCGACCTGTGGGAGGTCAAGGGGCTCCAGTGCCTTCCAACAGTGCCAGCGGAATACGTTGGGCAATGCCCATTCTTGAGTGACAAGGCGCTGGCAGATGCCGACTACAACGCCGAAATGCTGTGGTCGGCTTGGAGCATTATGATCTCGAGGGTTTGTCTTCTCGTCGTATGGCTGACCTCGTTCGGGGCACTGGTTACGGTGCTTGGAACCTTCGTAGCACGAATGAGTCGACCGGATGCCAAACCCCGAGCCAAGGTTGCGTCCTAAACCGAGGCTGAACGCTCGGTTCAAGCCGGGTTCCGGCACGGCGCTCTAAACACATCCTCAGGAACGCGGCGAGACGAAGCCGCATTGGGTGGGTGGAGTGACGGAAATGAGCGCCAAAGTCCTGAGCATTGCCCTTGTGGCCGCGATCATTGCTTTGCCGGTGCCCGCCAGCCAGTTGCTGGCCGGGGCCTTTTCCGCACCCGCCCCGCTGGTGGCCGTTGCGCCGGGAACCGGCAATCTGCGGATGCTGATCGAGGATCCCTTCCTCATCGACCGGCTGAGCTATTCGGCGCCGGCGAGCTTCCTCGAGCTCGAAACCGGCGTCGATCCCCACGAAACCTGAGCCTTCGCTTAGGCGAAAACGCCCTTCAGCTCGGCATATTGGAGCAAGAGGATGGTCTTGGCGTCGGCGATCTCGCCGGTCGCGACCATCCCGAGCGCCGTCACGAAGGGCAACCGAACGACTTCGATGTCCTCCCCTTCGTCGGCGAGCCCGCCGCCATTCCCCGGCGGCGGGCCGTCGATCATGCCGACGAACAGGGTCAGCCGCTCGGTCACCGAGCCGGGGCTCATGAAGCAATCATAGGCCCTTTCGATCGTGCCGACCCGGTAACCGGTCTCCTCGATGGCTTCCTTGCGGGCGCAGGTTTCGGCGTCGTCGCCCTCGAGCTTGCCGGCGCAGACTTCGAGGATGAAGGGCGGCTCGCCGCGGTAGAAGGCGGGATAGCGGAACTGGCGGATGAGGATCACCGATCTGTCGCTCAAATCGCACAGCAGCACCGCCGCGCCGTCGCCGCGGTCGTAGGTTTCGCGCACCTGGCGCTGCCATTGCCCGTTGCGGCGCCGGATATCGTAGGTGTGGGTTTGGACCAGCCCGAAGGCATCCGAGAGGGTGGTTTCGGCAATCGGCTTCAAAAACTCGGTCACGGCAGCGCTCCGTCGGGAGCGCTTGTCTCGCACACTCCGGACCTGAACGGAATCTGAACGGCGGATTCAGCACGTTTACACGGCGTTCACCATAAATTCGACCCGCTCCACCGGGAGAATTGCGAAATGAACCGAATCGCCGCTGCCCTCCTGATCACCGTCGCCGTGCTCGCTCTCAACGCCGGCACCCTGCGCGAGGCGTTCGCCGGCGAGGCGATGGCGCGGCTGCCGGCGGCGCTGCCGGCGAGCCTCATGCCGGCGCCGGTCCGGAGCACCAAGGTCTTGAGTCTGCTGCTGATTCTCGAAGCCTTGCGGCAGGCGCCAGTCAGCCTGGACCCGCAGAAAGTCTGATCGCGGCGGGCGGCATTCCGCTTTGACCTGAGGGAAAGGGGCGGCTAGAAGTCTCGAACACCACCAATGTTGCGCAGTTGCCTTTCCAATATTGCGCCGTCGAGACGACCATGGCAGCACGGCCCCGGCCCCTTTCTCCGCACCTGCAGATCTATCGTTTCACGCTGACGATGGCCAATTCCATCATCCAGCGCGGCACCGGCATGGCGATGTATTTCGGCACGCTGCTGGTCGTGCTCTGGCTCGGGGCGGCGGCGCTCGGCGACGGGCCGCTCGGAGTGGTCGATGCGATCTTTTCGTTCTGGCTGGTGCAGGTGGTGTTGTTCCTCGCCACCTGGGCGCTGTTCCATCACATGCTGGGCGGCCTCAGGCACTTCGTCTGGGATTCGGGAAATTACCTCGATCCGGCCGGGCGCGAGACGATCACCCGCATTCAGTTTGCCCTTTCGATCCTGCTGACGCTGGGCGCCTGGGCGCTGTTCGTGTGGTTCAAATGATCGACAAAGCCACCATCTCCGACCCCAAGACGCATTACGGCTCGGCCCACGGGGCGACGCGGCACTTCATGACGCAGCGCATCACCGGCGCGCTCAATGTGCTGTTCACGATGTTCTTCGTCTGGTTCGTGGTCCGGCTCGCCGGCGCCGACCGCGCCGACATGGTTGCGGTGGTGCGCAACCCGCTCGTCGCGATCGTCGTGGCGCTCCTGATCGTCAATGTCTGCGTTCATATGCGCATCGGCATGGCCGAGGTGATCGAGGACTACATCGACGAGAAGAAGACCCACCGGCTGGCGCTTGCCGCCAACACGTGGTTTGCCGTCGGCGTCGCCGTGCTGTCGCTCGTGGCGATCGCTAAAATCGTGTTCTGGGGTTAGCGCATGGCCGCCTATGAGATCATCGACCACGCGTTCGACGTGGTGGTCGTCGGCGCCGGCGGCTCGGGCCTCAGGGCGACGCTGGGGATGGCCGAACAGGGGTTCAACACCGCCTGCGTGACGAAAGTGTTCCCGACCCGCTCGCACACCGTTGCGGCGCAGGGCGGCATCGCGGCGAGTCTTCAGAACATGGGCGCCGATTCCTGGCAGTGGCACATGTACGACACCATCAAGGGGTCGGACTGGCTGGGCGACATGGACGCGATGGAGTACCTCGCCCGCAACGCGCCGGCGGCGGTCTACGAGCTCGAGCATTACGGCGTTCCATTTTCCCGCACCGACGAGGGCAAGATCTATCAGCGGCCGTTCGGCGGCATGATGATGAATTTCGGCGACGGCCCGCCGGTGCAGCGCACCTGCGCCGCCGCCGACCGCACCGGTCACGCCATTCTCCACACCCTCTACGGCCAGTCGCTGCGCCACAACGCGCAGTTCTTCGTCGAGTATTTCGCGCTCGACCTGTTGATGGGCGAGGACGGCGCGGTCGAGGGCGTCATCGCCTGGAAGCTCGACGACGGCACGCTGCACCGCTTCCGCGCCAAGACCACCGTTCTAGCGACGGGCGGCTATGGCCGCGCCTATTTCTCGGCGACCTCGGCCCACACCGTCACCGGCGACGGCAACGGCATGGTGGCACGCGCCGGGTTGCCGCTGCAGGACATGGAGTTCGTGCAGTTCCACCCCACCGGCGTCTATGGCGCGGGCGTCCTGATCACCGAAGGGGCGCGCGGCGAGGGCGGCTATCTCACCAATTCCGAGGGCGAGCGCTTCATGGAGCGCTATGCGCCCAACGCGAAAGACCTGGCCTCGCGTGATGTGGTGTCCCGCTGCATGACCATCGAAATCCGCGAGGGGCGCGGGGTGGGACCCAAGAAGGACCACATCTTCCTCCATCTCGATCATCTCGATCCGTCGGTGCTGCACGAGCGGCTGCCGGGGATCACCGAGAGCGCGAAAATCTTTGCCGGCGTCGATCTGACGCGCGAGCCGATCCCGGTGCTGCCGACAGTGCACTACAACATGGGCGGCATCCCGACCAATTATCACGGCGAGGCGCTGAGCCCGGCCGAGGGCGATCCCGACCGCATCGTGCCGGGACTGATGGCGGTGGGCGAGGCGGCCTGCGCCTCGGTGCACGGCGCCAACCGGCTGGGCTCCAATTCGCTCACGGACCTCGTGGTGTTCGGGAGGGCGGCGGCGCTGCGCGCCGGGCAGACGATGGACCGCAGCAAGGCGGTGCCGGCCGTCAACAAGGCGTCCGAGGACAAGATCATCGCCCGCTTCGACCGGCTCCGCCATGCCAGCGGCGGGACCTCCACGGCGATGCTGCGCGACCGGATGCAGCGCACCATGCAGGAGGACGCCGCGGTGTTCCGCACCGCCGAGACGCTCAAGAGCGGGGTGCGCCGCATGAACGAGGTCTATGCCACGAAGGCCGACCTCAAGGTCACCGATCGCTCGCTGATCTGGAACTCTGATCTGGTCGAGACGCTGGAGCTCGAGAACCTGCTCGCCAACGCGCTGACCACGGTGACCTCGGCCGAAGCGCGCACCGAAAGCCGCGGCGCCCATGCGCGCGAGGATTTCCCCGATCGCGACGACGCCAACTGGCGCAAGCACTCCATCAGCCGCATCGACGAGACCGGCAAGGTGACGCTGAGCTACCGCCCGGTGCACACCGAGCCGCTGACGCCCGAGAGCGAGGGCGGCATCTCGCTCAAGAAGATCGCGCCCAAGGCGCGGGTGTATTGATAGCGGTTGGCCGAGCGAGCCCGTTCGGGACCGATCGGCCAGAGCGCAAAAAGAAGAACGGGGGTTCATATGCGCCGCGTCGCCGCCGCCGGATTGCTGATCGCCTCCATCCTGGGTGCGTCGCCGAGTCATGCGGCGATGGGCAAGGACGCGCGCGAGGATTTCATCAAATCGTGCGAGGCCCAGATGTATATGCCGGCGCCGGCCTGCGCCTGCATGGCCGACATCGCCGAGCAGAAACTCGACGATACCGCCATCGCCTATCTCAGCCTCGATGCCAACGACGTGGTGCATTCGGCGGCGATGTCGAAGTCGATGACCTCGGCGGAAATCGCCTCGATCGATAATTTCATGAAGACCGCGCCCGGCCAGTGCAAGGACGCGAAGTAGAGTTGCGGCCCGCGATGGCTGGGCGCTGCGTCCAGCCGTTCTTTCTCCGGCAAGAGAGTCCTCGTTGAACCCGGTCCTCATTGGATTCCTGGCAAGCCTCCTGGCGGGGCTGATGACCGCGGCCGGCGCCGTGCCCGTGCTGTTCGGCCGGGGCATTTCCAACCGGGCCAGCGATGTTCTCCTCGGATTCGCGGCGGGGGTGATGCTGGCGGCCTCGTTCTTTTCGCTGATCCTGCCGGGAATCGACGCCGCCCGCGACCTCTATGGGGGAAACCTGATCCCGGCGGGGGTGGCGGCGCTGAGCGTTGCACTGGGGGTCTTCGTGATGGCCGTGCTCAACGAGCTCATTCCGCACGAGCACTTCGTCCAGGGACGCCAGGGGCCGGCCGCCCCGGCGCTGGCGCGGGTCTGGCTCTTCGTTCTCGCCATCACCATCCACAATCTGCCGGAGGGGCTCGCCGTCGGCGTGGGATTTGGCGGCGGCGACATCGCCGGCGGGACGACGCTGGCCGTCGGCATCGGCTTGCAGAATGCCCCCGAGGGACTGGCCGTCGCGGTTGCGCTGCTCTCCATCGGCTATTCCAGGGCGAGCGCCTTCGCCATCGCGGGCCTGACGGGGATGGTCGAACCCGTCGCCGGCCTCGCCGGCGCCTATGCCCTCAGCATCGCCCATTTCATGCTTCCCTGGGCGCTGACGTTTGCCGCAGGCGCCATGATCTACGTCATCAGCCACGAGATCATCCCCGAAACGCACCGGCATGGATACGAGAAGGAGGCGACGATCGGTCTGACCGTCGGCCTGGTGGTGATGATGTTCCTCGACGTGGCCTTCGGGTGAAGCGAGATCGCGGTTCGGTGGATTGTACTTACAGCCGTGACAGTAGTGCGTCGAACTCAACTGCAGATTGCCATGAGAAGTTGTTGCCGGTGGTTTCCCTGACGTCGTATTTTTTTGGCGAAAGGACAGCTCATGTTGAATTTTCGAAGTGTAATCGGCGCTGTTGCTGCGGTGATCGTCTTGGGGTCGACGCCATCCTATTCGGCGATGGAGCTGACGGCCGGTTCGTCGTGGGTCAATGAACTGGGATCCGTGCTCACCATCACCAATGTCGACGGCAACGGCCTGATGACGGGCAGCTACGTGACCAATGTCGGGTGCAGCGCCGGTACGCCGCAGCAAATGACCGGCTTTTTCTATCCCGGCGCGAGCGGTGGCGGTGCCATCACGTTCTCGGTGTATTTCCAGAATTGCCTGTCGGTCACCTCCTGGTCGGGCCAGTACGACAGCACCGATGGCTCGTTCCAGACGCTCTGGTATCTGACCAGCGCCAGCCCGCCGGTCTGGAATGGCATCGCCGCCGGGACCGACCTGTTTACGCCGCAATGACGGCGCGGTAAGCGAACTGCAGCGGCCGCCGCCCGAGGGCGGGTGGCGGCCGGAGCGATATCGCCCTTGATCGGCAGTCGCACGAGAACTGCGCGCGACCGGTGCAAGAACGCCAAGCAGGCGCTATACTTGCGCTGCTGATGGAGGTCCGCCGTGGGCGTTATCGAGAAGGTTATCGTGAGCGACGAGACTTTGCGTCGCCTCGAGGATGAGGCGCGCCGGAACGGGCATACCGTGGCGCAGGAAGCAGCGTTGCGTATTGAGAATGAAGCCAGCCGGCCGTCGCGGGAGGAGATGCTTGAGCGCTTGCGTGCCTTTCGCGAGTCGCTGCCTGCCCAAACTACAGACAGTCTCACGCTCCTCAGGGAAGATCGCGACCGGTGAATGTCATAGACAGTTCCATCGCCCTCCAGTGGGTACTGCCTGAGGCAGGGGCGGAGGAAGCGGTGACCTTCTACGACGATTTGCGGTCGATTGCACCGGACGTCATTTTGGTTGAGGTCGCCAATGTGCTCGCGAAGAAGGTCCGCGCGAAGAACTTGAGCGGTGACGAGGCCCGACAAGCCTTGCATTTTGTTCGCCAAGGTCTCGTGCGCCTCGAGTTAAGTGCGCCGCTTGTTCCCAGGGCGCTCGAGTTGTCGATCGCGCTATCGCATCCGGTTTACGACTGCGTATTCCTGGCCTGCGCCGAAGAACGCCAGGCCAAGCTCGTCACTCGCGATGCCCCGTTTCGAAAACGTGTCGAGGATCGGGGCTACGGCCACCTGCTTGGCGAGGTGGTGTAGTGGTCCTAACCCCCACCCTCGCCGGCTATTCCGGCACGCCGCTGCCGCAGAAGCTGGGCCTCAAGGACGGGCAGCGGGTGCTGTTCATTTCGTTGCCGAAAGAGCTCAAGGACCTGCGCACCTCGCGGCATTTCGTCGAGATCGCCGAGGCCGGCTGGGAGACGTTCACCGACGGCGACAGGGGCTACGATGTGATCCATGGCTTCACCGCCTCGCGCGCGGTGCTCGAAAAGGCCGCGAAGCCACTAATGGATGAGATCGACCGCAACGGTTCGATCTGGATTTCCTGGCCGAAAAAGGCGAGCAAGGTCATGACCGACATCACCGAGGACGTGATCCGCGAGGTCGTCTTGCCGATCGGCCTCGTCGACGTCAAAGTCGCGGCGGTCAACGAGATCTGGTCGGGGCTGAAGCTGGTGATCCGCAAGGAGCTGAGATGAACAAATCGCTGCCGATCCTCACCGCGCTGATGCTCACCACCGGGGCGGCGCTTGCCGCACCGCCGACCGATGCGCAGACGGCCCAGTTCTACGCGCAGTGCATGACGAACAGCGGCGACAACGCGTCGCTGTGCGCCTGCAAGCGGGATTTGCTGCCCAAGCTGGTCGACGAAGAGTTCATGGCGGTGGTGTTGAGCGCGATGGAGGGCAAATCGCTCACCGAGGCGCAGAACAAGCCCTACGGCATCTATATCTCGAAATCGAACCAGGTCTGCGCGCCGGGCATGTAGGGCCAGCACAAGTGAAGAAGATCACCTTCGAGAAACCGGAGCGGGCGGCGATCGTCGCCAAAATCCAGAACTATTTCGTCAAGGAGCTCGAGTCCGAGATCGGCGCCATTCCGGCCGAACTGCTGCTGGCGTTCTTTGCCGAGTCGATCGGCCCGTTCTACTACAACCAGGGTGTGGCGGACGCGCAGGCGGTGTTCGCCAAATCGCTCGACGACATCAACGATCAAATCTATGGGCTCGAGCAGCGCGAAGCCCGCGCCCGCTGAGCCGTCCGAACCGGAGCCTGAGATGGCCGAACTGATCCTCCCCAAAGCCAGCCAGCCGACCAAGGGCAAGACCTGGCCAAAACCGGCCGGCATCAGGCTGCGCGAATACCGGGTCTACCGCTACGATCCGGACAGCGAGGCCAACCCGCGCATCGACACCTATTTCGTCGATCTCGACGATTGCGGGCCGATGGTCCTCGATGGCCTGTTGTACATCAAGAACAACATCGACCCGACGCTGACGCTGCGCCGCTCGTGCCGCGAGGGCATCTGCGGCTCGTGCTCGATGAATGTCGACGGCTTCAACACCCTCGCCTGCACCAAGGCGATGGACGAGATCAAGGGCGCCATCCGGGTCTATCCCCTGCCGCATATGCCGGTGATCAAGGACCTCGTGCCGGACCTCTCGGTGTTTTACGCCCAGCACCGCTCGATCGAGCCCTGGCTCAAGACCACCTCGCCGACGCCCGACACCGAGTGGCTGCAGACCAAGCCCGAGCGCGAGCGGCTCGACGGGCTCTACGAGTGTATTCTCTGCGCCTGCTGCTCGACCTCGTGCCCGTCCTACTGGTGGAACGGCGAGAAATATCTGGGGCCGGCGATCCTGCTGCAGGCATATCGCTGGCTGATCGACAGCCGCGACGAGGCGCAGGCCGAACGGCTCGACGACCTCGAGGACCCGTTCAAGCTCTATCGCTGCCATACCATCATGAACTGCTCCAAGACCTGCCCGAAAGGCCTCAATCCGGCCAAGGCGATCGCCGAGATCAAGAAGATGATGGTGGAGCGCCGGGCGGCGTAGCCGGCGCAGGGAGGCCGGATGTACGAGACCATCGCCCATGTGCCCGACCCCTCGCTCGCCCGCGTGCTGATCGCGGCGCTGCAGGCGCATGGCTTTCATCCGATGGAAGGCGGCGAGGGCGGGCTGCCGGGGGTGACCGACCCGTTCTTCGGCAAGGGCATCCCGATCCGCGTGCCGGACGACGAGGCCGCCGATTGCCGCGTGCTGGCCGAGGATCTGCTCAAGCAGATGCTGAAGCGATAGGCGGGGTGCGGTGCGGACGGCGCCAGTTGCACCGGTGCAGCCGGCCAGGGCCCAGCCAGAGCACGCCCCATGTCGACGAGCCGGAACGAATGATCGCTCGTCATGCGTCACATCGGGCTGCGACGTATGACACCGGTCCAATCCACATGTCGATCGGATCGGGACGGTCGCTCCACATCGTCCAATCCAGACGCATGACACCGGTCCAATCCACACAAGGTGAATCCTTATAAGGGCTTGCTTTCATGCTGCCTCATAAGTGCTGGATCTCATGAAGGGCTGGTGGAACCGCGTGGCGGAGAGCGGCGGTGGCGCCGGATCGTGGAGAGGCGGCGGGCGGTGACGGGATGGTGGAGGGCGGCGGGCGGAGTGATGGTGGGGAAACGTGGTGTGGAGGGAAGGTGATGAAGCGCGGGGGGGAAGGATGGAAGCGTGGTGCGGAGGGATGGTGGGGAAGCGCGGAGGGGGTGGTGAGGAAAGCATGGTGCGGAAGGATGGTGAGGAAGCGCGGCGCGGAGGGGTGGTGCGGAAGCGTGGTGCGGAGGGATGGTGGGGAAACGCGGTGGGGAGGCGTGGCTGGGAAGCGTGGTGGAAGGGATGGTGGAAGCGTGGTGGGAGGGGTGGCGGGGAGGCGTGGCGGGAGGACCGATGGGCTCGGTGCGCTGGGCCGGTCGGAAGATCGGCGGCAATCGGGGCCGGTGTCCGGGGCGTCCTCGACATCCTCCCGGCGCCAGAGTCCCAACAATGGCCATCATTGTCGGGGTATCTGGCGTGCTCCTGTTGAGGGGCCGGAGCGATTGGGCTATATGCGCACGCGGATTTCCAACCTCGGGACGGTGCCGGGCATGAGCCTTTCTGATCGCGCGCGCCTCGTGGCGCTCAGCCTCGCCGCCGCAGCGCTGCTGTCGGCCTGTGCCTCGACCGGCATCGCCGTCAACAACGCCGACCAGACCGAGCAGCTCGCCCCGGTGCAGACCGGATCGGTGTCGACCACGGCGCTGCCGCCGATCGGGCCCAATGGCGAGGTGCAGGGCCCGGCCCCGATCGATCCGACCGGGATGACCCCGGCCGATCCCAATGCCCCGCTGCAGACGGCCAATGCCGACGGCTCGATCGATACGCTTCCGGCCGTCGGGGCGCTGCCCAATTCGTCGGGCCGCGACCTCACTGGCGGGCTCACCATCGAAAAGCTGCTCGGCCGCTGGACGGTGGTGTCGGGCGCCGACCAGTGCCAGCTCAACCTGACGCAGACCCAGAAGGCCGGCACCGGCCGCTATCGCGCCTCGGCCCCGGCCTGCACCCTCAAGGGGCTCAGCGTGGTGGCCAGCTGGACCATCGCCGGCACCCAGGTACAGCTGTTCGACGAGAACGGCGACATCGTCGCGGCGCTGATCCTATCGGGCAACCGCTTCATCGGCACGCTCAGTGGCGGCCAGGGCATCTCGATGGTGGGCTGAGACCCGCCGTCCCCCACGCATAATGCTCTCAGTCGTCATCCCCGGGCTTGACCCGGGGACCCAGCGATCGACCCTTCGGCGCCGATGGCCCGGCCGGGTGGCCGGGTCGATCCCCGGATCAAGTCCGGGGACGGCATGACGGCGGATGGATTTGCGGTCCACAATCGAGATTTCTGCTTTCGCGGGAATGACCGAGTGGCTATTGGCAGAGGCGTGCCCACGTCCGCCAAGTCCGCCCCCGTCTCCGCCGCCCTCGCCGATCTGGTGCGGCGCGGCGCGCTTTCCGCAGATCCCCTCCAGGCCAAAGCCGCAACGGTCCTCGACGGCGTCGCCGCGGGTATTACGAACGGCAATGGCAGGCTGTTCGGCCGGCGGAAGCCGGTGCGCGGGGCCTATCTGGTCGGTGCCGTGGGGCGCGGCAAGACCATGCTGATGGATCGGTTCTTTGCCGCGGCCCCGGTGACGGCCAAGCGCCGGGTGCATTTCGACGAGTTCATGGACGAGCTGCACCAGGCGATTACCGCCTTTCGCAAGGGCCCCAGGGGCAAGGCGGAGAATGCCGATCCGATCGCGGCGGTGACCAGGCCGATCGTCGAGGCGACGCGGCTCATCTGCCTCGACGAGTTCCAGGTGACCGACATCACCAACGCCATGCTGCTCGGCCGGTTGTTCGAAAAGCTGTTCGCCGGCGGGGTGACGCTGGTCGCCACCTCCAACACGTTGCCCGACGATCTCTATCGCGACGGGCTCAACCGGCCGCTGTTCCTGCCGTTCATCGAGGAACTCAAGACCCAGGTCGAGGTCGTCCGGCTGGACGGGCCGACCGACTATCGGCGGCTCAAACTCGAGGGCGAGGAGGTCTATCGCTTCGGCACCGGGCCGGAGGTCAGGCACGGCATGGACCGGCTGTGGCTGAAGCTCTGTGGCGGCGTTCAGGGAAAGCCCGACACCGTCCATTCGCTCGGCCGCGACATCGTCGTGCCCGAAGCGGCGATGGGGGCGGCGCGCTTTGGGTTCGCGGCGCTCTGCGACACCCCGCTCGGGGCGCGCGACTATTTGAGGATCGCCCACGCCTATGACGCGCTGATGATCGACGGCGTGCCGGCTTTCACCCGGGGGAACGCCAGCGCCGCCAAGCGCTTCATCCTGCTGGTCGATACGCTCTACGACCGCGGCCTCCGGCTGGCGGCGAGCTTTGCCGTGCCGCTCGACGAACTGGGGCAGGAATCGCGGCTCGCCGGCGAGCTCCAGCGCACCGTTTCGCGGCTGGTCGAGATGCAGTCGACGGCCTATCTGGAGGCGGCGCACAAGCCCCTCTGACCCCGACCAAGGGTTCACTTGCCACCCCAAAGCTTGAGGGTTAATAGGGGCGCCAATTCCAACGGACAGCAGGATTTGGGGCTTATGGCGCGCAGGAAGATCGCTCTGATCGGTGCGGGACAGATCGGCGGCACACTGGCTCATCTGGTGGCGATGAAAGAGCTGGGCGATGTGACGCTGTTCGACATCGTCGACGGCACGCCGCAGGGCAAGGCGCTCGACCTTTCCCAGTCGGCTCCGGTCGAAGGCTTCAACGCGACCATCAAGGGCACCTCCGAATACAAGGACATCGCCGGCGCCGACGTGGTGATCGTCACCGCGGGCGTGCCGCGCAAACCCGGCATGAGCCGCGACGACCTCCTCGAAATCAACCTCAAGGTGATGGAGCAGGTGGGCGCCGGGATCGCCAAATACGCCCCCGACGCTTTCGTCATCTGCATCACCAATCCGCTCGACGCGATGGTGTGGGCGCTGCAGCGCTTCTCCGGCCTGCCGTCGAGCAAGGTCGTCGGCATGGCGGGCGTGCTCGACTCGTCGCGGTTCCGCTATTTCATCGCCGATGAGCTGAAAGTCTCGGTCGAGGACGTCACGGCGTTCGTCCTGGGCGGCCATGGCGACACCATGGTGCCGCTGGCGCGCTACTCGACCGTCGCCGGCGTTCCGCTGACCGATCTGGTCAAGATGGGCTGGCTCACCAAGGACAAGCTCGAGGCGATCATCCAGCGCACCCGCGACGGCGGCGCCGAGATCGTCGGGCTCTTGAAGACCGGCTCGGCGTTCTACGCCCCGGCGACTGCGGCGGTCGAAATGGCCGAGAGCTATCTCAAGGACAAGAAGCGGGTGCTGCCCGTCGCCGCGTTCCTCAAGGGCGAATACGGGATCAAGGGCACCTATGTCGGGGTGCCGGTGGTGATCGGGGCGGGCGGTGCCGAGCGGGTCGTCGAGATCGCGCTCAATTCGGCCGAGCAGAAGGCGTTCGACAAATCCGTCGCGGCCGTCAACGGCCTCATCGAGGCGTGCAAGAAGATCGCGCCGAAACTGGCGTAGGTCGTGGTCATGTGCCAAGGCCCCCTCACCCGGAGCGCTACGCGCTCCCTTCCCCGGTTCTGGAGCCTGTCTGAATGAACATCCATGAACACCAGGCCAAGGCGCTGCTCAAGACCTACGGCTTGCCGGTGGCGCCGGGCGTCGCGATCTTTTCGGCCGGGGAGGCTGAGGCCGCGGCGAAATCGCTTCCGGGGCCGCTCTATGTGGTCAAGTCGCAGATCCATGCCGGCGGCCGCGGCAAGGGCAAGTTCAAGGAGCTTTCCGCCGACGCCAAGGGCGGCGTGCGGCTGGCGAAAACCGTCGCCGACGTCGTCGCCAACGCCACCGAGATGCTGGGCCATACGCTGGTCACCAAGCAGACCGGCGCTGCGGGCAAAGAGGTCCGCCGGCTCTATATCGAGGACGGCGCCGATATCGCCCGCGAGCTCTATTGCTCGCTGCTGGTCAACCGCGAGAGCGGCAAAGTCGCGTTCGTGGTGTCGACCGAAGGCGGCATGGACATCGAGACGGTTGCCCACGACACGCCTGAGCGGATCATCACCGTCGACATCGATCCGGCCGCCGGGGTGACGGCGGCCAATGTCTCGGCCATTGCGTCGGCGCTGAAGCTCGAGGGCGCGGCCAAAGCCGACGCCGCGACGGTGTTTCCGGCGCTCTACAAGGCCTTCGTCGAGACCGACATGAGCTTGCTCGAAGTCAACCCGCTGATCGTCCTCAAGGACGGCCATCTGCGGCTGCTCGATGCCAAGGTGAGCTTCGACAACAATGCGCTGTTCCGCCACCCCGAGCTGATGACGCTGCGCGACCTCAGCGAAGAGGACGCCAAGGAGATCGAGGCATCCAAGTTCGACCTCGCCTATGTGGCGCTCGACGGCAATATCGGCTGCATGGTCAACGGCGCCGGTCTCGCCATGGCGACGATGGACATCATCAAGCTCTACGGCGAGGAGCCGGCCAATTTCCTCGATGTCGGCGGCGGCGCGAGCAAGGAGAAGGTGACGGCGGCGTTCAAGATCATCACCGCCGACCCGCAGGTCAAAGGCATCCTGGTCAACATTTTCGGCGGCATCATGCGCTGCGACGTCATCGCCGAAGGTGTGATCGCGGCGGTCAGGGAGGTCGGCCTCAAGGTGCCGCTGGTGGTCCGGCTCGAGGGCACCAACGTCAAGGAGGGCAAGGCCATCCTGAACAATTCCGGGCTCGACGTCATCCCCGCCGACGACCTCGACGACGCCGCGCAGAAGATCGTCGCGGCGATCAAGGGCAAGCAATAGCAATGCGGCTTACCCGGCGCGCCGTGGCAATGTGTGTCTGGCGTGCCGGCTGTCGGCTGCGACGATTGCCAAGGAGGACCAGATGACGAGACTGACGCATCTCCTGTCCCTGTGCCTGATCGGCCTCGCCACTCCGGCGCTGGCGCAGATGACGCTTTCGGTCGAGGAGCCGTCGGACGGGGTGTCCACCCCCTCGCTCGAACTCTCGGCGCCGCCCGACACCTCCTCGTCGGAGCCGCTGAGCCATATGTCGGCGCCGCCCTCGCTCGAGATGTCGGCACCGGACGAGGAGCTGCCCGCCGAGCCGGCCGAACTGCCGGTCCCCTCCAGGGATGCGCTCACCGCCTTCTTTTCCATCTGCACCGATGTCTCGGGCGGCGATCCGGAAGCCTATGACCGCGCCTCGGGCAGCGGCTGGACCGTCTATGACGGGGTGGACACCGGGCCCTACAAGAACGTCTTTGCCGGATCGCAGAGCTTTGCCGGCTACGGCTCGGTCGAGCTGTGGAGTTCGGTCGAGAGCTATCCCACCCAGCAGCTGGGCTATTGCCGCGTCGATTTCCCCGACTACGACACGCGGATCGACTTCAAGGACATGGCCGGCATCGGCGGCCTCACCGGCATGATCGAGGATCGCGGTGCGGGCAATGTCTACGGCATCTGGGAAACCGCCGACCACAAGGTGCTGGTCATCGCCGACCGCACCGAGGGCGAGGTGGAGATCGAATTCAACGTGCTGATTGGCGCCAAGCCACAAAACTAGGACGGAGTTGAAGTGACACTGGTTTACACATAAACTGTGTGATCCTGTGGAGACAGCAATGAAAAACATCACCCTTGCCATCGAGGACGAATTGCTGGAACAGGCCCGCGCCCTGGCGCAGCGGCGCCACACCTCGCTGAACGCCATCGTCCGCTCGCTCCTGAGCGAGGAGGTCGAGCAGGAAGACCGCATCGCCAAGGCGAGGGCCGGGCTCAAGCAGCTGATGGACAACGCAACGCTGGACATGGGACCCGACTACAAATGGAACCGACAGGAGATTTACGACGAGCGAGAGGATCGGATGCTTTCTCGACACCAACGTCCTGATCTACGCGGCGCAGGTAAGGACAAGGGATGAGCGGCGGACGTCAATCGCACGCGAACTCGCCCTGTCGACGACCTTCGGCGTGTCCGCACAGACTCTGGCGGAATTCTATTCAGTCACAACCCGGAAGGCGTCTGTCAGGCTATCGGACCACGAGGCGGACCTCTGGATCGAGTTTCTGGGCAGCATGCCGTTCCAGGCGATCGACCGCAGCATCGTTGATCGTGGCATCGACCTGTCGCGTCAATACAGCATAGCCTACTACGACGCTGCACTGCTTGCCGCTGCGGAGCGGCTCGGCGCGGCCGTCTTCTACTCCGAAGATCTCAATCACGACCAGCTTTACGGCTCGGTTCGAGTCATCAACCCGTTCCTAGAAACCTGACGTCAGGAAGCTCATGTCGATCCTCGTCAACAAAGATACCCGCGTCCTGGTGCAGGGGCTGACCGGCAAGACCGGGACGTTCCACACCGAGCAGGCGCTGGCCTATTACGGCACCAAGATGGTGGGCGGCACGCATCCCAAAAAGGGCGGCGAGACCTGGTCGTCGGGGGTCGACGGAACCGAGCTGCCGATCTTCGCCTCGGTCGCCGAGGGCAAGGCCAAGACCGAGGCCAATGCCTCGGTGATCTATGTGCCGCCGGCCGGCGCGGCGGACGCCATCATCGAGGCGATCGAGGCGGAAATTCCGCTTATCGGTTGCATCACCGAGGGCGTGCCGGTGCTCGACATGGTCAAGGTCAAGGCCCGGCTCATGGGCTCGAAGTCGCGGCTGATCGGGCCCAACTGCCCGGGCGTCCTGACCCCGGAAGAGTGCAAGATCGGCATCATGCCGGGCTCGATCTTTTCGAAGGGCTCGGTCGGAATCGTGTCGCGCTCGGGCACGCTGACCTATGAGGCGGTGTTCCAGACCACCAATGCCGGGCTCGGCCAGACCACGGCGGTGGGCATCGGCGGCGATCCGGTCAAGGGCACCGAGTTCATCGACATCCTCGAGCTGTTCCTCGCCGACGACGCCACCAAATCGATCATCATGATCGGCGAGATCGGCGGCTCGGCCGAGGAGGACGCGGCGCAGTTCTTGATCGACGAAGCCAAACGCGGCCGCAAGAAGCCGATGGCGGGGTTCATCGCCGGCCTGACCGCGCCCAAGGGGCGGACTATGGGCCATGCCGGCGCCGTAATTTCGGGAGGTAAAGGCGGCGCCGAGGACAAGATCGCGGCGATGGAGGCGGCCGGCATCAAGATGTCGCGTTCGCCCGCCAGGATCGGGGTCACGCTGGCCGAGGTGCTGAACGGCTGAACGCCACGCCGGATGAAAGACCCGCAGGGAGCGTTCTGGAGGCAAGGACCGCAAAGCGCAGGAAATTGAAGAGGATTTGGGCTTTCAGACGATGGTCGGAATGCCCAATTCTTTAGCAACATGCTAATCTAACATCGTCATAGTCCGCGACCAAGCGGAACGGCGCCCTCTCCGGGACCGCCGGCAACAGGGAAACGGGGTAAAAGGCCCCGCCTTACAGACAAGATGACCCGACAGGAAAAGAACGAACAGTTCTTGCTCTCCTCCTTCCTCTACGGCGGCAACGCCAGTTACATCGAGGACCTCTACAACCGCTACAAGACCGATCCGGGGAGCATCGACCCGACCTGGGCGAGCTATTTCGGCCGGCTCGAGGACACGACCGCCGATGTCGCGGCCAACGCCGAGGGCCCATCCTGGGCCCGCGCCGACTGGCCCGAGACCGCCAATGGCGAGCTGGTTTCCGCGCTCGACGGCAACTGGGGCGAGATCGTCGTCAAGACCGGCGCGGCACTGACGCGCAAGGCCGTCGCCGAAGGCGCCGCGGCGCCCACGCCGGTCGACGTGCTGCAATCGACGCGCGATTCCATCCACGCCATCATGATGATCCGCGCCTATCGCATGCGCGGGCATCTGCATGCCGATCTCGATCCGCTGAAGCTCAAGACCGACGATCCGGCGCCCGAGCTGGACCCGGCCACCTACGGCTTCACCGAGGCCGATTACGGCCGCAAGATCTTCCTCGACAATTATCTCGGGCTCGAATTCGCGACCGTTCCCGAGATGCTGGCAATCCTGCGCCGGACCTACTGCTCGACCGTGGGCGTCGAGTACATGCACATCTCCGATCCCGAGGCCAAGCAGTGGATCCAGGAGCGCATGGAGGGGCCGGACAAGGAGATCAAGTTCACCCCGCAGGGCAAGAAGGCGATCTTCCGGAAGCTGGTCGAGGCCGAGGGTTTCGAGAAATTCCTCGACGTCAAATACACCGGCACCAAGCGCTTCGGCCTCGACGGCGGCGAGTCGCTGATCCCGGCGCTGGAGCAGATCATCAAGCGCGGCGGGGCGTTGGGGGTCAAGGACATCGTCCTGGGCATGGCGCATCGCGGCCGGCTCAACGTCCTCACCCAGGTGATGATGAAGCCGCATCGCGCGCTGTTCCACGAGTTCAAGGGCGGCGCCTATTACTCCGAGGACGTCGAAGGCTCGGGCGACGTGAAGTACCATTTGGGCGCCTCGTCGGACCGCGAGTTCGACGGCAACCAGGTGCATTTGTCGCTGACCGCCAATCCCAGCCACCTCGAGATCGTCGATCCGGTGGTGCTGGGCAAGGCGCGCGCCAAGCAGGACCAGTTCGCCGCGGTCGACGGCCGCTTCATCTTCGAGACCAAGAACACCGACCGCTCGGTGGTCATGCCACTGCTGATCCACGGCGATGCGGCGTTTGCCGGCCAGGGCGTGATCGCCGAGTGCCTGGGGCTGAGCGGCCTCAAGGGCCACCGCACCGGCGGCTCGGTGCATTTCGTCATCAACAACCAGATCGGCTTTACCACCTCGCCGATCAACTCGCGCTCCTCGCCGTACCCCACCGACGTCGCCAAGATGATCGAGGCGCCGGTGTTCCACGTCAACGGCGACGACCCCGAAGCAGTGGTCTATGCCAGCAAGATCGCCACCGAATTCCGGCAGCGCTTCGGCCGGCCGGTGGTCATCGACATGTTCTGCTACCGCCGCTTCGGCCACAACGAAGGCGACGAGCCGAGCTTCACCCAGCCGATGATGTATTCCAAGATCCGGAGTCACAAGACGACACTGGAACTGTATTCGGAACGGCTGATCGCCGAGGGGCTGATCACGGCCGATGGCGTCGACACGCTCAAGGCCGATTGGCGGGCCCAGCTCGAAGGCGAATTCGAGGCCGGGCAGGATTTCCGCCCCAACAAGACCGACTGGCTCGACGGCCAGTGGAAGGACATGAAGAAGGCCGATGCCGACGGTCCGCGCCGCGGCGACACCGGGGTGGCGCTCGAGGAACTGGTCCGGATCGGCACCAGGCTCACCGCCGTGCCGGCCGGCTTCACCATCCACAAGACGCTCAAGCGCTTCCTCGACAACCGGTTGGCAGCGATCGAGAGCGGGGAAGGCATCGACTGGTCGACGGGCGAGGCGCTGGCCTTCGGCACGCTCGTCGCCGAGGGGCAATCGGTTCGCCTCTCGGGCCAGGATTCCGAGCGCGGCACGTTCACCCAGCGGCACTCGGTGCTCTACGACCAGGAGACCGACGAGACCTATACGCCGCTCAACAATGTTGGACCCGAACAGCAGCGCTACGAGGTCATCAACTCGATGCTCTCGGAAGAGGCGGTGCTCGGCTTCGAGTACGGCTATTCGCTGGCCGAACCCAACACGCTGACCCTGTGGGAAGCGCAGTTCGGCGACTTCGCCAACGGCGCCCAGGTGGTGGTCGACCAGTTCATCAGCTCGGGCGAACGCAAATGGTTCCGCATGAGCGGCCTGGTGATGCTGCTGCCGCACGGCTATGAGGGGCAGGGACCGGAACACAGTTCTGCCCGCCTCGAGCGCTATCTGCAGCTATGCGCCGAAGACAATATGCAGGTGTGCAACTGCACCACGCCGGCCAACTATTTCCACGTGCTGCGCCGTCAGGTGAAACGCGATTTCAGAAAGCCGCTGATCCTGATGACGCCGAAATCGCTGCTCCGCCACAAGCGGGCGACCTCGGCGCTGGCCGAGATGGGCCCGGAGAGCTGTTTCCATCGCCTGCTATGGGACGACGCGGAAGCGCCGGGCCCCAAGAAGACGACAATCACGCTGGCCCCCGACGCGGAGATCCGCCGGGTCGTGCTGTGCTCGGGCAAGGTCTATTACGATTTGCTCGAGGACCGCGAAAAGCGCGGCCTCGGCGACGTCTATCTGCTGCGGCTCGAACAGCTCTACCCGTTCCCGGCCAAGGCCCTGCTCGACGAACTCAACCGGTTCAAGAACGCCGAGATCGTGTGGTGCCAGGAGGAGCCCAAGAACATGGGCGGCTGGGCGTTCGTCCAGCCCTATATCGACTGGGTGCTGGAACAGATGGGCCGCACCAACGACCGGCCGCGTTATGTCGGCCGGCCGGCTTCGGCCTCGACGGCCACCGGGCTGATGCGCACCCATCTGGCGCAACTGCAGACCTTCCTCGAAGAAGCTTTCGCGAAGTAGGAGCGATCAATTATGGCAACTGACATCCGTGTGCCGGCGCTGGGCGAAAGCGTCACCGAGGCGACTATCGGCCAGTGGTTCAAGAAGGTGGGCGACATCGTCGCCGCCGACGAGCCGGTGGTCGAACTCGAAACCGACAAGGTGACCATCGAGGTGCCGGCCCCGTCGGCCGGGGTGCTCGAGGCGATCTCGGCCAACCCGGGCGATACCGTCAATGTCGGGGCGCTGATCGGCGCCATCGGCGAGGGGGCTGCGGCTCCTGCGCCGAAGGCCGAAGCGCCCAAGGCTGCCGAGCCGGCCTTCAAGCCGGAGCCGGCCCCGCCGGCGCCGGTCAAGAATGGCAACGGCGCCGCGCCGCCGCCGGCGCCCGCCGCCGCAAAACTGATGGAAGAAAAGGGCATCGCGCCCGCCGAAATCAACGGTTCGGGCAAGCGCGGCCAGGTGCTGAAGGAAGACGTGCTCGCCGCGATGGCCAAGCCCGCCCCGGCGGTGCAGATGCCCAGTGCGGCGTCGGGCAGCGCGGTCATCGCCCGTCCGGCCGTTGAAGCGCCGAAGGTCGTCGCGGCCGCCCCGGCGCCTGCCGCTGCTCCCGCACCGGCGCCGACGCCGCGCGCCCCGGTCGCCGTTGCCGACGAAGGGCGCGAGGAGCGGGTCAAGATGACCCGCTTGCGCCAGACCATCGCCCGGCGCCTGAAGGATGCCCAGAACACCGCCGCCATGCTCACCACCTTCAACGAGGTGGACATGAAGCCGGTGATGGATTTGCGCGCGAGCTACAAGGATCTGTTCGAGAAAAAGCACGGTGTGAAGCTCGGCTTCATGGGCTTTTTCACACTCGCCGTGGTGCACGCGCTGCGGGACGTCCCCAACGTCAATGCCGAGATCGATGGCGATGACCTGGTCTACAAGAACTACGCTCATATCGGGGTCGCGGTCGGCACCGATCGCGGCCTCGTGGTTCCCGTGGTGCGCGACGCCGACAAGATGGGCATCGTCCAGATCGAGAAGGAAATCGCCCGGCTGGGCAAGCTCGCCCGCGACGGCCAGCTGGCGATGGCCGACATGCAGGGCGGCACCTTCACCATCTCCAATGGCGGCGTTTACGGCTCCCTGATGAGCACCCCGATCCTCAATGCGCCGCAATCGGGCATTCTGGGCATGCACAAGATCCAGGACCGACCGGTGGTGGTCGGCGGCCAGATCGTCGTTCGCCCGATGATGTATCTGGCGCTGAGCTATGATCACCGCGTCGTCGACGGCAAGGAGGCGGTGACCTTCCTCGTCCGCGTCAAGGAAAGCCTCGAGGCGCCGGAGCGTCTGGTCCTCGATCTCTGAGGGAAAAGCGATGGCCAGGAACGGCGTTCTTGTCGTAACCGGCGGCAGCCGCGGCATCGGCGCGGCGACGTCGCTCTTGGCAGCCGAGCGCGGTTGGGCCGTCGTCGTCAACTATGCTGGCAATGTCGCGGCGGCCGAGGCGGTGGTTTCGCACATCCGCAAGGCCGGCGGCGAAGCCATCGCAGTGCGCGGCGATGTCAGCCAACCCGAGGACGTCGAGCACATCTTCGCCGCCGCCGACCGCATCGGCGTGCTCACCGGCCTGGTCAACAATGCCGGCATCATCCTGCCGGCCCAGCGGGTCGACGAGATGAATGCCGAACGCCTCGCCCGCGGTTTTGCGGTCAATGTCACCGGCTCGTTCCTGTGCGCCGGGGCGGCGGTTCGGCGCATGTCGAGCAAGTTCGGCGGCAAGGGCGGCGCCATCGTCAATCTGTCGTCGGGGGCCTCCAAGCTCGGCGGCGCCAATGTCTATGTCGACTATGCCGCCTCCAAGGGGGCGATCGACAGCTTCACCGTCGGGCTGGCGCTCGAGGTGGCGGGCGATGGCATCCGCGTCAACGCGGTGCGGCCCGGTGTCATCGATACCGAAATCCACGCCTCGACGGGCGATCCGGGGCGCGTCCAGCGCATGGCCGCGAGCCTGCCCATGGCGCGGGCCGGCACGGCCCAAGAGGTCGCCCGCGCCGTCCTGTGGCTGCTCTCGGACGAAGCCTCCTACTCCACCGGCACGACCATCACAGTGAGCGGCGGGCGGGCCATTGTTCCCTGAGGATTGCCGGGCTTTGTGCGGCCATGACGGTGGTCTATCGGCGCGGCAGCGACTACATATCGATCACACTCACTGAGCGGGACCAGTCATGGCGGACCAATTCGACCTCACGGTGATCGGCTCGGGACCGGGCGGCTATGTCTGCGCCATCCGCGCCGCCCAGCTCGGCATGAAGGTGGCGGTGGTCGAGAAGATGCCGACCTTCGGCGGCACCTGCCTCAATATCGGCTGCATTCCGTCCAAGGCACTGCTGCATGCCACCGAGCTGTTCGAGGAGGCGGGGCACAGCTTCTCGCATCTGGGCATCGATATCGCGGCGCCGACGCTCAACCTGGCGCAGATGATGGCGCACAAGGACGAGACCGTCGCCGCCAACGTCAACGGCGTGTCGTTCCTGTTCAAGAAGAACAAGATCACGGCGTTCGAGGGCCTGGGCTCGCTGCTCGGCGGCGGCCGGGTGCAGATCGCCTCCGACAAGGGTGCCCCGCAGGTCATCGAGAGCAAACACATCGTCATCGCCACCGGCTCGGTGCCGGCGACGCTGCCCGGCATCGACATCGACGAGGAGCGGATCGTCACCTCGACCGGCGCCTTATCGCTGGGCGCTGTGCCCGACCGGCTGCTGGTGATCGGCGCCGGCGTCATCGGACTGGAACTGGGTTCCGTCTGGGCCCGGCTCGGCGCCAAAGTCACGGTGGTCGAGTTCCTCGACCGCATCCTGCCCGGCATGGACAGCGAGGTGGCGCGGCAGTTCCAGCGCATCCTCAGCAAGCAGGGCGTCGAGTTCCGGCTCTCGACCAAGGTCAAGTCGATCGACCGACAGGAAGACGGCTCGCTCACGGCGCGGCTCGAGCCGGCGGCCGGCGGCGACATGGCGATCCTCGATGCCGACGTGGCGCTGGTCGCCATCGGCCGGAAACCCTTCACCCAGGGGCTCGGGCTCGAGGCGGCGGGGGTCGAACTCGACAGCCGGGGCCGCATCGTCACCGGACCGCATTACGGCACCAGCATCGAGAGTGTCTACGCCATCGGCGACGTCATCGCCGGGCCGATGCTGGCGCACAAGGCCGAGGACGAGGGCATCGCGGTGGCCGAGGTCATCGCCGGGCAGGCCGGCCACGTGAATTACGGCGCCATTCCCGCGGTGGTCTACACCAATCCCGAGATCGCCTCGGTGGGCAAGACCGAGGACGAACTCAAGGCCGAGGGCATCGACTACAAGACCGGCAAGTTTCCGTTCACCGCCAATGGCCGCGCCAAGGCGATGCTGGCGACGCAGGGGTTCGTGAAAATTCTCGCCGACGTCCAGACCGACCGGGTGCTGGGCGCCCACATCATCGGCAAGAATGCCTCCGAGATGATCGAGGCGCTGACGGTGCTGATGGAGTTCGGCGGCTCGGCCGAGGATTTGGCGCGCACCACGGCCCCGCATCCGACGCTCTCCGAAGCCATCCGCGAGGCGGCGCTGATGTGCGGCGACGGGGCGATCCATATTTGACCGCGAGCCGGATTGTGCATACGTTGTGCGCACAATCGTGAGGTTCGCATCATGGCCGCCCGTCCTGCCGGCAAAGCCAAATCGGTCGCCAAGCCGGTCAATTTGCGCATGAAGCCCGAGACGCGGGCGCTGATCGACCGGGCCGCGGAGATCAAGGGCAAGAACCGCTCGGAGTTCATGATCGACGCCGCCGTCGCCGCCGCGCAGGAGACGCTGCTCGACCAGACGCTGATCCATGTCGATCGAGAGACATACGATTTCTACCTGAGTGTTCTTGATCAGCCGCCGAGTGGCGACGGCTACGAACGGCTGATGAAGGTGCGCGCGCCGTGGCTCAAATAGGGCTCGGCGGGCCGGAACTCCTCACCCAGGCGCACGACATAGCGATGTTCGCCTCCGGCAATCCGATGCTGGACAGGTGGCTCATCGAGCGCGCCTGGACCAATCAGGTCGGCCGAGCCTCGAGAACCTATGTCGTTCTCCATGGCGGTGTCGTCGTGGGCTACTACGCCCTTGCATCCGGCGGGCTCGATCTGGCCGAAGCGCCATCGAAGTTCCGGCGCAACATGCCCGATCCGATCCCCGTTGCCGTTCTTGGGCGACTCGCCGTCGACCAAGATTTTCA
Source organism: Devosia nanyangense (assembly GCA_016213505.1). Classification (GTDB taxonomy): domain Bacteria; phylum Pseudomonadota; class Alphaproteobacteria; order Rhizobiales; family Devosiaceae; genus Devosia_A; species Devosia_A nanyangense. The sequence goes on from JACRAF010000023.1 coordinate 107,168, forward strand.
AGGGCAGGGTGTGGGGTCGTGTCTGCTTCGCAACGCGGTGCTTCGTGCGCAGCAGGCAGCCGACATTGTCGGCTCGCACGGTATCCTCGTTCACGCCATCGATGAGAGTGCAAGAGCGTTCTACGTGCATTACGGCTTTGTCTCGTCACCGGCCAAGCCGATGACCCTGGTTCTTGCCTTCGCGAAATCCTCCCCTTAGGGCTCGACGTCCGCCTCGGGCACCTTCACCCTGCTCTTGCGCCCGAACAGCACGACGCCGATCAGCACCAGCGCGGTGCCGGCGGCGTGCCAGAGGGTGAAGGCTTCGCCGAGCACGCCGACCGCAAGGCTCACCGTCACCACCGGCGAGATGTTGCCGATGATGGCGGTGCGTTCCGGGCCGATGAGCCCGATGCCCGCCGAAATGCAGTAGGCGGGGAGGACGGTCGAGACGGTGCCGATGGCGAGCATCAGCAGCAGCCCGTGCCCATCCACCGCCAGCGCCCCGACCGGGTGGGTGAGGAGGAAATGGACGATCACCGCCGGGCCGGCGGCGCTCATGGCGATCGAGGTGAAGAGCTGGGCGCCGAGCTTGTCGATCAGGGGCTTGGCCAGGATCTGGTAGGCCGCGTAAACCACCGAGGAGCCGAAGACCAGCGCCGACCCGAGCAGCACGTTGTCGCCGGCGACGGAAAAATCCTTCCAGAAGATCAGGGCGATGCCGACATAGCTCAAGAGCAGCGATACGACCATCACCGGTGTCACCTTGCGCGAGAAGAACATCGCTCCAAACAGCACGACGAAGAACGGGTAAGTCAGAAGGATCAGCCGGTCGAGCTGGGCGGTGATGTAGGTCAGCGCCGAAAAATCGAGGAAGCTGGCGAGGTAGTAGCCGAGCAGGCCGACGGCGAGCGTCTGCAGCAGCGTGGTGCGGTCGAGCACGGGCGGGGCATCCGCGGCATGGTCGCGCAGCCTCCGTCGGTAGCCGAGAACGCCCACCGTCACGAAGATCGGCACGGCGACGATCATCCGCCAGGTGAGGGTGGTCACCGCGTCGATCCCGTCGATCATGGCGAGCTTGATGACGATGCCCTTGAGGGCAAAGAACGCCGCGCCGAGAAGCGCCAGCACGAGGCCCAGCGCCTGCGCGTTGGCGGGAAGCGAAGAGGGGCTGGAAGCGGTGGTCATCGGGGTTCCGTGTCTTGCCCCGCCCCAGACCACCGGTCACCCGCGCCTGAGGGCGGGGCCGGTTGCGTGAGGGGTGTCAGCCGCGCGCGATCCGGTCCCGAAGGGAGCCGATAACAATAGGTTTCGCGATGACATTGCGCGCGGTCATGACAGGGAAATACGACCGAACGTGCCAAGCGTAAAGCCTCAACCTGCGACTGCGGCGACAAGCGGCGCGATGAAGGGGCGGTATGCCTGGGCCATGCCGATCGAGTCGGCGTAAAGCGGTTGGCGAACCTGGGCAAAGGAGTTGGTCGGAATGCCGCGCTCGGTGCGATGGAACTCGAGGCATGCCGGGTCCCAGTCGAGCCCGCAGAAATCGAGCAGGCGACGCATGGACGGCTCGGGGTCGGCAACGAGCTGCTCGTAGCTCACATCCAGCACCGCGCCCGGCAGGAGATCGTGCCAGTGCGCCATCATCTTGCGGTAGAGGCGATAATAGGCAGCCAGTTCCTGCTGGTCGTAAGAATAGGCCACATTGTTTCCGCCGAACGGGCGGCGAAAGATCGTGAACAGATTGTCCAGCGGATCGCGAAGGCAGCGAATGATCCTGGCGCGCGGAAAGAGCAGTTTGATCAGGCCGATGCGCTTGAAGTTGTCGAGCTGCTTGTCGGTGAAGCGCGACTTGCCCCGGCCGTCGATGCGCAGCGCGTCGAGCACGGGTGAGAGATACGCATTGGCCCAGGGCCGGAGGTCGGGATTGGTGGCTAGAAAGGCCGCGACGCTGCCGGCCTGCTGTCGCATCGTCCCGGCGACGCTGCCCATCAGGTGCATTTCGCCCCCTCCATATACGTCCTGGTGCGTTGCGAGGATCTGCTCGGTCAGCGTCGAGCCGGAACGAGGCAATCCGACGATGAAGATCGGACTTGCCTCGGGATCGCCCTTTCCCTCGAAGCGTCTCATCAGATCCGCGTCGAAGGTCCGAATGGTCGCATCGATTTCGGCGGCCGCGTCGTCGATCGAGTAGGTCAGCGTTCGACGGTGCTCTGCATTGGCCCGGGCGTAATAGGCGAAGGACCGGTCGATCTCTCCCAGATCCTGGAACACCTTGCCGAGCGCAAAGCCGAGCACCGCGCGGTCCTTCGGCTCGGTTGCCCGCTCGTCGAGTGCGAGCATGGCGCGCACATCATCGTTGATTTCAGTGAATCCGAAGGTGAGAGCGAGCTGCAGATAGTCTGACGCTATGCCGGGCTCGCGCATCATAATTTCGCGAAGCACCGCCAGGGCGTGTTCGAAGCGGCCAAAACGACGGTGCGTGCGATAGACTTCTCGCAGCTGAGCAACGCTTTGGGCGATGAGGGTGGCTTTCGACAGAGCGGCGATCGCTTCATCGGGCCGCGCTCTCGCATAGCCCTGGCGTGCGTGTTCCATCAACTGGTCGAAGGTTGTATCGGTCATCATCTGCCGTCCCATCTTGGACTGCTTTAGCCCATGAGCGGTTCGGCGACAAACTCAGGTGCTTGAGCACTTCACGTTCCGATGGAATCGGGACGCGTGCTCTATGTCTTTGATTTGTCGCGCTTCCGAAGCAGAAGACCGCTTCGCACTATTCCTGGAAACGCTCTAGGATCGTGGATGCGCCGCCCGATAGCTTTCGAGCAGCCGGTCGGTGTCGACGGCGGTGTAGATCTGGGTGGTCGAGAGCGAGGCGTGGCCGAGCAACTCCTGGATGGCGCGGAGGTCGCCGCCGCGGCCCAAAAGGTGGGTGGCGAAGGAATGGCGGAGCGCGTGCGGCGTGGCGCTCGGGGGCAGTCCCAACGCGCCGCGCAATTGCACGACCCGCATCTGGATCAGCCGCGGCGACAGCACGCCACCCTTGGCGCCGCGGAACAAAGGCTGGCTCGGCGTCAGCGGAAACGGGCAGAGCTTCAGGTACGTCTCGACCGATTGGCGGACGCTGTCGATCAGCGGCACCAGCCGCGTCTTGCCGCCCTTGCCGAGCACCCTGAGCGCCGTCGCGTCGAGATCGGCGCGGCACAGGGCCAGCGCCTCCGAGATGCGCAGGCCCGCGCCGTAGCAGAGCGACAGCACCGCCATGTCGCGCGCCGCGACCCAGGGCCGCTCCTCCAGCTCGGCCGTCGCCGAAATCGTCGCTTTGGCCTCGAGCACGGTCAGCGCCTTGGGCAGCGATTTCTTCGCCTTGGGCGTGCGGATGACATTGAGCGCCTCGGTCGAGAGCACGCCCTCGCGCTCGAGGAAACGGAAGAAGCTCTTGATCGCCGAGAGTGCACGGGCCAGCGAGCGCGCCTCGACGCCGTCCTCGCGCCGCCGCGCCATGAAGGCGCGCAGATCGGCGCCGCGCATCTCCGCCAGCGTCTCGAGCGACACCGCGCCGCCGGTATGGGGGCCGAGGACGCTGAAGAACTGGCCGACGTCGCGCTGGTAGGCTTCGAGCGTTTTGGGCGCCAGCCGCCGCACGGCGCCGAGGTCGCGCAGCCAGGCTTTGAGCTGCGCCGACACATCGGGGTCGGCGACGAAGGCGGAATCGGTCATGATGCCGAGCATAGTCGCCCCACGTTAGCGCGGGGTGAAATCGTCGCGGCCAGCCGGAGGGACGACAATGACAATGCCGATCGCGTCCGTTGCATTGCCCTCGGGCGAAACCGTGCCGGCGCTCGGCCAGGGCACCTGGATGATGGGCGAGACCGCGGCGCGGCGCGCCGACGAGGTGCGGGCGTTGCAGACTGGGCTGGACCTCGGGCTGACGCTGATCGACACCGCCGAGATGTACGCCGATGGCGGCGCCGAGGCGGTGACGGGCGAAGCGATCGCCGGCCGGCGCGACGCGGTGTTCCTCGTCAGCAAGGTGCTGCCGAGCCATGCCAGCCGGGCGGCGACGATCGCCGCCTGCGAGCAGAGCCTCAAGCGGCTCGGCACCGACCGGCTCGATCTCTATCTGCTGCACTGGCGCGGCGGCACGCCGCTCGAGGAGACACTCGCCGGCTTTGCGGCGTTGCAGGAGGCCGGAAAGATCCGGCACTGGGGCGTCTCCAATTTCGACGCCGACGACATGGATGAACTGCTGGCCGCCGGCGGCGGTGCGGTCGCCACCAACCAGGTGCTCTACAATCTCACCCGCCGCGGCATCGAACACGATCTCCTGCCGTGGTCGGCCAAACACAACGTGCCGGTGATGGCCTATTCGCCGATCGAGCAGGGCCGGCTCGCGAGCCACCGCGAGCTGTTGCGCATCGCCCAGACGCACGGCGCGACGCCGGCCCAGATCGCGCTCGCCTTCGTTCTGTCGCGGCCCTGCGTGATCGCCATCCCCAAGAGCGGCAGGGCGGCGCATGTACGCGACAATGCCGGGGCGGCCGGGATCGAACTCACGGCCGCCGATTTCAAGGCGCTCGACGCCGCCTTCCCGCCGCCGCGGCGGAAGCGGCCGCTGGAGATGATCTGAGGCGGGATCGCAGAATCACCTTGCCCTTCCTACATTGGCCGTGAACAAAGCGGGCACGGATGAACGATTTTCTTGACGTCGTGGCGGTGATGGTGAGTGTCTCGGTCGAGGGGCCGTACTCCTATCGCGTGCCGCCGGGCATGCATGTCGAGCGCGGCTCGATTGTTGCGGTGCCGCTGGTCGGGCGCCTGACGCTGGGCGTGGTGTGGGGCGCGCCCAAGGACAATTTCGCCCACAACCGGCTCAAGGACATCGCCCTTGTCTACGACGCGCCGCCGCTTGGCGAAGAGCTGCTGAAGACGGTCGACTGGGTCGCCCGCTACACTCTGGCCGCGCCGGGGCTGGTGCTCCGCTCGGTGCTGCGCTCGAGCGATGCGCTCGAGCCGGAGCGGCCGGTCACCGCCTTTCGCCGCACCGGCGCCGAGCCCGAGCGGATGACGCCCGCCCGCGCTCGGGTCCTCGACACCGTCGCCGACGGCCTCGCATGGGCCAAGACGGCGATCGTCGGGGCGAGCGGGGTATCGGCGTCGGTGATCGAGGGCCTCGAGCGGGCCGGGGCGCTGGAGCGGCTCGAGATCGCCCCACCGCCGATCGCGCTCTTGCCCGATCCGGACGAGGCGCCGCCCGTCCTCAGTCCGGAACAGGCCGCGGCGCTGGCGCAGATTCGTGGGCTCGATCCGCATCGATTTGCGGTGGCGCTGCTCGACGGGGTCACCGGCAGCGGCAAGACGGAAGTGTTCTTCGAGGCGGTCGCCGATACGCTGCGGGCCGGGCGGCAGGCGATGGTGCTGCTGCCCGAGATCGCGCTCACCCACACGTTTCTCGACCGCTTCACCCGCCGCTTCGGCACACGGCCGGCCGAGTGGCACTCGGACATGACGCCGGCGCAGCGGGCGCGGACCTGGCGCGGCATCAACAGCGGCGCAGTGCGGGCGCTGGTCGGGGCGCGCTCGGCGCTCTTCCTGCCGTTCCATGATCTCGGGCTGATCGTCCTCGACGAGGAGCATGACGGCGCCTTCAAGCAGTCGGACGGGGTCAACTACCACGCCCGCGACATGGCGGTGGTGCGGGCCAGATTCGCCGCGGCGCGGGTGATCCTCAGCTCCGCCACGCCCTCGGTCGAATCGCGCAACAACGCCAATACCGGCCGCTACACCCACGTGCTCCTGACCTCGCGCTTCGCCGAGGCGGCGATGCCCGACATTACCGCCATCGACATGCGCGAGGAGCCGCCGGAAAAGGGCCAGTGGATCGCGCCGCGGCTGGCGCGGGAAATCTTCACCACGCTCGATCGGGGCGAGCAGGCACTGCTGTTCCTCAACCGCCGGGGCTATGCGCCGCTGACGTTGTGCAATGCTTGCGGCCACCAGTTCCAGTGTCCCGATTGCGACGCCTGGCTGGTCGAGCACCGCTTCCGCGGCGTGTTGATGTGCCATCATTGCGGGCACGAGCAGCGGCGTCCGACGACCTGCCCGGCCTGCGGCGCGGCCGACACACTGGTCGCGGTCGGCCCCGGCATCGAGCGCATCGCCGAGGAAGTGGCGGTGCGCTTCCCCGAGGCCAGGACGGTGATCCTCAGTTCCGACATGGGGTCGAACAGCCAGCTCAGGGATCGCTTCGCCGAGATCGAGCGGGGCGAATACGACCTCGTCATCGGCACTCAATTGGTGGCCAAGGGGCATCATTTCGCAAAGCTCACGCTGGTCGGCGTGCTCGACGCCGATCTGGGCCTCGCGCATGGCGATCCGCGGGCGGCGGAGAAGACCTTCCAGATCCTGACCCAGGTGACGGGCCGGGCCGGGCGCGCCGCCAAAGCCGGCCGGGCATTCCTCCAGACTTATCACCCGAGCCATCCTGTGATGGAGGCGATGGTCAGGCAGGATCGCGAGGCGTTTTACGCCCACGAGCTGCAGGTGCGCGAGGAGGGCGGGCTGCCGCCCTTCGGCCGGCTGGCGGCGCTGATCGTTTCGGCCAGCGAGCACGACGACGCCATGGGCTTTGCCCGAAGATTGCTCAGCGCCGCGCCGCAGGCCGAGGGATTGCGCCTGTTCGGCCCCGCCGACGCGCCGGTCGCCATGGTCCGCGGTCGCCACCGGGTGCGGCTCCTGGCGCAAAGTCCCAAGGACTTCGACCTCTCGGGCTATGTGCGGTTCTGGCTCGGCTCAGCCGAACGGGTCACCGGCAACCTCCGCATCCAGGTCGATATCGATCCGATGAGTTTTTACTAGTTCAGATCAGCCAGTGCTCGGGCACATCGAGCGCGGCCGCCATGCGCTTCGCGAGTTCCGGAGTCAGCTTGCGGCGTCCGTTCTCCAGGTCGGAGATGAAGCCCTGCGATGTCCCCAAATCATAGGCGAGTTTGACCTGCCCGATGTCCTTCCAAAGTCTGATCGCCTTCAACAAGCGCGCGCCCTCCCGCATGTGTCGCGTGATTTCCGCCGGCATCGGCGCGCTCCCGAGAGGATCGGCCTTCCGTGCATCATACATTGCGACATCTGCAGCATCCTCGGCAGCTTCCTCCGCCGCGGTGACGAGCGTTTCGTAGTCTGCTCGCGACAGCAGCACCATATCCTCGCCGCTGGGGGACTTTACGAATTGAGGATTCATGTCTGGCCTCTCTAGTTTCGTCGATACGTGGTCGTTTCACGCTTGCCGATGTAGATGGCAAGAATGGTTTGGGCATCTTCGTCAAAGATGATGCGATATCGGCCGGTACGCAGCCGATAGCCTGGGCGCCCCGAGAGGCTTCTGACATCGCCCCGTCCATGAAGGGCATAGCCGTCGAGGGCTCTGTCGATCTGTTCCCGTGTGTCCATCGGCAAAGCGTCGAAGTCCCGCGTCGCTTCTTTGCTGAAGATGATCGTCTTCATCGCCAGAATATCGCGCAAATATCGCAACATCGCAAGGCTTGATATCGCAGCCTTGGCCTCCTGCGACAAATCTGCGTATCGGACTCGGTCCCATCGCCTTGCACGTTCGCGCGGGCGCGTGCTAGAGGGGGCGCGGTTTCGGGGCCTGGGCTGCCCCGAGAGCCATCTTGTGCGCCGGCAAATTCCCCGTTTCCCCAGGGGTTCGGACGCAGCCAGCAACAGAGGGTAGAGCGGCATTGGCAGAGCAGAATTCGGTGCTGACCCAGATCGCGCGGCCCTATGCGGCGGCGCTGTTCGATCTCGCCACATCGGAAGGCTCGGTGGACCAGGTCGAATCCGGGCTGGTCGAGATCACCAAGCTCTCAGGCGAGAGCGATGATTTCCGCCGGTTCCTGCGCTCCCCGGTGATCAGCGCCGATGCCAAATCGGGCGCCGTCGACGCGATCCTCGGCAAGGCCAATCTGCAGCCGACCGTCGCCAATTTCGTCAAGGTCGTCGCCCGCAACGGCCGGCTGTTCGCGCTCCCCGCGATCATCAAATCGTTCCAGACGCTCGCCGCGCAGCAGCGCGGTGAAGTCAGCGCCGACGTGACCTCCGCCGCGCCGCTTTCGAGCGCACAGCTTGCCGCTCTCGCCGAGACGCTCAAGCAGAAGATCGGCAAAACCGTCACCCTCACCGAACATGTCGATGCCTCGCTGATCGGCGGCCTTGTGGTCAAGGTCGGCTCGCAGATGATCGACAGCTCCCTCAAAACCAAGCTGACGGCGATGAAGATCGCCATGAAAGAGGTCGGATAATGGACATCAAAGCCGCGGAAATCTCTGCGATCCTCAAGGAGCAGATCAAGAATTTCGGCCAGGAGGCCGAAGTCTCCGAGGTCGGCCAGGTGCTCAGCGTCGGCGACGGCATCGCCCGCGTCTATGGCCTCGACAATGTGCAGGCCGGTGAACTCGTCGAGTTCCCGGGCGGCATCAAGGGCATGGCGCTCAACCTCGAGACCGACAATGTCGGCGTGGTGCTCTTCGGCAACGACCGCGAGATCAAGGAAGGCGACACCGTCAAGCGCACCGGCTCGATCGTCGACACGCCCGTCGGCAAGGGCCTCCTCGGCCGCGTCGTCGATGCGCTGGGCAACCCGATCGACGGCAAGGGACCCATTGTCGCCACGGAACGTCGGCGTGTCGACGTCAAGGCGCCGGGCATCCTGCCGCGCAAATCCGTGCACGAGCCGATGTCGACGGGCCTCAAGGCCATCGATGCGCTGATCCCGATCGGCCGCGGCCAGCGCGAGCTGATCATCGGCGATCGCCAGACCGGCAAGACCGCCGTGATCCTCGACACCTTCCTCAACCAGAAGCCGGCGCATGCCGCCAAGGCGCCCGAGAGCGAGAAGCTCTACTGCATCTACGTCGCCATCGGGCAGAAACGCTCGACCGTGGCGCAGTTCGTCAAGATCCTCGAGGACAATGGCGCGCTCGAATACTCGATCATCATCGCCGCCACTGCCTCCGATCCGGCACCGATGCAGTTCCTCGCGCCGTTCACCGGCTGCGCCATCGGCGAGTATTTCCGCGACAACGGCATGCACGCCGTGATCGCCTATGACGATCTCACCAAGCAGGCCGTCGCCTATCGCCAGATGTCGCTGCTCTTGCGCCGTCCGCCGGGCCGCGAGGCCTATCCGGGCGACGTGTTCTACCTGCATTCCCGTCTGCTGGAACGCGCTGCCAAGCTCAACGAAGACCACAAGTCGGGGTCGTTGACGGCGCTCCCCGTCATCGAGACGCAGGCCAACGACGTTTCGGCCTACATTCCGACCAACGTGATTTCGATCACCGATGGGCAGATCTTCCTCGAAACCAACCTCTTCTTCCAGGGCATCCGCCCGGCGGTGAACGTCGGTATTTCGGTGTCGCGCGTCGGTGGCAACGCCCAGATCAAGGCGATGAAGCAGGTGGCCGGCTCGCTCAAGGGCGAACTTTCCCAGTACCGCGAAATGGCGGCCTTCGCGCAGTTCGGTTCGGACCTCGATGCGGCGACGCAGCGGCTCCTCAACCGCGGCGCGCGGCTGACCGAGCTGCTCAAGCAGCCGCAGTTCTCGCCGCTGAAGCCGGAAGAGGAAGTGGCGGTGATCTTCGCCGGTGGCCAGGGCTATCTCGACGACCTGCCGGTCAACCAGGTCGGCGCCTTCGAGCGCGGGCTGTTGGGTGCGCTGCGCGCCAAGAACGGCGATCTGCTCACCAAGATCGCGACCGAGAAAGCGCTGAGCGACGACCTCCGCGCCCAGCTCAAGGCGGCGATCGAAGCGTTCAAGAAGACCTTCACGGCGTAGTTTTTTGAAAGAACGCCCGGCGCCAGACACGCCGGGCTATGCAGGAGACCAGCGGCCTTATGGCTTCGCTCAAGGACCTCAAGAACCGGATCGCCTCGGTCAAATCGACCCAGAAGATCACCAAGGCCATGCAGATGGTGGCCGCGGCGAAGCTTCGCCGGGCGCAGGAGGCCGCCGTTGCGGCGCGCCCCTATGCCGAGCGGATGACCAATGTGCTGGCCTCGCTCGGCGCCGCCTATGCGGACCGGCCGGATGCGCCGGCGCTGCTGGGCGGCACCGGCAAGGACCAGGTGCACCTCCTGGTCGTCGCCACCGGCGAGCGCGGCCTCGCGGGCGGCTTCAACTCGTCGATCGCGCGGCTGGCGCGCGAGACGGCGACCAAGCTCCTCAACGAGGGCAAGACGGTCAAGATCCTGACCGTCGGCCGCAAGGGCAACGACATCCTCAAGCGCGGCTTTGCCGACAAGATCGTCGAGACCGTCACCTTCCGCGAAGTACGGACGCTCGGTTACACCAACGCGCAATCGGTCGGCGAGAAGATCCTCGCCATGTACGCGAACGGCGAGTTCGATGTCGCGACGCTGTTCTTTGCGACCTTCAAGTCGGTGATCGCCCAGGTGCCGACGGCACTGCAGCTGATCCCGGCCTCGTTCGAAAAGGCCGAGGCGAATTCGTCGGTCACCTACGACTACGAGCCCGACGAGGAAGCGATCCTCAATGATCTCTTGCCGCGCAACATCTCGGTGCAGGTGTTCCGGGCGCTGCTCGAAAACAGCGCGTCGTTCTACGGCGCGCAGATGAGCGCCATGGACAACGCCACGCGCAACGCCGGCGACATGATCAAGAAGCTGACGCTGGTCTACAACCGTCAGCGCCAGGCGCAGATCACCAAAGAACTCATCGAAATCATTTCGGGCGCGGAAGCGCTCTAAGCAGGACGAGGTAGCAAGATGGCCAAGGCAGCAGCAAAGAAGATCGAGAGCGCAGCCGCCCCGATGGTGGGCGCCGCCGGCAAGGTCAGCCAGGTGATCGGCGCGGTCGTCGACGTGACCTTCGACGACCATCTGCCGGCCATTCTCAATGCCCTCGAAACGATCAACAACGGCAACCGGCTGGTGCTCGAAGTGGCGCAGCACCTCGGCGAGAACGCCGTGCGCACCATCGCCATGGATACGACCGAAGGTCTGGTCCGTGGCGCCGCGGTGACCGATACGGGCGTGCCGATCTCGGTGCCGGTGGGCGACGAGACGCTGGGCCGCATCATGAATGTCATCGGCGAGCCGGTGGACGAAGCCGGTCCGGTCAAGACCGCGACCCGCCGCGCCATCCACCAGGACGCGCCGAGCTTCACCGAGCAGGCCTCGGAAGCGCAGATCCTGGTCACCGGCATCAAGGTCGTGGACCTCATCGCCCCCTACGCCCGCGGTGGCAAGAT
>JACRAF010000025.1 GCA_016213505.1 Devosia nanyangense
GCGGCAAGAGCCGGTAAGCCGAAGAAACCCAAGCGATGCGACCACCGCCCCCGTCACGTCCACCGGCACTTCGTCGGTACCCCGCGCTAGAGGGTGAACGCGAGGGGGAGAATAATACGGCCGGAAAGCGCGGGGATAAGTTGGGGTGTCGAGGGCGTAAGGGACTGATGCGCCATGCGTTTTTGGTGCGATCAAGAGTCACGTCGGTGGACGTGGCCGCCCCCTCCGTCACGCTTCGCGTGACACCTCCCCCGCGACGTCGTCGCAGGGGAGGAAAGAAGGGGCGGAAGCGGATTGGGCCTCAGCCGGTGACGCGCTCGATTTCGGCGCCGCAGCGGGAAAGCTTGTCTTCGAGGCGCTCGAAGCCGCGGTCGAGGTGGTAGATGCGGTTGACGACGGTTTCGCCGCGGGCGGCGAGGCCGGCGATGACCAGCGACACCGAGGCGCGGAGGTCCGTGGCCATCACCTGGGCCCCCTTGAGGGCGGGAACGCCGGTGACCGTCGCCACCTGGCCCTCGACGCGGATATCGGCGCCGAAACGGGCGAGCTCGGCGACGTGCATGAAGCGGTTCTCGAAGATGGTTTCGCGGATGTGCGAGACGCCATTGGCCATGGTCATCAGCGCCATGAACTGCGCCTGCAAATCGGTGGCGAAGCCGGGGAAGGTGTCGACCTCGACGTCGACGGATTGGAGCCCGTTGCCGTTGCGCTTGACGCGGATGCCGCCCGCTTCGCTTGCAATGGTGGCTCCGGCCTGACCGAGCACGTCGAGCGCCGACTGCAGATGCTCGGGGCGGGCGTGGCGCAGCAGCACGTCGCCGCCGGTCATGGCGGCGGCCATGGCGAAGGTGCCGGCCTCGATGCGATCGGGAATGACCTCGATGGTCGCGCCGTGCAGCGAGGGCACGCCCTCGATGGTGAGGGTGCGGGTGCCGATGCCGGAGATGCTGGCGCCCATGGCGACGAGGCAATGGGCGACGTTGTCGATCTCGGGCTCCATGGCGGCGTTCTCGATCACCGTGGTGCCGCGGGCGAGGGTCGCCGCCATCATGATGGTGTGGGTGGCGCCGACCGAGACTTTCGGCAGATGCACCAGGCCGCCGATCAGCCCGCCCTTGGGGGCGCGGGCGACGACGTAGCCGTCGTCGATGTCGATTTCGGCGCCGAGCTGCTTCAGGCCATAGAGGAAGAAATCGACCGGGCGGGTGCCGATGGCACAGCCGCCGGGGAGCGAGACCCGGGCCTCGTGGGCGCGCGCCAAGAGCGGCCCGATGACCCAGAAGCTGGCGCGCATGGTGGAGACGAGCTCATAGGGCGCGGTGGTGTCGACGATGTCGGCGGCCTGGAGCGTCATGCGCTGGCCGTCGAAGCGCGACCCCGGCGTGCCGGGACGGCGGCCGTGCACGGCGATGTCGACGCCGTGATTCTCGAGGATCTTTTCGAGCTGGTTGACGTCGGCGAGGCGCGGCACGTTTTCGAGGACCAGTGGCTCTTGGGTGAGCAGCGAGGCGATCATCAGCGGGAGCGCGGCGTTCTTGGCGCCCGAAATCGGGATTTCGCCGCGCAACTGATTGCCACCGACGAGACGGATGCGATCCATGAGAAGTCCCCGATCTGGCGGGCCCGCCCGCGCGAAACTGCTAGCCGAAGCCGCCCAGCCGTTCAAGGCAAGGCGACTGAGCCTAATCCGTGCCGATTAAGAAGCCTTTGTGCTCCCGCCCGACCCGCCGGAGGGAGGCGGTGCGGCCGCATCTGCCCGCGCCCGCGCCTGCCCCTTCCGGCGCTTCAGGTTTTCGCGGAGCTTTGTGGCTAATCTCTGCTCGCGCGCCGCCTTTTCGTCGGACTTGGACATCAGCCGGCGGCCACCGGTGTCTGCCTGGGGACCAGCTGCCGCAGCGGGTACAACCGGTTGGACTTGAGCAGCACGAGGCTGGGCGGCGCGGCCGCGAGCATGACGCGCACCTCGTCGAGCGAACCGGCCGAAACGATGTTGGACGATCCGGCGGCGCGGAGCCTCGCGGCCGGACCGGCGGAGTGGCCGACGCCGATCACCAGATCGGCCGATTTCGCCGCGGCCTTGAGCGTCTGCCGGTATTTGCGGCTGCCGTCATTGCCGACATCGGAAAGATCGCCGAGGACGACGATGCGCGGCGCGGCGCCCCAGTTTGGCAAATCCTCCATCAGGCGCCGCGTCGACCAGTAGGAGGCCTTGTAGGTGTCGACGACGTAGCCGTGTTGATCGAAGCCGGTCCTGACCCCGAGCCGGTCGGGGAGCGGCTCGATCTGCCGCAGGGCCTCGACGGCGCGCCCGAGATCGTGGCCGGCGGCATGGACCACCGCCAGCGCGGCGAGCAGATTGGTCAGCATCAGGGTGCTGACGAAGCGCGTCGCCACGGGGATGCGGCGTCCGCCGACCACCAGATCGAAGCGCAGCCGCTCGGGCCAGTGGGCGGTGACGTTCTCGGCCCGCACCTCCGCCGCGGGATCCCGGCCATAGAGCACGACGCGGCCCCGGCAGCGGCTCGCCATTGCCCGCACCAGCGGGTCGTCGGCATTGAGGCAGGCGATGCCGGACGGGCCCAGCGCCGCGACGAGTTTTCCCTTTTCGGCCGCCACCGCGGCGTCGGTGCGGAAGGCGGCGTGATGATCGAGCCCGATGGTGGTGACCACGGCGATATCGACGCGCAGCGTCGCGACGATATCGTCGAGGGCGCCGGGGCGATGGCCCGAGACCTCCTGGACGACGAAATCGGCTGGCGCGTCGAGCTTGCGCAGCGGCCGCATGGTCTGGCGCGGGGTGTTCTGGTAGAGCCCGGTCACCGCGCGGGCCTCGAGGCCGAGCAGACGGCCGGTGAGGCTGGTCGTCGTCGATTTGCCGACGCTACCGGTGACCGCGACGAAGCTCTTGCAGTAGCGCGCCTGGTTGCGTCGGGCGATGGACCGCTCGATCGGCCCGGCCAGGCGATAGGCCAGCTCATGGCCCCCTGCCCTGAGGCTGCGCAGAAGCCTGGTGATGCCCGAAACCTGTTTCACGCCCTGACGTCCATGCTCGACCGCGACCGCGCGGGGATGGGAAATCGGCGGATTCGCCCCGGCGCGGCCTGCCGCAAACGCACACCTTTTTCGCCTTGCGTCAAGAAATGGCCTATGGCATCACCGCCACGCTTGGCGGGCCCGCAGCCCGGCCCGCAACGCTGCAGTAGCTCAGTGGTAGAGCACTCCCTTGGTAAGGGAGAGGTCGAGAGTTCAATCCTCTCTTGCAGCACCATTCCATCCCCACGCTTTCCGGGTACCTTCGGGCGTTCCGACCCTAGGTCTATCCGGCAACAACCGGCAGAACGCGGCAGGAACATACGCGTGGAAACGGTGGAAAATCCGTGGACTGTTTTCGCGCTTCGTTCACGCTGAACTGGTTCGGGGGAGACGCCATGATCCGGCTCATCATGCCCAACGGCTACGACTGGGCCAGCGCGCCCGACGCGCGGGTCACCCGCTACCTGCTCGGCGTGCGGCGCACCTGGTCGAGCGAGGAGCGGCTGTGGGGGCTGATGTCGGCCGAGGACCGCGAGCTGCTGCCGATCCGCATCGACGATCAGATCGCCGTGCTGCGCCAGCTGGTCGCGGCGCATCCGCGTAAGGCCGTGCCGGTCGAGACGATCATCGCCCGGCTCGAGGCGTTCAAGGCCCGCGCCGGCTAAGGCCGTCCCGCCCCCGCCTCGAGGCCGTCATGTTGCCGCGCCGGCCGCAGGCGCTGCAGCGCAGGCGCGCGACGAAACCAGGCGCGGCAATCGACAAGGTTGAAGTCCGGCCCCAGCCGGTCGCGCAGCGCCATGAGATCGAGTTCGGCGCTGTGCGAGCAGAACGGGCGGATCAGCTCGTGCGCCGCGGTGAGGCTATAGCCTCGCTCGATGCTGGATTGGATGGTGCCTGGTTCGCTCATCGGCCGATGGTCGGCGGCCGGGCGAGTCGCGGCAAACCGCTAGGGATGATGGCGCGAAGCAAACCGGCCCCCCCCCAAAGGCGGCTCGCTCAGCCGGGGGCGGAGACAAAGAAAGCTGGTGCACTCGAGGCGTGTCGGGGGGAGATGTCCGTGGCAGGCGCGCGAGTCTTTCACCGTCGTGCTCGGGTTCTGGCAGCCTTCGTCAGTTGAACGCGACGCTTCCGTGCCGTAGGTTCCGCCGGGGATGAAGAACACCAATAATTTGAGCCTGAGGCCGGGGCGGTCCGAACTTTCTTTGACGCCGTCAGAAACCGCCCGCGAGGAATGGCCAGACCTGCTCCGCGGGATGGCGTGCCTCATGGTCATTCTGCTGCACTGCGCGGCGCGGTACCTCTATGAGTACAACGCAATCGCTCTAGCGGACTGGCGGATCGCCGACATTGTTGACTCAGCGGTGCGCTTTTCCGTGCCGCTCTTTTTCATGGTGTCGGGGTACGTCTTCTACGGCCCGCACCAGCCAAGACCGCGCCACCTCATGCGGCTTGTCATGTGCATCGTCGCCTACGGCTGCATCGCCGTCGGGTACAAAGCAATCTGGGGCTCCGGAGCCCTTGATGCCCTCCTCCTTCTGCCTTTTGCACCGCCGTTTTACCACCTCTGGTTCTTCTACACGCTGGCGCCGGTCTACCTTGTCGGAATGCTTGTCACAGTTCGCGAACCGCCACGTTTTTGGCTGATCATCGGGCTGGCAGTCATTTTCTTCGTCGTGCTGAACCCCCACCTCGCCTACCTCGCGCCATTCTCGCTAGCCAGATCCGGCGCAGCTGCGCTGGACGGAAGCGTCATCTGGTATGTTCTGTATGCCATTCTAGGCGCGGCGCTTGGTCGCTCCGTTGCGCCACGGCTGCCCTGGGGAGGAATCGCTGTGATCATCGTGGTGGGTACAACTGCCATCATCGCGCGCGATGCCGAGGTTAGGACCGCCGCCGCTGCGGATGGCACCCTAACGGCGCCGCTCTTCAACTACATGAGTGTTCCGGTCCTTGCGGGGGCCGTCGCCATCTTCATGGCGGTTCGGACGGGGACGATACCTGTCATGGCCCGCCCCACGCTGCTCTTTGTCCACCGCTACTCACTGCCTCTATACGGTCTCCATGCGCTCGTTCTCGACGCCCTTTGGCGTCGCCTATTCTGGCCGGCCGATCAGGCATGGAAGATCGCAGCAATATTTCCTCTGACAGTGCTCCTTACTTTGTGCATCGCCATCCCGCTCAGTAGCATCGACCGACGGCGCTGGATCACATAGCAAAATCCCGGCTTTGTCGCTCGAGGAGAGCTGGCTTCTCCAGTTCACGCCCGCAGGCGCCCTTCCCGATCACCGTGAGCCGTCGTCCGTCCATCAGAATGGCTCCCTCAGGTGGTCGGCGGAGACGCCACAAGCGCGTGATGTGGTGGACGAGGCAGGCTATGGTCGTTATGCTTTTGCCAATGAACGAACACAGCACCGCGCCGCTTGCCGAACTGCCCCCGGACATGCGCCCAGGCGAACTGGCGGCATTCAAAGACGCCGTTGGCCGGTGCAGCAAGTATCTCGAATTCGGCAGCGGCGGCAGCACTCTAGTGGCCCTCAGGTCATCCCCACAACGAATTTGGTCGGTCGAGAGCGACCCGGCGTGGGTTGCAAAGCTTCGCGTCTACCCGGAGGTTCAGTCTGCGGAGGCGAGCGGAAGGCTCCAGTTCATCACGCCCCAGCTTGGCACAATTGGCGAGTACGGAAGACCGCTCGACGAAACCACGCGCGCCACTTGGCCTACTTACTACCAGGCCGTCACCTCGACCCCAGGAGCTGCCGACGCGGATCTGTTCTTTATCGATGGCCGGTTCCGCGTTGCCTGCGCGTTGATGGTGGTGCGACATGGCAGCCGAGAATCAACGATTCTGATTCATGATTTCTGGAACCGACCTGCCTATCACTCCGCCTTGCCTTTCCTGCGCTGGCGCAAGAGCGTAGACACCCTTGGGATCTTCTCCCCAGCCGAACATTTCCAAGCTGACGAGTTCGAGGCCGTACTCGCCTCCCACCAGTTCGATCGGTCCTAACCCCTCCCCGGAACGCTATTCCGCGTAGGCATCAAGATCCCAGCGGTAAGTGGCAGCTTTTTTTACGTTGCGATCGGCATGCACCACGCCGGTCCCAATGTCTGTGTCTGCGTTCTCCTGTATCGCCAAGTTTGGGATAGTGACGAAGCTGGAGTCGCAAAATTCCATCGAGGCATAGTGCAGCGGGCCAATGTCGAACGGCAGGGTTGCGGCCTCAGTGAACCGGAGTAGCGTAGGGAGCGCCTCGCGATGCAGCCCGACGGCGTGCGATCCGACGATTACACCGTTGGGGCGGTACAAGTGCTCCGAGTAGGGCTCGGTAAGACGCCAGTTCGACTGGAGCGTCCCAAGTTGAAAGACCTTCCACGCCCGCGGCAGCTCCGAATAGGCCTTGTCAAACAGCTCAAGAAAATCGCGATGGAAGACACAATCGTCATCAAACACCAGGATGCGCTCCGCTCCGCTCGCGAGGGCCTCGGTCAGGATGGTCTCGTAGGTGCGAAGGTAGGCCAGCGCGCCGGCAGATCGAACAGCGGGCCCGGCATACCGTTCCTCAATGTAGGATCGGCGTTGGTCGTCGGACCTGTAGTCCGTATAGATGGTTCGGCCATCTAATTGCGACGGCGTTCCAACCGGCGTGTCCGCGAAGTTGCTCTGCAGCTTCGCATAGTCGGCCTTCATCTCTGGCGATTCACCGTCAACGGCGGGTACTCTCGCGAACTTCACCCCAATCGCGTCGAGCCTCCGCCTCATGTTTGCCATGCGGTCGGGGCGACGATCGAGATTGATCACAAGCACTGAGTCAAAGACATCGTTCGCGGTTATCCGCCGGCGGTCCGCTGGGCCTTCCTGGAAGGCTGCCCCAGTTCGTTCGATGCGCAATCGGGCTGTGTCCCTGACCAGCCGCCGCCGTCTCTCGCGCTCTTCGGGCGTCGAGGCCCGGAGAAAGTCCTCCGACTGCGAGGGCAGCGAAGTGACATAGTCCACGGAAAGTTCGTTCTGCAGCGCGATGTACTCGCTCGAGTTGCTGATATCGAAGAACCGATTGTATTCGTTGAAGCCAGCTCTGCTCGCTCTGGCCGAGTAGTCGGCGTGCCATTGCCCCCGAACAAAGAAGTTCGTTTCGTCGGCATAGCCGACTGCGGCCACGACCGCCGGTGTCAAGGTCATCAGGGCTCCCATCGCACTCTCGACGGTTCCGTAGGCGGTGAGACGATACCGGCTGTGGGGAGACGGCTTGGGCTCGGGACCCTTTCCCCTGGCACTCAGGTCCTGACCGTGGGCGTAGTTGAAATGGCAAAGATGGTGGTACCCAGACTCGATCGCGGCATTGCGATAGGCCGAAATCCATCCCGCCTTTCTGAACACGACATCGTCGTCCAAGACGAACGTGAAATCCGCGCCAATCTCCTTTGACAGATCGATCAGGGCGTTGAACTGGCCCGGCGCATAGGCGCGACCGCCACTGATAATGTGGAACTCGAAAGGTAGAACGAGGTTATCGAGATAGTCCAGGGTTCCGTCTGTGGAGCCCCCATCCGCGACCGCGACCACAAGGTCGTAGGCCGGTTCAATCGTGTCGATAAGGCTCTTCAGACACTCCTTGAGGTATTCTTGTCGATTGAACGTCTTGATCGCGACGAGGATCTTGGGGAAGGGCCCCGCAACCGCAGGCAGTGCCCTCACAATTGAGCGTGTCACGTTGCCGACGATAATAGCCTGTGCCGTCTGTTCTGCTCTGTTGCGGTCCCAGATTGTGCCCGGTTGGGTCACGATCGACTTCAGCCACCCCTCCTCGCGGGCCAAGCAAATCATGGGGACTCGGCGCTCCGCGAAGTACTTGGCCACCCAGTGATCGGCCATGTTGGGGTAAGGCAGGTGCGGATTGAACGGCGTCGATTCCAGGTCGATCGAAAGCGTGCCTGTCCCAAGCAGATGCACGCGCCGGTCGAACGGATTGCCGGCCCTGAAATGAAGAAGGTAGCGACCGCGCTTGTCGTAGTAGCTGTACTCGGGGAATTTCAGCAGCGACCCATGCACGCCGACTGGCGCTTGATAGAACGAGCTTCTGGACGTCAGCCGATCAGCATAGTCGGCAGGATAGATGATGTCGTCATCGACGGAAAGGAAATGTCTGGCTGCGCTGTCACGGAGACCAAAGAACTTGCCGCTGTCGCCTCGGTCGCCGAATTCCGCCGATGCATAGGTCGTGATGCTCGGCACATTTCTGAGGAAAGCCGGCACCTCGGTGAAGCCGTTAAGATAAACGTACAACTGGTCGACCTGCGGGGCCAAGGATTCAACCGCAAGCTGCAGCGCGTCGACGCGCCCGGGGATGGTCGCCATCCCCGCCGCGCGCCTGCCGGCCCGCGCAATCGGGGGTGCCGGCATCAGGTCGGCAGGCGGGGGCTTGTCTCGGGGCGAATTGGTGACATGCCTCCCACCAGGATCGGCGCTCTCGCCGCCACGAGCCTGTTGGGAGCCCTGCTCCGTGGCGGGGGTGATGATGTCGGCCGACTTTCGCGGCCAGGTGACGCTTACCGACCGAAACCGGAACCGATATCCCTCCCGAGCGTCGAACATGGCGACGTAGAGCGCCGTCGCTCTTCGAGATGCGACCTCAAAGCTGACATCGCGACTCTCATCTGACGCTTCGACTTGGTACCTGCCGATCGTCCGATTTGACCCGTCAACCAGGAGGAGGCCCGCGGAGCAATCAGGATTAATGAGCCCACGGACGGCTACTATCCCTGTGGCCCTCTCGGCGGGCCGAAGAGAAATGCGGATGCCCGCGACCGGTCTCGCTAGACTCGCGACAAGCCAGCCCCCGCGCCAACGGACTCCGGGGCTCCTGATCGATCCAAGAAATCCGCGGAGCCGGATGCCAATGAGCATCCACCAGCGATATGCAACCATCAACTAATGCTTCCTACATATAAAAGTATCGCCGGGCCACAATTTCTTAGACAAAATACCCCACGGGCCAATCGTACTGTCAGGCGCTTTGGACCCCCAAGCAACAGGAACCACAGAATGTGTCGCCGTGTCTAGTTTCGTTCTTTCGATGCGAGTTCTGACGCTCGGCGCATGGCTGCGAGAATCCGCCATGCCCACCGTCGCCTGTGCGCTCTCGCGCGCGCCAGCACCGTAACCGGGGCTGAACTACCGCATTTCCTCATGCTGCCAGAGCGTTCGCCATGTCGGCGGCTTGGTGAAGCCGTCGGTGAGGATCGCCGAGCCGAATACCGCAAGCCAGCCGGCGAGGACGATCCACGCCCACACCTTGTTGTGCCAGGTCATTTGCCGCCTCCGCCGGCGGGTGGCGTGGGCGGCGCCGGGGGTGGCGGCGCGCCGCCGCCGCGCAGCCGCTGCAGCATCGTCAGGAAGTCGGCCGGGTTCGCCGCCCAGTTGAGGATCATCCGGACGATGCCGTCGGCCGTCAGCGCGATCAGGCCGCCTACCGGCGCCTTGTAGATCGCCGGGTCGAGGTGCGCCTGGGCGAGCGCGATATCGGTCAGCAGCCAGGCCATGAACACCGAAACGAACACCTGCGCCGAGGCCCTGAGGATCGAGTGAAACGGCGAGGTCAGCACGCGCACCAGCGCCGCCCCGAACAGCGCGATCCAGAAGGACAGGTCATGACCGAAAAACATCTTCGCCTCATAGGCTCGGGCCCGCGGGCCGCGTTGTGAAATGACGCCGGTGAAAACTGGTGGTCACGGAGAGTCGCGAGCCGTGGCGAGTTGCGAGCTGTCTTGCGAGCGACCGCCCGCAAGGGGACCGGCGAGACGACCGCCCACCAAGTCAGTGCTTGGGCGGCACCCAGCCGCAGATCGTCTCGCCGGATACAGCCACCGTCCGCACCCAGCGGCCCATCTTGTCGCTGAGCTGGTCGGCCGCGCCGAGCGGCGGCGCCCCCACCGAGCAGGGAATGCCCGGCGAGAGCGAGGTGTCCGGGCGCGGCAGCCATGAGCAGCCCGCGAGCGGCAGCAGCAGCAGCGCCGTGGTCAGGGAATTCGCCATCGATTCAGGTCCTCTTTGATCTCCGCCTCGCTGAGCGCGCCGGTCTCGCGCGCCGCCTGCTCGACGGTCTTTTCGGCCGCCTTCGCCTTGATCTCCCAGAGCTTGCGCTCGTACTCCCGGCCGGCGTCGAAGGCCCGGCCGGAGAGCACGTTGAGCAGGGCGACGACTAGCCGGGCCCAGAGCGGGTCAGGATCCGCGTCGGTCATTTCCCGAGCCGCTGCTTGATCTCGTCCGGGATCGGCAGGCGGGCGATGATCTTCTCGCCGACCGCCGGCGCCCCGCCCATCCAGGTGACGAGCTTCTCCGGCCCGTGGTCGATCGCATACTGAGCCGCCTTGGCGACGGCCTCGTTGCGAACATCGACCTCGACGGTCTTGTCCTTGGCCGCCTCGGCTGCCTTGTTGAGGCCGAACGCCACGGCGCGCTCGAGCAGCTGCTCGGCCGCCGCGATCCGCTCCTTTGTGATGTAGGCCTGGAACGTCGCCGGCAGGAACTTGGTGGCGTACAGCAGCGCCGCCAGCACCGCGATCGCGAGGATGGGCGCCAGCACGCCGGTGGCCCCGGCGAGCCAGTCGCCGATCGGGATCGAGACGCTGGTGTCAGCCGCCGCGAACGCGGCCGAGCAGGTGAGGATGGCAAGCGCAGCGACACACGCTGCGACCTTGAACAGGCGCATGAAAAGTCTCCGATAATGGTTGAGGTTTGCCCGGAACCCGCCGGGCGCGGGAATTATTTGCCCGAGTACTTTGCCCACGGCAGCTGCCAGTGCGGGCCGTCCTTGCTCTTCTTCCAGTCCCCGCCCCATTCGACAGCGACGCCGACGTTTCTGGCGGCCTGCTTCACGATCGGCGCGAACCGGTGGTAGACGGGCCACGACCAGGTGGCCTTGCCGTCGACGAGCGGGATCAGGTCGGCGGCGTAGACGCGGCCATCGGGTGCCTTGATGTGGCGCGACTTCATCGTCCAGCTGACGCCGGCCGCGACGTTCTTCTGCTGCTGAGCGACCGAGCGAGCGGTCTCATTGACGCTGAACGGGATCGTGGTGATCCGGGCGCATTCCTTGATGACCTTCTGCAGGTCCGGGTGCAGGCACGAAAGCCGCGACAGATCGCGAGCCGTGAGGGTCAGCATGGAAGTCTCCTTTCAGCAGGCGCGCAGCAGCTTGTTGAGGATGATCGTCGGCTGCACGATGTCGTGCGGGTCGTCGCCGCCGGCGCTCGTGGTGGTGAAGGCGACGCTGCCGCCGCCGGTATCGCCGTCCGACCAGCCGGGGTGCGCCGTGCCGTCGCCATTGGTGCCGTGCCAGAAGCTCTTGGTGATCGAGTGGGTGTGCGACGGCATTTCGGCTTCGGTCAGGGTGTGCGTCTCGGCCCCGCCGGTATCGCCCAGCGTGTCGCCGTTGAGGCTGAACCCGCCGGTGTCGATGAGCCGGTTGGCCGAGGTGCCGCCCATGTCGTCCTGGCCAGCCGTGACCCGGCCGCGCAGGTCCATCACGTTGAAGGTCGTCGAGCCGTCGCCCACGCCATAGGTGGTGCTGAGGACCGCGAACAAGGCCGCATAGGTGGTGCGGCTCAGCGCCTCGCCATAGGGGAACACCCAGCACGTGTCGGGCGCGCTCGTGCCGCCATAGTCGATCAGCCCGCCGATCGGGATCGCCGAGCTGAACCCGCCGCCCGCCCCGAGCATATACCCCTTGGCCGCCTGCCCCGCCGTCGGCGCCGGCACCAGGCCGGCGACGCCGCCCGAGCCGCTGTCGCCGGTGAAATTGGGGTTGCTCAGCGCCCGCCCGTCGGGGCGCGTGTAGCTGACGATGCGGACGTTCTCGCCGCCCAGCGCCACCACGTCGGCCGTGGCGCCCGCCGCGGTCGTGATGCTGTACCCGGTCGGGGTGATGAGCTGCGTCGCGTGATAGGTGAGCGTCAGCGCCCCGCCGAACACCACCGTCTTGTGCGTACCGGTGACGGCGCCGGCGCCCGCCAGCTTGGTGATCGTCGTCGAGCCGGTGACGGTGACCAGGTTGGGCGCCACCGACCACAGATCCGTGGTCGCGGCGCTGGCGACGCTGTCGGCCCCGCCCCCCACCGGCGGGGTAAAGATGTGGGTCGCCGCATCCACCGTGCCGATCGCCAGCGACGAGGTGCCATCGAAGATCCTGAGCACGTTGGGCGTCGTCGAGGTGTCGAGCCAGAGTTGCCCGGTCAGCGTCGCGGCCGAGCAATCGTTGGTCGGCGCCGTGGTGCCGGAGTTGGTCGTGGCCAGGGCCTTGAGGCCGGCATTGACGTTCTGGATCAGCGTCAGGCCGGAGACGACGGAAGACGTGTCGGTACAGAGGCTGGACTGGTCGGCGAGAGCCGAGGGCGAGAACAGCAGCGCAATGAGCAGCGCCGCGCGGAGGAGCGCGTTCTTGATCATGGGGACGGGTCCTGGTGGGAGAACGGGGCCCCCAAAACAGTCGGCGACTTCGCCAGAGCGTGGGGGAAAAGAGACTGTGAAATAATTCCAGTTGCGGCGGCCGGGCCGCAGGTGTTTCTGTTCCCTCGATACTTCGGGGGGTAATACAGATGAAACTTGGCACTCTGTTACTTGTCGGCGCTATGCTCGCGCTTTCCGCCTGCTCGACGCCCTACGGCAAGATGGGGCTGATGGGTGGCGTCGAAGCAATGCCAGTCAGTAACGATACGGTCCGCATTTCGGCTGTCGGCAACGGCTACACCAGTCAGGGCCAAATTCAGGATTTCGTGCTGCTCAAGGCGGCAGAGACGGCGATCGCTCGAGGCCAGACCAGCTTCACCCTACTGGGTGGGCAGGATACCTCGTCGCAGTCCTACGGCCAGACGCCCGGCACCCTGCGCATGAACAACTTCGGTGGCACCACCTTCGCCACTTACAACCCAGGCTTCACCTACAACGTCATCAAGCCAGGCCAGGACGTGCTCGTTCGCGTCTGGTCACCGGCGCCTGGCGAGCAGCTGCCGCCGAACACCTTCAACGCGCAGGAAATCTACACCAACATCAGCCCTCGCGTTCAGCGCACCAAGTCCTAGCTAGGAGCCCTGAACATGGTGAACTTCAACAGGTGGATGTATCGGCGCGAGAAGACGCTTTGGAAGGCTCGATCGCCCTGGCAGTGGCTGCACGCCTTTATTTTCGGCTATTGACCTGGCGGCCGAGCCGTCAGCCCGTTCGCGCCGCCAATGCCGCATCGAGCCGATCCAGCGCGTATCAATTGGCCGCTTCGTATGCAGTCGAAAACATGATGTCTGCCGTGTTCGGCAAATTAGTGTCGGTGACGTTAGCGCTTGCGGTTGCACCGCCCATCTGCAACGTGATTGTCGTCCCGCTCAGGCCGACGTATCCCGTGATGTTGCCAACAATCCCGCTGGTGCCCCCCCAATAGCCGAAAAACACAGGGTAGTCCGTGTTCGATGACGTGAACGGCAAATTGGTGATTACTGCATTTCCGGTTCCAGAACCATTGTTGGTTAGGTCTATCCGGCCCTTGAGAAAGACCATCCGGCCAATCTTAGTATAACGGCCGGTGAGTGTGCCTGTGACGCCCGTTGCACTACCCCCGAAGGTAATAACCGGCGTCCACGTGTTCTCCTCGTAGTCGTCGAAGGTGTTCGCACCCGCGGAAGCATTCTGTGCCGCCGGGAAGGCCATCTGGCCAATCGCGAGGTCAACCGCCGACGTGCTGAACGACTGTGCGGCCGACCAGGTATTTGCCCCATCGAGCAGCGGAATGGTCGCGCCGCTCGTGCCGGTGTTGGCCGTCGCCGCCGTCCCCAGCCCCAGATTCGTCCGTGCCGTGCTGGCGCTCACCAGGTCGCTGAGGTTGTTCGCGCCCAGCATATCGCCGCCGCCGGGGATCGTCGCATACGACGGATTGGCGCCGGCGCCATTGGTCTTGAGGAACTGCCCGCTCGTGCCGGGCGCGAGGTTCACCAGGTTGGTGCCGTTGAAGTAGAGGATATCGCCCTGCGCGTAAGTCGGCGCTGCAACGTCGGTCAGGCGGGCGTGGAACGCCTGTACGTCCGCCCCGATCGCCAGGCCCAGCGTCGTGCGCATCGCCGAGGTCGAGGCGTCGTCGACGAGCGTGCGCGCCGTCGCGGAGAAATCGGCGACGCCCGCCGTGCCGGCGCCGGTGAAATAGGGCAGCTTGTCGGCCGCCGAGATCAGCCCCGCGAGCGCGGTCAGGTCCGCGTCGAGCGGCTGCCCTGTCGCGGCGGTGAGGATGGTGCTCCCCTCGATCGAGGCCACCCCCGCCGAGACGCGCGCCAGCGTCGTGTCCGAGGCATGGCCCAGCTCGATCGTCGAGATCTGCGGCCCGGTGCCGAACACCGGCGAACCCGTGCCGGTCTCGTCGGTCAGCGCCGCCGCGAGGTTGGCGCCCGATGGCGTCGCCAGCGCCGTGGCGACGTTTGCGCCGAGGCCGGAGACGCCTGTCGAGATCGGCAGCCCGGTGGCATTGGTCAGCACAGCGGATGCCGGCGTGCCCAGCGCCGGCGCCACGAACGTCTTGTTCGACTCCGTCGTGGTGTTGCTGGTCGTGACGACCGTGACGCCCTCGATCTGGACCGTCCCGGCCGACACCCGGCTCAGCGTCGTGTCGCTGGCGTGCCCGAGCTCGATCGTCGTCGGCACCAGCGCCAGCAGATGGCCCGTCGTGTCGATCGTCGCCAGTGCCAGCCACGACGCCCCGTCCCAGATCTTCAGGGTCTTCGGCGTGGTCGAGGTATCGACCCACCACTGATAGGCGCTCGGCTGCCCGGTCACCGCCGGCGCCGTCGCCCCGGACTTGTTGCTGATGATCGCCGCGAGCGCCGGGTTGAGCCAGCTCGTGACGAACGTGCCGAACGGCATCGGCCCCGCCGTCGGCATTTCGTGCGTGGCCTGGCCGGCGAACGCGGCCGGGATCGAGGCGAGCGCGAACAGCGCCGCCGCCAGCAATCTCTTGAGGTTCATCGTCAGTGTCCTTCTACCAACCCTGGAATTCTGCATCGATCGTGCGCGCCACGCCGACCCCGGCATTGACCACCTGGATCGTCACCTGGCTCGCCGTCTTGGCCGTCACCTGCACGTCGTCGCCGGCAATGCTGTTGAGCACCTGGACGCTGATCCGCGGCACCGCCGCCCCGTTCGGCCCGCCTTTGAACGGCGTCGCCACGGCGGTTGCATCCGGCGCGAAGGTGAACGTCGCCCCCGCCCCCGCCAGCGCATAACCGACGAGGTGATCCACCCGGTCCGGCACGTCGACGCTGTAGTAGAACGCCGTTGCCGTCGCGATGATCGTGCCGTCGAGCGAACGCAGCACCAGCCGGAACCGGAACCAGCGGCCGACATAGACGCCAGGCGCGAACTTCTGCCAGGCGCCCCAGTTCACTCCGGCCGTGAAGACATCGGCCGGCGCGTAGATATCGGCCGGCGCGAAGGCGTCGTTTTCGCCGTCCTGCCCGATCGAGACTTCCACCCAGGCCTCGACGAAGCGCGAGCTGGCCGACGACAAGAGGTCCGTCTCGGCCCGGATGTCGGCGATGGCGCGGATGTCCTGCTCGACCGGCACACCCACCGCCTTGACCCAGGCGTTGAGCCGGGTGGCGCGGGCATAGCCGCAATCGACGACATGGGCCGGCGAGATCGGCTCGTAATAGGCCAGCGTCTCCGCCTCGGTGGTGACGAAATTGCCGCCCGAGAGCGCCCCGGCGCCGCTCACCGTGCCGGTCCAGCCCCCCGCCGCTTCGTCGAATTCGGCGAGGACGTTCTCGACCAGCACCGAGCCATCGACCAGGATCGAGGCGGCGGCGCCGTATTTGATGACGCCGGGGGCCGGCGTGATGTAGGCGGCCACCCAGTAGAGCCCGTCGCCATAGGTCTTCCAGCGCGTCTGGGCGACATCGCCGCCGGGGAAGTCGAGCCCGCCGTCCCAGCTGGCGCCCTGGCGGATGTGGTAGCGCACCGGCCAGATGCCGGCCGTCACCTCGCTCCAGGTCAGCGCCGCAGTCTTGTCGTCATAGGTCAGGCGCAGGTCGACCACATCGGGCACCGCCACTCCGGCGAGCCCGGTCAGCACTGCGTCGGTGCGGGTCCAGTTCGAGAACGTCCCGTCGGCGAACACCGACCGTACCTGGAAGGCCCAGGGGCCGACCGACAGCCGCTCGATCTCGGCCGATTTTTCCGGCGCCGTTACCCGCCCGGCGTCGCGCCAGATGCCGTCGCCGTCGGTGTCCTGGTACTGCACATCGAACGCCACCGGCGTCGAGCCGGCCAGCGTCTCCCAGCTCGCCACGGCGCCCGAGATCAGGTCGCCGTCGACGCCCTCCAGCGTCTCGCGCACCACCAGATTGACCGGAGCCGCCGTCGCCGGATCGGTCGGCACCGTGATGTGGCTGTCGAACGCCGGGATCGCCCCGCTGTCGGCCAGGGCGATCTCGGGCGCATCGTCGACCATGGTGACGCGGGCGCTGCCGTCGCCGAGGGGCGTCACCGACAGCAGGCGCAGCACCACCGACTCTTCGTCAGTCTCCCCGAACATGAAGAGATCGCCCGCCACCGGCGGCGTTTCCGGCGCCGCGACCAGCTCGACCACGGTCTGCTCGCCGTCGTCGGTGATCACCGGCGAAACCACCGAACTGTTGTCGGCGAGCCGGAAGCGGATCGAATAGGCCTTGGCGACCTCCATCGTCACCGGCTCGTCGAGCGTCACCAGCAGCCCGTCGATCGCCTTCACCCGGCCGGAGCCTAGGCCCCACATCGTCACGTCGTGGGACGCCCGGACCCGGTCGCCGCGGGTCGCCACGATGGCCTCGATGTCGTCGACGTTGAGGCTGTAGGTCTCCGGCCTCAGCCGCGGCTGGGCGATGTGGTAGCGGGCATGCTTCCACACCAGGTCGGGGTCGGTCTGCCGCGGAAATTCGAGCTGCTCGAACAGCGTCGCGTTGTTCTCGTCATAGCCGTCGTCATAGACGATGCGCTCGTCCTGGATGTAGCCCGTCGTCTCATTGACGAACCGGCACCGGAACCCGTGCGGCGGATTGGAGCGGTATTGCCGCGACCCCGAAAAGCCCCACGAATTGCGTGGCGTGAAGTGCTGGACGATCGGCGCATCGGGATCGTCCCAGGCCACGCTCCATTTGCCGTTGATGTCGATCACCGTCGCCCGGCCGGCCGCCGCGATATCGCACAGCGCCTCGTAAACCGAAGTCCGCGCGTCGTACTCCATGTTGAAACAATAACCGCGCGCCGCGCAGAACGCGGCCCACCGGGTGAGCGTCTCGAGGTCGACCCGGCTGTCGGCCGCGGCGCGCGCATTGGCCGGCCCCTGCGCCACGTGGCGGAAGAGATCGGCCGGCGCGTTGCTGATCGTGTCGGGCACCCAGGCATTCGCCTCGGCCGACCAGCTGGTCACCTTGGACTGGCAGATGGCGTTGAGCGTATCGAGCCCGCCATTGAGCTGCGAACTCGCCTTGATGCGGATCGCCAATTTGGCGAGCGGCAGCGGAAAGCTGATCGGGTCCTCGTTCGTGGTCGAGCGCAGCGCCGTCCACACCACATCCTCGGTGACGTGCAGCGAGCCGGTGTAGTCCGTCGAGGTCTTCTTGAACCGCACTTTGTAGTCGCCGCGCGCCACGGTCTTCCGCAGGGTCTTCCGGATCGCCTTGGTCGAGCGCGCCGTGAGGTCGAGGGTGCCGAGCAGTTGCCAGTTGGTGACGCTGGTGAGGCTGTATTCGGCCCGCAGCGACACGGTG
This sequence comes from Devosia nanyangense, assembly GCA_016213505.1. Lineage (GTDB taxonomy): Bacteria > Pseudomonadota > Alphaproteobacteria > Rhizobiales > Devosiaceae > Devosia_A > Devosia_A nanyangense. The sequence goes on from JACRAF010000025.1 coordinate 17,809, forward strand.
TAATTCTTGTTGGCCCCGCTGCTGTCGACCTTGACGATGCCGCCCGCCGCCACCACGTCGACCGACAGCACGTCGGCATCGGCCGCCGTCGTCCGCTCCAGCCAGCCCGCCGCTTCGGTCAGCGCCAGCGCCAGGTCGGTCTGCGCCACGTCGGCGGGGTAGAGCGTGATCGGGTCGTCGTCGGCATAGCCCTCGCGCAGCTCGATCTCGACGTCGTCGAAATTCTCGATCGGCGTCTCGCCGATCTTGATCGCCGAGATATCGACCGGCCCGTAGCAGAGGTTCAGGAGCCCGATCAGGTACTGGTCGCCTCCATGGAACTCGGTGAACCACTTCGAACCCTGTTTCGGGTAGACCCGGGTCTTGCCCTCCACCGACGAGATCGTCCCGTATGGCGTGGCCGCGTTCGAGCTGCCGCCCAGCGCATAGGCCGTCGATACCGCCTTGCTGGCGAGCTTGGACGAGGCCGGCGGAAACAGCATGTTGACGAGCAGCGAGCCGCCCACCGTGATCGCCGCCCCGAGCAGCGGGTTGACGGTCCCCGCCAGCGCCCCCCCGATGGCCACCGCCGCCTTCAGCAGCGACCCGATGTCGCCGCCGTCCGCCGCCACGGCGCGAACGATCAGCGTCGTCCCCGGCTTCGGCCGCACGCAGCGCCAATAGTCCGGCAGTACCTCGTGGCCATTGAGCCAGGCCCGGTGCCGGCAGGCAATGCGCGTCGTCGCACGCGACCGCCCGAACTCCACCAGCTCGGCGATCGTCAGCCCTGCCGGCGCCGCCACCACCTCGCGCTCGAGCCTGATCGGATGCAGGACAAGCACGAGCGTGATGCTCATCCCCGGAGGAATGATCTCGCTATCGCCGCTCGTCTTGACGATCGCGTTCACCAATGCCCCCGAGACTTCTATGTCGAAACAGTTCGAGCCCATTCCCGGCGAACCGCCCGAGCGGCTCGATCACGCTGAGCCGGCCCCGCCGCACATGCAGAAGCCGATCCCGCTCGACGATGATGCCGATGTGCAGCGTCCCCATGAGCCGCATCGTGGCGCAGTCGAAGGCCCGCTCGCTACCGCGTAAAACGCCGATCCAGTCGCCGGCTTCCCCGGCCCGGATCGCCTCGACCTCGGCCCGGTCCGCCGCCGTCGAATAGCCATCCGCATGGGAGGGCAACCCGATCCCCGTCCCCGCCTCGAACGCCGCCCGCACCAAGCCCCAGCAATCATATCCAGGGGCCCCTAAGCGGTTGGCCACTTGGCCAGAGCGTGGGGAAGAAGAACCCCCGACTTCACCCCTGCCCTTGTCGAACCAGGGCAGCCCCACGAACCGGGACCAATCCATCAAAAGCCCTACTCTTGGGATGCCGCAGTCGGGACCGGGGTCCCCAAAGCGATTGGCCGAACGGGCGTTCTCACGACCGGTCGGACAGAGCGTGGGGCAAGAAAAATCCCAGAGCGTGGGGCAAGAAATTACGGATAGAGCCCGCGAAAGTAGGCTGGGCTATAGGTTCCCGCCGGATAGGGCTCCGTCGCGAACGACGGAATGCCGAGGTCGGCCGTCACCGAGATCGCGTCGTCGTAGCCGACGTTGAACAAATCGAACTCCGGCCACGTCGCCTCGACATCGTCAGGAGCCGAGGCCAGCACCATTTCGACCGTCACCTGCGCCGGCGTCGAGATCGAGCGCAGCAGCGGGATCAGCGTCCGAGCCACATTGTCGATCGTCACCCGGATCGCCGGCGGCGTGTCCGGGCTGTCATCGGGCAGCGTCAGGCTCATCGGCAGAAAGGCATAGAACTCCCCGCGCGAGGTCGTGCCATAGAGCAGCGGGTCGACGCTCTGCCGCTCCGTCGGGTCCGACGACAACCTCAGCGGCGTCGCCAGCGAGGCGTGCGTCACCGTCAGCAGATAGACCGGAATTTCCCCGGTCTGTTCCGCATTGCCCGCGGCCCTCAATGTCAGCGACACCGTTCTCAAGGCAATATCTCCAGCGCCATGCTCACGTTCCAGCGATCCCCGCCGATGTTGACCCGCCGGGGCTTGCTCCCCATCGCGAACCGCACCAGCCAGTCGGCGCCGCCGTCCGTCGCAGGAATGGTGAAGGGCAGCACCCACTTGCCGAGATCGGTTTTCCCGAACGCCAAGAGGATCGCCCATTGCGCGCCCGACATCCGCATGGTGCCGGTGAAGCTGCCGATCTCCATGCTCGAGCGCGGCCGACGCTTGCCCGGCCCGGTGTCGGTCTGGCTCGCGATCCGGTTCTCGTCGAGGCTCTCGCTGTTGCCCGGGATCAGAAACCGCTGCGGCAACGTCCCTGGCCAGGCGGCGGTCATCTAGCGCCCCGTCAGCTGGGTCTGCAGTCCGAACATCGTTCTGGCCGCCTTGTTCACCGGCCGGCCCGGCGATGCCATACTGCGCGCCGCCACCCTCTCGATCAGCAACTCGATATCCAACCCGCCATTGGCGTTCTGCCGCTTCGTGGTCGTCACCTCGGCTCCGGCATTGTTGACGACGCTGATGTTGACCACCGGCGCCTGGCCGCCGCCCATCGCCGAGACCCCGAGCCGGCCGCGGCCGTCGCGCATCAGCGGCAGGATGCCCTCGCCATGCGACCCCGCCTCCTCGCCCATGAGGCCGACCCCGTGTGCGAAGCGGAACACCGTCGGATGCGTCGCCACCTGGTTGACATAAGCATGCAGCCCCGGCGCGTCGGCGAAGGCGTTGCCCTTGGCGTTGGCGATCCCCGTCGAGCCCCAACCGCCGGTCCATGCGCTGCCGGTCGCGCCGCCATCCCCGGTGATGATACTCGCCAGCCAGCCGAAGATGCCGCCCGTCTCCCCAGCCGTGTCAGCCTTCGTGCCGAACAGGCCCGCGAGAGGCCCGGTGCCGAGCAGCGCCGCCTGCAGCGTCGCCTTCTCCAGCATCTTGGTCACATCGCCCAACATGTCCTGCCAGGATTTGGTGCCGTCGAGCAGATCCTCGAACACCCCCTCCGCCGTCTGCGCGAAGAATGCCGTGGCGTCGTTGACCGCGTCCTGTGCCGCCTTCTGGTCGTAAAGTTTGCCGGTCAGTTCGGCGATCTTCCGGCCCTCGTCGTCCATCGCGGTGACATGGGCCTTGGCCAGCTCGTTGGCGATCGCCTGCTCGCGGTCGGTCATGCCGAGCGCCGCAAGCTGGCGGTTCAGCGCGTCCTTCACCTCACCAATGCGCTTCGTCTGCTGATCCAACGCATCGTTGAGCAGCAGCGTCGTCTTGGTCTTCTCGTCCGTCGTCTTGAGGTACTGGTCGACGTTGTTGCCCCAGCCGCCCCCGCGGTCGTCCGGACCGCCGCTGCGATTGACCTTCGGCGCCTTGATCAGGTCATTGTTGCCCGTCACGGCGCTGCCGTCGCCCCACCAGTCGATCGCGAACATCCCGTTCTTGCCGAACAGGCTGGGATGGTCGCCCTCGGTCTGTCGGCCGATGATCTTGGCGATGCCCTGCAGGTCGAGGTTCTGGATGTCGGTGAGCAGATTGCGCGTCTGCTCGAGCAGATCGGTGAAGGTCTCCAGCGTACCGATCACGGCCGGCGAGATCATCAGCGCGAACTTGTCCTTGGCCGCGTCCAGCTTGATGCCGACCTCGGCCAGCCGCTCCTGCACCTCCCGCGCCTTCTCCGCGTCCGCCTCGCTGAGCGCGACGTTCAGCCGATGCGCTTCGTCCGCGGCCCGGCCCAACGCCGCACCGCCTCGATCGACGAGGTCGGTCACCTCCTTGGAGGACCGGCCAAAGGCGAGCGTCACGAGCTGCAGCTTCTCCTGCTCGTTCTTGGCGTTCTTCACTAGGTCGGCATAGTGCTGCAGGTCCGTGAAGGTATCCCCGGTGATCTTGACCTTGTTGAGATTGAAGACCTTGTCGAGCGGTCCTCCGGATTTTGCGAGATTGGCCGCAAAGGTCTGGAGCGCGGCGTCGAGCTGGCCGACATCATTGCCGCTCTCCCGGAACGTCGCCCGCAAGCCCTGGAGTTTGTCGACTGCAATCCCCAGCCGGTCGGCGAGATCGACGAACTCGGCGACCTTCTTGACCCGCTCGATCGAGTCCCTCATGGCGTCGATCGCGCCGATGGCCGTCCCGATGGCGAGAACCGGGCCGAGAAAACTCCGCGCCGCTTCGACCGCGAACTCACTGGCGAACGCCTTGCTCTTGGCGATCGAGTTGCTCAACACGTTCAGCGACGCCGACGCCGGGTGCCCGCTGCGCTCTATCCGCTTGAGCGCCGCCTCGCCGTCCGCGCCGAAGGCCGCGAGGGCCCGCTTGGCGATCTCGGCGTCCTTGACGGAAAGCCGGATGCCGACCTCTCTAGTCCTCTCCGCCATCGGGATCGTCCTTTTCGTGCCAGGCCCGAAGCGTCGCCGCCGCGCAGGCGGTCAGCAGGTCCTCGGCGATATCGATGTCGACGCCGACCGCCATCAGCCGGCGCTGCGCGCTCTCGAGGTCGAACCCCGTGACGCCGCCCATCCCGGCAGATTTGATCCGCCAGGCGTTGTCTTTGAAGATCGCCCACGCCATGCGCCCATCGGCGCTCTGCGGAGCCTCGGCATTGTAGGGACACTGCCTCGGATGCGTCGTGGCGCAGGGCGCGCCCACAGCCTCGCATCCGTCGCAATATGTCCGTCCGCGGCCCTTCCCGAAATGCCAGGACGAGAGAGCCGCTAGGCGTTTCCCTCCGCCACCACCTGGTTGAGCGGATGGAGATAGTTGCCCATGAACCGGTCCGCCGCCGCATGGTCCTCGAACAGGAACACCAGCAGCGCCGGATCGAACTCGACTTCAGTCCCCTCGGCGCTTAGAATGCCTTTCCAGTCGCTGACCACGATCTCGGCGAGGCAAACCACGAACAGCGCATCCTGCTGCCCCTTGGCCTGCATCGGGTCGGTCAGATCGGGCAGGCCGGTGATCCGCCCGCCCGCCCGCGTCACCGCCTCGCCGGCTTCCACCAGTTCGACGAACAGCGCCTGCGCCGCGGCCCGCGCCGCATAGACCGTCGGCGTGCTCGGCGCTTCCGCCAGCACCGCCGCGCCGCGGCCGAGATCGACCCACACCGGCTCGGTCGGCCGGTTCAGCCGGATGCCCATCAGTACGCCGCCACGTCGTTGAACAGCGTCGCCGTCAGCATGGCGATGTCGTTGATATCGTCATAGGCGGTGCGGAAGTTGACCGTCGCCTGGATGCCGCCCGGTCCGTCGACCGGCTTCTTGCTGAGTTCGAAGAACACCCGCGCCATCGAAAACGCGAGCTTCCAGGTCGGCGCCGCCTTGAGCGCCAGCGCGAACTCGACCACGGCCGCGCCTTCGGCGTCGATCAGATCGTCGATCGTGTGATCGGTCCCCAGCCTGAGATTGAGCGAGCCGGTCAGCACCCGCTGCGTCTCGTCGACGCCGTCGATGAAGTTGTCGGCGCGGATGGTCAGCGCCGGGTCGAGCCCGTTTGAGAAATCGAGCGTCGCACCGATCACGTTGGCAAGCGCCACGCCGCCGATCTTGACCGATCCGCCGGCATTGTCGAATGGCCGCCGCACGAAGACCTTTGGCGCCGCGTCGTGGATCGCCACGTCCTTGACTTCCGATTGCCCGGTCATCGGGATGGTCATCAGCGCCCGGCCGTTGCGCTGCATCGGCAGCGAGAAGCCGCCCGCCTTGGCCCCCAGCACTGTGCGATATTTCGGCGTCGTGAGCTTCGGGTGCGCCGTCTGCACCGCGTAGGACTTGAGGTCCTTGCCCGACGTCCATGTGTGGCTGAACTCGCCCCCGCCCTCGTCGACCGGCGCGTCTTCCGCCCCGAGCGCCATGGTCAGCCAGAAGCCCGCCCCGCGCGCGTCGAGCGGCGCGACCAGCGAGCCGCTGGCATCGAACGCGCCCAGCGACGGATCGCTGTCGTCGGCGTTGCCGGTGTTGATCAGCGCATCGCCCTCGAGCGGCTGCGACCCGCCGAGCCCGCTCGATTTGAGCGCCGGCCGCGTATAGACGCCGGTCGCCGCGCCATCGGGCGCGACCCCATAGGCCGCCTCCGCGCAAATGAGAATGACGACATCCGCGCCAACCGCGCGCTGCTTGGCCATGACCATGTCTCCTTGGATGTGAAGTCGGGACGGGGCCCCAAATCGGTTGGCCGAACGAGCCGGCTTCGGATCGGTCGGCCAGAGCGTGGGGTGAAAAAGAAGAGACCGGCGCTTACCCGGCGCTGCTATCGCTCTCGTAATCGATCTCGATGCCGAACTCGGCGCCCTTCATGTCCGCGGCGCCCCACAATTCCTTGGGCGCGGTGGTCGGCGGCTGCGGCCGGATGGCAAGGGTGAGCCCGCCCAGATCCGTGATCGCTGCGATCGTCGCCAGCAGGCTGTCGAGAACGCTGGCGATCGCCGCGTCGCGCGCCGCCTCGTTCGCCCCGCCCGAGACGATGATCAGCACCGTGGGCGTCATGGTGAATTCGTAGACCGGCGGATTGATAAATTCGTCGCCCGGCTGGATCGGGCCGTCCTTGAGAGTGCAGGTGGTGCTGTCGCTCCCCACCTCCGGCAGCGCAACGTTGCGCCCGACCGTGACGCCCACCGCCGTCTGCAGCGCGGCGAACAGCGCGACCATGATCTGTTCATGCTTGGGCAAGGCGGTTCCACTCCGAAACGATGTTGCCGGTCAGCTCATCGAGCGCGGCGGCGTAGGCCGCCTCCAGGTTGAGCGCCTGCCTGAGGCTGACGAACGGCACCAGGAAGAACATCACCACGCTCACCGTCCCCTGCTTGAAGCTGCCGTCCTTGCGGCGCTGCTTCTGCCGCGAGACCTTACCGCTCGCCGTGCGCCCCACTTCGTCGACCACCAGCAGCGACGCCTTGCCCGGCCGATAGACGAAATGCAGCTTGCCGAAGCGATCCTCCGGGAAGTTCGACGGATCGAGCCGGCGCCCTCCCGGCCCCCTCGGGCAGTCCGGCGACGGGATCGCCAGCCATACGCCCCTCTGGCTGCGGATCACCGTCGATGCGCTGAACGCCGCAATGATGTGCGGCGCGTTCGAATAGACCGTCGCCGCGGCGCCGAGGCTGGTCTTGGGCGGCCTCGGGAACATGTCTCCGCGCCAGGTGTTGGCGAGCCGCTGCGATCCGAACGCCGAAAGCACCTGCGCCCGCAGCACCTCCTTGAGGTGCGTCATGGTCTTCAGCACGCCGCCGCTCGATGCCGCCGCGCCGCGCTCCAGCTCGTCCTTCATGAAGCCCGGCAGATCGCCGACCAGGGCCGCCTTGAGTTCGAGTTTCATCCCGGGCCCCCAAAAGTGTTCCAGTCGGGACGGGGCCCCTAAGCGGTTGGCCGAACGGATGCCCTTGCAGCCGGTCGGACAGAGCGTGGGGTCTATGAATTGACGACCAGGCTGATCTCGATCTCGAGCCGTCCGTCTCCCGCCGGCTGCACGTCGACGACGCGATATTCCGTCCCGTCGTCGAACTCCGGCGCCGTCCCGTCCTTGATCAGCGCGCCCTTGGCGATCCCGGCGAACTTGGCTTTGGAAGCGCGCGTCAGATGCGTGCCGACCCGCACTGTCTGGTCGAAGACTTCCGGCCGCGCCGATGCGATCTCGACCCCGAAAATCGCCTTCAGGAGTGTCACCGCCGCCCCGCCGCCGGCAGGCGTATAGAGCACGTCCTCGAACAGCTCCTCCTGGATGGCGTCGAAGGCGTCGGAGGCAAAATCGAGGCGCATCGGGAACCTCCTCGGAATATCCCCGCGTCCCGCAAAATTGCGGGACGCTGCGGGGTGTGCAGTCGGACCGGGGCCCCAAAGCGGTTGGCCGAGCGGTCCTGTTCGGGACCGATCGGCCAGAGCGTGGGGGCCTTAGTTTGACGTATTCACCTCGACCAGCACTTCCGGACGCTGGCAGATCGCCAGCGGGTTCGACTCGGACCACAGATCGATGCCCTTGCCGTGATCGAGGATTTCCGGCGAAATGAAGATTTCGTCCCCAGCGGCATTGAGGGCAGCCATCGTGTCGGCCGGCGCGAACCAGGTCTTGAACGTGTTCACCGTGCCGGTCGGATAGGCATGCCCGTAGCCGGCGGCGATGGCCGCCTCGCTGGTCATCGCACCGTCCACCTCGATCGGGAACGTCGTCTTGTTCTCGCGGAAGCGGATGTTCTGGAAGTCGAAGACGCGGCCCCAGTTGCCGCCCAGCCGGTCGCGCTCCATGTTCGCGATCTGCTGCGCCTGCTGGGTCTGCACCCAGTACTTCTCGACCTTGGCGTGCTGCACCAGCTTGTTGAAGAACGAGCCAGACACCTGGATTTCGACGCCGTTCGAAACCTCGCCCTTGAGGTTGGAAATGATGTGGTCGCTCACTTCCTCGCACTTGGCGATGACATCGGTGCCGGCCGTGCCGAGCACGAAGTCGACGGTCTTCTTGGTGATGTCGAACTCGTCGAACAGGTTGTAGAGTTCGGCCCCGGCGCCTTCCTTGATCACGCCCTTGAGCGCCCCCATGCGCACATATTCGAGGGTGATCGAGTGGTTGTTGCGGATGTTGTTAAGCCGCTTGGCCAGTTCGTCGGCAAGCGTGTTCGGCCGCTTCATCCGCCCCGCCATGATCAGGATGTCCTGGATGTCCTTGGGCAGGATCAGGTCCCGATGCGGGAAGTGCGGCACCTTGAAGAACAGTGTTTTACCGGTCTCCCGTCCTGCCAGCGTGCCGGGGGCGCCGCGCTCTTTCGCCGGCAGCACCTTGAGAATGCCGTCCTCCATGTGGATTTCGACCGTGGTCGAGATCACGCCTTCGGACGAGAACAGCCCCATGGCCAGCAGGAGGCCGTAGCTGTTGGGGATACGATTGACCTGTTCGGTCAGGTCCGTCGCCGTGTAGGGAAAATTGAAGTTATCGGGGTCCATGCCACCGCTCCTGGTTTCGATTGTTCGGGGAAAGGCGGCACCCGCCGCCGGGGATCATACTGGTCAGGGCGGCGGGCCGCCGCCCCGATACGCAAACGCGCGATCGGGTTTTCCTAGCGGACCAGGATGCCCTTGAGGGCGAGAGCGGCGACGGCCGCAGCCTTCTGGTTGTCGGTGACGCCGGCCGGCCACTCGATCCCGGCGGAAGCGATGATCGCTGGACCGCGACGCTCGACCAGGATCGGCGCGTCGAGGCCATCCACGGCGACGGTTTTCACCAGCGCGATGCTATCGACCACCGCGCTGCCGTCGGTTGCGGCAGGATCCCAGGCCACGGCCTTGCCGTCGCCCTCAGGGACGGTGATCGTGAAGCTGTCGCCGACCACGAAGTTCGTCGCGCCGTCGGCGAGGGTGAACTTGATCTCATGGCTGTAGGCCGTGCCGACGACGCCGGCGGCGAGCGCCACCCCATCGGGCTCGACCACCGAGAAGGCGCCGAGCCCGTTGGCGGGAACGATCGGCGTCACCGTGATGGTGAAGGCGTCGCCCGCCACGAAGTCGGTCGCCCCGTCCGCGATGGTGAACCGCACCACGCCGGCGAACAGCACGCCCACCGCGGCGACGCCGATCGAGACCCCCGCCGGATCGAACACCTCGAAGGTGCCGGCATTGGCCGCCGGCTCGATGCACACGGCCCGGTAGACGCCAGCGACAACGCCCACGGCGGTCTCGGTCGCGTCCATCGTCGGGGCGCCGTTGCCGGTGTTGCCGGCCACCGCCGCGATGGCGCCGTCGAAGGCGCCGCCGGTGATAGTGAGCACATAGTCGCCGGCCTTGACCCCGGCGCCCGTTGCCGGATCGGCGACGGTCAGGATACCGTTGCCGGTGTTGCCGCCATCGGCGGTGGCGTCCACGTTGGCCGCGACGAGATCGATGGTGCGCAGACCCATCAGGGTGCCGAGTTCGACAACGCGAGACGCGCCGTCGCCGGCGAGCAGCGTCGCCTGCTCGCGGCAGAAATCGGGGAAGCATTCATACTTGAGAAGGGCGGTCAGCAGCTTGGGCGCGGCGACCGAGAAGGCTCTGGTGACCATTGCGGTGCACTCCGGTTGAGGGAAGGGGTGGAGATAGAAACGCCGCCCCGACCGGGGCGGCGGCAGCAATCAAAGGTATCGGCGGGATGCTAGGCGGTGGCTTTCCGCCCGGTGCGGGCCAGCATGCGATCGACTGCAGTGCCGAGGCCGGCCGCGGGCTTGCCCGCATCCGCACCGTCCGCGCCGGGATTGTGGTCCCTGCCCGCCATGGCGTCGCCGAGGCGGCTGCCCTTGGGGGCGGCGGCAAGCATCTTCTTGGCCTCGCCATAGGTCAGCTTCTTGCTGGCCACCTTGGCCGCCAGCTCGTTGGCGAGCGCGGTGCGGCCCTTGGCCTCCGGCGCCTTCAGCAGGGCGAAGCCGGCCTTGGTGCCGGTGGCCGCGGGCTTGGGCTCGGTCTCGTCCTCGCCGTCTTCTTCCTCGGCCGGCTCTTCCTCGGTCGCAGCCTGTTCCTCGTCGACCTCGGGATCGTCTTCTTCCGTCGTCGACGTGTCGGCCTTGACCGGCACGCCCATGGCCTTGAGCTCGGCGATTGCCGCCTTGTCGCCCTTCGCCGCCTTGGTGCGGAGGGCCTCGATCTGCTCTTTGAGCGACATGTCAGTTTCCTTTTTGCCTCCGGCGCGCGCGGCCGTGGCCGCATCTTCCCCCGTCGCAGCCGGCGCACCGGTCTCGGTTTGGTTGGACAGGGAACTCTGGAGCGCCGCGAAGGCCGCGCGCTCGGATGCGATTTCGTCGACGAGCTTGAGCGCCAGGCCCGATTGCGCCGGATCGTCATGCTGGGCGAGGAACCAGCGGGCCTGGAGCGCCGCGATATCGTCCGCGCTGAGGTCGCGCCCCGCCGTGACGACTCCGGCGAACCGGCGGGCGATCTGGTCCACCGCGCCCTTCAGATGCGCCCTGGCGTCCTCGGACAGCGGTTTCCATTCCGCTCCGTCGGTCTTTCGCGGAAGGCTTTCGATCGCTTCGATCTTGATCCCGTGCTCGGCGTACAAGCCCGAAACGTCGACATGCAGGATCAGGACGCCGATCGAGCCGACATCGGCTTCCGCCGCAGCGACGATCCGGTCAGCCGAGGCGGACAGCGCATAGGCGGCCGAGCACGACATCCGGGCATAGACCCAGACCGGCTTGCCGCCGGCCTTGCCGTTGTCCGCCGCGATCTCCTCGGCGAGGTCGAAGCATCCGTCGACATAGCCTCCGGGCGAGTCGACGCGCATGAAGACGGCATGCACCCTATCGTCGGCGCGCGCCGCCCGGATCGCGGCGCCGATCTGCGCGTAACCGCCGACCCAGCACCAGCTCCACCAGTCGATGTAGCCGTCGGGCGTCAGCACGCCTTCGACATCGACGATGGCGATGCCCTCGACGATGGCGTAGCCGTCGCCATATTCGACCGTGCCGGCCCAGATGATTTCCGGCATGGCCAGCTTGCTGCGGTCGATGGCCGGCCCCTCGTCGTCTTCCATCGCCACCGGCCGGCCGAGCCGCGCCACGGCGCCGATGGCGCGCGACAGGAGGCTTCGCGATTGCCGCGGCGGATGCTCCTCGAGGCCGCGATCGACGAGCGCCTGCGCGTGGCCGCGTTCGAGCAGCAGCACCTGGCCGGGTGTCCTCAGAGCGAGATCGAGATTACGCGGCATTCTGCTTGTCCTTTCCCTGTTTCCCGCCGGGCGCCTGCTGCCCATCCGTCGCGGAAACAATGGTCAGATCGGTGACGACGCCGGCGATCCCGGCGTCTTCCATCGCGGCGCGCTCGCGCGCGAGCTGGGCGATGATCTCTTCCCAGTCCTGACCCTGTTCCGCCGCCTCGCGCTCGAGCGTCGAAATGCGGCCGTCCATTCGGAGCGCCGAAGCCTGCGCTTCCTTCACCGGATCGATGAAGCCGCGGGCGGGGCCGATCCAGTCGGCATTGAGCCAGGCCGCCGGGGCGTCGTAGAAATCGGCGCACCCCTTCGGCACATCGATCGTGCCGGCATCGAGCGCGTCCTCGAGCCATGCGGCATAGACCGGGATGGCGAAGCCCCAGAGCAGGATCGACCTCAGCCGCATCACGCCGCGCCACACCTCGTTGAGGGCCGCGCGGGCCGACGAATAGTTGGTGTTGCTCCAGTCCATCGAGAGCTGCTCGTAGGAAATGCCGATGCTCGCCGCAAAGGCCTGGAGGAAGGCCGTCTGAAACGCCGGATAGCCCGCCGTCTCGCGCGGCTGGGTGTTCATTTCGAGCTTGTCGGACGGGAACAGCGTCAGGAACCGCGCGTCGTCGAGCACATTGCGGTTCTTGTAGAAATCCGCCCGGCTGGTGTTGAACTCTTTCCAGTCGGTGCCGCCGGTCACGTCCGAACCGAGCCGATCGGCTGCGTATTCCGCGCCGAGCTGGGTGTAGATCGCTCCGACGATGGTCGAATTGATCGCCGCCGTCCGCACTTCCGACTCGGAGTAGCGCGACAGCATCCTGAGCTTGGTCATCGACGCGACGAGGTCGGAAACGCCGCGCGATTGGCCCGGCCGCTCCTTGTCGTAGACGTGAAAGACCTTCGGGCGCTCCCAGTCGCCGATCCGGTCCCACCGATCGATGCGATCCCACTGGAACGACGCTGTAGAAAAAACGTCGAACGGATGGCCGCACCGGATGTGATAGGCGATCGGCGCGTTGTTTTCGTCCTTCTCGACCCCACCGCGCAGCCGGTCGGTGTCGGGCGTGCCCATCGGATTGGACAATCGGTCGGGATCGATGACTTGAATGGCCGTCCGGTAGTCCCAGCCCGGCCGTTCGATCCAGCGCAGGACACCCAGGCTCTCGCCGAGACCGGTGAACTCACGGGCAACCAGTCCGGCCGTGCCGCTGAACGGCATCTGCCGCTCGGCATCGCCGCGAAAGATCGGGTCCTCGGCCCAGTCGAACCACTTCGACTGGATCTGGCGGCCCAGAGCATGCGCAGCGTCCGTGCTGATGCCCAGCCCGAGCGCATCCGGCTTCGAATTGAGCCTGAGCGAGCCGCCGACCAGCATGTCGACCTTGCGGTTGACGCCGGATTTGACCCAGCCCTCGTTGCGCTGCATGTCGCGGATGCGCGCCGTCGACATATTGCGATCGCGCAGCCATTCGGCGTCGGCCGATTGCGACATCGGCATCCAGCCCAGCATCGAGGGGTGGCCGAGGTCTGCCGAGGCGTAGCTCGTGCGCGGCATGCCGCCCTGCATCATGACGCGGGCGCTGGCGCCGGTGCTGTCGCCGGCCTTGACCCGCACGGTCGGCTTGGGGGTGCTCATATCCGGGGTCCAAAGCCGATGCGGATCGGTCCGCCGCCGCTCGATCCGCCGTTGAGCCGCGCCCGCAGCACCTCGAGGCGGGCGATTTCGCCGTCGATCTCCAGCATCGTCGCGAATTCCTTGCTCACGCCGCCGCTCACGTAGTCCGTGCGGGTGCGAACGCCGCCCAGGAGGCGGCTCCGCTTGACGGCGCGCAGCTCGGCGATCGCCGCGTCGCATTCGGCGAGGGTCATGTCGGCCATTGCTGTCCTACTGGTTCAGTTTGGCGAGGGCGGAGAGCCCGTCGTCCTGCTTTTTGGCGCGCATCGGCTGCGCCGGCGTCTCTGGTTCGTCCGGCGGCATGGGTACGGCCGCGGCAATCGTGGTCCCGGGCGACCCAAACATGTCCGCCTGGTCCGGCTTGGTCATCGAAGATAGCTCGCGGGCTCGCGCATCCCACTGTTCCTCACCCCACGCCCAAAGGCCGGCGAAATGCGTCAGCGCGTAGCCGTACACCCAGCAATCGAGCCAATGGTTCGGTCCGCGCTGACCGAATTCGCGGCGAACCGATCCGTCCTCGGCCTTGACCGTTTTTATGAACTCCGCCGTGAGCTGCTCGAAGTACGGCTGCTCGGTATTGGTCGCGAAGTGCTGGTAGCCGGTCGGCAACCCCTCACCCCCTTCCTTCGGCAGTTTGCCGAGGAACAGGATCAAGGTCGCCTTGATGCTCCAGGTGCCGATCATCCACACCTTGATGCCGTAGCGCTTGGCCTTGCCGGCGCTCAGCCCGTGCGTCCTGACTTCGGCATCCTTTGAGCGATTGATCGCCGGCTTGCTCCAGCCGTCGTCGCCCTTGACCGCGAGCGCGTTGTGGCGACGCCGCACCCACGCGTAAACCGCATCGGCATTGTAGCCGCTGTCGATCCCAATCATGTCTGCGGCGATCCGGACACCGCCGAAATTGACGCCATGGTCCGCGACCTGGTCGAGCTTCGGCCACGCTCCGGCCAGTGGCTCGTCGGTCGCGCCGGGCAGGAACCCGTGGTCCAGGTGCCAGGACCCCTTACCCGGACCCCAGCCGAGGAACGACCAATAGATGCCATCGGCCTGCACGTCTCCGGTAAGCGTCACGTAGAGCACGCCGGCCGGCAGCGTCCCGCGGTGCCAGTCTTCCTTCCGAGCGGCGATGACTTCCCAACCCGGCCCCTCGCCCTTCGGCTCGTAGCCGCGGCCGAGGTCGCCGTTCTCGAACGGCTGCCGCTTTTCCGGATCGTCCCCCGCCTCGGCCTCGCCAACGGCGAGCGCGTCCCAGCGCTCGAAAATGTTGATCTCGCCAGTGATGGCAAAACTCTTGATCGACCGCTGCCCGATGTCCCGATTGCGCCAGGCCGCGAACTCGGCCTTCGGGATGGTCTTGGGCGGCGCCACCCCGTCGGCATCGGCGACGGTTGCGATCCAGTTCTCGACGGCCATCATGGCCGGCTTGTCGCCCTCGTAGTGCTCGGTGCCGCAGCTCGGGCACTTGACGTGGCAGCGATACGGCGGCGCCGCGCTCTTGATCACGTCTTCCCAGACGAAATCGGTGTAGTCGCCGCAGCTCTTGCACCTGAGGTAGTAGCGCCGCCGGTCGCCTTTCTCGTAGTCGGCGTCGATGTCGGCGCCCTTGAGCTTGGGCGACGACACGTCGAGCACCTTCGACAGACCAAACACCCGGTAGGTCTTGAGGCGCTTGTCGCTAAGGTCCTTCGGGTCGCCTTCGCCGTCCGCGTTGTCCGTCCACGCCGAGCGATCGTCGCGCACCATGAAGCGGATCGAGTGCTGGCGCAGGGTTGCCGCCGAATTGGCGCCGGCAAGCAGGAGATAGCCACCCCGAAACCGGATGCGGTCAGCCTTCGACCCCTCGCCGGATCGGGACTTGCGAGGCATGACCACGCCGCCCTTCGCCGGCGAGAGCACCGGCGACGCATCAATCGTCGGGCCGAGCTTCTCCTCGTACCAGTCCTTCGCGGATTTGACCGTCGGGCCGACATACATCGCCGGGCCAGGCGTGCGGTGCATGATGTACCCGAGCCAATTCTCGGCCACCGCCGATCCGCCGGACTGGGCGGGCTTGATGATGACCACCCGCTCACACGGATCGTCCGGCGACAGCGCGTCCATCGGTTCGACCAGATAGGGCGCGACGCCGTTGTGCCACTTCCCGGCGATCGCGCCACCTTCCGGGACTACCCGGCAGTTCTCGGCCCATTCCGAGACTAACTCCTGAGGATCGGGCCGGAGCCCCGCCGCGGCGCCGCGAAAGACGACGCGTGCGTTTCTACGCAGCCGCTTCCGGCTCGCCTCCATCAGTGCTGTCGTCGGGGCCGTCGTCGTCATCTTCGTCGTAGAGCCCATCGAGTTGCTTGGCGAGCCCGTCGAGCGCTTTGCGGAGCTCCTCAGCGAGGATTGTCCGGATCGCCCGCGCGTCGGGTGCCGAGGCAAGCCGATCCGAGACCATCGCCGGTAGGCCGAGCAGACGGTCACGCAGCTTGCGCATCGTCGCTATGGTGTGTTGTTCGGCGCGGTCCTTGTCGGCGAGCTTGTCCAGGCGAAGTTCGAGATCGAGCCTGGCGTTCTCGGCCTGGTAGGTTTCCCGTGCGGCGCGCGAGCTGAGGTAGCTCGGCGATCCCGGCGCCGCCGGCCCCTCGTCGGTCTCGTCTTCCGGTTCGGGGCTAACCGGCGCCGCCGACGTCCCGTTGCGCAGCTGCTGCGCCGGGTCCGTCTCCTGCGCGATCGCCCGGTCGAGCGCCACGCTGTTGACCAGCACCGTGCCGCGCTGGCCCGGCCTGGTCGCGAGCCGCCCCAGTTCGACCAGCTTGCCGACCCGCTTATGCATCGCCGCCCGCGACACATTGTGCCGCCGCGCCGCTTCCGCGATCGGCACCCAGAGCTGGTCCGTCAACCGGGCGTCAACCGTTCCGATCACGTCCGTCAACCCCGTCAACCCTGCCAAAATCCCTGAAAACTAACGGACCCCTGCGCTAAGACGCCCCGCATGGGTTTGGGGGGCTGGGAAGGACCCGCCGGCCTTATGAGGCCGCAATTTTGCGGGCGGGCACCGCCTCGGATACGACAAACGCGCCGCCGATCTCTCGGGGCGCGCCATAGTCTCGGGACACAATGCTGGCGGTGACCAGTCTCTGCTGGCTGGGCCATTCGTCGCTCGGGAACCGCGCTCTAGTCGAGCGGCCTGCGACGGGTCTCCGGTCATCCGCCCCAAGCGTTAGTCCGCTCGTTCGAGATTTGCAAGAGGCACGCGCACGTTCTGCTCCGCATCCCCGAACAGCGGCAGCAGCACATGGGCATCGGGCCCGCTAATCGCATGCACCCGCACGATCTGCCCCTCAAACGGCCCGCTCATGATTTGCACATCATCGCCCGCCGCGAACTCCCCATGCGTCGGCATATGCCGATGCGCCACCGGCGCCACCACCTCGCCCAGGTCGTTGAGGAACCGCGCCACCTTGAGCGCCTCCATCCGGCGCGGCAGCCCGTCCATCCCCACCACCGATTGCAAGAGCGTCAGTTCACGCATCAGCTGCGCCAGGCCGCGCACCTCGTCGGCATAGCTCGACGCCACGCCGTGCCCGAACCCGACGAACACATATCGCGCGAGGAGCGGATAGCGCACCTCGTGCTTGCGCTTCACATAACGGTTGACCCGCCGCCACTCGCGCCTGACCGGCACCACCGCGACGAGGCCCGCCCGCGCCTCGAGCTGCCGCGCCACCGGAAATTCCGATCCGGCCTTGACCATCACCGCGTACCAGTTGAGCCCGCCGAGCACCGCCATCGACAGCCCGGCTACACCGCGCTTGGGGACCAGCCGCCTCGGCCCCGGCTTGTCCCACTCCCGGATCGGGCCGATGGCCCCCTTACCCTTCATTTCTGCCTTTTTCGAGGTTTAGCGAGGGTAACAAAACACCCTCGCTGAATAAGAAGACGTGGTCGATCAATGTCCTGACGAGGGAGCGAGGTTCAGCGAGGGTGTTCCTCATGTGATGTGAAACAACGCTGCCTCCCTGCGATCACCAGAACGCCGCTCCAAAACAGCGCCACGCCCCCACACCCCTCCCTATATACGCGAGCACCACCCTCGCCACCCTCGCAAATTCGGTGCAACACATTGAAATCACTGTTGAACCCGATCCGCGACCGTCGCATTTCCTCCCTCGCTCAACTCTCGCGACCCTCGTATCGCGCGCGCCAGCGCGGCGAGGGTCGCGACTTCCGTTTTTCTGTCTGCCGGGAGGGGGTGCGGGGCCGGGCCGAACGCCGTAAAACGACGATCCGGCGAGGCTAGTCGTCGGCCGGCTGCCACCCCGGATCGCTGTCGGTCACCGGCATCGCCCTCACCCCGATATCGAGGTATTCGTAGTAGCGTCCGATGTCCTTCTTGAACCCCAGCTCGCTGAGCCGGTCGCCGAAGGTGCGCTGCTTGGCCGCGGTCAGCCCGTTCGCCTCGCACCAGCCCTGATAGCGCTTGAACAGATGCCCCGCCTGGATGCGGTTGCCGGGCTTGGTGGTGATCATCGAGGTAGTGAACACCTCGATGTTGTCGCGCTCCTTGCGGTATTCCTCGGTGAAGGCGGTCACCTCCGGCGGCACGAAGTGCATCAGCCCGCGCGTGAGATAGAGGATGGCGCCGTCGATCAGCCAGTTGAGGATGCCCGGCCGCTCCGCCTCGAAGCGCTTCATCAGGTCCTTGAATTCGATCCGCGCCGGATCGTTCTCCTCCATCGTCACCTTCCAGTGGATGAGAAAGACCCGCCGCCAGATGCCGCGATCGGCGCCGGTGATCGAGGGCTTGGTGTTGCCCGAGAGCACCGCCGTGAAGATCGGCACGAACTCGAACACCTCCTTTTGGAGGAACCGCGCCGCCATCTTGCCGCCGCCCGACATGGCCTTGACCAGGTCCTCGCGCAGCGGCACGCCCTTGGGCAGCTCCTCCACCGTCACGAAGCGGGTATTGAACAGCCGCGCGATGTCGGGCGAGGCCTGCTGGCCCTGCCGCTGTCCGTCGCCGGTGATGGTATCGGGCGAGACCGTCGTTCTATAACTGCCCGCGAGCCCGCCCAGCGTCTCGAGCAGCGCCGATTTTCCGTTGCCGCCCAGCCCATAGTGATAGGCGATCTTCTGCGCCCCGTTGCCGCCGATCAGCATGGCATAGGCGTGGAACACCTGAAGGAAGATCTGCATCGTCCTGTCCGGCATCATGCGGTCGAGAAACGCCTGCCATTGCGGACACGTCGCCAGCGGCGCGTAGTCGACCTCGGCGATCTTGGTCAGCATGTCGGCGCGCGCCTGCGGCTCGACGAATTCGAACAGCCCTGAGGTCCGCTCGCTGCCCTCCGGCCGCTCGGGGTCGAGCCCGCGCGAAAACACCAGTGTGCCGTTGCGGACGTTGAATTTCATGTGGTCGGCGTCGAGCAGGTTCTGGTCGATCGCCTTGAAACTCGCCGCCTGCTGCAGCATCGCCGCGGTCTTGCCGGAATTGCCCGACGAAACCGCAAATTTGCGGCGCGCCGCACGCTTGCTGCCGAGCTGCGCGATCACCTTGTCGGCCTTGGCGATCATGTCCTTCTCTGCCTGCGAGCGGTTGCCGGCCGGCAGCTTGCGCGCCTTCAGCGCCGCCGCCACCAGCCGGCCCTGCGCCGGCGTGTGGTGGATGTGGAACGGTTCGAGTTTGATCTTGTCGACGAGCAGCTGCGCCATGCGGCGCGCATCGAGCTCTCCCTCGTCGCGCTGCCAGTGCGTGCCGCGCCAGGTCAGCCAGCCCATGCCCGAGACGTAGCAGAGGTCGGGGCCGTACCAGAGGATTAGCCGTCTGCCGTTGTCGCGGTCGTTCTGGTCGAGCCCCGCGCACTCGGCCGCCAGCTCCCAGTCGACCGTCTCGACGTGGCCCGGCCGGTGATCGTACTCGTCGGCGAGCAGCGCCGGGTCGGACCCATCGTCGGCGCCCGGGTCGATGTCGTGCGGTTGGTCTTCTTGCGCTCTGTCCGCCGCGCCCTGCGATCGCGGCGCCCAACCGATGGGGTCGTCGGCCTTCGGCTTTTTTGCGCTCGCCCTGGCGCGGCTCTTGCGCTTGGCCGGCGTGTCGCCCGCGACCTTGGTGGGGTCGAACGCCTCGTCCTCCACCGCCCTGCCCTTGGCCATGGCGCCCCTGACGCGCACGGAAGTCTTTCTCACTCGAGGCCCCCGGAGTCGGGGGAGAGACCGTCTGCGGGCCGATCGGACAGAGCACCGGGGGAAGAAAGAGCCCCCAGCTCATCCATGGCGATGTCGTTCATGTCCTTGCCCGGCTCGCCCGGCGGCACGTAGACGATCGAGAGCGGCGGCAACTCCGGCCGCTGCGCCCGCGCCGCCTCCCTGATCCGCTTGGCCCGCCTCAGCCCCCGGATGCACTTTTCCTCGCTGTGCACTTCGGCGTCGTCGCCTTCGCCCAGATAGACCAGCTCCTCGCACCAGTCGGGCGGCAGGAACGGGCGATCCTCCATATCCGGCTGGTCGTGGATTGTCCGCCCGTCGAGCTTCAGGGCAAGCCCTCCCATATTGCCCAGATCGACCCCGGCCCAATAGGCCGTGTCCGGCTCGAACGCATGGCAAAGCGGCGTTCCAGTCGACTCTAGCCCCTCGCCCATGACTATTCTTCTCGCCCCGCGCTCTGTCCGATCGGTCGCAAGAGCGCCCGCTCGACCAACCGCTTCGGGGTCCCCGTCCCGACTGCCCGTTCCGGCCGGCGTATAGAGCCTTATCGCCCCGCCCTTCTTGGTGCCGCGCACTTTCTTGCTCGGCCGCGCCTCTCCCTTGTCGTCCGGCGGCAGCACCAGCTTGCCCTTGGGTTGGCTCAGGTCGATCCATGTCATGTGCACCGCGCCGAACCGCCCGTCCGGCAGCTGCACCGCCGCCATCAGCGCCGGGCCGATGTGGAGCGTGCGCCAGCCGGTGTTGCCGCGCTCGTCGGTGAATGCCTCGGTCCACGGCAGTTCGGGATGAAACCGCAGCACCGGGAACCGCTCCGCCACCTGACCCAGATCGATGGCGCGGACGATCTCGAGATAGTCACGCGCGATCGAGCGCACCGAAAAGTCGATCCACTGCCCCTCGCGCCAGATCGCATTGCCGGCCGCCCTGGCCCTTTCTCGATAGCGCTCAGCCGCGGCTGCGCGACGGCGCTCCTCGGCCTCGAGCGCCCGGCGGTTCTCCTCCGCCTTGGCCTCGTCGATCGGAGCATCCGCCGCATGGCCGGTGATGATCTCGCAGGCCTCTATGAAGACCACATCCTGCGTCTGCATCACCAGGTCGATCACGCCCGAACCTGCGATGCCGCAGCGCCGGCAGTTGAAGATGTTCCTGGCGATGTTGATCGAGAACCGGTCGACCGGCCCGGTGCCCTTGCTGTGCCCGGCCGAGCCGCATTTCGGGCACGGGCCAGTGCGCTCCGGGCCGGCATCGGTCAGCCCCCAGCGCTTCTGGATCGCCCAGCTCAAGCAGCTGACGCGCATCGCCTCGTCGCGCAGTGCGGTGAGTTCGGGGGAGAGGGTCACCGGGGCCCCCAAAGCGGTTGGCCGAGCGATCCCGCTACGGGATCGATCGGACAGAGCGTGGGGCAAGCAAGAATTCGCTCACTCATCGTCTACGCCCCCCCCCCCAGCCCAGGGTTACGCGCGATCAACCGCTCGACTTCTTCCGTCGTCGTGCGAAACGCCCTGGCGATCGCGCTCGGATGTTCGCCGCGCGCCATCATCTGCTCGACACGGTCGATATCATCCAGCGACCAGCAATAGTTCCATGCCCAGTAGGCGACGCCGACGAGATTGCTCATCGCCCGGCCTTCCTCGCTTCAGAAGCAAGTCGCCGACGTTGAGCACGGTTCATCCCATCGCGCCGCAGTTCAGCGCGCCGCTCGGTTTCGCGAGCCTGATAGGCCTGCTCATAGTGTTCCTTCGTTCCCGCTCGAACGCAGCCACACGGGCCGACGTTGATCTCAGGCGGGCAATTCGGATCGAAGGCAGGGCACCCGGCGCAGTAACTCATCCCGTCACCCTCTCGAACGCCACAGCCTCGAGCGCTGCCGAGGCCTCGGCGAAACCATGCGCCGCCAGCCAGTCGCAGGCCTCGCCCAGGGCATCGGCCCGCGCCTGCAACTTCTGCACCCGCTGATGCTCAACGACGCTGGTGTGCCCGCAGAGCTTGCGCCGGAGTACTGCGGCAACCTTCTGTTCCTCGGTCAGTTCGTCCCAGCTCATCGCCCTGCCCCGCGCTCTGTCCGATCGGCCGCAAGAGCGCCCGCTCGCCCAACCGCTTCGGGGGCCCCGTCCCGACTGAGGCTTTCGAGCCCCGCCGCGGCGAGCTTGATCGCCGAGACCAGCCCTTCCGCCAGCGTCTGGTTGTTGAGCGGCGGCGTCAGCCGGCGGCGGCTGAGATCGTCGACCACCGCAAACTCGGCATCCGCCGTCACCGAGCCAGGCTCGAGCTGCAGATCGGCCAGCATGCGTTTCAGCCGCAGGCTATGGAACAGGTGAACGGATGGGCTCATTCGTCATTCCACTTCACCCGGCCGATGACCACGTCCTCGACCGCGAGGCCGACGGCCCCGAAGAGGGCAACCACGACGACACCATCGCGGACATGTGCGCCGGGCGCGGCGATGACCCGGCGCGCCGACGGGCCGGCATGCTTCGCGGCCTCCCGTTCACGACGAAGCGGCAGCCGAGCGAACACGCGCACCTGGTCACCCGGCCGATGCCGACCGTTGAATGCCTCGCACGCCGCCCTGAGGATGGCAGGATCGCCGCTCACGTTTGCCCACCCTTAGCCTGACCGCCAGTCGGGACGGGGTCCCCTGAGCGGTCGGCCGAACGGACCGCCTCCGGGCCGGTCGGACGGAGCGGAGGGGCAAGAGAAAGCCTCTCCGGAAACCCCAGCTTCGCGCTCGTCGCGTTGAACGTCGCCACCACAGCGCCGCCGAGGTCGATGCCGGCGCCGAGCGCCAGCCCGTCGATCGCCGCCAGAACGCCGTCGCACAGCAGCGCCAGTTCGCTGTCGTTGCTGACCGCGCTCTCCGCCAACTCCTCGATCTTCCGTCCGGTCTCCCGGGCAATCGCGACCATCCGCGCGTTGGTCTGCGCGTCCATGAACACGATCATGCTGTTGCGCGGATCGAAGGGCTTACGCATCGCTCGCCTCCTCGACGCCCGCGAGCCCGAACAAATCCGGCACCGACATGTCGCGGGACATCGCCTCGACATAGGCGACGCCATCGGCGAAGTAGGCGGGGTTGAGTTCGATGCCGATGCCGCGGCGGCCGGCCTTCAGCGCCCGATAGGGTACGGTCATCAGCCCGGCGAACGGGTCGAACACCACCTCGCCCGGCTCCGAGTAGCGCACGATGCAGCGATCGACGATGTCGAACTGCAGCGGGCAGAGGTGCAGTTCGCGCCCGGCCTGCCCCTGCAGCGAGTTCATCGACAGCATGCGGGCGACGTCGGCCCACACGTCCTCGTGCCAGGAGTGCGGCGGGACCAGCATGAAGTCCGAGGGCAGCGACGAGGCCTGTTCGAGCCCCTCGGCGATCGTCACGTGATGCTCGAAATCGTAGACGCTCGCCAGCGAGTAGGCCTTCCACAGCTTGTAGATCACTTTCGCGTCGAGCCCGCGCAGCTCGGCCGGCGTGATTCATCCGGTTGCCGCTGACCCGCATGTAGCCGTGCGCGTCGAGCTGCCACCGGCCGCGCGAATAGCCTTCGGGGTTGATCCACCCGCTTTCGTTGCCGCCCGCCAGCAGTTCGCGGATTTTCGGCCGGTGTGCCTTGAGCTTGGTATCGCGCAGCGCCTGCTTGGCGTTGCCGATCCACATCTTCATGGCCTTGCCGACCTTGTCGTCGGCATACCCATCGCTGCTGTCGCTGGGTGGCTTTCTGAACACCAGCAGGTATTCGGGCAGCCCGTCGCCCATCCGCGTGCCGTCCTTGCACTGCTCGGTCCAGCCCAGCCGATAGGTCTGGTTGTTCTCCCGCACCACGTCGGTGACGATGGTCTTGCGCGAAAGGAAGGCGAACCCCGCCGCCTTGAAGTGGACGATGGTGTCGTCCGAGAACGGGTAGAGCGTCTGGAACCCCAGGCCAGTCAGCCCCCCCGGCACGATCCGGTCCTTGACGTGGATGCAGGCGTCGCGCCCCGGCTTCAGCACCCGCATCAGTTCCGGGATCAGATAGTCCATCTGGGCCCAGAAATGCTCGTTGGTATCGGTGTGGCCGAAGTCGGCGTAGTTGGGCGAATACTCGTACTGCGTCGAGAACGGGATCGAGGTGACGATCAGGTCCACCGAGTCGGCCGGCATCCGCCCGCACTCCTCGACGCAGTCGGCATTGATGAGCGTGTAGTCAGGCGGGGCCCCGCCCGGTTGGCCTGGGCCAGAGGGTGGGGGAGAAGAACCATCCGGAGGCTGGGGGATAGAATTGCCCCCGACAACCTCGATCCGGCTCACCCCCATGCCGCGCTTCAGCGACGACGCCATGGCCGCCGCCGAGAGCCCGTACTCGCGGATGATCGCCGTCATGATGGCGCGCTGCGCATCGTGCTGCGCCCAGCGCCGCTCGATCAGGTCGCGCAGCGGCCGTTCCGCCTCGGTGTAGACGAGGTCGATGCGCACCCGTTTCGTCTGCAGGAACCGCCGCACCCGGTGGATCGCCTGGATCAGGTCGTTGAACTTGAAGCCGATGCCGAGGAATATCTCCCAGGCGCAGTAACGCTGGAAGTTGCACCCCTGCCCGGCGATCACCGGCTTGGTGCTCAGTTCCGCGATCCGCCCATAGGCGAAATCGGTGAGCCGCAACTCGCGCTCGTCGATATCCTGGCTGCCCCACACCGACTTGACCGCTGGAATGGCCTTCTGGATGGCGGCGCGCTCGGCCTCGAGATCGTGCCAGATCACGCGGTGCGCCTTGGGATCGAGGGCCCGCAGCTCCATCAGCTTGCCGATCCTCAGCCCAATGCTGTCGCGCTTCTCCCGGGCCGCGTCGGGCAGCGAGGCGGCGGCGTTCTTGAGGAGCCGCCCCTGCCCCGACTTCTCCTCGCCGGCCGTCGAGTGATCCGAGGGCAGCTCGTGCCAGAACACGTCCATCGGCGGCAGGTCGTAGCCCTCGTCCGAAAACCCCAGGTCCGACGGCTTTTCGACGAACAGCCCCCAGCTCGCGACCCACAGCCAGAACTCGCGTTCCTTGTGGGGGTGGATGGTGAGCGTGTCGGCCTTCTCGCTGTTGCGCTTGAAGAACCGCGTCTTGGCCTGCCCGACATCCATCACCTCGAGGAATGCCGAATAGGCGAGGAGCTCGATGTATTCGTTGGGCGAGGGCGTCGCCGTGGCCACGAACTTGTAGGCCATACCGTCGAAGAGCTTCATGAACTCGCGGAACGTCTTGGTCCCGCCGAAGCCGCGCAGGCACGACGCCTCGTCGAGCGAGGCGGCGACGAAGCGCTTGAGGTCCAGCTTGCCGTCCCGCACGCTCTCGTAGTTGGTGATGTATATAATCGGGGCCCCGGCCGGTCGGCCGAGCGGACCGTCTCCGGGCCGATCGGACGGAGGCTGGGGAATAATGCGCTGACCAACCTGGCTCATGCGGTTGACGAACTTCAAGCTGGGCACCCGCTCGGGATGCCCCTCCTGCCACGTCCTCAACTCGGCCCGCTGCGCGTCCGTGATGTCCTCGTGCTCGCCCGTCGCCAGCGTCGCCACATCGTTGAAGAACTCCTGGCGCACCCCGAGCGGGGCCACCTGCAGAGTCGGACCGTGCGCATGGATTGCCACCAGCCGGAGGATCTCGATCTGGATGAAACTCTTGCCCAGCCCGAACGCCGCGAAGATCGCCCGCCGCCCGCCCGCGATCGCCCAGATGACGATCGCCTTCTGGTGCGGCTTCAGCAGCGGGTTGATCTCGTCCTCGGAAACGACGAACCCGCCCTCCGGCGCAAACACCATCTTGGCATCGAGAAAATCGCGATAGGAAAGCGGAAGGTTCACTTGTCTTGCCCCACGCTCTGGCCGTCCGGCCCGGAGGCGGGCCGCGCGGCCAACCGCTTCGGGGCCCCGGTCCCGACTGCGGGCAGCCCGTTGTGTTCGACGCCATCGAGCAGGCGGCCGGCGGCTTTCTTGCCAAGCAACTGCGCACCAGGACCATCCGGAGCCGTAGCGCCGTCAAACCAACGAATATTGTCGGGTGTGATCGGCTTTGCCCGCACGCCCGGCTCGGCCGGCTCGAAGCTCAGATAGTCGCCCATGTCCTCGAAGATGCCAGGCGCCCATTCCCCCCGCTGTTTGAAGAAGAACGGCACTCCAGCATCCACGCACTGGTCGCGCAGCGACCGCGCCCAGTCCGGGTGCATCGGCCGCGCCCCCGGCCCGCTCTCTCCGCCGACGATCACCCAGTCGAGGCGTGGCGTCGCGATTTCGGCGGGGTCGGTCGTCGCCGGGTCGTGGAAGGGCAAAGGTTCTTCCGGGCCAATGCGGTCCGTGTGGTCCAGCAGCACCTCATCGTCCGCATTCGTGTAGATGAACAGGTAGGGAATAACGTCGATCGGCCCGAGCAGCGGTTCGAGCGAGACGAACCGTACCGCCGCGGGCGTCGCGAGCAGCAGCGGGATGCGCTCGTCGGCGCGCTTCTGGTCCTCGGCCGAGACGCCGAGCCAGACGTTCGGAAGGGGCCATGTCTGCAAGCCGGACACCGCCACCGACAGCACCCGGTTCTTTGCCGCGATCGAGGCCTCGGTACGCTCCGGCACGAGATCGTCTATCGCCTGAAGCACGCGTGCTTGTGTGGCCGTCGCATTCGGAGCGACCAACCCTGAGGCCAGATAGTCCCGCATCCGCTCCGGGCGCTTTGTCAGCACCTGAAAAACATGCTGCGGGCTCAGCGCCATGACGGCGAACACCTGGTCGATCCATTCGTCCGGCACCGACTCGTGGAACAGGTCGCTCATCGAGTTGACGAAGATGCGCCGCGGCCGTTTCCAGCGCAGCGGCTGGGTCAGCGTGTCATGCGGCGCCCGCACCACCTTGCCGGTCCAGCGCGGCTCCGGCTTGGGGATCGGATCTGTGGTCTTGCCGCGCGCCACCGTCTTGACCACGACAAACCCGGCCAGCCCCTCATAGGGTTGCCCCGGCCCGGAGAACCGCGCCGCCACGCCCTCGGCGTAGCAGTGCCGGCACCCCTCGCTGACCCGGCTGCACCCCCGCAGTGGGTTCCACGTCGCGTCGGTCCATTCGATGAGGGACTTGTCGCTCATGGCTCTACCGCCTGAGCGACAACCGGGAACCACGACCGGTTGGCCAACTTGGCCAGAGGGAGAGGGCAGAAAAACAATTCGCTCATCACCTCACACCCTCATCATCGGCATGAGGACGCGCGTCATCGTCGCGTCGGCGTCGAGCACCGTGATCGGGTCGCCCGCGCCCACCTGGTGGAAGGTGGCGATCCCCGCGCAGTTGCCGACGAGGTCGCGCAGATAGTGCGCGTTGACGCCGAACGATGCCCCCCCTTTGGGCCACAGCGCCGAGAGCATCGCCCGCGCGCTGCCGCCGTCAGGGTCGGTGACCGTCAGGTTCACCGGCTTGCCCGGCTCGCCCGAGAATTTCACCGCGCCGAAGCCATCCTTCTTCCGCCGCACCGCCGAGACCGACGCCAGCGCGGCGCTGAGTTCGGCACTGTCGAGGGCGAACGCCGCCATCCATCGCTCCGCCATCGGGATCACCGCATCGACGTTCGGGTAGCCGCCCGGCCGTCCATCGCCTGGCTCCGGAAGTTCAACGAGCTTGGTGCGAACCACGATGCCGCCGGCTTCGATCTCGATCTTCAGCGGATCGACCTTGCCGTCCGCCCGCACGACCGCGCGCACGTCCGCGTCGCCCGCCGCGATCGTGCGCAGCAGCAGGACGGTCTTGTTCGGAATGACGCGGGTGACGATCGTCTTGCGCGCCCCGCTCTTGCTGTACGTGCAGATCGCCAGCCGGTGTCCGTCCGTCGCCGCGAAGCGCCGCCCGAACGGCCCGGCCTGCCACGCCACCCCGTTGAGGTAATAGCGCGTCTCCTCGGTCGAAACGCACCACCCGACCTTGCCGATGAGGCGCGTCAGCGCTCCCCCGGCGAAGCGTTCGAGCACCGCGCCCGGCGCTCCCGGCATTTCGGGAAACGAAGCCGCATCGATCGCTTCGAGATCGAAGGCGCCGGCCGATGTGCCGACGCGCGCCGCTGTCTCTCCCGGTGCGAAGGACAGCTCGCCGGCATTCGCCTTGGCGATGCGCTCCAGCGTCCACGGGTTGAGGCAGGTGGCCCATGTGCCCGCTCCCTCGGTCGTCTCGACCGGGAGGCTGAGGACGATGTCGAGATCGGTCGCCAGCAGCGTCAGCTTGCCGCGCGCGACCCTGAACTGCACCATGCCGAGCACCGGATAGGTGTTCCGCTTCTCCGTGACCTTGGTGACCAGCTTCAGCGCCGTCCTCAGCACCGCGCTGTCGATCGTGACGAAGTCGTGTCTGGTCTTGCTCATGCTGCCCTCAACTGCGGTTGGCGTGCGCCAGAGCGCAACGCTTGGGTCGGTTGCCAGCGCGCCGGGCGCGGCCGGTAGTTGGCTTCGAAGATCGCCGCGGCGACGCCGGGATTGACCGAGTTGCCGATCTTGTGGCGCTGCTCGGTATCGCTCAGCACGCCGCCCCGGTAGGGCGCGGCGAGGATGTAGCTGTCGGGAAAGCCCTGCGCCCGCGCCAGCTCGCGCGCCGTCAGCATGCGCATGCCGATATCGACGACGACGTACGAGACGCCCTTGATCGTCACGGTCACCAGCTCGCGCCCATCCCAGCACCCGAACTCACGCAGGAACGCCGCCACCTGGCGGGCGCGAGCGAGCTGCGCCGGTGTCAGGGGAGGAGGGGTTGCCGAGGCGACGACGAAGCCGAACCGGTCATTGCCCGTCACCACCCGCGACGGCTCGTCCATGGCGCTGCCCACCGCCTGGTCGTTGCCGTAATAGGCAGTCATCAGCGGCAGGCTGATCACCGCCGAGTGCTTGCCCTGCGCCGTCACCGCCGGGTGCGGATCGTCGATCGCCGAGGCCCGCCGGTCGCTGCCCTTGAGCGAGAGCATGTGGGCGGCGATCACGCCCGAGCGGTCGGACTGGTCCGGAGCGAGGGCGCAAGAAACCAGACTCTGGGTCGAGCCCTTGCCGACGATGGTCGAGGCCGGCTCGCGCGCATCGTGGCCGACGACATCGGTGTTGTTCTGGGCGAGGAAGACTGCTGCCAGCTGCGCCTGCGTGCCGCGCGTCGTCGCCGTCGGCAGCGGCTCATCCACCGGCCGGCCGGGGCGGGCGCCATCGCTGCCGTCGGGGCGCGCGTCGCCGTTGTGCTGGGCGAGGAAGATGGCCGCCAGGTCGCCGCCGTTGCCGGTCGGCACGATGGTGGGTCCGACCTCGTCGACCGGCCGCGTCCGCGGTTCCTGCCCCGGCCGCTCGCCGTAGCGGGGCACGAGGAAGGCGGAAGCAAGCGCGGATTTTCCACCGCCGCCGGCAGTGATCGTTCCGCTCGGCTCATCAACCGCCCCGCCGATCGATTTGCCGAACTGACGGCTGACGAACGGAGCGAGGGAAACTGCCGCGAGCGCGTCGGTGTTCTTGGGCGAGGCCTCGACCGTGTGCAGCGGCTCACCGATATCGCGCGACGAGCCGCCATCGTGCTGGCCGTAGGTGACGAACGGCGCGATCTCGGCATCGACCAGCGCGTGGCGCGGCGCCGTGGTGACGACGTTCAGCGGCCGATCGACCGGCGCCGACCGATCGTCGCTTCCTTCGCCTTCGCCGTAGTAGGAGACGACACTCGGCACCACCAGCCCGTGCGCATCCCGCGCCCGGGTCACCGTGGCGAACGGCGTGCCGGTCCCCTGCCCGCGATAGTGTTCGCCGCCATGGTTGCAGGTGACGATGAACGGCTCGGCCGCGTCGAGCACGTAGCGCTTCACGCCCTTGGCGATGCGCGCCATGGTGTTGCGCGCCAGCGGCCGGACGATGCGGGTGCCGGTCGCTTTGGTGTAGGCGCGCGCCTCGTCGCGGTCCAAGAGGATCGAGGGACACGGCAGCTCCCAGTCGATGCAGCCCGCCGTGGTCTTCCATGGCTTCAGCCGCCCGCTCCTGACCGCTTCCGATTTCGGGTCGCCATGGGTGGGTTGCGGCCAGACGATGGGCTCGCCGTCGCACGCCATGATCACGAACAGGCGCTTCCGGATCGTCGGGTCGCCATAGTCGCAGCCGCGCAAGAGGCGCAGCTCGACCGTGTAGCCGAGCCGCACGAAGCTGCCGACCCAGCGGTCGAACGTATCCCCCTTGCGCGCCGGGTCGGGGCGATAGACGCCCTCGCTTACCCTCAGCAGCGGCCCCCAGTCGCGGAACTCCTCGACGTTTTCCAGCGCGATGCGGCGCGGCCGCACCCGCTTGCCCCAGTAGGCCACCACCCAGGCGAGGTCGCGCACCGACTTGCTGACCGGCCGGCCGCCCTTGGCCTTGGAATGATGCCGGCAATCGGGCGACGCCCACATGAAGCCGACCGGCAACCCGTTGGTCACCTTCAGCGGGTTGACCTTCCAGATGTCGTGCGGCAGATGCAGCGTGTCGGGATGGTTGGCGGCGTGCATGGCGATCGCCGCCTCGTCGTGGTTGATCGCGATCGACACGGTGCCCGGATGACCGGGCGGCAGGAAGCCGCGGGCCCGCAACCGCCTAAACCCTTCCTCGATCCCCTCGGACGCCCCGCCACCGCCGGCGAACCCGTCGACGATCAGCTCCGCCGGGATCGGCAACCCGCGCAGCTCGGCGAAATCGCGGACCGTCTCTTGTAGAATGGCGTTCACTGTACTTCTTGCCCCGCCGTGCGGCGGCGTTCGTTGATCCGGTCGGCGTTGTCGGTCAGCCGCGCGTGGTCCTGCAGCCCGAGCTTGCCGCACCAGCCCTTGATCGAGCCGATCGGCGCGTTCATGTCGTCGGCCATCTTCTGCCGCTTGATGTCGGCGGCGACGCCGGCTCGCAGGATCGGCTCCGCCGTCCTGATGGTGTGCTTGCCGTGATGCTCGCGGCCCACCGCGAGGGCGGCGGTGTAGGCTTCTTCGAGACCATGTCGAGGAGCGGGCTGAGCCCCCTGTTCCAGGCCGGCAATGCCATCGCTGGGTGCCGAGCCGCCGGGGGCCTCGCGAGCCGTACCGGACCCCTCTCTCTGGGTATTCTCATCCTCATCCGGCGTGATCGTGAATGAGGTAACGACTGCGAACGGAATGCCCCACTCGATCAGTTTCTTGTCGAGCCAGGTCACCCCGGCATGGGCCGAGGCCTTGAGTTTCTCCGAGATCGTCTCGGTGTCGTCGCCGGCGATCTCGTCGAGCGCCGCGCGCAGGTGCCCGGCCGCCGTGGCGACCGCGACAGCGAACGACGGATAGGCCCCGCCGAAGGGCTCCGCCCGGCCCCGCGCCCCGAAATCGTAGCCGGTCGAGATCGAATAGGTATCGTCGTCCTCGTGGAACACCGCGAGGCTCGCCGTGTGGTCGGCCTTCAGCCCGCCGATCTTGAGCGACCACTCGCCGCCCAGCGGTGGGGCCATGGGCCCCGAAGCGGTTGGCCGAGCGGACCCTCTCGGGGACGATCGGCCAGAGCGCGGGGAGGAAGAGGGCATTTCGCGCAGCTTGCCGAGCGCCAGCAGCATCGAGCGCGTATAGGCGTACTCGTCGCCCGGCTCGATGATCATCAAGGCACGGGCGTGGTTCAGCACGAGGTCGGCGTTCATGGACGCGCCGCGTCCGCCATGCGCCTTGGCCACGCGGCGCGCTTCGTTGATGACCATTTCCGCGAAGTTGGCGAGGTCACTACGGCTCATGGGCGCCGGCAGGTCCGGCGCAACGGCAGGTTTCTTGGCCGCTTTCACCGCTGCCTTGGTGCTCTTGCGGTCGGGGTTCTCGGCGATGATCCGCTGCTCGAGCCTGTCGAGTTTGCTGACCACGTCGGCCGCATCGGTGAGCGCCATCGTCCCCTGCTCGACCGCCTGCACCACCTCGGGCTCGGCCCGCTCGAGCAGCATCATCGCCGAGTGCACCAGGCGCTCGGAAATGCCGTGCCGCTTGGCTATCTCGGCCTGCGTCGGTAGCCGCAATTTTGCGGTGAGCGGGGCCCCGGCCGGTTGGCCGAACGAGCCGGTTTCGGATCGGTCGGCCAGAGGTTGGGGATAGAGGTCCCTGATGAAACGCAGGTAGCGCGCCGCGGCCAGCGCCGTGTCCTTGGCCGAGCGATGCCGCCGCACCTCCATGCCCCACACGAAGGCGAGCGCGTCGGTGCCCTTGTCCTTGTCCCAGCGCGGACCATCGAACTCGACGAAGTCCTTGTGGGTGCGCCAGTCGACATTGGCCGGAAAGCGGCCGAGCGCCACGCATTCGAGATAGCGGTTGCGCCCGTCGAGGATCTTGTCCTCGTAGATGACGATCAGCTCGAGCAGCCCATGGGCGTCGATGTCGGCGCGCAGCTCGCGCGCCTCGTCCTTGTTCATCATGCGGTTGATCGAGGCGAACGGATGCGGCGCGATCCCGCCCTCCGGCCAGCCCCCCGGCAGCGGCGCGTCGGGCGCTGGCGGCCTGATCAGGGTCGCCATTTCGGCGCGCTCGGTCATGTCGAACAGGCTGAGCAGATCGCTCATGCATCGATCCCTTCGAGAAGGTTGATGGATTGTCGCGTGCGGCGGTCGCCGTCGTCGCGGACGAGGATGGAAATGCCGTGGTCGAGCGCGGCGCGCAGCCGCTGCGCCTGCACCTTGGTCAGCGAGAAGGTCTTGTAGGTGCCGGGGAACGACACCGTGACCGTCGCCAGCGACGCCGGCCCGATGTGCAGCCACACCGAGATCGGCGGCTCGCGCGAAGTCTCCGGCGAAAAGTTCGGCAACGGGCGCGGCATCACACCTTCTCCCCACGCTCTGTCCGATCGGTCGCGCTTACTTGCGCTCTGTTCGCCAGCCCCTTCGGTGCTGGCGCCCAACCGGTGGGAGCGCCCGCTCGGCCAACCGCTTTGGGTCCCCGTCCCGACTTCACCATCGCGGCCGGCGGCAATTGCTTGGCCGAGCGCTTGTCGATCGCCCGCTGCCACTTGCGCCCGATCGCCGCGCCGGCGCGGCCATGGATCGATGCCCACCCGCCGCCGCTCATCGGGTTTCCTCCGCCGAACTTTCCTTGATCGCCTCGGCCAGCGCCGCCAGCTCGATCATCAGGGTGCGGATGTCGCGCAGCAGATGGTGACCTTCGGCCTTGGTGATCCGATCGTCGCGGCGCGCCCCGAGCAGCGCCGCCATCATGTCGGCGTACTCCTGGGCGGAGCGCATGGCGTGCTCGTCGACGGCGTCGCCCGCCTCGCCTTCGGGCAGCGGCACAAGGAGGCAATGCGCGAGGTCGGCGAGCGCCCGCGTCACCACCGGCACGCCGGCCGCGTGTTCGAGATCGGCCACCACGTCGACCGGCGGGAAGCGCGGCGGATCGCCGGTGTTCTCGCGGCGCTTGAAACGGGACAGCGTCGTCTGATCGACGCGCGTCCGCCGCGCCGCCTGCGTCTCGCTGCCGTTGAGATCGATGAGGTCGCCGAAGGCGGCCTTGAGCCCGTGATAGGCGGTCAGCGCCAGCGGCCGGGTCAGCATCCGGGGCCCCTGAGCGGTTGGCCGAGCGGACGCTCTTGCGGCTGGTCGGCCAGAGCGTGGGGCAAGAGGGATGGCATAGCCTCGGCCACATTTACGCCATGACGACGGGCCCCGCGGCGTGGGAGGAGGAGGATACGCCGCGGGGTTGCCGCCGCCTCAGCGCCTGCCGAGGGGATGGCAGGCGCCGGTTCGGAACCGGGGTCCCCAAAGCGGTTGGCCGAGCGATCCGGCTTCGGATAGATCGGACAGAGCGTGGGGCAGGAAAGACGAAAGAAAGCCAGATGAGAGCCAAAATACCGACCGTCGCGACCCACTATGTGGGCACCATGCTGGCCTTCATGGCCATGCGCAGCCTGTCGATGAACCTCGCCGCCTACTTCGCCGGCGCCGCCGACGAGGTGAGCGAAGCCCTTGCCGCCAAGCGGCCGGTGCCCGATTACCCCGCGCTCATCCGCGAGTTGATGGTCCGGTCGCTCGAGGCCACCGAAGACCACCTGGTCACCGACCTGAAGCCCGGCGAATACGACGCCGACCAGGCGATCGAGATCGCCCTCGACATGGTCGGCCGCGCCAACGAACTGATCATCAAGGCCGCGGGCCTGAAGTGAGCGCGTCACTGCCCACCTCCGGCGCGATGGCGGGCGATCGCCGCGACCATGTCGGGATTGCGCATATAAATCCACGGCTCGGCGCGCTCCATCCCGCTCGCTATCGCCACCACCAGAGGGTTGCCGATGCCCCTGTTATCGAAGGCCCACCGGTCGCCCCAGCGGTTGACGCGCCGCGGGATTGCGAGGGTCGCCGCGATCCGCGCCTCGATCTCCGGGCGGGTCAGCCTGGGCGCGCCGTCGATCCGCCTCGCCAGCGCGCGCAGAACTCCCGCAATTTTGCGGCGAAGGCTCATGGCGACACCTCTTCTTCCCCTCGCCCCTCTGGGGAGAGGGTGGCCGAAGGCCGGGTGAGGGGCCGCTCGATGCCCACGGGCCAGGCGACGCCTGCCGGCCAGTTGGCCGCGAACCAGGCCATCGCCCGTTCGAACGGCCGCGTGCCCAGATCGGCGCCGCCGGCGATCAGGTCGAACTTTTTGCCGTCGTTGAAGATGATCGTTGCGATGCGCGAGGGCGACCGCCCGGTTTTGGAGCAGTACGTTTCGGCGACAGCCATGAGGTCAGAGGTGAGGCTCATGGCGGCCATTCATGATGCGGTTTATAAACCGCGTCAAGAGGGTTTTAGACCGCTTGGTGCAAACCGGCGTGCGGGTTTATAACCGCATCATGCCTAACCCGTTGATCGAGCGCATCGAAAAGCGCCTTGCCGAACTCAACCTGACGCCGCGCGCCGCCTCGCTCAGGGTCTCGACCAATGCCGATCTGATCCGGGGTATCCTCCGGGCCGGCGACGAGGCCAACCCGACGCAGGAGACCATCGACAAGGTCGCGACGGTCTTGGGCGTGTCCCGTGAATGGCTGCTCGGCAACGACGACAAGCCGCCGCCGCCCGCCGGCGACGTGCGGTTCGCGCCCGACATCCGCCTGCCGTCCTGGAACACCATGCCCAAGGACGTGCCGGTGTGGGGCACCGCTGCCGGTTCGCTCATCGACCACAACATCGAGGGCTTCCACCTGTTCAGCGGCGAGCCCATCGACCGGGTGCGCCGGCCGCCGGCGCTCGCCAACGTTCCCGATGCCTATGCGATCTACGTCTCGGGCGACTCGATGTACCCGATGCACCCGCCCGGCGAGCTGCGCTTCGTCCACCCCCACCGGCCCGCCGCTGCCGGCGACACCGTGATCGTCAGCACCCGCCATTGGGAGACCGATCCGGGCCAGGGCTACATCAAGCTCTACCGGCGCCGGAAGGGCGACATGATCGTGCTCGAACAGCTCAACCCCGGCGCCACCATCGAGATCCCTGTCAAGTACGTGGTCAGTGTCCACCGCGTTCTGAACATGAACGAGCTGTTCGGCGTCTAGAACGCGCCACCTGTCTCCAGCATCCGCAACAGCGTCAGCTCGTCGGCGGCCACCTCGCCATCGGCCAGAACGACCGCGAGGCAGGCTTCGCCGAATGCCTTGCGGCGGCGTGCCGAGAGACCGGCAATCACGCCAATCGCAGCGTGCACCGTCTCGGGACTGCCCGAAAGCCGCCGGATGAACCGGTCGATATCGCTTCGATCGTCGGTGGTCAGGTCGTGCCGCCCCATCAGGCCGAGACAGTGCTCGACCACCATGTCCGACTCGGCCTGGCTCATCACGCCATCGGCCGCGGCGATCACCCGCAGCACCAGCGCCTCCGGCGCGACATCGTTCATGACCCGCCGCCAGTAACGCTGCCGCCGGCGTGCATCGTCGCGCACCGAGTCGGGGCCATAGCACGCCGACAGAAATCCCGCGAAGTCGGCAAACTGACTGCCGTCGCTGTCGTAGGCATCGACGACCCGATTGAGGATGAAGGTCCGGTAGGCCCGGCGCATCAGGCAGAAAGCGCCGATGTAGTATCCGTCGAAGCGGCGGATTTGGATGGTCCTGCGCGAGCCCAAGTCGCGCGCATCGACATAGTCGATCGTGGCCTCCTGCGGCGCCGCAAGAATGGCGATCTCGCGCGTCACCAGCATCAGCGGATCGTCGTCGGCCCCGGCCGCCCGCTGCGCCGCCATGCGGGCGCGAAGGCCGATCTCGGCACGCTGCTCGAGATAGTCCGCGAGAGCCACCTCTATCGCTCGTAATACGCGACCAGCTGGGCGAGCCTGGCAAGCACGCCGCCGATGGCGAGGAACAGTAACCCGACGCCGAGCACCGATAGTCCCGGCGAGGCAACAACGATCCCCGCCAGGAGGCCCATCGCCGACATGGTCGTCTGCGTCCGCGCCGCCGCGCCCATCGCGAGCACGGCCCAGCCGCCGCCCGCCAGCATGAAAAGCACCGCCAGTGATTTGAAGAGTATGGCCATCGATCAACCCCCACCTGACCGCAATTCCAGCAGCAGATGACCGGTCGCGCTCCCCCGCAAGCGGTTTATAACCCGCACCGCATTGACGCGGTTTATAAACCGCACTATCGTTGCGTCCCAGTTTCACCTGGAGGGCACGATGCTCGATACCCCGTCTCCATCCGTTGCCGAGCGCATGGCCGTCGTCATGCGCGACATCAATGCCGAGGAGGGCTGCTGCACCACGGCCGCGCTCCTCGGCCATTTCGACCAGGCCGCGATCGACGCCCACGCCGGCGAGGCCCGGCGCATCGCCAACGGCCTCTTCGTCCGCCACGACCAGCCCACCACGCCGGCGCCCCACGATCGCGCCGCGCGGCTGAGGAAAGCCGTCGCCCTCGTCGGCGGGCTGATGCCCGACATCGGCGGCATCACGTCCAGCCTCCGCACCGTCGGCTTCACCAATCCCGAACTCGCCGACCTCTGGCCCGAACTGATCGCCAACGCCGGCGATCTCTTCATCGCAACCCGCGGCGGCCACTGAGCCATGGAGCCCTCGTCACCTCCCGATCCGTCGATCAATCTGCTCGCCGCCATGAGGGCGCAGACGGTCGATATCTTCGACTTCGAAACCGGCGAGCTGATCATGGCGTCGGCCCCGCTACGCGACAGCATGGGCGACGACGAGGAGGCCTATCGCGATGCCCTTGCCGAACTCTCCCGCGCCGGCAGCTGCATAGTGGGTGGGGGCGCCGCCGCAGCTTTCCTCGTCAAGGTCGCACAATGACTTCGCCCCGCGACGGCTTCGCCCGCGACCTCAACTGGGTACTCGCGGCCGCCCTCATCCTCACAGTCGCCGGTGTCGCGGCCGCCAGCCTCGCGATCTCCGGCGCGCTGCACGGGATCGGGCTGTGACCCTCTCTCCCCTGCTCACCATGGAACAGGTCGCAGCGCACCTGCACATCAGCCGGCGCGCGCTGCAGGATATCCTCAGGGACAAACCCTTCTACCGGACCGCCGGCCGGCGTAAGCTGTTCACCGAAGACGATCTCACGCGGCTGATCGAGGCTCTGCCATGCCCCTCAAACTCGTCGACCCGCGCCCCGGCAAGACGCCGAACTACGGCATCCGCGGCACCTATCTCGGGGTCGGCATCGACCGAACTGCGGGCACTCCTGACCGCGCGAAAGCGCGAAAAGTCCTCGCCCAGATCCGCGACGACATCGAACGTGGTGCCTTTGCCCCGCGCGCGGCGCTGAGCTTCGCCGCGGCGGCACTCTCCTACATCCGGGCCGGCGGCGAGGCGACGTTCATGACGCCGCTCAACGACCGCTTCGGCGATACCGCCCTCGTCGACATCGATCAGGCTTCGATCGACGACGCGGCGCACGCGCTCTATCCGGAGGCCACGCCGGCGACGCGAAACCGGCAGGTCTACACGCCGATCTCCGCCGTCCTCAAGCACGCCAATTTCGATTTCAAGCTGAAGCGCCCCAAGGGCGCGCAGGGCCAGGTCCGCGTCGACTGGATTTGGCCCGAAGAGGCCTCGGTGCTGTTCGATGCCGCCGCCGAGGTCGACAAGGAGTTTCGCGCCTTTCTCGTGCTCCTGACCTATTGCGGGCCGCGCCTCAGCGAGGCGCTCAAGATCCAGGTCGACGACATCCGCATCGCCGAGGCCTTCGCCTTCATCGGCACCACCAAG
This sequence comes from Devosia nanyangense, assembly GCA_016213505.1. Taxonomy (GTDB): domain Bacteria; phylum Pseudomonadota; class Alphaproteobacteria; order Rhizobiales; family Devosiaceae; genus Devosia_A; species Devosia_A nanyangense. Next base: position 55,416 of record JACRAF010000025.1, read on the forward strand.
AACGGCGAGCCGCGCCCCGTCCATCTGCCGCCGACCGTCGTCGCCGAGCTGGCCAACCATCCGCGCGGCCTCGACCGGCCGGGTGAAACGCTGTTCCGCTTTCGCAAGAACGGCTTCCTCTACGAGCTGATGGCACTCACCCGCAAGAAGGCGAAGCTCACCAGGCACGTCACCTTCCACACCCTGCGCCACACCTGGGCGACGTGGATGCGCCGCTATGCCGGACTCGACGCCAAAGGGCTGGTTGCCACCGGCGCCTGGCGCGATGCCAAGTCGGCCGACCGCTATACCCACGTCGTGATCAGCGAAGAGGCCCAGCGCTCCGACCTGCTGCCGGCACCGATCCGTGGAAAATCCGTGGACTCTGGGAAAAGCTAAGACAGATCAACGCCTCGTCTTCCCTTGGTAAGGGAGAGGTCGAGAGTTCAATCCTCTCTTGCAGCACCATTCCATCTCCCTGAAATCATTAAAGTTATTGATCTTCAGGGGCTTCGGTCCATTTTGCTGCTACACTTCGTGTGACAAAATGGTGCCGATTTGGCCGGGCTTGATCCGTCATCTGCTGTCGCGTGATGGTCGATACTACGCCCGCCGCGTAATCCCTCGGGAACTCCGCCTCATCCTGGGCAGGCATGAACTGCGAAGACCCCTCGGCCCGGATCGTCGGCGCGCGATCGAGCAGCTTCCTGCCGCCGTGGTTTCCATCAACGCAGAAATCGATTACGGGCGTCGCCTGCTCGCGGCTCGCCATGACAGTTCGACGGCAGGCATTAGTGCGCGAGTTGTCGCTAGATCGCAGAACGCGCAGTAACGGTGTAGCGAGCGCCGCTCGATGTCTGCCAACCGAGCGACGCGCGCCCAAACACGACACCTTCGGCCGCTTCGACCGGGATGGCGTTGTCCGATGCGCTACTAACGGCATAGTTGCCCGAGGGCAGGTCGAGGGTGAGCGGTCCGGACGCACCGCTAACGATGGAGGCCCGATCGAAACGGCCCTGTCGCCAGCTGACACTAACCCGGTGGCCACCGCGGCAGCGTATGTCGGTGATGGATCCGTCGGTCCAACTGGGCGGCAGTGCTTTCATCAGACTAATGGCCCCTGCGTGGCTCTGGACGACGAGTTCAGTCAGGCCGGCGACGGCGCCGAAATTGCCGTCGATCTGGAAGACGTTCCCGCCTGGCCAGTCGGTGAGCGGATGGAGAACCAGCAGTGAACGGGACGTAAGCCGGTCGAGGAGGCTTGCGATGGAGCGGCTGGCGAGCGCGTGGTCGCCGAGGCGCGCCGCAAGGCAGAGGACCCACGCTTGGCTCCACCCCGTGTAACCTGTGCCGTTATCGAGTCGGAGATAGAGCGCCCGGCGGGCGGCCTCGAAGGCACCGGGCGTGCCGGTCTCGGTGATGCGGATGCCGGGATAGAGGCCATAGAGGTGCGACAGGTGACGGTGGCCAAACTCGGCGGGCGTCTTGTCGTCGTCCCACTCGAGCAGTGTGCCGTTCGCGCCGATGATCGGGAGGCGAAGCCGCCCGAGCGCCTGGCGAGCGCGGGCAGCCAACGGATCGTCGGCGAGCGCGACATAGCTTTGCAATACCTCGCGGATCAGTTCCTGATCCATGGCCGCGCCCCGGGTAATGGCGACGGCGGTACCGCCGACGATGAAGCTGTGCTCGGGCGACGTTGACGGGCTGGCGACGAGCGCGCCGTCGTCGTCCTCGACCAGCATGTCAAGGGCGAAGGCGGCGGCGGCGCGGAAAACCGGAAGCGCGGTATCGGCGGTGAAGCTTGGTCCGGCGCTGCCGTAGTCGATGTGGTGCTGGACATGCGCGGCCATCCAATAGAGGCCGGACGGCCAGTTGGACCACTGCGGAATACCGGGCACCGGTGCAGTGAACCGCCAGAGGTCGGCGTTGTGGTGCGCGGCTGCCCCCGCGGCCCCATAGTAGCGGCGAGCGGTGGCGGCACCGGCCGCGGCAAGCTCGCGGGTCAATGTGAACATCGGCTGGTGCAAGTCAGCGAGCCCGGCGGACTCCGCCGGCCAGTAGTTCATTTGCGTGTTGATGTTGATGGTGTAGTTCGAGCTCCACGCGGGACGAACGTCGACGTTCCAGATGCCCTGGAGGTTGGCCGCCTCGGTGCCGGGACGGGAGCTCGAGATCAGCAGGTAGCGGCCGAAGTGAAAGAGCAGCTCGTCGCGCGCGGGGTCGGCGCCATCGATGGCGGGTGAGCCGCTGAGGTCGAGATCGACGCGATCGAAGAAGCTTCGATAGTCGTCGCGATGGCGCCGGCGGAGCGTCTCAGTACTCGCGGCGAGCGCAGCCACCACGCGTGACTTCGCCTCGGCGGCGAGGGCAGCAAGATCGGCGCTCGGGCGCTTGTCGTGGCCGCGAAAGCCCGAGGCGGCAGAGGCTATCAGGCGCAGTCCACCGGCCGGGTCGCGAGCAAGGGCCGCGACGACAGCATAGCCCATACCAGCGGCGATGGAGCCATCGGTATCAACAGCGTCTTCGGCATACGTCACCGGCTTCTGATTTTCGATGTAGTTGGGCACGACCTCGACCGGGACGCGGGCGGCGGCGGTGAGCCAGCGAACGCCGGCCTCCTCTGTGTTCGTGATCTGGGTGCGAGGATGGGGCGAGCGAAAGTCGAGGCCCGCGTGGGGAAGGCCGCGCACACCCGATCCGGTGGCCAGTGCGACCAGGACGCCATCGGGACTGGACACGAAACTATCAAACCGTATGCTGCCCATCGCTGTGTCGTAGGCCGAACTTGCCACTGCCTCGGAAAGATCGAGACGGCGTGTGTAATTCATCGCGCCGTCGCTATCAGTATAGGTAAGCTCGATAGCACCGAGCGGCTGGTAAGAATGGGTCCAGCGCTTGCCCTGCATGCGACGGCCGATTTCATCGGCACGGAGGTAGTCGCGGGCCTGGATCGCGGCGCGAAGTTCCCCCAGCAGAAGCGCGGGGGACTCGCCCTCCTCGGGCACCAGCGGACCACCCGACCAGACGGTATCGAGATTGAGGTCGAGGCGCTCCGTGCCGATGCCGCCATTGAGGGTCGCGCCGAGCCAGCCATTTCCGATGAGATAACTGTCGATGAATCCGCCGGCAGGCGTATCGAGGTCGAGGCAATAGCGGGGCATCGGAAAAACCCAGGTTGGAGCTTGGGGCGCCGGGCGCGGTTACCGGGCGCCTAGGAGGCTGAATAGCGGCGGGTCGAGCCGCGAAGGATGATGTCGCAATCCAGTGTGATCGTGTTGGGGGCGTGCGCGTCGCTGCGATCGGAGAGCCGCGTCATCAGTATCGAGTTGATGGTCTCGGCGATCTTGGCGACTGGCTGGGCGATGGCAGTGATGCCGCTTTCGTGCAGACGGAATAGCGGCACATCGTCGAAGCTGATGAACGAAATGTCGTCGGGTACTTTAAGCCCCCGCTCCTTGATCCGACGCAGCGCACCAACGGCGATGTTGTAGTTGCAGCAGTAGAGCGCGGTCGGCGGATCCGGCAGAGTGAGAAGCTGCAGCATTCCGGAATAGGCTTCGTTCTCGCTCCAATGAGAGTCGAGGACGTAGTCGGGATTGATCTCCAGGCCGCGGCTGATCAGAGCCTGACGATATCCTTCGTAGCGTTCACGACCGGCGAAGACCTTGGTGTCGCCAGTAAGGACCGCGACCTTTGTGTGACCAATGTCGAGCAAGTGGCAAACGGCACGGAAACTGGCCGCGCGGTTCTCAACGAAAACACGGTCGGCCGCCGGTCCGTCGGCGTCGTTGTCGTAGAAGATGACCGGTGTACCGGACTCGACGAACTCCTGGATACGATCGGCAGCGTCGGAGCGACCGTCCATGATGAGGCAATCGACACGATGGGAGTCGAAAAAGTCCAGCAGGTCGAGCACCGACGCGCTGTCGTCGTTGTGACAATATGTGAGAAGCGCACGCCCCTGTTGACGCATCAATCGGCTCAGATGCTCCAGAACGGCCGCGTGGAACTCGCTGATGTTGGGCACCATGAACCCGACCGTGTTGGTGAGTTCCGATTTCATAGCCGCTGCGAGCGCATTGCGGCGGTAGCCGAGCTGGTGAATCGCTTGCGCGATTTGGGTGCGGTTGCCGACGCGGACAGGCTGGCCGTTGAGATAGCGCGAGACTGTCCCTATCGCCACGCCCGCCCGATCAGCCACTTCTACGATGGTCGGCTGCCGCTTGCCCTTGCTGTCGTCGGCATCATTCATGCCGTGCCTTCGAAAACGACCGCCGAATGGATGCGGAGGCCGGGAATGGTGATCTCGGCGCGGCCATCGGCATAGGTGAAGGGCACCGCTTCGCCGGTCATGGCATCGTAGACACGCGAGGGTGGCGTCGCGAGGCGTACGCTGGTCGTGACAGGGCCGAGTGCGGGAATGTCTTCGATCATCTCCATCACCCGCACCCCTCCTTCGCCGTTCGGCACGGCTTTGCCCCTGATCTGCGGCGCGCCGTAGAGAAGGTGCAGAATATGCCTGCTTTGCTCGTCCTGCCGCGTCAGAGTGGCTCGGCCGGACGACGGCAGATCGGTAATGATCGCGGGATTGGGAAGCAAGCGCGAGATCAGCCCGCGAACCATGTATTTGTACAGCGGCTGACCCATCGCGTGGTAGATCGTGAAGATCGGGAACGCGATGTAGCCCACGGAGCCGGTGGCAGTGACGGCAGCCCCGAGCGGCGCGCTGTTGGGATCGTCCGGCGTGTGCTGATGCGAGCTGAAATGCGCGTAGCTGCGGTTGAAGTAAGGGGGGACGATCTCGGCGAGTACGTCCGCGCCCGTGGCCGTGATGGCTTCACCCCTGCCGTACATGACGAACGGCGTATCGGTCATTGCGGCATCGAGCGCGGCACCGGCGCGGACGTAGGACGGGTTGAAGGCGACCGGCGGACCATTGCTCCGAATGCCCGCATCGACCGCGAAAGTGCCATCGCCGTTGAGCGCTGATGTGCCTGTGAGAAGCAGCTTGCCGCCCTGCGCCAGGTAGCCTTTGAAACGTGCGGCGAGATCGGAATCGACCGGGATCTCATCGGGCAGGATGATGAGCCGGTAGGCCTCGAACTTCGCGCTGGGGTCGATGACGTCGAAGGGGAGTTTGAGCTCCTGCAGCGCCTGCGCGGCGCCGTCGTCGGCATCGGAATTGCGGGCCCCGATCGGATGGAAGTATTCGGCCGCGAGGATCGCAATGTCACTCACCTGGGTCGCGCGTTCGAGATAGGGCTCGAGCCTTTCGACGCGGCGATAGGCGGGGCCGACCGACGCGTAGGTGTCGGCGTTGATGCGTCCATCGGGATGCAGCTGGTCACCCACGAGGCATTTGGAGCCGAGCGCCACCATCTGGGCCGCTTCGAACTCGAGCGCGTCGGGATGCTTGAAGCCGCCGAACTCGCCCCAACTGGTGTGGAACTTGCCGGTATGCGAGACGAAGTCGAGGCCGAGCGTCGCCGCATAACGTGCGCTCGAGGGGAAGTGATCGTAGCCCCAGCCGCCGGTCGGCAGGCTTTCGAGCTCGAGATGGCTGTAGGTCGAGAAGCGCTTCGGCCCCTGCTTATGGATGTGGCCGCAGTTGTAGAAGATGCGGGCGCCGGGGAATTCGGCCCGGAGCGCAGCACTCATCTCCTGGCGGAAGCGCTCGTTGACCCACTCGTCGTTCTTGAGCCGGTCGGCCGGCTTTTCGGGGTCGAGGCCGTGCTCCTGCATGGTGCGGATTCATTCGGGGCAGACGCAATCGGGCGTGGTGATGATATCAAAGAAGATGCCGGGCGTGTCGTAGTTGCGCAGTACCTCGCGCGCCTGTTCCAGCAGCTCGTCGCGATACGCTTTGTGATTGAGGCAGAGCGTGTGCCAGGCGGGACTGAGCTGCTTGGCGGTCGAGGGATCGTTCGGTGTCGCCCGATGATAGCGGTTGGTGGCGCTCATGACGCGCCATTCTGGATGGATGCGTGCGTTGCGCTCGTCCCACTGCACCGAGATGTAGATGGGGCATTCGATATCGGCCGCGGTCAGCGCCCTGACCATGTCACCCATAAGGTCCGGCCGGGCCAGCTGCGGATGCGGCGCACCGACCTTGGTGGGGTAGTAGGACCAGCCGTGATGGCACTTGGCGAAGATGGTGATGGAATCAACGCTGGCCTTCCTGAGCGTGCCGACGAACTCGTCCGCGTCGAAGGCCGCGCCGACGCCGGGGACGTGTTCGGACGTGTGAAAATCCAGGTGGATCTGGCGGTAGCGAAGAGGCTTATTGGTCGAGACAGGCATGGTTATTCCTTATTGCCGGTTCGGGACTCGGCGCCGGCTGCGAACTGACGCTGGAAGATGAGGAAGACGGTCAGCGGCACGATCGTCGTGATGATCGCGGCAACTGACTGGAGATCCCAATTGAGTTCGTATGTGCCGTTGATGCGCGCGAGGATCACGGGCATGGGCACGTATGTCCGGAGGTAGAGCATGGGCAGAAGAAGGGCGTTCCAGGTCCACAAGAACTGCAAGATGCCCACGGCGAACACCGAGCTCAGGCTGTTGGGCAGCACGATGTGCACGAAGCTCTGGATCGGGCCACAGCCATCGATGCGCGAGGCTTCGACGAGCTCGGTCGGGAAGTCTTCGAGGAAGTTCTTCACGAGGAAGATCGACCAGGCAAAGCTCAGCCCGATGTAGGGGATGAGAACGGCGAGGAAGTTGTCGATGAGGCCGATGTCGCGCCAGAGCTGAAACAGCGGGATGATCACAACCTGCTGCGGCAGCACAAAGGCGTTGATGATGATGATCAGCAGGAGCCGGCGGGATGGGAACTTGAGGAAGTGGAACGCATAGGCCGCCGCGGGCGTAAGCAGCATGGTGCCCAGAGTTCCAAGGCCCGCGAGAATGGCGGTGGTGACGAAGGCCGGGGCGAGCGGATAGGCCTCCCACACGCGTTGCCAGGCGCTGAAGGTGAGTGTGAAGCTATCGAGCCGCCACCAGCCGCGAGAGGTTTCGGCAAGCGGGCGGATCGACGTCATGACGATGCCGACGATCGGGATGATCCAGATGAAGGCTACAACCGCGACGATGATGGTGGGCCAGCGTGGCGCGCGTCCGATCATCGTGCACCTGCCGTTCGCTGGATGATGGCGGGGATCGAGACGAAGAGCACGGCGACGAGTAGAATGACCGTGGCCGCGGCGCCATAGCCCAATTTGAATTGAGTCATCGACTCCCTGTACATGAAGTAGCCGACTGTTTCGGTTGACCGGACGGGACCGCCGCCGGTCAGAATGTAGATGATGTCGAAGGCTCTGAGCGCTCCGAGAAGATTGATGAAGATGGAAACACGCACGCCGGGCATCGAGAGCGGCATCATGATGTTGCGCATGACCTGGCCGTGGGTCGCGCCATCGATGTAGGCCGCCTCGAACAGAGATTTCGGAATGGCCTGAACGGCGGCAAAACACAGCATCAGCGGCAGGCCAACACCCCCCCAGGACGCCGCGACGATCAAGACCCAGAGGCCTGTGCGTGGATCGCCAAGCCAAGGCTGCGCAAATCCGGGTTGAAAGAGGCCAATGACGGCATTGAGCAGTCCACCGGAGTCGGGCCGCAGAATGCCGATCCACATATAACCCGCGACGGCCTCCGAGATACCAAAAGCCGCGAAGATCATGACGCGGAAGGGCAACGTGTGTCGAGGCGAGAAGGCGCTGAGCATGGCGAGCAGCCAGCCGAGACCGACAGAGATCGCCGTGGTGCTCAGCGTGAAAATCAAGGTCGTCGAGAGCGTATTGCGAAATGCCGGATCGGTGAACAGCTTCACATAATTGCCCAGACCAACATATTTCGGTCTGCCCAGGCCCTTGATGTCAAAGAAGCTCAGCCGAATCGTTTCGATCAGGGGGAAGACCACCGCGATCCCGAACAGAATCAGGACGGGGGCAATCAGCAGCCAGGCCGCGGGCCAGTCCCTGACCCTCCAGCCAGTGGCGAGCAGCGCATGCCGCTCGCCACCGGGCCGGGAGGAGAACTTGGTGCGCGAGCCCGCCGCATCACTTGCGACGGTCTCTTGCATCTCAGTACAATTCCTGCGCCTTCGCCTCGATCGCGGCGGTCACCGTATCGATCGTTGCATCGGACGGGTCCTGAAGGAATTTCTGAAGCTGCACGCGATACTCATCGACGAGGTCGCCCGGCAGCAGGTCGCCGAGAACGAACTGCACCTTGGACTGCGCGACGGCTGCCGTCGCCACCTGCTGCACCGGCCCGAGCATTGATGGATCGGCGTTCTTGCTGGGGGAGGCGTAGCCGTAGCCGGCGAGGATCTTGGCCGCGTCGGCGCTGACCATGTAGACGAGGAAGGCATCGGCGGCCGAGGGATTTGCGCCGTTGGTGGTCGCCAATACTTCCTTGGCGTCGACGCTCGACGTGTCGTCGTGTCCCAGGCCCAGGGCGGGGAACTGGAAGATCGAGTAGTCGACGCCTTCGTTCAGCTTGTAGTCGTTGCGAGCGCGGGAGTTCATCCACATGCCGATCAGCAGATAGTTCGCGGCGTCAGCGGTGAATATCTGATCGGCGGAGTAGTCCCAGTCGCCGGCGAACATCTGCTCGGGGGTGCCGCAGCAGCCGGCCTTGAGCAGCTCTGCATATTTCTTGAGCGTGGTCTTGACGATGTCGTCGGTCCATTTGATTTCGTGCCTGGCGAGGGCGTTGGAAGCCTCGACCCCGCCCGTCCGGAGCAGCAACGTCTCGAACCACTCGCCATGTGCCCAGTATTTGCCTGGCATGGCGATGGGAGTAGCGAAGCCAGCGGCCTTGAGTTTGTCGAGTGAGGCGACGAACTCGTCCCAGGTCTTGGGCGGCTCGACGCCGGCCTTTTCGAGATGAGCCTTCTTGTACCAGACCGCCGAACGGTCACCGTAGGTGTAGTTGACGCCATAGGTGACGCCATTGGTCGAGCCCAGATCCTTCCAGGACTGGTCGAGGACGGAATCGAGGCCAGCTGAGGCCCAGAGGTCATCGATCGGACGCAGGATGCCCGAATCGGCGAGCTCGGCGCGGAACGCCGGCCAAGTGTTGATGACGACGTCGACCTTCTCACCGCCAATGAGCGCCGTGCGGATGCCGCCGCGTGCGTCGCCCTGGGCCGTGATGACGAGCTCCCGGGTCGTTACACCCGGGTTCTTGGCGACAAAGTCTGCTTCGAGCTTCAGCCACATTTCTCCGTCGGTGCCGCCCTGCCACTGCAGGATGACCAACTCGCCGCTCGGATCCTGAGCGAACGCCGGTACCACCGCCAGCAGGGCGGCCAAACCAACACCGGCCAACACGGCGCGGCGGCGGAATCCGGGCCTAGATTTCTGCATGTTCATTTCGTTCCTCCTCCCTTGATCCGGCCTTAGCGCCGTTCCATCAAGTAAGTTGAAACGTTATCATCTAAGTTGGTGATGGCAAGTCGGATTCGCGCCGAAGCAGGCGAAAAATCGTTCCAACACGTGGGCGCGCCGCCGGTGACGCGGATGGCGGGGCACCGCAGCTCCATTTCCGGCGAACGCTGCGACGCTCGTCGATCTGAGCGTCAACCATACGCGCGGAGGGCCTCTTCTGGCCCCAGAGGGAGGGGTCACATGCCCTCTTGTCATGTTCAGTAATTCTGGTATTACTAAACATGCGAACTAAACACGCGGAGAGGCGTGTCGGAGGAATACGGGGCGCTGGAGGGCGTTCCGGGGAAGGCGGGCCGAGGGCGGTTCCGTCACAGGGAGGACAGCATGAATCTGACGTGGAAGGCCGCCTTTGCGGCCGTAAGCTTTTTGTCGCTTGGAACGGCCGGTCCGCTTGCCGTTGCCACTTCCGCCCATGCGGAAGAACTCACCCTTTGCTGGGCGGCGTGGGACCCGGCGAACGCCCTGGTCGAGCTCAGCAAGGACTTCACCAAGCAATCCGGCATCGACATGAAGTTCGAGTTCGTGCCGTGGACCAACTATGCCGACCGCTTCCTCAACGAGCTCAATTCGCACGGCAAGCTCTGCGACCTGATCATCGGCGACAGCCAGTGGATCGGCGGCTCGGCCGAAAACGGCCACTACGTCAAGCTCAACGACTTCTTCGACAAGAACGGCATTTCGATGGACGATTTCGTCCCCGCGACCGTCGTCGGCTACTCCGAGTGGCCCAAGAACACGCCCAACTACTGGGCTCTGCCCGCGATGGGCGACGTCGTCGGCTGGACCTACCGCAAGGACTGGTTCGAAAAGCCGGAATTGCAGAAGGAATTCAAGGACAAGTACGGCCGGGACCTGGCCGCCCCCGCGACCTATGACCAGCTCAAGCAGATCGCCGAGTTCTTCCAGGGCCGCGACGTCGATGGGCAGAAGGTCTACGGCGCCTCGATCTACACCGAGCGCGGCTCGGAAGGCATCACCATGGGCGTCACCAACGTCCTCTACGACTACGGCTTCAAGTACGACAATCCGGACAAGCCCTACGACATGGAAGGCTTCGTCAACTCGTCCGACGCCGTCGCCGGACTCGAGTTCTACAAGTCGCTCTATGATTGCTGCACTCCGCCGGGCAGCTCGAACGTCTACATGACCGAATCGGCCGACGCCTTCAAATCCGGCCAGGTCGCGATGCAGATGAACTTCGCCTTCACCTGGCCCGGCCTCTACAAGGACGAGAAGGTCGGCGGCGACAGGATCGGCTTCTTCCCCAACCCGGCCGGCCCCAAGGGCGACCATTTCGCCCAGCTCGGCGGGCAGGGCATCTCGGTGGTCGCCTATTCCGACCAGCAGGACTCCGCGCTCAGCTACATCAAGTGGTTTGCGCAGGCGGACGTGCAGGCCAAGTGGTGGGAACTGGGCGGCTATTCCTGCCTGAACTCGGTGGTCAACGCCCCCGGCTTCGCCGCCAGCCAGCCCTATGCCCAGGCCTTCCTCGACTCGATGGCCATCGTCAAGGATTTCTGGGCCGAGCCGAGCTACGCCTCACTGCTGCAGGCCATGCAGAAGCGCGTGCATGACTACGTCGTCGCCGGCCAGGGAACGGGCAAAGATGCCCTCGACTCGCTGGTCGAGGACTGGACCGAGGTCTTCCAGGACGACGGCAAGATCTAGCCTCCCGGCAAACGCTGTCCCGTGCCGCTGTCGGCACGGGACAGGTTCCGCTAATCTAGAGGCTCGGGTAGACAAGTGACCGAAACCGGATTGTCCATGCTCAATCGCACTGCGGACACGCTCGCGCGAGCAACGCCATCGAGGGTCGCCCGCAAGGTCCGGGGCCTTTCCGACCGCGGCGTGGCCTGGCTGTTCATTGCCCCGACCATGCTGCTGCTGCTCGCCATCAACATCTTTCCGCTGGTCTGGGCGATCGGGCTGAGCTTCACCAACTACCGGGCCAACCGGCCCAACGAGCCGATCAAGAATGTCGGCCTGCAGAACTACCAGCGCATCCTGGGCGACAGCGACATCTGGATCGCCATGCAGACGACCGCGCACTTCGTGCTCTGGACCATCGTGCTGCAAACGCTGATCGGGTTCGCGCTGGCCTATCTGATCGACCGCAAATTCCGCGGCCACGCCTTCTGGACGACCATCATCCTCATCCCGATGATGCTGTCGCCGGCCGTGGTCGGCAATTTCTGGCGCTTCCTCTATCAGCCGCAGACCGGGCTCTTCGCCTATGCCGTGTCGTTCTTCACCGGCATCCCCAACACCTCGATCGACATGCTGGGCAGCGTCGGCGCCGCGCCCTGGGCCATCGTCATCGTCGACACCTGGATGTGGACGCCCTACGTGATGCTGATCTGCCTCGCCGGGCTGCGCTCGATCCCCGACTACATCTATGAAGCCGCCGAGGTCGATCGGGCCTCGCCGTGGCGGCAGTTCTGGTCGATCACGCTGCCCATGGCGCTGCCCTTCATCATGCTCGCCGTGCTGTTCCGCGGCATCGAGAACTTCAAGATGTTCGACATGGTGAACCTGTTGACCGGCGGCGGGCCGGGGTCGACCACCGAGGTCGCCTCGATCACCCTCAAGCGCCAGGCGTTCGAGAGCTGGCGCACCGGCTACAGCTCAGCCTTCGCCATCATCCTCTTCGTCGCCGTGTTCGGCCTCGCCAACATCTACGTCAAGGCGCTCAACCGGGTGAAGCAGAGATGAGCCTCACCACCGCCCACTCGGTCGTCGCGCCGACCCCGCTCAGCAAGCGCATCGCGGGGACGATCGTCATCCTCTACGCGCTGGTCTCGATCGTGCCGCTGCTGTGGATCTTCGCCACCAGCATCAAGACGCCGCCCGATTCCATCGCCTACCCGCCCAAGGTGATCTTCGAGCCGTCGGCGGAGGGCTATTGCAACCTCTTTACCACCCGCACAAGGCAGACGCCGGAATACATCAGCTCGCTGCCGCCGGCCGCCAATTTCTGCGACGAGGTCACGCGCAAGCGCAACATGGTGATCGCCGGGCCGTCGAACTTCTTGCCGCGCTTCGTCAACTCGCTGGTCATTGCCTTCGGCTCGACCTTCTGCGCGGTGTTTCTGGGCACGCTCGCCGCCTACGGCTTTTCGCGCTTCAAGGTGCCGCTCGCCGACGATCTGCTGTTCTTCATCCTCTCGACCCGCATGATGCCGCCGATCGCGGTTGCGGTCCCGATCTACCTGATGTACCGCGAACTCGGCCTCTCCGATTCCGCGCTCGGCATGATCCTGCTCTATACCGCGGTCAACGTGTCGCTGGCCGTCTGGCTGCTCAAGGGGTTCATTGACGAGATCCCGCGCGAATACGAAGAGGCCGCCATGATCGACGGCTATTCGCGGCTGCAATCGTTCTGGCGCGTGGTGCTGCCGCAGGCCACCACCGGGATCGCGGCAACCGCCATCTTCTGCCTGATCTTCGCCTGGAACGAGTACGCATTCGCGGCGCTCCTCACCTCGGGCACTGCGCAGACGGCGCCGCCCTTCATCCCCACCATCATCGGCGAGGGCGGGCAGGATTGGCCCGCGGTCGCGGCTGGAACGACGATCTTTTTGATCCCGATCCTGGTATTCACCGTGCTCCTCCGCAAACAATTGCTGCGCGGCATCACCTTCGGGGCGGTGCGGAAATGATCGCCTTGATGCACGTCGACGTCGAGGGGGCTGCCCCATGACCCGCTGGCCGCGCCCGCTCCGCCGCCGCCCGATGGAAACGCTGGCCATCGGCCTGATCGCGCTGGGCTTCCTGATGCTGTTCCAGCCGTTCCTGCTGGAATTCTACACCTACTCATTCGTCACGCTCCTCACCGGCACCGTGATGTTCATCGTCGTCACCAAGTTCCCGGATTGAAGATGGCTGAGATCAGGGTCGAAAATCTGAGGAAGGAATTCTCCGGCTTCACCGCCGTGCAGAACTCCAGCTTCATCGTCGCCGACGGCGAGTTCTTCGTCATGCTGGGGCCGTCGGGCTGCGGCAAGACCACGACGCTGAGGATGATCGCCGGGCTCGAACTGCCGACCTCCGGCCGCATCTTGCTCGACGGCGAGGACGTGACCATGAAGCGGGCGCGCGAGCGCGACATCGCCTTCGTGTTCCAGCTGTTCGCGCTCTATCCGCATATGAACGTACGCAAGAACATCGGCTTTCCGCTGCTGACCCAGGGCGTGCCGGCGGCCGAGATTCGGGCCCGTGTCGACGAGGTCGCGCGGCTCCTCAGGATCGATCACATCCTCGATCGATCTGTGTCCGGCCTTGCCGGCGGCGACCGGCAGCGCGTGGCGCTCGGCCGCGCCATCGTGCGGCGGCCCAAATGCTTCCTGATGGACGAGCCGCTCGGCACCCTCGACAGCGAATTCCGCGACCTGATGGTCCACGAGTTGCGCGAACTCCACAATCGCATCGGCGCCACCACGGTCTACGTGACGCACGACCAGCTCGAAGCGATGTCGATGGCCGACAAGATCGCCGTGATGAACCATGGCGTCATCGAACAGTTCGGCACCCCGACCGAAATCTATCAGCGGCCCGCGACCATGTACGTCGCCGATTTCATGGGCTCGCCGCCGATGAACTTCCTGAAATTCCACGCCGGGCTGGCCCAGGGCGATGCGTCCGTGACCATCCGCGACGCACAGATCGTGCTGCCGACCATCCGCGAGGACCGGGCGCCGGCGGAACTGGCGCTCGGCGTCCGGCCCGAGCATATCCGGCTCGACGACAGCTCGAAGCTGCGCGGCCAGATCCTCGGCGCCGAGTACCTCGGCACTACGCAGATCGTCGTCGTCGAGACGGCGGCCGGCGTGGTCAAGGCGCGCATCCCGGCTGCTGCGTCCGTCCATGCCGGCGAGCAGGTGGGCCTGGCCCTCAACGGGCCGTATCTGTCCCTGTTCGAGACGGCCACCGGCCGCGCCATCGCCACCGATCTTTCGAAGGGGGCCGCCCATGGCTGAGATCATCCTCAGCAGTGTCAGCAAGCGCTTCGGCGATAGCGAAGCGGTGCGCGGTCTCGATCTCACCATCGCGCATGGCGAGTTCGTCGTGCTGCTGGGCCCCACCGGCGCCGGCAAGACCACGACGCTGCGCCTGATCGCCGGGCTCGAGCGCGCCGACAGCGGAACGATCCGCATCGACGGCGCCGACGTCACCGCCCTGCCGCCCTCGGCCCGCGACACCGCCTTCGTCTTCCAGCAGTATTCGCTCTATCCGCATCTGTCGGTTTACGAGAACCTCGCCTTCCCGCTGAAGGCGCCGGGCCAGAACCTGTCGAAGGCCGAGATCGATTTGCGGGTGCGGGCGACGGCCAAACTTGTCCGCATCGACCACAAGCTCGAGAGCCGCGCCACCCGGCTTTCGGGCGGCGAGATGCAGCGCGTCGCCATCGGCCGGGCGCTGGTGCGCCAGCCCTCGATCTACCTGATGGACGAGCCGCTCTCCTCGCTCGACGCCAAACTGCGGGCCGACATGCGGCTCGAACTCAAGCGCATCCAGCGCGAGCTCGACGCGACGCTGCTCTATGTGACGCACGACCAGATCGAGGCGATGACCATGGCCGACCGGATCGGTATCCTCAAGGACGGCGAGTTGGTCCAGATCGGCACCCCGCGCGAAATCTACACCGCGCCGCGCAACATCCACGTCGCCGGGCGGCTCGGCCAGCCCTCGATCAACCTCTTGCCGCGCGGCCTCATACCGGATGCGGGCCTGCCGGACGCGGCGCGGACCGTCGGCGCGCGTACCGAGCACCTCCATATCGAGCAAGCGTCGAACGGCAGCGCCGACGGCACCGTCGACTGGATCGAGCACCTGGGTGACCAGACACATCTTCACGTTATCGCCGGTGGGCGAAAGTTGATCACGCTGGCGCCGCCTGATACGGCTCTCTCCTCCGGCGACCGGGTGACGATCCGCTATCGCGATCCGCTCTGTTTCGACGGCAATGGCGACCGACTGGGGGGAGGCGCGCAATGATTACGAGCGCCCAGCTCAAGGCCTTGATTGAGGCCCTTTCGGCGACCGTCGCCGCGCATGCGGCGGAGCTGACCGACCTCGACTCCGCCATCGGCGACGGTGATCACGGCGCCAACATGAAGCGCGGTTTCGACGCGGTCGCCGGCGAGGCCGACGCCATTTCGGCCAAGCCGGAAGCGGAGGCGCTGAAGGCGATCGGCACCAAGCTGGTGATGACCGTCGGCGGCGCCTCGGGGCCGCTCTACGGCACGCTGTTCCTGACTCTAGGCAAGGAGCTGACAGTGAGTCCGGACGACTATCCTGCGGCATTGCGGCGGGCCGTCGATGCCGTCGCGGCGCGGGGCAAGTCGGCCTACGGACAAAAGACCATGCTCGACGTGCTCTACCCTGTCGCCGAAGCCGTCGAGGCGAACAAATCGAAGGCCGAGATCGTCGCGGTCGCCCACGACGCCGTCGCGGCGACCCGAGACCGGAAGGCCATCCGCGGCCGGGCTTCGTTTCTCGGCGACCGGTCCATCGGTCACATCGATCCGGGGGCGCGTTCGAGCGCGCTTCTGGTCGAAGCAGTTGCGGGAGTTTTGTGATGAGCAATGTCGGCATCGTCATCGTCTCCCATTCGCCGCTGGTCGCCGAGGGCGCCGCCGACATGGTGCGTCAGATGGTCGGCGACGACGTGCCGCTGGCCTGGTGCGGCGGCAATCCCGATGGCGGCCTCGGTACCTCGGTGGAAGCAATCATTGCCGCCATCGACCGCGCCTGGTCGGAGAACGGTGTCGCCATCCTGGTCGATCTGGGCGGCGCCGAGACCAATTCCGAAATGGCCGTCGAAATGCTCGACCCGGCGCGCGCCGGCAAGGTCGTCGTCTGCAACGCGCCGGTGGTCGAGGGCGCCGTCATGGCCGCGACGGAAGCCTCGGGTGGCGCCTCGCTTGCCGAAGTCCAGGCGACGGCCGAGGAGTTGTCGCCGGCATGACCAACCATTCCGCCCTCGCCGAAGCGCGCGTCGAGATCACCCATGACGTCGGACTTCATGCCCGCCCTTCGGTGAAGCTCACCAAGCTCGCCAAGGGCTTCGGCGCCCGCATCGGGCTCGCGCTCACCGCGGACGGGCCGTGGATCGATGCCAAGTCGATCGTCAAGGTCATGGCGACCAAGGCGCCGAAGGGATCGACGCTCTATCTGCGCGCCGAGGGCGCGGACGCCGGCGACGCCATCGAGGCGCTCGTGAGGCTGGTGCGGCGCGACTTCGATGAAGGCAGCTCCGATGCCGACGCTTAGGGCCACCGGCACCGTCGCCTCGATCGGCTATGCGTCGGGACCGCTGTTCATTGTCGGCCGCGAGACGACGGCCTACCGACCGAGCGGCGACCACATCACCGAGTCGGAGCGGTTGTTCGACGCGATGGACGCTGCGGCGCAGCAGGTCGAGACGCTGGCAAGCTCCTCCGACGGTGACGCCGCGGAAATCCTCGAATTCCAGGCGGCCATGCTGCGCGATGCCAGCCTGAGCGAAAGCGCCATCGAGAGCATCGTCGGGGGTATCGATGCGGCAACCTCCTGGTCGGATGCGATGCGTGGCCAGATCGCGGACTACGAAGGCGCCGACAACGCCTACTTCCGTGCCCGCAGTGCCGACCTTCAGGACATCCACGACCGTGTGCTACGTCTCCTGACCGGCGAGCAGGAGCGGCAATGGCCACCCGGCGCCGTGCTCCATGCGCGCGACCTGACACCGACCGAGTTCCTGTCGATGGATTGGACGCAGGGCGGTGCGATCCTGCTCCACGAGGGCAGCGCCGCCAGCCACGTGGCCATGCTTGCCCGGACCCGCGGCGTGCCGATGCTCGTCGGGGTCGGCGTGCTCGATGCGGCCAATAACGACCTGATCCTGGTCGATGCCGAGCGGGGGCGCGTGATCGTTCTCCCCGATACCGAGGCGCGGCACGAGTTCCTCAAGGCTTCGACTGCGCATCGCCATCTCATGAACCTCGCCCGCAGCCGGCTGCATATGCCTGCGGTCACCGCCGACGGGGCGCGCATCGAGGTGCTGGTCAACATCGCCGATCCGTCCGAGACCGAGGGCATCGATATCGCGACCTGCGACGGCGTCGGCCTGATGCGAACCGAGTTCCTGTTCGGCCGCGGCCTGCCCGGCGAGGAGGCTCAGCTTGCCGCCTACCGCAGAGTGCTGGCCTGGGCCGGCGGCAAGCCGGTGACCATCCGCACGGTCGATGCCGGCGGCGACAAGCCGGTGCCGGGCTTCACCGTCGAGGAGTCCAATCCGTTCCTCGGCCTCCGCGGCATCCGCCTGTCCCTCAGCCGCCCGGACGTCTTTCGTGTCCAGGCGCGCGCCCTGCTGCGCGCCGCGCCGTCGGGCAACCTCAAGGTCATGTTCCCGATGGTCGGCATCGCCGCCGAGTACGCCGCCGCGCGCGCCATCTTCGCCGAGGAGGCTACGGCGCTGGGGCTGCCCGTCCCGCCGCTCGGCATCATGGTCGAAGTGCCCGCGGTGGCGATTCATCCGGCGCCGTTCCGCGACGTGGCCTTTTTCTCGATCGGCTCGAACGACCTGACGCAGTACGTCATGGCGGCCGGCCGCGACAACGGCGCCGTCGCCGCCTTGAACGACGCACGCCATCCGGCCGTGCTGCGGCTGATCCGCGAGGTCGTCGCCTTCGCCGAGGCGAACGGCATTACAGTCAGTCTCTGTGGCGATGCCGGCGGCGATCCCGGCGTCATCCCGCAATTGATCGGGGCGGGGCTGCGCACCCTGTCGGTGGCGCCGGCCCAGCTGGCGCTCGCCAAGGCGGCGATTTCCTCGGCAACCACGTCGGATCCGGGCCATGGCCAAATCTGACGGCGACGCGCCCCCCGAAGACCTGATCCGCGCCTACAAGCTCATCCTCTCGCGGGTGCTCGAGACGCGCCCCTCGGGCTCGCGCCAGCGCCTCGCCGATGCGCTCGGTAAACACCGTAGCTTCATCACCCAGATGACGAGCCCGAGCTACGCCACGCCGATCCCGCAGCGTCACCTCGCGACGCTGTTTTCGGTCTGTCACTTCAGCCCGGCCGAGCGCGATGCCTTCATGACGGCCTACCGCGCGGCGCACCGCGGCAAGCTCGCCATCGGCGAGGCCGAGCGGAAGATGCGGCATTTGTCGCTGCTGGTGCCGGACATCGGCGACGACAAGACCAACGCCGCCTTCGATCGGGCGCTCAGCGAATTCGTGCACAAGCTGTCGAGCCTGATGCGCAAACCCGGAGGGGACGAATGAAGAAACTTCTGAACTCGGTCGACACCGTCCTGGCGGAGAGCCTGGATGGCTTCGCCGCGGCGCATGCCGATATCCTGAGGCTCGGCGGCGGCCACAAATTCGTGCGTCGCGCCGTGCTGAAGCCGGGCAAGGTCGCCCTGATCTCGGGCGGCGGTTCGGGCCACGAACCGCTGCACGCCGGCTTCGTCGGCACCGGCATGCTCGATGCGGCCTGCCCCGGCCAGGTGTTCACCTCGCCGACCCCCGATCAGATGATGGAGGCGGCGGCCGAAGTCGACACCGGCGCTGGCGTCCTGCTCATCGTCAAGAACTACGAGGGCGATGTCATGAATTTCGACATGGCCGCCGAGATGTCGGCCGGTCCCATCGAGAAGGTCGTCGTCAACGACGATGTTGCCGTCGAGGACTCCCTGTACACTACCGGCCGGCGCGGCGTCGCCGGGACCCTGGTCGTCGAAAAGATCGTCGGCGCCGCCGCCGAGGAAGGTGCAGATCTTGCTACCCTGAAAGCGCTCGGCGAGCGGGTGAACAAGGCGACGCGGTCGATGGGCGTTGCGCTCACCTCCTGCACCGTGCCGGCGGCGGGCAAGCCGATGTTCGAGATCGGCGACGGCGAGATGGAGTTCGGCGTCGGCATCCACGGCGAGCCCGGCCGTCGTCGCGACAAGCTGAGGAGTGCCGACGAGATCGCCGCCGAGCTCTGCGGCGCCATCGCCGGCGACTTCGGCGATATCGACGGCAAGCAGGCGCTGCTGTTCGTCAACGGCTTCGGCGGCACGCCGCTGATGGAGCTCTACCTCATGTACAATTCGGCGCGAAATGCGCTCGCCGCCACCGGCGTGACCATCGCCCGGTCGCTGGTTGGAAGCTATGTCACCTCGCTCGATATGGCCGGCTGCTCGGTCACACTGAGTCTGCTCGACGACGACCTGGTCAAATGGTGGGATGCGCCTGTGCACACCGCAGCTTTGCGCTGGGCAATGTAGTCCAGCGACCGCACAGAGCCGTAGCCGCTGGAGACTCAACGGAGATCACACCGAAAGGCGTCGTGAGGCCCAAGCGCGGCGGCATCCTTCGTCTCGGCTCGCAGAGCGAGTGGGCCGCTGGAATAGAAGATCGCCGGAACTAAACAGACCTATCGGAACTCGCGGACGACGCGGCTCGACAAGTGGGCGATTGATCTCCAACCCCGTGAAGGAGTCGGCAACCGAGATTCGCATGACATGGGGGCTTTTGTTCCGCTTGCGAGCAATTGCCCATTGCCATATGCCTTGTTCCGAGGAATGGACAATTATGGCGTCAAGTAAGGAACTCTCTGGCAATCGGTTGGATGACGCCGCGCGGGCGGGCTGGCTCTACTACGTGGCCGGCAACAACCAGGAAGAGATCGCCAGAAAGCTCAGCGTCTCGCGCCAGACCGCGCAGCGGCTGGTGTCGCTCTCGGTCTCCGAGGGACTCATCAAGGTTCGGCTCGATCATCCGATCGGTCGCTGCATGGAACTCGCCGAAAAACTGCGCCAGCGCTTCGCCCTCGATCTCACCGAGGTGGTGCCGTCCGATCCGGAGTCGCCCTCGACGATCATCGGCGTCGCCCAGGCCGCGGCGGCCGAAATCGAGCGGCGGCTGCGCGGCACCGAGCCCATCATCATGGCGATCGGCACCGGGCGCACGTTGAAGGCAGCAATCGAGCAGCTCACCCCGATGGAGGCGCCGCAGCACCGGATCGTATCGCTGACCGGCAACATCGCGCCGGACGGCTCCGCCTCGTTCTACAACGTCATCTTCAACATGGCCGACGCAGTGAAGGCACGGATGTTTCCGATGCCGCTACCGGTGATCGCCTCCTCGCCCGAGGAGCGCGAAATGCTGCTGCGCCAACCGATGGTCAAGGAGACGTTGGCACTCGCCGCCAGGGCCGACATAACCTTCATCGGCATCGGCGATCTCGGGCCGGAAGCGCCGCTCTATCTCGACGGCTTCATCACACAGGACGAACTCAAGGCGCTGCAGAAGGCCGGCGCCGTCGGCGAGATCGTCGGCTGGGCTTTCGACGCCCAGGGCAAGATGATCGAAGGGCTCACCAATGACCGGGTCGCCAGCGCGCCGATGCCCTCGCGGGAGCAGTCGCTGGTTGTGGCACTTGCCATGGGAGATAAAAAATTGCCCGGCGTCCTTGCCGCCCTCAACCGACGACTTATTAACGGGCTGATTACCGACGAGCGGACGGCGACCAAGCTGCTTGTCTCGAAGTAACACACTGAACTTACATACATAACTGGCATATTCGGCGCGGCAATGAGGCACGTACGTCACCGATTTGTCCCGTCTCTGGCTTGACAGTCTCGACGATTTTGTGAGTAATTGCCCATCACCGAGGCAAATGCTCGCCTCGTCAAGGGAGGACATCCATGAAATTGTTTCCGGTTATCGCCGGCGCGTTTCTCGTCGCGCTGGCGTCGTCGGCCTCGGCCGAAACCCTCACTATCGCCACCGTCAACAACGGCGACATGATCCTCATGCAGAAGCTGACGGACGACTTCACCACCGCCAACCCGGACATCCAGCTGCAGTGGGTGACCATGGAAGAGAACGTGCTGCGCCAGAAGGTGACGACCGACATCGCCACCAAGGGTGGCCAGTACGACGTGCTGACCATCGGCACCTACGAAGTTCCGATCTGGACCAAGCAGGGCTGGCTCGTGCCGCTCGACAATCTGGGCGCCGACTACGACGTCGACGACCTCCTGCCGGCGATCCGCGGTGGCCTCAGCATGGACGGCAAGCTCTACGCCGCGCCGTTCTACGGTGAGAGCTCGATGGTCATGTACCGCAAGGACCTGATGGAGAAGGCAGGGCTGACCATGCCCGACGCACCCACCTGGGACTTCATCCGCCAGGCCGCCGACGCAATGACCGATCGCGCCGCCGGGATCAACGGCGTCTGCCTGCGCGGCAAGGCCGGCTGGGGCGAGAACATGGCGTTCCTGACGGCCATGTCGAACTCGTTCGGCGCCCGTTGGTTCGACGAGACATGGACCCCGCAGTTCGACCAGCCCGAGTGGAAGGACACGCTCAGTTTCTACGTCGATATGATGAAAGCCGACGGACCGGAAGGTTCCTCCAGCAACGGCTTCAACGAAAACCTTGCGCTGTTCCAGCAAGGCAAGTGCGGCATGTGGATCGATGCCACGGTCGCCGCCTCTTTCGTCACCGGCAAGGACTCGACGGTCGCCGACAAGGTCGGCTTCGCCCTGGCGCCCGACAAGGGCCTGGGCAAGCGCGGCAACTGGCTCTGGGCGTGGTCGCTCGCGGTTCCCGCCGGCAGCCAGAAGGTCGAAGCGGCCGAGAAGTTCATCGCCTGGGCAACCTCCAAGCACTATGCCGAGCTCGTCGCCAGCAAGGAAGGCTGGGCCAACGTGCCGCCCGGCACCAGAACGTCGCTCTACGCCAACCCGAATTACCAGGCTGCGGCGCCGTTCGCCAAGATGACGCTCGACTCGATCAACTCGGCCGACCCGACCCATCCGACAGTGAAGCCGGTGCCCTATGTTGGCGTGCAGTTCGTGGCCATCCCCGAGTTCGCGGGTATCGGCATGACCGTAGGCCAGCTCTTCTCTGCGGCTCTGGCGGGCCAGTCCTCCGTGGACGATGCCCTCAAGCAGGCGCAGGATGTGACCATGCGTGAAATGCAGAAGGCCGGCTATCTCTGACACCTGAACTTGGCGCCGATCGGGGGTCCGATCGGCGCCAGGTAGACCTCCCCGCAGGTCGGGGTCGCCCGGTCCTCTAGCCGGACGACCCCAATGCGGGGCCATGTCCCGGCCACGATGTCACAGTGGAGGCTGTGAGGCCTGAGGTCACGGCAAGGCAGCAAAGGCTGCACGACGGCAGTGGGGAGAAATTTCAATGGCTACCCGTCAAACCAAAGCGCTCGCGCGCGCCATGATGGCGCCCTCGATCATCGTCCTCTTCGTCTGGATGATCGTGCCGCTGGTGCTGACGCTGTGGTTCTCGTTCCAGCGCTACAACCTCAACTACCCCGAGCGCTCGGGCTTCGTGTGGTTCCGCAACTACTATTTCTTCCTGACCGACCCGGCGTTCCTGCAGGCCATCGGCAACACGCTGATCCTCGTCGTCGGCGTCCTCGTCATCACCGTGGTCGGCGGCATCCTCCTGGCGCTGCTGCTCGATCAGCCGATCTGGGGCCAGGGTATCGTCCGGCTCCTCGTCATCGCGCCGTTCTTCGTCATGCCTACCGTGTCCGCGCTGGTGTGGAAGAACATGATGATGCATCCGCAATACGGCATCTTCGCCTGGATCTCCAAGACGCTCGGGCTGCCCACGGTCGCCTGGCTCACCGACTATCCCCTGGCGTCGGTGATCATCATCACCGCCTGGGAATGGCTGCCGTTCGCGGCGCTGATCCTGCTCACGGCGCTGCAGTCGCTCGACGAAGACCAGAAGGAAGCCTCCGAGATGGACGGCGCCAACTTCGTCAACCGCTTCATCTACATCATCCTGCCGCACCTCGCCCGCGCCATCACCGTGGTGATCCTGATCGAGACCATTTTCCTGCTCTCGGTGTTCGCCGAAATCTACGTCACGACGCAAGGCGGCCCCGGCTACAGCTCCACCAATTTGCCCTTCCTCGTCTACGTGCAGGCGCTCCTCAACTACGATGTGGGCGGCGCCTCGGCGGGCGGCATGGTGGCGGTGGTCCTCGCCAACATCGTCGCGATCTTTTTGATCCGGATCGTGGGGAGGAACCTCGATGCGTGACCTTGAGATGATCGCCGGCAACTTTGTGCGCGTGGCCTGCCCCTCATCCGTCTCGGCTTCGCCGAGCCGCCTTCTCCCACAAGGGGAGAAGGGAAAGGCGGCAACGTTCGTTGTGAGTCTCAAAGATCGCGCTGAAGAAGACGTGACAACCGATGTTGCATACTTCCCTTCTCCCCTTGTGGGAGAAGGTGGATCGGCCCGCAGGGCCGAGACGGATGAGGGGTCGGCAAGGTACTCGGTGTCTGGGAGGAAGCTCTGATGGCACGCGCAGCGACAACTCAGCGGAAAATCGTCGTAACCACCGCGGCATGGATCGTCGGACTCCTGATCTTCTTTCCGATCCTGTGGACCATCCTCACCAGCTTCAAGACCGAGGGCGACGCCATCGCGTTCCCGCCCTCGCTGTTTCCGCCGCACTGGACACTCGAGAACTACTTCGAGGTGCAGTCGCGCTCGGACTACTTCCGGCATTTCGTCAACTCGGTCGTGATCTCGATCGGCTCGACCGTTCTGGCGCTGCTGATCGCCGTCCCGGCGGCATGGGCGATGGCGTTCTCTCCGACCCCCAAGACCCGCGACATCATGATGTGGATGCTCTCCACCAAGATGATGCCGGCGGTTGGGGTGCTGGTGCCGATCTACCTGATCTTCCGCACCCTCGGCCTGCTCGACAATGTCTGGGGGCTGATGGTCATCCTGATGCTGATGAACCTGCCGATCGTGGTGTGGATGCTCTACACCTACTTCAAGGAGATCCCGGTCGACATCCTCGAGGCCGCCCGCATGGACGGCGCCACGCTCGGCAAGGAGCTGGTCTATGTCCTGGTGCCGATGGCGGTGCCCGGCATCGCCTCGACCATGCTGCTCAACGTCATCCTGGCGTGGAACGAGGCGTTCTGGACGCTCAACCTCACCGCCGCGAGGGCGGCGCCGCTCACCGCCTTCATTGCATCCTACTCGAGCCCGGAGGGGTTGTTCTGGGCCAAGCTCAGCGCCGCATCGACCCTCGCCATTGCACCCATCCTGGTGCTGGGCTGGATCAGCCAGAAGCAGCTTGTGCGCGGCCTCACCTTCGGCGCCGTGAAATAGGGGAAAGAAATGGGTTCGATTCAGCTCCAGCACGTCAACAAGTCGTTCGGCACGCATGCCGTGATCCCCGACGCCAGCCTCGAGATCAAGGATGGCGAGTTCGTGGTGTTCGTCGGTCCCTCCGGCTGCGGCAAGTCCACATTGCTCCGGCTCATCGCCGGGCTCGAGGACACGACCTCGGGCCAGATCCTGCTCGACGGGCAGGACATGACCGCCGCCGCGCCGGCCAAGCGCCAGCTGGCAATGGTGTTCCAGTCCTACGCGCTCTATCCGCACATGACGGTGGCGCAGAACATCGGCTTTCCGCTGAAGATGGCGGGCATGGACAAGGCCGCCATCGACGCCAAGGTGAAAGAAGCCGCCGGCGTCCTCAACCTCACCTCCTACCTCGACCGGCGGCCGCGCAATCTCTCGGGCGGGCAGCGCCAGCGCGTCGCCATCGGCCGCGCCATCGTGCGCGAGCCCAAGGCGTTCCTGTTCGACGAGCCGCTATCGAACCTCGATGCCGCGCTGCGTGTCAACATGCGGCTCGAAATCTCCGAGCTGCACCACCAGCTCAAGACCACCATGGTCTACGTCACCCACGACCAGGTCGAAGCGATGACTATGGCCGACCGCATCGTCGTGCTCAACGCCGGCAATATCGAGCAGTTCGGCACGCCCATGGAACTCTATCGCACGCCCGCCAACCGCTTCGTCGCCGGCTTCATCGGCTCACCCAAGATGAACTTCGTCGACGGCGCCGAGGCAGCCAAGCATGGCGCATTCGCCATCGGGGTGCGCCCCGAACACATGGCGGTCAACAAAGACAGCGGCCTATGGAGAGGCACGGTCGGCGTCGCCGAGCACCTCGGCTCCGACACCTTCCTTCACGTCAACGTCGATGGGCTCGGGCTGATGACGGTACGCGCCGAGGGCGAGAAACAACTCCATCACGGCGACGTGGTCTGGCTGACCCCTGACCCCTCGCGCATCTATCGCTTCGACAAGGACGGCCAGGCGCTCGCCGCCGCGTAAGGAAACCAGACTATGCCTACCCGAGTGTCGCGCAGTGTATTGCAGGATCTGGCCAAGACGGCCGCCGTGCCGGCGTACGATCCGGCTGCGCTCAGAGCCGGGATTCTGCATTTCGGCATCGGCAATTTTCATCGCGCCCACCAGGCCGTCTACCTCGACGATCTGTTCAATCTCGGCCTCGATCTCGACTGGGCCCTGGTCGGCGCCGGAGTGCGCCCGCCCGATGAGGCGATGCGGCAAAAGCTGCAATCGCAGGACTGGCTCACCACCGTGGTCGAGCAGGAGGCGGACCGCTCGACCGCCCGCGTCACCGCGCCGATGATCGACTACCTCAAGGTCGGCGACGCCGCCGCGATCATCGCCAAACTCGCCGACCCGGCGATCCGCATCGTCTCGCTCACCATCACCGAGGGTGGCTATTACATCGATCCGGCGACGCAGCATTTCGATCCGTCACATCCCGACATCGCGGCCGATGCCAGCTCGCCGAGCACGCCCAAAACCGTCTTCGGCCTGATCCTGGCCGGCCTGAAGGCACGGCGCGCCAAGGACATCCAGCCGTTCACGGTGATGAGCTGCGACAACATTCCCGGCAATGGCCATGTGACGCAGAACGCTGTCGTCGGCCTCGCCGATTTGTTCGACCACGAGTTCGCCGGCTGGGTTCGCACCAAGGTCGCCTTCCCCAACGGCATGGTCGACCGCATCACCCCGGCGACCGGCGACCGCGAGCGGCAATTGCTGGCCGACGATTTCGGCATCGTCGACGCCTGGCCGGTGTTCTGCGAGAACTTCCGGCAATGGGTGCTGGAGGACGATTTTCCTGCCGGCCGCCCGGCGCTCGAAAAGGTCGGCGTGCAGTTCGTCGACGACGTCGCGCCGTTCGAGCTGATGAAGATTCGCATCCTCAATGGCGGCCACGCCACTATCGCCTATCCGGCAGCGCTTATGGATATCCACTTCGTCCACGAGGCGATGGATCACCCGCTGATCCGGGCCTTTCTCGGCAAGGTGGAGCGCGAAGAGATCATCCCCATCGTGCCGCCGGTGCCCGACACGGATCTGGGGGACTATTTCAAGCTCATCGAACGAAGGTTCTCGAACCCAAAGATCGGCGACACGGTCACCCGGCTCTGCCTCGACGGGTCGAATCGCCAGCCCAAGTTCATTCTGCCTTCGGCCGCCGATGGGCTTAGAGCGGGGCGAAAGGTCACCGGCCTAGCGCTCGTTTCGGCGTTGTGGGCCCGCTATTGCTACGGCGAGACCGACAGCGGCCAGCCGATAGCCCCCAACGACCCCAATTGGGCGCGACTGACTGCCGTGGCGAAACAGGCCCGCGAGGATCCGAAGGCCTGGCTGGAAATGTCGGATATCTTTGGCGGCCTCGCGGTTGATCAGGACTATGCCGGAGCCTTTTCCCACGCGCTCCACACAGTGTGGGCGAGCGGGACGCGTGCCACGCTCGAGGCTTACTTGCGCGGAACGTTGTAGAGACCGGAACAGGCGGGTAGCTTTGCCTCGCCATGCCTCAACCCATCCACCTGATTATCTTCGATTGCGACGGGGTTCTCATCGATAGCGAGCCGATCGCGATGAGGGTGCTCTTGCGCACCATCGAAAAGGCCGGAGTCTCCATTCCGTTCGAGACGGGTTTTCGCAACTACCTCGGCCGCAGCTTCTCCTCAATTGCGCGCAGTCTCAATGAGCTCCATGGTCTGGAACTCGACGCGAACGCGGTTGAGGCGATGCGCCTCGATCTCTACGAAGCCTATCGCAAGGAGCTCCGGCCGATGGCCGGGCTGCTCGACATTTTGCCGACGCTTACCAGCCGGTTCTGCGTCGCCTCATCGAGCCAGATGGAGCGCATTCGCTCGAGCCTCGAGATCGCTGGGCTGATCGACCGCTTTCATCCTGCGATCTTTTCCGCCGCTTCGGTCGAACGCGGAAAACCGGCGCCCGATCTCTTTCTGAAGGCTGCCGCGGAAATGGGCGTCGCACCAGAGCATTGCGTCGTCGTGGAAGATAGCCCGGCCGGAATCATTGCCGCCAAGAAGGCGGGGATGCGGGTGCTCGCCTTCACCGGAGGTGGCCACATCGCACCGTCCGGGCTGAGCGACCTGATCGCCACGCTGCACCCCGATGCGAGCTTTTCCGACATGCGCGAGTTGCCGGCCTTTCTGCAACGCGCCCAGGCCGCTGAAGGTGGTCGATCGCAGGATTTCTTGGTCGCGGTGGACGTCGGTACCGGCAGCGCCCGCGCTGGAGTCGTCAGTTCCAGCGGCACTCTTGTTGGCCGTGCCGAATATCCCATCGACATGCGGCGCACCGACGCCAACCACGCCGAGCACGATTCCGAGCAGATCTGGCAGGCGGTGGCAGCGGCGGTACGCGCCGCGCTAGATACGGCGCAGGTGAAGCCGATCGACGTGGTCGGGATAAGTTTCGATGCAACCTGCTCCCTCGTCGTACGTGCCGGTGACGGCAGCCCGTTGCCGGTGAGCGACGCGCCAGCCAATTGGGACACCATCGCCTGGCTTGACCACCGCGCACTGGCCGAGGCCGCGGAATGCACCGCGACCGGCCACGCCGTCCTCAATTCGATCGGCGGGGTGATGTCGCCCGAGATGGAAATACCCAAGCTGATGTGGCTCAAGCGCCATCTGCCTGAGACGTGGTCGCGCGCGGGTTACTTCTTCGACCTTGCCGACTTTCTCACCTGGAAGGCATCGGACTCGACGGCACGGTCGCAATGTACACTGACCTGCAAGTGGACGTGGATCGGCTCGGCGGGGGGATGGCAGGGCACCTTCCTCAAGGCCGTCGACCTGCCAGATCTGCTGCAGCGTGGCGGACTTCCGGCAGCTTCGACGCCCATCGGCACCGACCTTGGACCGCTCACCGCGGCGGCCGCGGCAACGCTGGGCCTTACCACTCGCTGTCGTGTCGGCATGGGCCTGATCGACGCGCACGCTGGAGCCATTGGCACATTGGGTGCCTTCGCGGGCGATATCGACTCCATCGACCGGCATCTGGCGCTGGTCGCCGGCACCTCCAGCTGCGTGATGGCACTCTCTGCCGATCCACGTCCTATTCCCGGCGTCTGGGGGGCCTATCACGGCGCGGTACTGCCCGATGCCTGGTTGAATGAGGCGGGACAATCCGCTACCGGCGCCCTCCTCGATCATCTCATCCGCTGGCATGGCGCTGGCGGCGAGCCGATCGCAGCAATGCACTCACGCATCGTCGATCGTGTTCTGGAATTGCGCTCCGCGGAGGGAGACGCCTTCGCAGGCCGGCTTCACGTATTGCCCGACTTCCACGGGAATCGTTCACCGCTGGCCGACGCGGATGCCTTAGGGGTGATCTCGGGGCTCACCCTGGACAGCGATTTCGACAGCCTGTGCCGGTTGTACTGGCGCGCGTGCGTCGGCATCGCCCTGGGCGTTCGGTATATCCTCGAGACACTCAGCAAGCATGGTTATTCGATCAGGACGCTTCATGTCACCGGTGGGCACATTCACAATCCACTGTTGATGGAACTCTATGCCGATGCCACAGGCTGCACCGTTGTCGAGCCTGCCATCGAGGACGCGACACTCTTGGGCACCGGCATGGTTGCCGCGGCGGCAGCAGGACTCTACGGCACGCTCCAGGCCGCCGCGATCGCCATGCAGCAGGAAGGTCCGCAGCGCCACCCCGATCCCGGCCGGAAGGCCGCACTCGACCGCGACTATCAGATCTTCCTCACAATGCTAAAACAGCGGCGGACGATCGAGAATATGTGAACAGGCGAGCGTGCTGGCTTGCTGAGATGCGTGCTTGTGGCCGCGACCGGCTCGGAAAGAGACAGGAACTGCCGGGATGAACCGCCTCCGTCGAAGGAGCGAGCAAGCTGACGTTCGAGTCTCCGCCGATTGGTCCGGGCGTGTGACGACACGAGGTTCATCTGCTCGATCTTGACGACACAGCCACGACCGGGGTGCGCTTTAGCTCGACGTGCTCGTGCCGTTTTCAGCCGGCAAGGACGAAATCGGCGACATGGCGCGCGCCGTGGAAGTCTTCCGCGAGAGCGGCGGCATAGCCGAGGCAAACGTGGAACGCTATTCTTCTGTTCGTGACGACCTGTCGCAGACGCGTTACGGCTCGCTGGAAGTGCCCGCCCCATCGCCGATTTCGACGAGAGCCTTGATCAGCCCCCTCTTCTCGGTGGCCCACAGGGGGATGCTCTCGACGGCTGCAGCGAGGGAGGTCCTGTGCGTGATCAGACGACTGACCGGCACCTTGCGCGCGCGTATGGCAGCCATGACTCGCACAAAGTCGACAGAGGTGGCATTCCTGCTGGCAAGCAGCGTCATCTCCTTGCGATGGAAATCCGCGTCCTCGACCGAAATCGCACCTTTGACGACACTGACGAGGACATAGCGTCCACCGTGCGCGACGTAGTCGAACCCCAGCAGGATGGATGACCGGCTGCCGGTAGCGTCGAACACGACGTCGAAACCTTCGCCGGATGTTCTCGCCTTGGCGACCTCGAGGCCCCCCATGCCGGCGGACAGGGTCGAAACGTCCAGGAGGTCCTCGGCGGCCCTCAGTCTCTCGGCGTCGAGATCCATCACCGTGACGCTTCCGCCATCGAGCACGGCAAAAAGTGCCACCCCGAGCCCGATCGGGCCGGCGCCGACGACCAGCACGCGGTCGTCCTGGCCCACACTGCCTCTGCGGACAGCATGGGCACCGATGGCCAGAAATTCGACCGTCGCGCATTCGTCTGCCGTGAGGCCGTCCGCCGGCACGAGATTGCGGGCGGGTAACACGAACTGCGATGCCATTCCGCCATCCCGGTGAACACCCAGAACGGAGATCGAGACGCAGGCGTTTGGCTTGCCCGCACGGCAGGCAACGCAATGCCCGCAGGAAACGTACGGATTGACCACGCACAGCTGCCCGGCGACGAGACCACTGCCGGCCGGCGCCTCAACGACCTCGACCGCGAGCTCATGTCCCATGACGCGCGGATATTCGAGAAATGGATGCGACCCCTCGAAGATGTGAAAATCGGTTCCGCACAGGCCGACGCGGCGAGTCCGTACCAGAACCTCGCCTTCCCGAGGGCGTGGTGCCTCGCGATGCTCAAGCGTCAGTTCGCCCGGCCGCACGCACACGAGAGCATCAATCAACATGGTTCGACCGGCAAGTTGGAGGTTCAGGTTGGCCGGGGCTGGCGGCATTCCCGCCCCGGCCTAGCATGACTATTGGAACTGCGCCATGGTGTCCGGAGTGACCAGTGCGGCCCCCGAATCGATCAGGCTTTCGACCTTCTCGCCACGGATGGCGCTGACCAGCGCATCGACCCCCAGTTCGGCCATCTTGGCGGGGAACTGCGCGACGGTGGCGTCTTCGATACCGGCCTCCAGAGCCTCGGCTTCGCCGCAGCAGAAGTCGAAACCGACCAGCACAAA
Source organism: Devosia nanyangense (assembly GCA_016213505.1). GTDB lineage: Bacteria > Pseudomonadota > Alphaproteobacteria > Rhizobiales > Devosiaceae > Devosia_A > Devosia_A nanyangense. The sequence goes on from JACRAF010000025.1 coordinate 86,463, forward strand.
CGACTTGGTGTCGACGCCGGCGTTCTTGATCGCCTGGGCCGCACCGGCGGCCGGGGGGCCGCACGCGGCATAGATGGCCTTCAGATCGGCATTGGCGGTCAGCAGGTCCTGTGCAACGTTGATGCCCAGCTCCTCGGTGCAGTTGGTGGCACCGCGGCCGACGATGTTGACATTGACGCCCTGCAGCCCCTCCAGCATGCCGTTGACGCGGTCGTCGAGAGCCGGAACGCCCGGTACGCCCTCGAGAATGCCGAGTTTGTCGCCATCCTTGAGGACGGTCTTGAGGTATTGGCCGGCGATCTTGCCGGCGGCGTAGTTGTCGGTCGTCGCGAGGGCCGTCCTGCCCTCCCAGCACGATGAGAATGAGGACCGGACCAAGGCTCAACAGCCGAAGGCCGACCGCGAGGGCCGAACCCGCCGACCGAGGCGCCGCGGGCTCGCCTCCGGCCGCTTCGTCCGGTTTTGCTCGTGAAATGTCGATCAACCCGCGGCCCCCACCTATTTGCCTCTTATCGACAAAAACCAACTTCAGCGTCGTGGTCAACTTGTTTTTTACCGATTAAGAAGCAGGACATGAAAACAGATACGGTCTTCAAACGCGCCTACAACGATGCCCTGGGCTTCATCGCCGGCCTGCCGGAGGGCGAGATTCTGCCCTCGGAGAACGCGCTGGGGAGGCGGCTCGGCGTCAGCCGGACAACGGCTCGCAAGGTCGTTCTGGCACTGGTCGCCCATGGGGTGATCTCGCAAGGCAGCGAGCGGAAGATCCTCCGACGGCCCGACGTCATCGAGGAGCGCTTTCCCGAATCCGAGACCGTTCCGATGTCGGCCCAGGTAGAACGCCAGTTCATGGATTGGCTGCTGCGCGACGACCCGCGCCCCGGCACCACCATCAACGAACGCGAATTGGCCCGGAGGTTTGGCGTGGCGACCACCGGCATCCGGGAGTTCCTCAACCGCTTCCAGCGCTTCGGGCTGATCGACAAGCGCCCAAATGCAGGCTGGGTGTTCCGCGGCTTCACCACCAGCTTCGCACTCGAGCTCTTCGAGGTCCGGGAAATGTATGAGGTACGCTCGGCCATCGCGTTCGCCGCGCTACCGGAGAACTCTCCGCTGTGGCGCGACGTGGAAGCGCTCCGACGCGAGCACGAGGAGCTTCTAGGTCACGTCGCCGAGCGCTACCGGGAGTTCTCCGACCTCGACAGTCGCTTCCATCTGCTGATCAACTCAGCCGCGCCCAATCGCTTCATCGACAGCTTTTACGATCTCATCACGCTGATTTTTCACTACCACTACAAGTGGAACAAGCGCGACGAGCGTCAACGCAACGAGGTCGCGATCAAGGAGCATCTCACCTACATGGATGCCCTGCGCAGCCGCAACCGCGGCATCATCGAGCTCGCGTGCCGAGCCCACCTGACCTCGGCGCGGGAGTCTTTCATGCGATCGACCCAGTTCAGGGGCGAAACGGCCGCCGGCCGACCCAAAGCCGAGAGAGCGGCGAAACAGATCCCGTGAACTGCAATCTCTCGATGCCCTCGTCTGGGAACAGGTCGCGACGGACCCGACATTAGCCTTCCACGTCTTGCCCCGGCGATGCCAGCACATCGCCGTTCGTTGATCAATCACCCCGATCCGCCCCACGATTGAAGCAGGGAGGCGCCGGGCGAGCCAGTCGATCGGACGCCGTTTGGAGAGGTCCTCCGCCTCCTGGTCGCCGGCTGTCCTGGCCGCGCCGCCGGGTGGTGGGCAACCGGAAATAGCACAGGATCCCGATCTTCCGGTTGATGCGCTCAAGTGACCCGCTCCTCACGGAAGTTGAACCGCTCGCCGGCGCTGACCGGATCAATTGTACGACCAAATAGCCAAATTGCTCGGCGATGCCGCCATTGACACCCCGATTTCCCTCTGTTGTATTGAATCTGGACATACAAATAGGCGTGCTCCGGCGTTATCGGCCAGAGCTGGGGGCACTGTGGTCGGCAACGTAATTCCCATCTCCGCTGCATTGCTCGACCGCGAGCCGTCGGGTGGTTCGGCCGTGGACCTTGTCGTCGGCCGCATAAAAGAGCTCTTCGAGAAGGGTAACCTGCGCGTGGGCGACCCGCTGCCGTCGGAGCGGGAACTGTGCGAGATGTGCGCGGCGAGCCGAACGACCGTGCGCGAGGCGATGCGCATCCTCAAGGTCTACGGCATCGTCGAAGTCCGGCCCAAGACAGGCGCCGTGATCGTCGACCGGCGCATGGATGCCGTATTCGAGCTCTTCTCCTTCAGCACGCTGAAGCTGTCCCGCCAGACTTTTCTCGACACGCAGGGCTTCCGCCGGCTGGTCGAGGTAGGCGGCTTCGATACGCTGGTCGAGCGGAGTACTCCGGCGGACATCGCCGAGTTGCGGGCGATCAATGAAGCGATGCGATCGCACAGCAGCTCGAGTGAGGCTTCGCTCGATGACTTTCGCTTTCACGCCAAGCTCGTCTCGATCCTGGGCAACCGGCAGATTGATGAGCTCTACCGGCTCATGAAGCCCGTGATCCTCCGGATCATGGAGAGCGTCGTGATACGGGGCAAGTTCGTGGGAACCAACTACACCCAGCACACCGGTATCGTCGACGCTCTCGAAGGGCGAGATAGACTGGCGTTCCAGTACCGTGTTGCCGAGCATCTCGGCGCTGGACGCGACCTGTTCGCAGAAGAGGGAGACTGACGCAGCAGGCGCGCGCAACGGAGGTCTTGCCACGCCGCCGGATGGGATGGAACCGGCCAGCGCTGACGCACGTACGTCACGCAAGAGCGCACGAGCTGCGGCGAAACAAAGTTAGCCCGTGGAGATCCCGCGGGACGCTGAGGGAGGAGAACATTCATGACCGACAACAAGATTAGCCGCCGCGGGGTGCTGCGAGGGTCTGCCGCGACCGGAGCAGGTCTGCTGCTCGCAGGCAGCGGCATTCCAATCCTGGCCGAGGATAAACCGCCTGTGCTCGATCTGCCGCTGGGGGCGGCAGGCAAACTGACCGTCATCCACCGCACGGAATACTTTGAGGAGGCCCAGAATATGTTCCGCGACTCGGTCGCGGCGTTTGCTAAGGCCAAGAATGTCGAGCTCGATGTCTCGACCACCAACGCGGAATCGTTCGGCGACTTCCTCGGCAAGATGACGGCAGCGGTCAAGGCGGGCAATCCGCCGGACTTCGCCTACACCAGCAACGTCAACATCTCGCAGATGAACGCACTCGACATCGTCGAGGACGTGACCGACGTCGTTGACGAGGCGATCAAGCGCTACGGCAGCATCATGCCGGGCATCAACGCCGAGATTAACGGCCGTTTCGATGGCAAGTGGAAATCGATCCCCTACCTTGGCAGCACGACGGCGTTCCTGTTCCGCGGTGACAAGCTCAAGGAAAAAGGCATCGATCCGGCGACGCTGAAGGATCTCAGCAGCCGTCGCGAGGCGGCGCTTGCGATCTCCGGGCCGGATTTCTACGGCTGGGGGCTGACACCGAACCAATCCGGCGACGGCTACGGCTTCCTGAACGCCGTGGTGCTGGCCTTTGGCGGCCACTACACCGACGAGACCGGCCTGATCGTGCAGTACAACTCGCCCGAGACTGTCGCCGCCTATGAATGGCTTGCCGAGACCTATGACCGGAACGGCAAGTACGCGGCGATGCTCCCGCCCGGCGTCGAGAGCTGGAACGATCTGGGCAACAACGAGGCCTGGCTCGCGGGTAGCATCGGCTATACGCTGAACGCGTTCTCGGTCTATGCCAACTCCAAGCGCAGCAAGAATCCGGTTTTTCCGGTCACCACGCTGCTGCGCGCGCCGACGGCCAACAACGGCGACAGCCGCGATGGCGGCTTTGTGGGCGGCTGGCTCACCATCTTCAAGAATGCAGCGAACGTTGACCTCGCCAAACAGCTTGCGCTCGAGATGATCGATCCCAAGAACTTCACGCCAATGTCTGCCCTCGCCGGCGGCCTTTTCATGCCGGCATATGAGAACCTCTGGACCAAGGAGTTGATCGGCGCCGATCCGAACTACGCCATCATCAAGGAGCAGGTCAGCGTCCCCAATCCGTTCCTGGGTGAAACCTGGCCGGCCAAGCCGGCCCCGCAGTTCGGCGCCATCCGTGCCCAGGGGCTGCTCGAGCAGTCCGTCGGCAACGTGATCGCCAAGCGCATGACACCGGCCGAGGCCGTGAAGGACGCGCACGACAAGATCGTGCAGCTCTTCGAGGAAGGCGGGATCATGCAGCCCTGAGGACAGTGGTCCGACGGGTGGGGGCGGCCGCCGGCCGCCCCTCCATCATTGGGCATGTCCCTTCTCTTTAGCTTGGGTATTTGCCCGGGAGTGCGCCGATGGACGAGCGTGCAGTACTGACCGAAGCCGCCGTGGTGCCCCGGGCATCTTGGTCCCACTGGGCGCGCACAAATCTCGGTCGCGACTGGAAGGTCGGCTACCTGTTCGTTCTGCCCATGGTGATCGTGATGGGAGGGCTGATCTTCTGGCCGTTCGTCAGCGCCATCATGATGAGCACGACCGCCTTCAACTTCACGACCGGCGAGACGTTCGGCGTCGGCCTCAGGAACTACCAGCGGCTCTTCACCAACAGCGACTTCCTGCTGTCGATGAACAACACCATCACCTTTACCTTCTGGTCGCTGGCCATCAAGTTCGTCGTGGGCATGACGGTGGCGCTGGTGCTCAACAGCAGGCTGCCCTTCCGCAGTATCCTCAGCGCCATCATGCTCCTGCCATGGATCGTGCCTGAGATCGTGACCGCGCTCGCCTGGAAGAGCATCTACGATCCGCTTTTTGGCGGGCTCAACCCGATCCTGCAGGGCGTGGGCGTGATCGACCGGCCGCTGGGCTGGCTGTCCGACCCCGGCATGGCGATGTCGAGCATCATCGCCGTCAATGTATGGAAGGGCATCCCATTCTTCGTGCTGCTGCTGCTGTCGGGCCTCAAGGCCATCGACAGGGAACAGCTCGAGGCGGCCGAGGTCGATGGCGCCAACGTGGTAGAGCGCTTCCGGCACGTGACCCTGCCGGGGCTGCGCTACGTGATTGTGGTGACGCTCCTGCTCTCGTTCATTTCGACGTTCAATCAGTTCGGCCTGCCGTTCCTGATGACCGGCGGAGGCCCGGGCGGCGCGACAAAGCTCTACGCCATCCTCGCCTACGAGAAGGCGATCGGCTCGCTGCAATACGGTCCAGGTATTGCGATTGCCTTCAGCGTCGCACCGCTGATGGCCGTGATGATCTGGTTGCTGGCGCGGTTCATGCGGCAGGACGACCGCGCTGTCGGATCCGGCAAATTGCCGGGCATCGGCGACCGCGTGGTGGCGGCCGGAGGTCGTGCGGTCAACGTGATCGTCGATGTGTTGTTCTGGCCGGTGCAGGTCGCCTATGCCGGGCTCGAGCGGGCCGTCCGGGGCATTCGCCTCGCCACCGGGCGCCCCGCGTCCGAGCCGGTACTCCGGGCCTCCGCCCGCCGGCAGGGCGGCATGGTGGCGCGGCTCCTGGTGCTGGTCCCGTTCCTCGCCTTCGTGATCTTCCCGTTCTACTGGATCGTCATCACGTCATTGAAGACGACGTCGCAGATCAGCGAGCGCCGCTCGATCTTCTGGCCGGAGCCGGCGACGGTCGAACAGTATTCGGCGCTGATCCAGGGCACCGGCTTCCTGACCTGGCTGATGAATTCGGTGATCGTCTCCTCCCTGAGCGCGGCGATCTCGGTAGCGCTGGCGGCGCTGGCGGCCTACGCTCTGTCACGGCTGCGTTTTGCCGGCGCCGGGCTGCTGACCACGCTGCTTCTGGTGACCTACCTGCTGCCCGGCACGCTGCTGTTCATCCCGCTCTACCAGACGCTGACATCGCTGGGGATCATCAACACCTACGCTGCGCTGATCGTCACCTATCCGACATTCCTGCTGCCGTTTGCGACCTGGGTTCTGCTGGGCTATTTCCGCTCGATCCCGGTGGAGCTCGAGGAGGCGGCAATGATCGATGGTGCCAGCCGGTTCTATATCTTCCTCCGCATCACCTTGCCTCTTGCGGCGCCGGCCCTTCTCTCGGTGACGCTGTTCGCCTTCACCAATGCCTGGAACGAGTTCCTCTTCGCCTTTGTCTTCATCACCAGCGAGTCGCTGAGGACGCTGCCGATCGGCCTGCAGTCGATGGTGGTGGGCGATATCCTGCCTTGGGGCAGGCTCATGGCCGCCTCGCTGCTTACGGCGGTGCCGGTGGCGCTGCTCTATATGTATGCGCAGCGTTATCTCGTCGGCGGTCTCACGGTCGGCGCGGTGAAGGGCTGACCGCGGGAACCCGCCATCGGTCAATGGTCTTTCGACCCCACCCCTAGGAAAACCGGAGGGCGGTGAGACCAACCGCCGAACTCGACTCGCGCTAGGCGCGCGGAATTGAGGGGCCGCGGATATGGGTCTTCTGCGCCGCGATGCGGAACGCAGCGTTGGGGGCGCCATAGCCATCGTACCCGCTCCGCCGCTCGACGATTTCGAAAAAGAACCCTTCGACCTGACGCCGGCCGTAGAACTGGAAGAATTCGCCGTCGCCGTCCCGATCGTAGAGGATGTTACGAGTCCGAAGTCTGCCGATGGCGTCGTCGGCGAGCCCAAACCGGGCCCGCAGGTCCGGATAGTAGTTCGGCGAGATCTCGAGCGGCAGGAAGCCGCGCGCCGCCATTGCGTCGGCCGACGCGAAAATGTCGGAGGAGCGGAACGCGAGGTGCTGCACTCCTGAGCCGAAGGCTTCGGAGATGAAATGCCCGGCGAGGGTGCGGTGGTTGTCGGCGCCGTTGAGCGTCAAACGCAGGGTTCCGGCATCGTTCGAGATGATCTGGCTTCGTACGAGGCCGGCGGGGTCGAGCACATCGACCATCGGGCTTTTCGAGGTGGCGAAGATCGACCGGTAAAACAGGATCCAGGTCAGCATCTCCGAATAGTCCATGGTCTGGGCCACATGGTCGATGTCGAGGAGGCCGGCATCGGCGTTGGTGCTCTCATCAATCGGCGTGAACTCGATGTCCCAGACGTTGGCGAGTTCGCTTGCCTCGTCGACAAAGTAGAGCAGTCCACCGCCGACGCCGCGGATCGCGGGGACCCGCAGTTGACCGCTGCTTACCGGCTGTTCAAATACGGTCGAGCCGAGCGCGGTCGCACGCTGCATCGTCGCCTCGGCGTCAGCGACCCGGAGGCCGATCGCATAGGCCGACAGCCCATGCGCGACGAAGGCCGAGTGCGCGAGGCCCTCCCGCTCCGTGTTGATAACGATGTTGATGCCGCCCTGCCGGTAGAGCGTAACCGCCTTGGTCTTGTGCTGCGCAGCCTCGGCGAGGCCAAGGGCGCCGAGCGTCGCGGCGAGCTCGCCGGCCGTTTCCTCGTCCGCCGCGAACTCGACGAATTCGACCCCCAGCACGTCGATGCGTGGCGGCATGGTCGGCGACGCAACGGCGAGGGCCGGCTCCCTTCGTGCCACACCATCGACGAGGTATTTCAGCGAGCGCAGCCCATCGGCGGCGATCGCCCTGGGCGAGCCGCCGCGAAACTGGTCGTTGAACACCTCGAGCGACAGGGGCCCGGCATAGCCGGTCGCCAGCACGTCACCCAAGAAGGCGCCGACGGGCAGGTCGCCCTGGCCAGGCAGATTGCGGAAGTGGCGGCTCCAGTAGAGGAGGTCCATGTCGAACAGCGGCGCATCGGCGAGCTGAACGAAAAAGATCCGGTCGCCCGGAATCGAGCGGATAGTGGCCGGATCGATCTTGCGCGACAGCGTGTGGAAGCTGTCGAGGATCAGGCCGACATTGGGATGATCGGCGCGCCGCACGATCTCCCACGCGTCGCGATGGTCGAAGACATGCCGGCCCCAGACGAGGGCCTCGTAGCCGATGCGGATGCCGTACCGGCTCGCGATGTCGCCGAGCGCGTTGAAATCGGCGGCGCAGCGGTCGACGCCGCCGAGCGCCAGCGGGGAAACGTTCGAGCAGATGAGGATGAGGTCGCAGCCGAGCTCGTTCATGAGCTCGAACTTGTACCTGGCGCGCTCGAGAGCACGCGAGCGCAGCGGCTCGGGAAGGCCCTCGAAGTCGCGGAACGGCTGGAACAGGTAGGTCTCCAGCCCAAGATCGGCGACCATCGCGGCGACCTCGCGCGGCGATCGCGAACAGGTCAACAGGTCGTTCTCGAAGATCTCGATGCCGTCGAAGCCCGCGGCCGCGATCGCCTGCAGCTTTTCGCCGAGATCGCCGCTGATCGAGACTGTCGCGATCGACATCTTCATTGCAGCGGCCTCCGGCTCAGTTCGCGCCCAGGCGCGACAGCATCGCCCGCACCGCGATCGCGTAGCCCTCGGCGCCGAAGCCGGCCATCACCGCAGTGGCGGCCATCGACACGTAGGATTTGTGATAGATCGGCTCGCGCCGGTGGATGTTGGAGATGTGAAGCTCGACGATCGGGCCCGGGAACATCTTCAGCGCATCGAGCAGCGCCAGGGAGGTGAAGGTGAAGGCGGCGGGATTGATGACGATCCCCGCGCCCTCGTCGATCGCCTCGTGCACCCATTCGATGAGCTGCCGTTCGCTGTTGGTCTGCCGGAATTCGAGCGGATGGCTTCCCGCCGCGTCGCGGCACATCGCCTCGACCTCGGCGAGCGTCGTGGTGCCGTAGATCTCCGGCTCGCGCTTGCCGAGGCGATTGAGGTTGGGCCCGTTGAGCACGTAGATCGGTTTCATCGCGTCATCCCTGGTAGCCGAAGAGGCGCGGCGCAAAGAGCACGAAATCGGGGAACAGCGTGATGATCGCGAGGGCGGCGATCAGCACCGCAAGAAACGGCATCACCTCCCTCACAAGCTCGCGGAGCGGCACCTCGGCGATGTTGGACATGATGAACAGCAGCAGCCCATAGGGCGGCGTGATCAGGCCGATCATGATGTTCACCACCACGACGACGCCGAAATAGACCATGTCGATGCCCAGCAATTGTGCGGTTGGAATCAGCACCGGCACGATGATGAGCAGGATCGTCGTCCCCTCGAGCAGGCAGCCGAGGACCAGCAGCAGCACATTGACGATGATCATGAAGGTCGCGGCGTTGAGCTGCATGGTCTTGAACATCGCGCTGAGCGCGTGCGGGATGTTCTCGACCGTCACCACGTAGTTGAACACCAGCGCCGCGGCGATCAGCATACCAATGGCGGCAGTGCTGCGTCCGCTGACGAGGAGGGCGCGGTAGAACTCCCTGAGCGTGACGCTGCGGTAAAAGAGGATCGAGACGACCAAAGCATAGGCGGCAGCGACCGCGGCTGCCTCGGTCGGCGTCGTGATGCCCGAGTAGATGCCGCCCAGCAGCACTACGGGCATCAGGATCGCGGGGAGGGCTCGCAGGGTGATACCGGGAATTTGGCGCAGCGGCACGGGCTTCTCGACCGGAAAATTGCGGCGCCTGGCGGTGGCTGCGATGAGCGCCATCTGCACCGCGCCCATCAGCAGGCCGGGTAGAACGCCGGCTAGAAACAGGTAGCCGATCGAGGCATCCGAAACGAGGGCATAGATCACCATCGGGATGGACGGGGGAATGATCGGCCCGATGACCGACGAGGCGGCGGTGAGCGCCGCGGCGAAGCTCGCCGGGTATTTGCCGTCCGACGTCATCATCTTCTGCATCATCTTGCCCGACCCGGCGGCGTCGGCGATCGCCGAGCCCGACATCCCGGCAAAGATGATGGACTGCACAACGTTGACCTGCGCCAGCCCGCCGCGGAAGCGGCCGACGAGAACATTGCAGAACTGCAGCAGCCTGTCGGTGAGCTGTCCGGAGTTCATGATCTCGGCCGAGAGGATGAACAGCGGCACCGCCAGGAGGATGTAGCTGGTGTACATGCCGTTCATCATCTGCTCGGCGGCCGTGCCCATGTCGAGGCCGGCCACGAACAGATAGAGGATCGACGCCGCGATCATCGCGTGCCCGATCGGCAGGCCCAGCAGGCTGAGCGTGACCAGCGCGGCGAGGCAGAGGGCGAATGGACCCGAGAGCGTCATACGCCGGAACTCGCCTTGGTTGGGTCGAACGACACCGGCGCCCTGCCCCGGACGGCGTTCCACAGCAGCCAGAGGTAGCGCCCGATGGTGGCGACGGCGAAGATCACATAGATCGAGTAAAGCCAGTCGAAGCGTATGTTGAGATAGGCGGTCGATTGCACCTTCATGAACGTCACGTAGTCGGTCACGGCGGGCAGCGAGTAGATGTAGATCGCGAGCAACGAAACCGCGGTGGTGATCCCCATGACGCGGCGGAGATTGGCCCGCGCGGCGCCATAGATCAGGTCGAAGCGGATCTCCTCCCTTTCAGTCACGACGAACGCCGCACCGAACGGCACCAGCCAGAGCCAGGTGATGATCGTCAGCTCCGAGGTCCAGCCCATCGGGAACGTGAAGAAATAGCGGAAGACGATCTGGGCGATGAAGGCGAAGAACATGGTCGCCATCAGGAGGACGACCACGTCTTCGGCACGCCGCCGCAGCCAGGCTCCAGCTCGCAGCAGGGTAGGATGCACGACCAACTCCTCCAGGTGCCGGCAAGGATGACATGGCGCCGACCTCAGGCCGGCGCCATGCGATCAGAGTGCGTTGATCTTGTCGACGACGCCGGCCGGCCAGTCCTTGGCGAGATCGGATCTGAGGTATTTGTCCTGCGCGAAGGAACGGAACGCGGCCACGTCGGGGGCATAGATCTTGAGGCCCTTGTCCTTGAACAGGGCGACCAGATCGGCCTCACGCTTCAGGTGCTGTTCGGCGCTCCAGGCCAGGACCTTGTCGGCCGCCGCCTGCACTGCCGCCTGCTGGTCCGCCGAGAGCGCGGCCCAGGCCTTACTGGAGATGGTCCAGAGGTCATATCCGACGAGGTGGTCGGTGAGGACGATCTGGGACATCACTTCGTAGAACTTCATGTTCTCGACGTTGGGCAGCGGATTGTCCTGCCCATCGATCGCTCCGGTCTGGAGCCCGGTATAGACCTCGGCATAGGCCATCGGGGTCGGGTTGGCGCCGAGCGCGGAGCCGAGGAACTGCCATGCGTCCCCGCCGGGCATCCTCAGCTTGATGCCGGCCATGTCGGCCGGCGTCTTGATCTCTTTGTCGGTCCTGAGGCCGACCTCGCGTGTACCGAAATAGGTCGGCCCGAGGATGTGCACGCCCAGCTGGTCTTCCGCCATCTTCTTGAATTCGGCGCCGAGCTCGCTGGCGAAGAAGGTCTTAAGGTGGTCGTAGTTGCGGAACAGGTAGGCCGACGTCAGCACCGACCAGGCGGGGATCTGGTTCGAGACGTCCTGCGGGGCAATGTTGCCCATTTCGAGATTGCCACGCTGCAGCGCGACCAGCTCGGTGCCTTGCTTGAACAGCGTGCCACCGTAGTATGGCTCGAGCGTTGCGATGTCCTTGATCTCGTCGGCGAACATCTTGGTCATCTCGGCCCGGATGTCCTGCTCCGAAAACACCGCCGAGAACCGCAGGGTCGGCTTGTCCTGCGCGATTGCCGGCAACGCCGATGCTGCAAGCAGGAGAGCGGCGCCGGCAAGCATGGCGCGCCGGGTGGTGGTGAGAGTCATCGTCATAGTCCTCCTCTGTTGCGGACTTTGTCCGCTGGCGCCCTGTCGGGCATTGCATGCGGCTTCATTGAAGAAGCCGCCTCCTCCTCATGCTGCGGCCTCGAAGTGCCGCCTCATTGCGTCCCGATCAGGCGCAATTCCGGTGAAAAGCTCGAACGCCTTGACCGCCTGGTAGATTGCCATTCCGGTCCCGGGCAGGACCCGGCATCCCCTCGCCCGGCTCCGCCGCAAAAGCTCGGTCTCGGCCGGAAAATAGACGATGTCGGCGACCCATTGATGCGCTGCCAGCTCGTCGGGATCGAAGGCGACGCCTGGATATTTGTCCATTCCGACGGGCGTGGCGTTGACCGCTCCGGACGCACTGCGCAATACCTCGAGGGGGTCGACGACACTCGTCACCGATCGACCGAAACGCTCGTTCATGCGATCGACGAGAGCCACCGCGCGGCTGTTGTCGGAATCGCAGATCGCCAAGTCATGTGCACCCCGCTCGAGCAGCGCGTAGGCCACGGCGGCGCCCCCGCCGCCCGCTCCGAACTGGACCACACGGTCGAGAGCGGCGTCGGGCAGGCCGCGCCGGAGGCTTTCGCCAAATCCCCAGGCGTCTGTGTTGTATCCAAGCCACCGCGAGCCCTCGAAGACCACGGTGTTGACCGCCCCGATCGCTGCGGCTTCGGGGGCGAGTGCGCTCAGATGAGCGACCACCGTCTGCTTGAAGGGATGCGTGACGTTGAGGCCGGCAAAGTCGCACTGGGCGGCCGCGGCGACGACATCGCCCAGTGCCTCGTCGGGAAGGCCGAGATGATCGAAGTCGATGAGCTCGTAGCTGTAGTCCATCCCCAGGCGCTCGCCCTCGAGGCGATGCATTTGCGGGGACCGCGAGCGTCCGATGCCGCGCCCGATCAAGCCAATCAAGACGGAACGGCTGCCGGTCGGTCCGGCGCCGCCGCCCGCATGCCTGCGTGCGATGCCGGCGACAATCTCCAGTGCTGGCGTCGCTGCGACGTCCACGTCCGGTGATCCTCCCACAACCTCGTTGGGTTGGCGCGGCCTTGTTTTTCGCCCGGTGGAACCGGTAAATGCTCTGCGCAGTACCAACAATGTACGAACTGGTTAGTTTAGTCAACGGCGCCAGCATTCGGAGCTGCCCGGCGGAGGAAGAATGGTACAGACGAAGCGGCGGGTGGCGGCCAAGGACGGCAAGCCGGTGCGCGTGCAGGACCCTGAAGGCGTCCGGCAGAACATCATCGAGATCGCGTCGGAGGAGTTCGCGCTGAACGGACTCGCGGGGGCCCGCATCGACGAGATCGCGGCGCGGACTCGCTCGAGCAAGCGCATGATCTACTACTACTTCGGCGACAAGGAGGGCCTCTACCTGCGGGCTCTCGAAGATGCCTATCGGCTGGTCCGTGAGGGCGAGAGCAAGCTCGACGTCGACGGGCTGGGTCCGCTCGAGGCGCTGCGGGCGCTGGTGGAATTTACCTTCGAGCACCACTCGAAGCATGAGAACTTCATCCGCATGGTCATGATCGAGAACGTTCATCACGGGAAGTATCTCGAAAAGTCCGGCGTAGTCCGCGACCTGAACGTCACCGCTATCGGGACGATCGAGACGGTCTACGCGCGAGGCGTCGCGGAGCGCATCTTCCGCAAGGGTCTCGACCCGCTCGAGCTGCACTGGCAGATCAGCGCGCTCTGCTTCTTCAATGTGTCGAACCGCGCGACCTTTTCAAAGATCTTCGGTCGGGACATGGGGTCGGCCAAGGCCCAGGCCTCACTCAAGAAGCGGGTCGTCGACATGGTGATACGAACCGTGGTGCGACCCGACCAGTTGCCGCGAGACTAGGAGGCGCGGCGCGCTCGCTCGCCCCGCCTACACAGCCTTGTCGTCGATCAGCGGGTTGGGCTTGGCGAGGCGCTGCAGGTCGGCCACGCTGGAGAGGACGACATTGGGGCCGTCCGCTTCGACCCCATAGGGCCGCAGCGTGGCAAAGGCGCGCGACAGGTTTTCCGGTGTCATGCCCAGAAGGGCCGCGAGCGTTCGCTTGTCGTGCGGCAGCGAGAACGTCCCCGTCCCGCCGTGTTCGCGGTCGTAGCGAAGCAGACGAGCGGCCAATCGCTCGACTCCCGAGCGCAGCTTGAGGTCCTTCTGCGCCTTGACCATGCCGCGGTAGCAGTCCGCCAACTCGAGCACGATCGACCGGGAGAACGCATCGTCCCGTTCAAAGGCGCCCCGAACGGCCTCGGCCGGGATCATCAGAATGCGGGACTTGACCGCCGTCCGAGCCGACATCAAATGGACCGCGTCCTTGAGGACGGCGGCCAGGATGAAGGTCCCACCCGGTTCGACCATCATCATCGTGATCTCGTGACCGTTCCAGGCGGCAAAGAGCTCCACGCACCCCTCGGTGACAATGAACAGGAAGTCGGCGCGGTCGCCCTCCTGGATCAACTGCACATGCGGGGGAAAGGTCTGCAGATAGGCGGCGCGCATGAGGTCGGCGAACCTCGCATCGTCCATATCCCGGAAGAGTTGCAGACCTCGGACATTGGCCAACTCGTCAGCACGCACGCTCCAGCCCTCCCGATTGACGGCGGTCAAGCGCCGCCTTGATCTTCCTCTCGTGCCTCCATGGCTTCCTGAGCAACCGAGGCGACCGATATCGTGCAAGTGATTGTTTCTCATCGTCCGTCCCCGATCCTTGATCTGGATCAACGTCCGGGGCCGGAACAGCCCGGTTAGCTACCCCTGTCTGACGCTCGCATTGGGCGAGCCATGATCGGGGCAAGCCAGATGGTGAACGGGTCAACGGTGTCGCGGCCGCAGCAGGTCACCGCGTTGGGCATGAGCACATTCGCCTTCACGGTGTGCTTTGCGGTGTGGACGATCTTCTCGATCATCGGCGTGCAGATCCAGAAGGAGCTGGGCCTCAACGGCACCGAGCTCGGTCTGCTCGTCGGAATGCCGATCCTGACCGGGTCTCTGTCGCGCGTTCTGCTCGGTGTCTGGACCGACCAGATCGGCGGCCGCGCGGTGTACCTGGCCACCATGGTGCTGGCAGCCATCGCCACCTTCCTGCTGGCCTATGCCAACACCTACCCGATGATGTTGCTGGCGGCGGCCGGACTCGGCCTTGCCGGCGGGTCGTTCGCCATCGGCGTCGCCTACGTCTCCAAATGGTATCCGCCCGAAAAGCAAGGGACCGCGCTTGGCATCTTCGGCGCCGGCAATATCGGCGCTGCGGTGACCAAGCTCGGCGCACCGTTCGTGATGGTGGCCTTCGGCTGGCCGATGGTCGCCCAGGTCTGGGCGGTGGCGCTGGTTGTGACCGCCGTGATCTTCTGGTTCACCACCTCCGACGATCCCGAGCTGGTGGCCCGGCGGGCCAAGGGCATCAAGGCCCCCGGCACCCTGCTGCAGCTCGAGCCGCTGAAGAACGTCCAGGTCTGGCGTTTCTCGCTCTACTACTTCTTCGTGTTCGGCGCGTTCGTTGCGCTGTCGCTGTGGCTGCCGCACTACCTGATCGGCGTTTACGGCCTCGACATCAAGATCGCCGGCCTGCTCGCCGCAGCGTTCTCGATCCCGGCGAGCCTGTTCCGCGTTTACGGTGGCCACCTGTCGGATCGCTATGGCGCCAGGCGCGTGATGTACGTGACCTTCGGCGTGTCGCTGGTCTGCACCTTCATGCTGGCCTACCCCAACACCGACTACGTCATTCACGGCATCAACGGGCCGATCGCGTTCTCCACCCAGATGGGGGTGGTCCCCTTCGTCATGACGATCTTCGTGCTCGGCTTCTTCATGTCGCTGGGCAAGGCCGCGGTCTACAAGCACATCCCCGTCTACTATCCCAAGAACGTGGGCGCGGTCGGCGGCCTCGTCGGCATGATCGGAGGGTTGGGCGGCTTCGTATTGCCGATCGCCTTCGGCGCCATGACGGACCTGACGGGCATCTGGACGAGCTGCTTCGCGCTGCTGTTCGTCATCGTGACCGTATCGCTGTTGTGGATGCACTTCTCGGTTCGGGCAATGGAACGCGGCGCTTCGGCCGAAGCCATCGCGAGCTTCCCCGAGTTGCCGGAGATGCAGCCTATCCACACCCCCGGCCAGCTCGTTGGTGACACCAAAACGATCGACGACTGGCGACCGGAGGATCCCGAGTTCTGGCGGTCGCGCGGCAAAGCGATCGCTACCCGCAATCTGTGGATATCGATCCCCAACCTGCTGCTGGCCTTCTCGGTGTGGATGGTGTGGAGCGTCGTGGTGGCCAAACTGCCCAGCGTCGGCTTCAAGTTCACCACCGACCAGCTCTTCTGGCTGGCGGCGTTGCCGGGCCTCTCCGGCGCGACGCTCAGAATCTTCTATTCCTTCATGGTGCCCATCTTCGGCGGCCGTCTGTGGACGACGCTGACGACGGCCTCGCTGATCATACCGGCCATGGGGATCGGCTATGCCGTGCAGAGCCCCGATACGCCCTACCTGATCTTCCTCGTTTTGGCGCTGTTGTGCGGCCTCGGTGGCGGCAACTTCGCCTCGTCGATGTCCAATATCAGCTTCTTCTTTCCCAAAAAGGAGAAGGGCAATGCGCTCGCCCTCAATGCCGGACTCGGCAATCTGGGGGTGAGCGTCATGCAGTTCGTGGTGCCGCTCGTCATCACCGCGGGAGTGTTCGGCGTACTCGGCGGGGCACCTCAGCCGGTCGATGAAACCGCTCGGCTGTGGATGCAGAATGCCGGCTTCATCTGGGCGCCGTTCCTGATCGTCGCGGCGATCGCGGCCTGGTTCGGCATGAACGACATCGCTTCCGCCAAAGCGTCCTTCAAGGACCAGGCGGTGATCTTCGGCCGCACCCACAACTGGATCATGTGCTGGCTCTATACCGGAACCTTCGGGTCCTTCATCGGCTACTCCGCCGGGTTTCCGCTGCTCGCCAAGCTGGCGTTCCCCGACATCAACTCGTTGCAATACGTCTTCCTGGGGCCACTGGTCGGCGCGCTGGCACGGGCCGGAACGGGCTGGGTCTCCGATCGCTGGGGCGGTGCCCGCGTCACCTTCTGGACCTTCGCCCTGATGATCGTCGCGGTGGGTGGGGTCATCTACTTCTTGGCGACAAAGGATCAACCCGGAGCGTTCTGGGGGTTCTTTGCGATGTTCATGGTGCTGTTCTTCGCCACCGGCGTCGGCAACGCCTCGACCTTCCAGATGATCCCGGTGATCATGCGCAAGGAAGTGGACCGGCTGATGCCGAAATTGACCACACCGGAGCGCGTGCGGCAGGCCGACAAGGAATCGGCGGCGATCATCGGTTTCACCTCCGCCGTGGCGGCCTACGGGATGTTCTTCATCCCCAAGGCCTATGGAACGTCGATCCAGATGACCGGCGCGCCGGTGGCGGCGCTCTGGGGCTTCCTGTTCTTCTACGTCACCTGCCTGGCGCTCACCTGGTTCGTCTACACGCGCCGGGGCGGGCTGCTGCATGACATCGAACGCGGCGGCGGCAAGACGGCCGCCAGCCAATCCAGACCAGCGGAACGGAGCGCCTGATGAGCCTGTTGCTCGATCGATTGAACTTCCTCGCCAGGCGGGACCAATTCGCCGGCGGACACGGGATCACCACCACCGAGAGCCGCACTTGGGAGAAGGCCTATCGGGGCCGCTGGCAGCACGACAAGATCGTGCGGTCGACCCACGGGGTGAACTGCACCGGGTCGTGCTCGTGGAAGATCTACGTCAAGGGCGGGATCGTCACCTGGGAGACCCAGCAGACGGACTATCCGCGGACCCGGCCCGACCTGCCCAACCATGAACCGCGCGGTTGTGCGCGCGGCGCGAGCTACTCCTGGTACATGTACTCGGCCAACCGGGTGAAGCACCCGCTGATCCGGGCCCGGCTGCTTCGGCTGTGGCGCGAGGCGCGGGCGACCATGACACCGGTCGCGGCCTGGGCATCGATCGTCGAGACGCCGGCAAAACGCCGCGACTACACCAAGGTGCGCGGGCATGGCGGCTTCGTCCGCGCCGGCTGGGACGAGGTCAACGAGATCATCGCCGCGGCCAATGTGTACACCGTCCGCAAGCACGGTCCGGACCGCGTCATCGGCTTCTCGCCGATCCCGGCGATGTCGATGGTCTCCTACGCGGCCGGTTCGCGCTATTTGTCGCTGATGGGCGGCGTCTGCATGTCGTTCTACGACTGGTATTGCGACCTGCCGCCGGCCTCGCCGATGACCTGGGGCGAGCAGACGGACGTGCCGGAATCCGCCGACTGGTACAACGCGGGATTCCTCATGCTCTGGGGCTCCAACGTTCCCCAGACGCGCACCCCCGATGCGCACTTCTTCACCGAGGCGCGCTACAAGGGCGCCAAGGCCGTCGTGGTTTCGCCGGACTATTCGGAAGCCGCCAAGTTCGCCGATCTCTGGCTCCACCCCAAGCAGGGCACCGACGCGGCGCTGGCCATGGCGATGGGCCACGTCATTCTCAGGGAATTCCATCTCGACCGGCAGGCCGAATATTTCGAGGACTATTGCCGCCGCTATACCGACATGCCGATGCTGGTGCGGCTGGTCAAACAGAACGGGCAGTACGTCCCCGAGCGGCTGCTGCGCGCCTCGGACTTCAAGGACGGGCTGGGCGAGACGACCAACGCCGAATGGAAGACCGTCGCGATGGACAGCACGACCGGCGACGTCGTCGCACCACAGGGCGCCGCAGGGCACCGGTGGGACGCCGCCGGCAAATGGAACCTCGAGCAGAAGGACGGCACGGGCAGCGACGTCAAGCTCAAGATGAGCCTCGTCGGTGCAACGGATCGCGACATGGTCGCCGACGTCGCCTTCCCCTATTTCGGCAACCGCGAACACGATCATTTCGAGGGAACGGACCACGAGAGCGTGCTGGTGCGGGCCGTACCGGCCAAGCGCCTGAAGCTCATCGACGGCGAGGCGCTGGTCGCGACAGTCTTCGACCTGCTGGCGGCGAACTACGGCCTCGACCGCGGGATCGGCGGCGCCAACGTCGCCAAGGGCTACGACGAGAATATCCCCTACACGCCGGCATGGGCCGAAAAGATCACCGGCGTGCCGAAGGAGCAGATCGTCTCGGTCGCCCGCGAGTTCGCCAGCAATGCCGAGAAGACCCAGGGCCGCTCGATGGTCATCGTCGGCGCCGGGCTCAACCACTGGTACCACATGGACATGAACTACCGGGGGATCATCAATCTCCTCGTCATGTGCGGGTGCGTGGGAAAATCCGGCGGCGGCTGGAGCCACTATGTCGGCCAGGAGAAACTGCGGCCGCAGACCGGCTGGCAGCCACTGGCCTTCGGGCTCGACTGGGGACGTCCGGCCCGCCAGATGAACTCGACCTCGTTCTTCTACGCGCACACCGACCAGTGGCGTTACGAGACGCTGGACGTCAGCGAGATTCTATCCCCGACGGCGCCCGAGGGCCCGTGGGACGCCTCCCTGATCGACTACAACATCCGGGCCGAACGCATGGGCTGGCTCCCCTCGGCGCCGCAACTCGAGAGCAACCCGCTCGACATCGCCGCAGCGGCCGCCAAGGCCAAGAAGGACCCCAAGGACTACGTTGCGGCCGCCCTGAAATCCGGCAAACTCAAGCTGAGCTGCGAGGATCCGGACAATCCGGTGAACTGGCCGCGCAACATGTTCGTGTGGCGCTCCAACCTGCTCGGCTCGTCCGGCAAGGGGCACGAATATTTCCTCAAGCACCTGCTCGGCACCACCCATGGCGTCATGGGCAAGGATTTGGGCGAAGAGGGCCGGCAGCGCTCCAAGGAAGCCGTCTGGCACGATGACGCGCCGGAGGGAAAGCTCGACCTCCTCGTCACCCTCGACTTCCGCATGTCGACGACCTGCGTCTACTCCGACATCGTCCTGCCCACGGCCACCTGGTACGAGAAGAACGATCTCAACACCTCGGACATGCACCCCTTCATCCACCCGCTGTCGAGCGCTGCGGACCCGGCGTGGGAATCGCGGTCCGACTGGGACATCTTCAAGGGGCTGGCCAAGACCTTCTCGGCCGTCGCACCGGAGGTGCTCGGCGTCGAGCAGGATACGGTGCTGGTGCCGATCCTGCACGACACGGCCGGCGAGATGGCCCAGCCGTTCGACGTGAAGGACTGGAAGACCGGCGCGATCGAGCCCATTCCCGGCAAGACCATGCCCAACGTCGTCGTCGTCGAGCGCGACTACCCCAACCTCCACAAGCGCTTCACCGCCCTCGGCCCGCTGATGGACAGGATCGGCAACGGCGGCAAGGGGATCACCTGGAAGACCGGGCACGAGGTCGAAGCGCTCGGCCGGCTCAACGGCGTCGTGACCGAGGCCGGGGTGACCAAGGGCATGCCGCGCATCGAAACCGACATCGACGCATCCGAAGTGGTGCTGATGCTCGCGCCGGAGACCAATGGCGAGGTCGCCGTCAAGGCGTGGGAGGCGCTCTCCAAGGCCACCGGCCGCGAACACGCCCACCTTGCCCGGTCCAAGGAGGACGAGAAGATCCGGTTCCGCGACATCCTCGCGCAGCCGCGCAAGATCATCTCCTCGCCGACCTGGTCGGGCATCGAGAGCGAGACCGTGTGCTACAACGCCGGCTACACCAACGTGCACGAGCTGATCCCGTGGCGCACGCTCAGCGGCCGCCAGCAGCTCTATCAGGATCACCTGTGGATGCGGGCCTTCGGCGAGGCGCTGTGCCTCTACCGGCCGCCGATCGACACCAAGAGCGTCAAGCCGGTGATCGACAGCAAGCCGAACGGTCACAAGCAGATCGTGCTCAACTTCATCACCCCGCACCAGAAATGGGGCATCCACTCGACCTATTCGGACAACCTCTTGATGCTCACGCTCAATCGCGGCGGGCCGGTGGTCTGGATTTCCGAGACCGATGCCGCCAAGGTCGGGATCGTCGACAATGACTGGGTCGAAGCCTACAACTCGAACGGCGCTCTAGTGGCTCGTGCGGTGGTTTCACAGCGCATGAAGGACGGCACGCTGTTCATGTACCACGCGCAGGAAAAGATCGTGAACACGCCCGGCTCGGAGATGACCGGCAACCGCGGCGGTATCCACAATTCGGTGACCCGCGCCGTCGTCAAGCCGACCCACATGATCGGCGGCTATGTCCAGCAGTCCTACGGGTTCAACTACTACGGCACCGTCGGCTCCAACCGGGACGAATTCGTCATCGTGCGCAAGGTCGACAAGGTGGATTGGCTCGAGCGGCCCTACACCGACAAGCTGGAGGCCGCAGAATGAAGATCCGTGCGCAAATCGGCATGGTGCTGAACCTCGACAAGTGCATCGGCTGCCACACCTGCTCGGTCACCTGCAAGAACGTCTGGACCAACCGCGAAGGCGTCGAATACGCCTGGTTCAACAATGTCGAGACCAAGCCGGGCATCGGCTATCCCAAGGACTGGGAGAACCAGAAGAAGTGGAACGGCGGCTGGGTCCGCAAGGCCAACGGCAAGGTGGAACCCAGGATCGGCGCCAAGTGGCGCGTGCTGGCCAAGATCTTCGCCAACCCGGACCTGCCGGAAATCGACGACTACTACGAGCCCTTCGACTTCGACTACGGCCACCTGCAGACCGCCGGCGAACTCGAGGCCTTCCCGACCGCCCGGCCGCGCTCGAAGATTTCCGGCGAGCGCATGGAAAAAATCGAGTGGGGCCCGAACTGGGAGGAGATCCTGGGCGGGGAGTACTCCAAGCGCTCCAAGGACTACAATTTCGAAGGGATCGAGACCGAGATTTACGGCCAGTTCGAAAACACCTTCATGATGTATCTGCCGCGGCTGTGCGAGCATTGCCTCAACCCGGCCTGCGTCGCGTCCTGCCCCTCGGGCGCCATCTACAAGCGTGAGGAAGACGGCATCGTCCTGATCGATCAGGAGAAATGCCGGGGCTGGCGTATGTGCATCTCGGGATGCCCCTACAAGAAGATTTACTACAACTGGTCCTCCGGCAAATCCGAGAAGTGCACGTTCTGCTACCCGCGCATCGAGGCCGGGCAGCCCACGGTCTGCTCGGAGACCTGCGTGGGCCGCATCCGCTATCTGGGGGTATTGCTCTATGACGCCGACCGCATCGCGGAAGCTGCGGCAACCCCCGATGAGAAGGACCTCTACGAGGCCCAGCTCTCGGTGTTCCTCGATCCCAACGATCCAGCGGTGATCGAGCAGGCGCGCAAGGACGGTATCCCAGAAGCCTGGCTCGAAGGCGCCAAGCACTCGCCGGTCTACAAGATGGCGATGGACTGGAAGGTCGCCTTCCCGCTTCATCCCGAATACCGCACCCTGCCGATGGTCTGGTACGTGCCGCCGCTGTCGCCGCTGCAGGCCGCCGCCGCATCAGGCAAGATCGGCGTGGACAGCGACAACATGCCTGACGTGCGCTCGCTGCGCATCCCGGTGCGCTATCTCGCCAACCTGCTCACGGCGGGCAAGGAGGAACCGGTGGTCCTCGCGCTCGAGCGCATGCTGGCGATGCGGGGCTACATGCGCGCCAAGACCGTCGACGGCATGATCGACGACGCCATGGCCGCGCGGGTGGGGCTCAGCAATCAGCAGATCGAGGACATGTATCAGCTGATGGCCATCGCCAACTACGAGGACCGCTTCGTCATCCCGAGCAGCCACCGCGAGCTGGGCGAGGATGCCTATGACGAGCGCGGCGCCTGCGGCT
This sequence comes from Devosia nanyangense, assembly GCA_016213505.1. GTDB lineage: Bacteria > Pseudomonadota > Alphaproteobacteria > Rhizobiales > Devosiaceae > Devosia_A > Devosia_A nanyangense. The sequence continues at coordinate 108,797 of JACRAF010000025.1, forward strand.
TCTCCTTCGGCAATGGCTGCTCGGGCGGTACCTCGGCCGCCGACCTGTTCGGCGCCAAGCGGACCAGGACCGTGCAGACCCCGGTCGACCTGATGAAGGGCGATGCATGATGGCGAACGCTCTCAAGATCATCTCGGTGCTGCTGTCCTATCCGAGCGCCGAACTGCTTGCCGCCGCGGACGAGCTTGGCGAGGCCATTGCAGTAGATCGGCTGACCGGGCCGCGAGAGAAGGCCTGGCTGCGCGCCCTCGTCGACGATCTCGGCGGACGGGACCTCTACGACGCCGAGGAGCGCTACGTGCTGCTGTTCGACCGGACCCGCACCCTCTCGCTGCACCTGTTCGAGCACGTGCATGGAGAAAGCCGCGACCGCGGCCAGGCGATGGTCGACCTCGGTACGATGTACGAGGCGCAGGGCTTCGACATCGAGGCGAAGGAGCTGCCGGACTATCTGCCGCTGTTCCTGGAATACCTCTCCACCCAATCGCCTGAGGAAGTGCACAACCTGCTGGGGCAGACGCTCCACATCCTTTCGGCCCTCAGGGCACGGCTGCAGAAGCGCGACAGCATCTATGCCAATGCGTTGCTGGCGCTGGAAGCGATCGCGGGAACCGAGGCCGATGCAAAGGCGATCGAGGCCATCCTCGAGCTTCCGGAGGATGATCCCACCGACCTCAAGGCGCTCGACGCCATCTGGGACGAGGAGGCCGTGACCTTCGGCGGCGGCGCCGGCAACGATGCCTGTGGCCCCGACCGCCTGCGCAGGCAATTGAGGGCCGCCAAGCACCCGGCGCCGCGACCCGAGATCAGAGGAGAGCAGTGAGATGGGCGAGTTCTTCAACACGCTGCTGTTCGGCGTCTACCCCTATGTCGCGCTGACGATATTGGCGGTCGGCACGGTGATCCGTTACGACCGCGAGCCCTACACCTGGCGGTCGGGGTCGAGCCAGCTGTTGCGCCGCCGCCAGCTCATGTGGGGTTCCGTGCTGTTCCATATCGGCGTGCTCCTGATCTTTGCCGGCCATCTCGTCGGACTGCTCACCCCGCTCGCCATCTGGGAAATGCTGGGCGTCAGCCACGGAGCAAAACAGATCATCGCCATCAGCCTCGGCGGCGTCGCCGGTCTCATGGGGATCGTCGGCGCCACGCTGCTGGTGCACCGGCGATTCTTCGACGCGCGGGTGCGCAAGACCTCGAGCTTCGCCGACAATTTGATCATCCTGATCCTGTGGCTGCAGCTGGCTCTCGGCCTCGCCACCATCCGCATCTCGATGCAGAACCTCGACGGCGAGGAGATGGTAAAGTTCATGAACTGGGCCCAGGGGATCTTCACGTTCAATCCCGCCGCTGCCAGTTACGTCGCGGAGGCCGACCTCATCTTCAAGATGCACATCACGCTTGGGCTGACGATCTTCGTGCTGTTCCCCTTCTCGCGTCTCGTGCACATGCTGAGTGCACCGGTGCGCTACCTCTGGCGCCCGGGCTATCAGGTCGTCCGCACCAAACGCAAACCGGCGGAGTGAGGCGCCGATCATGACCGCGCCCCTGATCGAATTCGGTTCACCCGCCGCCGGAACCGCAGGCTCCGCAGTACCCCCCAAGCGAGTGAAGGTGCCGCCACCGCCGCCCCGCGCCGACCGGTCGCCGGTCTCGGTCAACGGGATGACAATCTCGCTCGAGGCGATCAGCACCGAGGCGCAACAACATCCCGCTTCCTCACCCGGCGAAGCCATGCGCCAGGCGGCAAAGGCACTGGTGATACGGGAACTGTTGCTGGCGGAGGCGCGAGCTTGCGGCATCTCGGCCGAGTCGGCGCGCGACGATAGGGGTCGCCGAGAAGCCGATGAGGACGCGCTCATCCGCGCCCTGCTCGAGCAGGAGATCAGTACCCCGGTCGCCGACGATGCGGCGTGCCGGCGCTACTATGACGGCCATCGCTCGCGCTTCACCACCGGCAACATCTACGAGGCACGGCACATTCTGCTTGCCGCGCCCGTGGAGGAAAAGGCGGCCCGGTCTCGCGCCAGGGACACGGCGCAGCAGGTGATCGATGCGCTGAAAGCCAACCCGTCCCGGTTCGCGGAGCTGGCGCGCGAGCACTCCGCCTGCCCGTCGCGGGAGCAGGGCGGGAACCTCGGGCAACTGACGGCAGGTTCCACGGTTCCCGAGTTCGAGACCATGCTCGGCCAGCTCGTCGAGGGCCAGTTGTGCCCCGTTCCCGTGCCGACGCGCTTCGGTTTCCACGTCATCCAACTCGACCGCGTGATCGCCGGCAAGCAGCTCCCTTTCGAGGTCGTGCGCGATCGCATCGCCGTCTACCTCGAGGCATCCAGCTGGAGTCGCGCTGTCTCGCAGTTCATCGGCATTCTCGCGGAGAGAGCCGAGGTTCTTGGCGTCGAACTTGCCCCGGCGAATGGCGCGGCCAATGCAACTCCATCGCTACGGCCATGACGGAAACCAACGCGTCCGGGACGAACTTTAATGAGCAAGACACCGTCACCGCCCGCGGGTCCGACCGCGACTTCGTCCGCCGTTGGCGACCCACTGATCGACGGGTTCGGCAGGCCGGTGACCTATCTCCGGCTGTCGGTGACCGATCGGTGCGATCTGAGGTGCACCTACTGCATGCCGCGACATACGATCTTCTCGCCGCGCAAGGACCAGCTCTCCGTTGAACAGCTGCACCGCATCGCATCGGTGTTCGTCGCAGGTGGTGTCCGCAGGATCAGGCTGACCGGCGGCGAACCTCTGGTGCGAAAAGACTTCATGACTCTCGTCAAGGAGCTTTCGCGTCACCTGCGGGGCGGCGGACTCGAGGAGATCACCGTTTCGACCAACGGTTCCCTGCTCGCCCGCTTCGCGGGTGATCTGGCCGACAATGGCGTGCGTCGGATCAACGTGTCACTCGATACGCTCGATCCCGATCTCTATCGGGAGATCACCCAAGGCGGCTCCCTGCAAGCTGTGACGGACGGGATAGATGTTGCGCTGTCCGCGGGGCTCCAGGTCAGGCTCAACACCGTCGCGCTGCGAGGCGTCATCGAAGCCGAGTTCGAACGCCTCCTGGCGTATGCCCATGGTCGCGGAATGTCGCTCGCGCTGATCGAGACGATGCCTCTTGGTGGAACGGGAGCGGACAGGGTGAGACAATACCTGTCGCTCGGCGAGTTTCGACGAGAGGTGTCGGCCCGCTGGACGCTCGAGCCCGTTCCGGAAAAGAACGGCGGACCCGCCAGCTACGTGCGCGTCGCCGAAACCGGCGGCCTGCTTGGCTTCATTGCCCCATTGTCGTGCAACTTTTGCGCGGACTGCAACCGGGTGCGCGTCAGCAGCACCGGCCGACTATATACCTGCATGGGCCACGAGGGATCCCGCGATCTCGTGCCGGCGCTCGGGGCGAGCGATTCCGATGCCGCGCTGAACGCGACCATCCGCGCCGCCATCAGACAGAAACCCGAACGCCACGACTTCAAGATCGGCCGGCAAGGGGTCGTGGGGATCGGCCGCCCCATGTCGGTCCTCGGAGGTTAGGCATGGTGCGGATCGGAATACTGACGGTCTCCGATCGGGCGAGCCGTGGCGAATACGAGGACCTCGGCGGACCGGCGATCGAGGAATGGCTGACGCGGGTCATCACGACGGATTGGGTTGCGGAGCGACGCATCGTTCCCGACGGCGTGGATTCTGTGCGGCAGGCGCTGCTCGATCTCTGCGATCGGGCGGGCGCCGACCTGGTTCTGACCACCGGAGGGACCGGGCCCTCGCCTCGAGACCTCACTCCGGAAGCGACATCCTCCGTGGTCGGCAAGGACCTGCCCGGGTTCGGCGAATTGATGCGCCGCGTCAGCCTCGAGACGGTGCCCACGGCCATCCTGTCGCGCCAGATCGCAGGAATTCGCGGCAAGACCCTGATCATCAACCTGCCGGGAAAACCAGGATCGATCGAGGTCTGCCTGGGCGCCGTCTTCCCTGCGGTTCCCTACTGCCTCGACCTGATTGGGGCCGGCAGGATCGAGACCGACGAGGCGCTCGTCCGGAGCTTCAGGCCGCGGGGCTAGTCTAGGTGAGCTGGATCAGCGCAATCCCGCCGATGGCGACGGCAAGGCCCAGCAGATACTGGGGGCTCAGCGCTTCGCCGAGGGTCACGCGAGCCAACAACGGGACGATGGCCGCGCCGAGGAGCGCAAACGGGTAGGCCTTGGTCAGCGGCATCTGCGTGAGGATGATCAGCCACAAGGCTGTCGAGGCGACGTAGAGCGCGACGGCAGCAAGCAACCACGGCGACAGCAGGGTGTCGAACCAGGACAGCCTGAACCGGTCTTTCATATCCTCAGCGGCGAGCTTGAAAAGCACCTGGCCGCCGGCCAGGAAGACCGCAAACAGGGTGCAGGCCAGGGCCATCTGCCACGTCAGAACGCCAGACTTCATGAGCGCGTATCCGGCTGCCGGGCCGAGCTCAGCGCAATTTGTCGCGCCAGCGCGGTCGTCGCCTCCGAGTGGATGCGCATGCGGACATGGAGGTTGGCGACCGCCGCGAACATGATCAGCATGAAGACATAAAACACCAGATCGGCACCGCGGCCGATGCCCAACCGGTTCGCCACGATGGTGCTCATTTCGGGGAACAGCACGAGGAGCATACCGGCGACGCTGGCAAGAATGATGACCAGCGAGATCGGGCCGGAGCGGCGGCGCTGGCCGAGGGCATAGAGCACCAGCACCGACAGCGCGACGACGAGGATGGCCTGGAAGATCATCGATGGAGCCGCCTGATGAAGAGATCGGCGAGGATGGTCACGGCCCCGCGCCAGCTCTGCCCCTTGGACCGCGAGTAATCGGTGTAGGTAATGGTGCAGGGCACCTCGACAAACGGCAGTTTCATTTCGGCGATTTGTTCCAGAATTTCGGAGGCGTGGGCCATGCGGTTCTGACGGATCGCGATGCGCTGCGCCGCGGCTCGGCTCAGGACCCGCAGGCCGTTGTGGGCGTCGGTGACGCGCAGCCCGGTGGAGAGGCGGGTGTAAAAGACGGCGGCGCCGAGCAGCAATCGCCTGGCGATCGGAAGACCGACTGTCTGCCCGAGGAAGCGGGACCCGAGGACCACGTCAACCTGTCGCGAACGGAGCATATCGACCATGTGGACCGCATCATCCACCGCATGCTGCCCGTCAGCATCGTAGGTGACGATCGCCTCGGCCCCGCGGCCCAGCGCATAGGCGATGCCCGTCGCAAGGGCGGCTCCCTGGCCCAGATTGACGGGATGCCGGCAGAGGTGAGTCCCACCGGCCAGGGCAATCTCTCCCGTTCCGTCGACTGAGCAGTCGTCGACCACGACGACATTGGCAAATCGCTTGAGGACGCTGGTCACGGTCGCGGCGATCACCTGGGCCTCATTGAAGGCCGGAATGACAACCCAGGTTCGTTCGAGTTCCGCCGGCACCAGCATCAATGGCGTCCCTCAATCGCGCGAGACGCGGGTCGCGTCTCGACCCACTATATAGGCCCGGCCAGGCAGATCAAAACAAGCGTCAACCGGCGGGATTGCGCCGTCTGCCCAGGTCGACGACGGCAACGACCGCCATGGCCAGCGCGCACAGATAGCAGAAGTAGAGGTAACGGTAGTCGCCGGCGGGGAGCACGAACAGGTGCGGCGCAAAGAAAGCGCCCGAGGCCAGCGTCAGCATCGTCGCCAACAGCCGCTCGGACCCGCGGAGCATCACCAGGGCGTAGGCGGCCAGATGCAGCGCGGCGTAGAGCCAGGGGATGAACATCCATGGTGACGCGGTGAGCGTTGCCCCGAGAAGGTCGGACAGGACGTTGGGCGTGAACGTCAGACCGTATTTGTTGTCCCCGATGCCGGGAGTGCCAACCCAGGCCGGCGTCAGATAGCCAAGCCGCAGCATGGAGGCCAGGTTGTCCCATCGATGCCGCAGGTAGACCCCCGGCAAACGGGTTACCGCGGCCAGCCATTTGGCCCCCAGCTCCTGCTGCTGCTGGAGGTCGAGGGTCGCGAGGCTGCCCCCCTTCTTGTCGAAGAAGAACCCGTTCATTCCTCCCGAATAATAGAAGGGCCGCAATTGCTCGAGCGTACACCCGCGCTGGGCGAGGATGTAGTCGGGCAACAGCACGCTCTCGGTCCGCACCCCCAAGCCGAGCAGATCGTAGATCGCCGTGTACTGTGCCAGCATGTTGCCGGACGACCTGACCGTCGAGCCGGTCAGGAGGAGGTTGCCGGCCGGCACGGTCATGGCCGTGATGGCGACGACCGCAGCGGCCCGAAGCCACCACCGGCTCTGCAGCCATCCGTGCAGGACGAACCAATAGGCGACGAGAAACGGCACCACGGCGATGCCGTTCGGCTTCACGCCGAACCCGACGACGCAGGCGACAATAACGAGAATATCGTCGCCGAGCCGCGGGCTCTCGCGCCGCAGCCGGCGTCGAATGAGGGCCGCCCAGGCGCAGAACATCAGGGTCCCGAAGACGATGTCCTTCCAGACGAATCCCACCTGTTCGAGGACTCCCGGCCACAGGCCGACGAGCGGGATGAGACAAGCCCACCATCCGATCCGATCGCGCGCCCCCAACGCCAGCAGTGCGAACCCGCCCCAGTAGCCGAGCAAATCGAGGACCAGCATCGGCAGCGGACCGTCGCTGAGCGGAAGCAGCTTGTTCCACAACCAGCTCATCAGAACGGGGGTCTGATCGCGATAGACGCCGGTCTTGGCGTCCAAATACTGGCTCAGGGAATCGGTGGTCATCCACCCCGGGAACATGGCCCAGAGGCTCACCGCGAAGCAGGCCAGAGCGACGGCCAGCACGGCGGCCGGGATCATTCTCTGCTGGGGCGTGGCAAGAGTGCTGGAGGGGGTCACGTATCCATCCTAACGACTGCCGGCGGACGGACGAAGACCCACCAAAAGCCGACAACGATGAAGATGACCGCAACGGCCTCGGATGGCCATGCGTACCGATAGTCCTGCGACAATATCAAGGGCGCCAGGCCGACGCAATTCAGCAGTGCCGGGCAGAAGACCACCCAAAGCCGGGGGATCCAGAAACGGCTCAGCAGCGCAGCGAAGGCCAGGCCCAGCCAGATGAAGGTGGCCGGGCGATTGTAAACCGCGCTTCTGGCAAGGAAGCGGCCATAGAATCCAACCAACGCCGCTCGCATGGACGGAAGCAGCGGATCGGAGTGAAGGCCCAGTTCGTCAGCTACGGGAAGGTTCGAAATTTTCCGCGGGGAGACAGCGACCCGCTCGTCTGGCCTGGGCAAGGGGTCCCACAGAATCCGCGTCATGCACAGTTGATGCGAGACAAAGCCCAAGGGATGCGCCGCCACCCACCTCACCGCGATCAGATCGAGGGCCATCGCGTTCTGGACGAGCGGTCCTTGGGAGATTTCCGGATTCCAGAACAGGCGATCGACAGAGTCACATCGGTAGCCGGACCTCCAGGCCTCCAAGGGCATCACCTGCTGGACGATCGCCATGTCATCGGCGGAGATGGGGTCGCCGTTGGCGATCATCGCGCCAATCAATGGAAGAGAAAATATTGGCTTGTAAGCGTCGGGAACCGGGGCGACGGACAGGATCGTGAGCAGAACGGTCTTGATGGCAACGAAGAACGCAATCTGGCCAAGGGTCATCCAGAGAAACGGGCGTCGGAACCCCGCCGGAGCGACAAGCGCAACAATGATGAAGAACGGCACGATTGTCAGAACGCCGTTGTGACGGGTGCCCACGACCAGTGCGCCGCTGAGCATCAACCAAAGCGCCAAGCCCGCCGTTATCCTGAACCGGCCCAATACCAGTCTCAGGGCCGCTGCCGAGAGCAGGAGGAGGCCGATGCAATAGGGAACATCCTTCCACATGGTGGTCGATATCAGCGCATTCGGGGGGAAGACCGCGAAGATGAGCGTCGCAAGCACCACGACAGGGGCCGGGACGCCGGCCCTGCCGACCTCGCGGAGAAACACAGCCGCAGCCCAGGCGAAGACGACGTATTGGACGGCGATGACGAAAGCGGGATGCGGCAGGACCGCAAAGGGAATGGAGTAGAGCAACGTCGAGAGGAATGGATGGGCGTCCTGCAGTTGGCCAGTCGTCAGCTGTCGCCACTGGTAAATCGAGTCGGGCGACATCTGCCCTGGCCAGAACGACAGGTGGACGACAAATGAGGCGGCCGCGATCGGCAGCATCAACAACCAGGCGGGAATCGGCTTCGACCCGCTTATCTCCGACGTGATGCCCATCCCTAGCCGGTCCTGGCCGGCAACCGCGCTTGCATCATGCTCGCGAGTCCGCCCGGCAAAAATGCTTCAAGAAGAAATCCAGTGTGACAACGGCACTGGCACCGTAGGCAATAGCAGGTGCTAACCCGGTGATCGGGCAACAAATTCGTGTCGTGGCCGGCGCGCCTCGATATAGGCGTAGAACGATCCGTGCGGAACCGGAACGGGGAACGGACTTCGCTGCACATGCACATCTTCGAAGATCGCCCGAACCACGTCGACGATCTCGCGGAAGCTGTTGACGTGCTCGTGGCGCATCAGCACGCCGTAGTCGAGTCCGTATTTGCGGGCAAAGGCCATCCCGGTCGACAGGCGCCACCCCATCGTCCATCCGAGCTCTCCTTCGCACGGGATACCGGCCTGGAAGACCCCGCCGGGCTTCAGCAGCCGCGCGCATTGGGCGACGTCGCGGGGCAGGTCTTCGAGGTGCTCGAGAACGGCCACCGAGAACACCCGGTCGTAGTGCCGCCCCTCGATATCATGGACGTGGCGATAGATGCGCGAGACCTGCCGCACCAGGTCGGGAGCATCGTCGAGGAGCTCCTGAAACGGCTCGACGACATCATAGCTTTGGAACCCGCCCTCGTAGCGAAAATGGTTGAGGTTCCCGGCGCCGAAATCGAGCAGATCGTCGCCCGGCCGTCCCAGCGCGGCGACCTTCCGATGCATCCAGCCTTCGAGCCGCTGGGCCAGGGAATTGGCGCCGCCCCGGCCGGCGCGATTGTCGGCATAGTGCCTCGCGTAGATCGCCCGATACTCGGGTGGAAGGTCCGGTCTCTGTTTGGGGTATGCGGGGAAGGCCGTCATGACGGCACTCTAGACTGGAGCCTCGCCGTACGTCCAGCGGACGTTCGCGGCGGGAACGCCTGAGCAGGTGCAGGACTCGACCGGCGAGCGGCCGGGGCACGACGGCGATGCGCCGGGCCTGTCCGGCTACGGCCTGCGCGGCGAGGAGCTGGCGCGGGCGACGAGGCGCGGGGTCACGACGAAATGCTCGGCCTGGTCGCGGCCCTTGATCCGTTCGACCAGGAGGCGCGCCGCCTGCAGCCCGAGCACCTGCCCGGATTGGTCGATGCTGGTCAGCGCGTTCTGCGCCAGGTCGCAATAGGCGGTGTTGTCGTAGCCGACCACCGCCAGGTCGCCGGGCACGCTGAGCCCGAGCTCGCGGGCGACGCTCAGCACCTCGAGCGCGATAAAGTCGGTCCAGCAGAAGATGGCGTCGGGCCGGTTGCGCGATTGCAGCATGTGGCGGACCACGCCCTGGGTTTCGCGCGAGGTCTGCAACGCCTGAAACACCTGAATGTGCTTGCCGAGGCCGGCGTCCTTCATGGCCTGGCGGTAGCCGATTTCGCGGTGAGTGGTCACCATGGTCTGCTCGGCATCGGTGACCTGCTGGTTGAGGTAGGCGATGTGGCTGTAGCCGGCGGCGGCAAGGTGCTGCACGACCAGTTCCGCACCCAGCCGGTCGTCGTTGTTGACGGTGTCGAAATTGGCGCCGGGCGTGGCGTGATGACCGATCAGCACGGTGGGCAGCCGCGCCGCGACCTGCATGACGTCCTGGCTCATCATGCGCGGGCCGATGACGATCAGCCCGTCCATCTGCCGGTCGATCATCGCTTCGATCAGCGCCATCTCGATCGATGTCGCCGACTCGCTGACCCCCAGCAGGGTCTGGTATTGTGTGCGTTCTAGAGCGACGTTCACGCCGGCAAAGATGTCGGAAAAGAACGGATTGCGCATGTCGGGGATCAGAAACCCCAGGGTATAGGTCTGGCCGCGCATGCCGCGGGCGGCGGCGTGCGGCCGGTAGCCGAGTCGGCTCATCGAGGCCCGCACCTTGGTGCGCAGCGCCTCGCTGACGCCGTAGGCGTCGCGCAGCACCTTGGAGACGGCGGCGACCGACACACCGGCGTCTTCGGCAACGGTGCGAATGGTGATGCGGCCGCTCTTTTTCACTGGCGCCATGAGACCTCCGGGCCCGCCCAAGTAGCAGGATTGCAGAAATTGCAACAACCCTCTTGACCGCAGTTCAAAACTTGTAGAACGATATACGTAGAACGATGCACACGAAAGTGAGCGTCGCCGGAGAGACCGGTCAAGGTCCCAGGGGAGTGCCCAAAGATGAACGAACAAGCGCCATTTGGTGCCACGGCGAAGCTTGCTCCGGGCCCTGCGTGGGTGGCCGAGATGGTCAGGCCGGCGGCGGATGCGGGGGTCGGCAAGCCGGCTTCTTTCCTGCGCAAGCCGTTCGCGATCGGCACTCCGTCCGGACGCGAGACGCTGCGCATCAGCGCGCTTGGGCTCTATCGGGCGTTCATCAACGGCCAGCGGGTCGGCACCGACCTGCTGACGCCGGGCTGGACCGCCTACGACAAGCGGCTGTCGTTCCAGACCTATGAGGTCGGCGACCTGCTTCGGCCCGGGCAGAACACCATCGATATCTGGCTGGCGGACGGTTGGTACCGCTCGCAGATGATGTGGGCGAAGAGCCCCATCTACAATGCCTGGGGCAGCGAGATCGCCGCCATCGCCGAACTGCGCGACGGCCCGGGCGCCGACGGGAAGGTGTTGCTCAAGACCGACGGCACATGGTCGAGCGGCCTGCTGCCGGTCCGCCGGTCGGGCATTTATTTCGGCGAGATCTACGACGCCCGTGCCGAGGCGCTCGCGGCCGACAGCCTGAGCCAGGCCATCGGCTTCGACAAGGCGGTGCTGGTCGCCCATGAGACGACGCCGGTGCGCGAACTGGCGGCGCTTGCGCCGACCCTGACCTGGATCGACGCGGAAGGCCGCACGATCCACGATTTCGGGCAGAACACAGCGGGCTATGTCGCCTTCACCGTCGAGGGAGGCGCCGGCGCACGGATCATCGTCGAGCATTCCGAGATCGTCGACCGCGACAACAATTTCGATAACCGCAACTACCGCTCCGCCGAGGCGCGGATCGAATATACCCTCAAGGGCGGAGCGCCGGAGAGCTACCGGCCGATCTTCACCTTTCAGGGCTTCCGCTATGCCCGGGTGACCATCACGGGCGAGGCCCGGATCACCCACATCGAAGCGGTCCCGATCAGCTCGGTGCAGTCGCCGGCCGCCGGGTTCTCCTCGGGCCATAGGCTGGTCGACCGGCTGGTGGAAAACACGCTGTGGTCGCAGCGCTCCAACTTCATCGACGTGCCGACCGATTGTCCGCAGCGCGACGAGCGGCTCGGCTGGACCGGCGACGCGCAGGTGTTCGCGGCCGCGGCCTGCTACCTGCACGACTCGTCGAGCTTCCTGACCAAGTTCCTGCGCGACGTGATGGCCGACCAGCGCGAGGACGGCGCGATCTCGCATGTCTCGCCCGATCCGACGCGGCTGCACGCGGACAAGTTTCCCGGCTTTTTCGGCTCGACCGGGTGGGGCGACGCGATCACCGTCATCCCGTGGACGCTCTACACCCACTATGGCGACAAGGCCATTCTCGAGGAGACGCTGCCGGCGATGGTCCGCTGGGTCGACTACGTCTGGTCGATCAGCGACGCACCGATCGTCCGGCCGCCGCGCGCCTGGGACAAGCGCGGCTTCACCTTCGGCGACTGGCTGCAACCCAAGGGGCCGAGCGAAAAGCCGCTCCCCACCATCGGCGACGACGCGGCGGCGACGATCTATCTCTACATCTCCTCGGTGCTGACGGCCAAGGCCGCGGGCGTGGTCGGCGACACGGCGATCGCAACGCGGATGACGGCCCGGGCCGAGGCCGTCAAGGCCGCCTTTGCCCACGAGTTCATCACCGCCGCCGGCCGCATCGCCAACGACGACCAGACGTCGTACGCGCTGGCGATCCTCTACGATCTGGTTCCTCCTGACCTGCTGTCCGCGGCCAGGGAAAACTTCAAGGCAACGATCGCCCGTTCCGACGGACGCATCGGCACCGGCTTCATCGGCACCCCGGCACTGCTGCCGGCGCTGGTGAAGATCGGTGAGCCTGCCCTGGCCGCGGCAGTCTTTTTGCAGGAAGAGGTGCCGGGCTGGCTCTATCAGGTCAAGAACGGGGCCACCACGATCTGGGAGCGCTGGGACGCCATCCGCGCCGATGGAACGATGTTCGAGCCGGCGATGAACTCGTTCAACCACTATGCCTATGGCGCCGTGTGCCAGTGGCTGTTCGAGGCCGCGGCCGGGTTCCGGCCCGACGAGGAGATGCCGGGCTTCCGCCACGTCATCTTCGAGCCGGTGATCATTGCCGCGCTCGGCCATGTCACCGCCCATCACGACTCCGCCGCCGGGCGGATCGAGGCGGCATGGACGCTGGAGGGCGACCGCACGACCTACACCGTGACGGTGCCGCAAAGCGCCAAAGGCACGCTGGTGCTGGCGGAAACCTACAGGGACGCGGTGGTCGACGGCGTGCCGCTCGCCACACCCGGCCACGAGAAAGCGCGCAGCCTGCTCGCGCCCGGAACGCACACGATCACGTTCCGGATCAGCAGCACCGGGGGCTGACAGCGCCGCCGGACGACGTGACCATCACCTGAACTCGGGCCGGGAGCGCCGGCCATCAACGGGAGGACACCATGACATTGAGGACCACCAGGCGCGTGCTGATCGCGACCGCCGCAGGGCTTGCCCTGACGACGGCGCTGTCGGCGCCGGCCTACGCCGAGGACGTGACGCTCAGCTATCTCGTCGACAACGCGCCGAGCACCGTCGCGGTGGCCGAGCAAATGATCAAGGACTTCGAGGCCGCCAATCCCGGCATCAAGATCGAGCTCGAGACCCGCCCCGGCGGCGGCGACGGCGACAACATCGTCAAGACGCGCCTCGCCACCGGCGAGATGACCGACGTGTTTCTCTACAATTCCGGATCGCTGTTCCAGGCGATCAATCCGACCCAGAATCTGGTCGATCTCAGCGGCGAGCCCTGGCAGGCCGACGTCCTCGACTCGTTCAAGACCGTGGTCACCGCGCCGGACGGCACGGTGCGCGGCGCCCCGATCGGGGCGGCGATGGGCGGTGGCATTCTCTACAATATCCCGATCTACAAGGAGCTCGGCCTCTCCGTCCCCAAATCCTGGGCGGAGTTCATGGCCAACAACGACAAGATCAAGGCCGCCGGCAAGGCGCCGGTCATCCAGACCTTCGGGGCGACCTGGACCAGCCAGCTCTTCGTTCTGGGCGATTTCTTCAACGTGCAGGCGTCGGTGCCGACCTTCGCGGCCGACTACACCGCAAACAAGGCCAAGTATGCGAGCACCCCGGCGGCGATGAAGGGCTTCGAGCGCCAGGAGGAGATCTTCAAGGCCGGCGACCTCAATGCCGATTTCGCCGCCGCCACGTTCGAAGAGGGTGCGACCAAGGTGGCCACCGGCGAGGGAGCCCACTACCCGATGCTGACCTTTGCGGTGAGCACCATCCAGCAGCTCGCTCCCGAGCATCTCAACGATGTCGGCTTCTTCGCCATTCCCGGCGACGATGCCGCCTCCAACGGCCTCACCGTCTGGATGCCGGCGGGCCTCTACATCCCCGAGACCTCCAAGCACCAGGCCGAAGCCAAAAAGTTCCTCGCCTTCGCAGCATCCATCGCCGGCTGCGACAGCCAGACCGCCGCAGGCGGCGCCACTGGGCCGTATCTGGTCAAAGGCTGCACGCTGCCCAAGGATGTGCCGCCGGCCGTCGCCGACCTCCTGCCCTACTTCCAGCAGGACGGCACGACCGCCCCGGCCCTCGAGTTCGTGTCTCCGATCAAGGGGCCTTCCCTCGAGCAGATCACGGTCGAAGTCGGCTCCGGTATCCGTTCGGCCGCCGACGGCGCCGCGCTCTATGACGAAGACGTCAAGAAGCAGGCGCAGCAGCTCGGCCTGCCCGGCTGGTGAGCCAGCCCTGATCGGTTCAAACTGGGGACCCGGCGCCACGCAGCGCCGGGTCCTTCGTCGAAGGGAGGATCGCCATGGTTGCCGAAATTACCCGCGACGATGCGCCGGCATCGACACGCATCAAGCCGGTCCGCTCGCCCTCGCCCTATCCGAGCTGGTTCTACCTGCCCGCCGCGATCATCTACGGCGTCCTGTTCCTCTTCCCCACCGTCGCATCGCTGTTCTTCAGCCTGACGCGCTGGACCCTGTTCGATGCTACCTTCATCGGGCTGGGCAATTTCCAGCAGTTCCTCAAGGAGCCCTTCCTCCTCCAGGGCCTCGTCAACACCCTGATCTATGCGGTGCTGACGTCGGGCCTCAAGGTGGTGATCGGGCTGGCGCTGGGCGTGATGCTGACCTCGCAGATCGTCGCGCGCGGCTACCTGCGTGCCGTCATCTTCTTTCCGGTGCTCGTCTCCACCGTCGGCGTCGGCATCACCTTCACCACGCTGATGCATCCGACCGCCGGCGCCATCAACACCACGCTGGCGCTGGTCGGCATCCACGGCCCGGGCTGGTTGACCGATCCGCATTTCGCGCTGATCTCGGTGGCCCTGGTCGATGTGTGGAAGGGCGTCGGGCTCGCCATGGTCATCTACATGGCCGGCATCGTGGCCATCCCACAGGAGTTCTACGAGGCGGCATCGATCGATGGCGCCACCGGCTGGCAGAAGTTCGGGAGCATCACGCTGCCGCTGGCCATGCCGGCGACGATCACGGTGATCATTCTCAGCCTCATCGGCGGGCTCCGATCCTTCGACCTCATCTGGGCGATGACCAAAGGCGGCCCGGGCTTCACCTCGGACGTCATCGCCTCGGTGATCTATAAGCAGTACCAGGCCGGCTTTTATGGGCTCTCGACCGCCGGCAATGTGGTGCTGTTCGTCCTCGTGGCGGTGCTCATCGTGCCGCTCTCGGCTTTCCTCAATCGCCGGCAGGTGGAGCTGTGAGACGCCCGATCCATATCTGGGGCGGCATCGCCGCGATCCTGATCACGACGGTGGTCTTCATCGTCCCGTTCCTGTTCATCGTCGTCAATGCGATGAAGAGTTCGAGAGAGGCGGCCATGCGCTCTTTCGCAATGCCGGCCGTCTGGCGGCTCTGGGACAATCTGGTCGAGGTGATCCAGACCCGCGATTACATGGTGCTGACGGCGTTCGTGAATTCGACCATTCTCACCGTCGCCAGCGTCACCATGCTGGTCATCTTCGGCGCCATGGTCGGCTATGTGTTGCAGCGGCGCCCCTCGATCTGGACGGGGCCAGCCAACTTCCTGATCCTCGCCGGCCTGATCATCCCGCCGGCGGTGGTGCCGACGATCTGGCTGCTCCAGGGGCTCGGCCTGTTCAAGACGCTTCACGGCCTGATCCTGATCGAGGTCGCCTATGGCCTGTCGTTCAGCGTGCTGCTCTTCCGCGCCTTCATCGCCACCATCCCGCGCGAACTCGACGAAGCGGCGATCATCGACGGCGCCGGGCCTATGCGCATCTTCTTCGGCATCATCCTGCCGCTGCTGCGGCCGGTCGTGGTGACGGTGATCGTGGTGCAGTCGGTGGCCATCTTCAACGACTTCACCAATCCGCTCTACTATTTGCCGGGCAACAAGAATGCGACGGTGCAGCTGACGCTCTACAACTTCCTCAGCCAGTTCAACACGTCGTACAACCTGC
This sequence comes from Devosia nanyangense, assembly GCA_016213505.1. GTDB lineage: Bacteria > Pseudomonadota > Alphaproteobacteria > Rhizobiales > Devosiaceae > Devosia_A > Devosia_A nanyangense. The sequence continues at coordinate 124,654 of JACRAF010000025.1, forward strand.
TGTTCACCGACATCCTCTTGATCACCATCCCGCCGCTGATCGTCTACATCTTCTTCAACCGGCAGATCGTGGCAGGGCTCACCGCAGGTGCCGTGAAGGGCTGACGGCCGAGGGCGGCCGGAGCCGTCCCAGTGGCGCCCGATCATGAACGCGCGGTGTCATAACCAGCTTGTGATCGCCCCGTTTTGGCCGCGTTAACCGGCGATGGACTAGGGAACCGAGCAGGCGCCCGCGCATTGATGGCCGGGCCCCTCCACCGTTCGCCGAGAGTTCCTGCCGATGACTTCAGCCGTTTTCGTCCCCTCGCGCCGCAGCTTCGTTGCCGGCGCGGCGAGCCTTGCGGCCCTGTCGCTGGCGGGCTGCGCGACCTCGCGCCGGATAGACATTCTCGCGCCGAGCTTCTCGGACTACTACCTCACCATGTATGGGCCGCTGCCGGACGAGAAATTCCCGGTGCCGGCGATCGACCCCAACAAGCTCGACCCGGAGATGTTCCGCACCCAGGTGCCGGACCCCACCGGCGAACGGCCGGGCACCATCGTGGTCAACACCTCGGAGCGGCATCTCTATCTGGTGCAGGAGGGCGGCCAGGCAATCCGCTACGGCGTCGGCATCGGCCGCGAGGGCTTTGCGTGGTCCGGCAAAGCGGCGGTGGGCCGCAAGGCCGTGTGGCCGACCTGGACGCCGCCGCTCGAGATGCAGGAGCGGCAGCCCGAGACGCGCGAATGGGCCAACGGCATGCCCGGTGGATTGGCCAATCCGCTCGGGGCGCGCGCCATGTACATCTATCAGGGCGGCCGCGACACGCTCTATCGCCTGCACGGCACTCTCGAAGTGTGGAGCATCGGCAGCGCCGTCTCCAGCGGCTGCGTGCGGCTCCTGTTCCACGACATCATCGACCTCTACGGCCGCTGCCCGGTGGGCACGCCGATCGTGGTCAACAGCTAGGACGTTGAGGTCCGTCGGCCGGGCGCAGAGGCCGGCCTAAGCGGACAGACGATGGGCGGGTCGATCGGTCCCACCGGCCCCCGCAGCGGCGTAGCGGGACACGCGGTTTCGTCCACCCTGCTTGGCCGCGTAGAGCGCAAGGTCGGCGGCCTTGACGACGTCCTCGAGCGAGCTCGCCTGCTGCGGGTAGGTCGCCACACCGATGCTCACGGTGATGCCGACGCTCCTGCCGCCGATGTCGAAGCGATGGCGTTCCACCTCGGCGCGGAGGCGCTCGGCCATCGGGATGGCCACGTCCGCATCTGTCTCGGGCAAGACCAGCGTGAATTCCTCGCCGCCATAGCGGCACACGCGGTCGACGGCGCGCGCCTGCCTCATCAGCAGGTCGCTCAGGCCGTTGAGGATCGCGTCGCCGGCCTGATGGCCGTAGGTGTCGTTGACGGCCTTGAAATGGTCGATGTCGAGCATGAGCAGCGACAGTGGACGGTTGAAGCGCAGGGCGCGGACGGTCTCATCCTCCAGCAGCGCATAGAAGGTGCGGTGATTGTAGAGTCCGGTGAGGCTGTCGCGGCTTGCCAGTTCCTCCGCCTGCTCGGCACGCCTGCGCTCGGTGATGTCGCGCGCCGCAGCCAATACGCCGGCGACCTCGCCCGTCTCGGTGTGGTAGACGCTGGCGTTATAGAGCACCTCGGTCAGCTTGCCCGACGCATGCATCATGGTCAGCGGAAAGTTTCTGACACCTCCGGTCGTGAACGCTTCCCGATAGCCGATATGGGCCTTCTCCGGGTCGGTGAAATAGCCCGAGAAATCGCTGCCGATCAGCCGTTCGCGCGGCACGCCTGTCGCCTCGACCGCCGCATCGTTCACGTCCATGATCTTGCCGTCGACGCTGATCGTCACCAGCGGGTCGAGGCTGGCCTCGATCAGGCTGCGCGCATAGAGCGAAGCGAGGCGCAGCTGCTCTGCCGCCCGCTTGCGCTCGGTGATGTCGCCGACACGCAGCACGGCGCCTTGAATCCCGCTCGTGTGATTTGGCAATGGCGCCATGACGATCTCGAAGAAGCTCTGCTTGTCCGATCCGGGGATCCGGTAGGCGATCTCTCTTGGCTGGAGGCTCGCCCCGTCGAAGCCCGCTCTGACCCTTTCGGCTTCACCGGTCTCCCGGGCGAACGGGATCTCGTCGAGACTGCATCCGATGGCCTCCTGTCTCGCCAGTCCGAACATCTGCGTCATCGCCCGGTTCCATTCGGTGATGCGCAGGTCGCGATCGACCGCGAGGATGCCGTGCGGACTCGATTCGATCAGCGTCCGGGCGTAGTCGAGCGCCTGCTGCAGCGCGTCGTTGATCCGCCTGGTTTCGGCGGCGTAGGCCTCGAGCTCTTCGCCGAGAATGTTGATGCCGGCCATGACGCCATCGACAGCGCTGCTGTCGTCGGACAGGACGCCCCGGGCCTTCAAGTCGCCCGCGGCGAACTTCAGTATGACGTCAAGAAGCGCCGTGAGCCGCGCGTCATCGCCACTCGGAGACGCCTGGCTCATGCGGCGAACCCCTGCAGCCACGCTAGAGCTTCGCCTTCTTCGGAAAACAGCCGGGTCGGAAGGTGCGGATTGCTGAGGCCGAGATAGAAATTGCCCAATACCCTGCTAACGGGCGTGCCGACGATGATCGCGGCGGCGCTGGCGCACGCCGCGGCCTCGTCGCTGGCATAGAAGTGACGGGCGTCCCGGGAAAGGGACTTCATCGTCTTGGTGTCAATGAAGAGAGGCAGTCGCTTGCCGTTGTTCAGCTTTTTGTAGGCCGCCATGGTCTCCCGGGCGTCCTCCAGCGTCACTTCGGCGCCGGGAACGTGGATGATGCGGGCAATTCCATCGTCGCCGACCCAGATGCTGGCGACCCGGCTGGTTTGCTCGTTTTCCATCTGTGCGCTCGCTCTCCGGCCGGACTCTTGCGCAGCCGTCGATCCCGGCAGGACCGCGGGCCAATGCCCCCACTCTCCCGCACGAAGGTCGACTTTGGCTTAAGAAGTTGGCTTAAGATTTCTGCTCGAGAGCAGCGAATGCCGCCGAGACGGACGGGCTCCGCCAACCTGTTCGCGGAGCCGTTGCGGGTGGTCAGCCGAGCCGGCGGGTCGAGGTGATGGTCACCGGGCAGACGGTCTGGCCGTTCTTGTTCTTGGTGCATTTCGACCAATCGATGCAGCGCATGGTGTGATCGAAGGGGTTGAGGGTGCAGCCGGCGCCGATGGTTTCGGCGAGGGCGGCGGTCGCGGTGAACACCGGCGCGGCGGCCAGGGAACCGGCGATCAGCAGGGCGGCGAAGGCGAGTTTCAACATGGGAATCTCCTCTCGGGTTTACCGTAAGGAGGAGGCTGCGCCCCGGCGCCTGAACGGCGGGTGAAACCCGGTGTCGGGTGGTTGTCAGGCAATGGTCGTGCCCTTCCCCTCACCCGCCCTGCTTCGCTCGGCACCCTCTCCCCGAAGGGCGAGGGGACGGACGATCGCGACTTTCGCCGGACCAAGCGGCAACCGCACCGGTTGCTAGACTTCTGTTCTAGCCCTGCTGGATCGGCGAGATCTGGATCTCGACGCGGCGGTTCTGCGAGCGGCCGGTTTCGGTGGCGTTGGAGGCGATCGGATCGGTTTCGCCCTTGCCCTCGATGTAGAAGCGGCGCTGGTCGATGCCCTGGTTGGCAAGGATGGTGGCGACGGCGACGGCGCGGCGCTGCGACAGGTCCTGATTGTGCGCGTCCGAGCCGGTGTCGTCGGTGTGGCCGTAGACATCGACGATGGTCTTGTTGAACTTCTTGAGCACCAGGCCGACCGAGATCAGCGTCTCGTTGAAGCCCGTCTGCACGGCCGCCGAGTCGATGTCGAAGGTGATGTTGGACGGCATGTTGAGGATGATCTGCGCGCCGACGCGGGTCACCGAGACTCCGGTGCCCTGCAGCTGGGCCCTGAGCTCGGCTTCCTGCTGATCCATGTAGTGGCCGATGGCCGCGCCGGTGAGCCCGCCGATGCCGGCGCCGATGAGCGCGGCGACGCGCGGATCGGCTCCCGTCGCTGTGCCGGCGATGGCGCCGATGACGGCGCCCGATCCGGCGCCGACCAGCGCGCCACCGGTGGTGCTCGAGAGCTGCTGGTCGCCCGTGAAGGGGTTCATGGTGGTGCAGGCGCTGAGCGACAGCGCCACGAGCCCGGCGGCGACGATCGAAAATCTCATGGGGTGTCCCTCACGGAAAGGTCCGGTGTTCCTGCCGGGAGAATGCGGCAGCAAGGTGGTCCGCGCAATGGTGACGTTTGGGTTAGTCCAGGCGGTCGCGCGGTCGTACCGGAAAACCGGAAGTCCACTTTTCCTGAACGCGCTCCTAGTGGGCCCAGCCGCCGTCGACGACGAAATCCTGGGCCGAGATCATCTGGCTGTCGTCGGCGGCGAGGAACAGCGCCATGCGGGCGATGTCGGCGGGAAAGACCCGGCCCTTGAGGGCCTGGCTCTGGTCGATCAGCCGGCCTTCGGCCTCGCCGACCCAGTGGGTCAACTGCCGCTCGGTCATCACCCAGCCGGGAACCAGGGTATTGACGCGAATGCCGTGCGGGCCGAGGTCGCGGGCCAGCGACCGCGACATGCCGTGCATCGCCGCCTTGCTGGCGGTGTAAGCGCTGAGGTTGCCGACCAGGATCATCCAGCTGATCGAGCCGAAATTGACGATCGAGCCCTTGCCGGCCCGGATCATGCCGGGGATCACCGCCTGGGCCGCAAAGAAAGCGTGCTTGAGATTGACCGAGATTGCCTTGTCCCAGGCCTCGGGTGTGACCTCGTTCCAGTTGATGCGCTGGTCGTTGGCGGCGTTGTTGACGAGCGCCAGGGCCGGGCCGTGCACCGCCTCGAAGTCGCGGATCGCCGCCTGATAGGCTGCGGTATCGGTGATGTCGCAACGGGTGAAGCGGACCGCGTGGCCGGCGGCGACGAGTTCGGCAGCGAGCGCCTCGCCCGGCCCGCTGGCGATATCGACGAAGCCGATCTTGCTGCCCTGCGCGGCGAACTCGCGGACCAGCGTCTCACCGATCCCCGAAGCGCCGCCGGAGACGATGACCGGCATGCCGGCGAGGCTCGGATAGAGGGCAAATCCGGATGTCATGGTGGCCTCCCTGCGGTCTTGTCGCGCGCTGGTGTAGCCGCGCGGATTTGAACGAGCAAGCGGGAGAACGAAAACCCCCGCGGGCGGTGCCGGCGGGGGTTGATTGTGGTCCAGCGAACGCCGAAATCAGGCGGCGTCTTCCTCGAGGATGGTCTTGCTGCGGTGCGGAATATCCATCGCCTCGACCCGCTCGAGCAGCTCGGTCACCTTGTGCACATTGGCGATGTGGCGGTCTTCCATGGTGAAGTTGAAGGTGACGTATTCGCGGCCTGGGCAGAAGGTGCAGATGTTGGCCGCCGGGTGCCAGGCGCCGCAATAGATTGGCTCGACCATGCCGTGGGTCATCGGCCCGTAGGTGCGGTGCGGCGGCACGAGGGTCAGAACGACGTGGATGAAGTTGTTGAAGCGCCAGAAGCGCTTGCCCGGCAAGAACGGCAAGGCCCGGTTGAGCCCGCGCAGGGTCTTGAACACGGCGTTCATCATCACCTGGAACTTGGTGACGTCCTTGGCCTCGATCTTGTCGATGGCGTCGTCGACGGTGCGGACATAGTCGATGAAATTGTCCTGCACGATGAATTTGGCTTCAAGCGCGCGGACACGGAAGAAGTCGTCGTCGGCATCGTTGCGGGCGCCGTCGAGCATAGTGTAGGCGGCGCCGATCACCTTCTTGCTCATGTGCTTTTCCGGGCCCTCGCCATTGAGCGCGTCGGTGACGAGAGCGAAATAGAGCGAGCGCTGGCGGACGCCGAGGCGGTTGGCGAGGAGCCGCAGGCGATGGCGCTTGATGGCGAGCGTCTTGAAACCCCAGGGCTTGTCGGGCGGCGCCAGCAGATTGGCCATGGCCACGTAGATCATGGTCAGCGACCAGCCGCGGAAGCCGGACTTGAGCTTGGTCAAGAACGGGACCTTGTTGGACTTGTCCGACATCACGCCGTGAGCGGCCGACTGCGAGCGCGTCATCAGCGCCGAGTCCGAGCCTTCGAGCAGCGCGTGGCTGGAGCGCACCTGCAGGATCGAGGCGCGGCCCTCGGCATCGGGCCCGCCTTTGCGGACGGCGCACATGATGCGGAACAGCGGCAGGTCCTTCTGCGCAAAGATATCCTGCGACTTGCTGAGCCATTTGTCGGGATAGCCGTCGAACTCGTCGACATATTCGACCGAGGTGATGGCATCGAGCAGGTGTTTGGGGAACGGCTGGCCCGGGCGGGCGCCGAAGAAACCGTGCGTCAGCTGGGGCGCGAGGGCCACCATTTCGGCGACGAGATTGGCGATCGAATCCTTGTCGAAGGTCGATTTCGAGAAGGCGGTGAAGAACACCGTGTCGCGGGCTTCGTAGAGAAACCACTGGAAATCGGTGAACAGCGCCTGCGGATGCTTGGTGACCGCGGCGAGCGCCAGATCGAGGATTTCGGCCTGATCGCTGGCAAAACTGGACGAAGAAAAGCTCTTCAACGCTCGGGCCCCCCGGAACCTGTTAGCGGCTTCTTAACATTGATATTCGGGGCGGCAAGCCCCGGTCAACCTGCCCGGAACGACGGCCCATATCCGTGGCCGAAATCCCTCACTGGCGATGCCTGAGACCTACACGGTCGTTTCTGAACGGAAACTGAGCGGCGCGCCGAGCATGTCGTTAAGGCGCGAAACGCGGGGCAACAGGCTCTGCTGGATGTAGAAATTGAACGTCACCAGCCGCCGGTTGGGGACGATGACGCAGGCATTGGCGCCCTCGAGGGCGGCGCCGGCATAGACCGGCTCCATCAGCCCGGCCGTCAGGCCGCCGCCCAGCCGGTGCGGCGGGATCAGGCCGAGCACCACGTCATAGGGCATGAACTGGAAGAGTTTGGGCGTGTAGGCGAAGGGCATGAGCCGGCTCAGCCGGCGATGCATACGCACGCCCTCGGCGTTCATCTCCGAGTTGAACCCGCTCTCTTTGGCCGCCGCCTCGGTCAGCCGCGCGTCGACGGCGCGGACGAAGTCGGGGAAATTTGCGGCATTGTCGAACACGGCGAACAGCATCCGCATCCGCATGTAGGCGTCGCGGCCGGCACCGCCGCCATCGTCGATGGTGGAGAAGGTGGAACTCATGCGCCGCTTGCCAGCGGGTGTGCCGGCATCGAACAGCGCGTGCATGGCGAGGGCGTAGAACACTGCCCGCTGGCGCACCCCGTATTGGCGGGCGAGATCGCTGAACAGCAGCCGGGGATAGGCGCGCGTCGCAAAGCGGTAGGCACCGGGCCGGACGGTGACGAGATTGCCGGCGAGCAGATGGAGCCCCGCGAGGATGGCGCCGAGCCCGGTCGCCGCCGCCCTGACCAGCGGCGCGGTCTGCCGCTCGCTGACGCTGACCGGATGCTCGGCCGATTGCGAGCGGCTGAGGAGCGCCGAGTCCTCGCCCTCGACCAGCGCATGCGACACCTGGACGAGGAGGAAGCCGTGCCGGCCGTCGGTCGTGGGCGAGGACGCGGCGGCGTAGCGGATGCGGAACAGCGGCAGGGCCGGATCGGCGAGCACGGCATCGCCGCGATCGAGCCAGCGTTCGGGAAAGCCCTCGAGCGAGGCGACGCTCTCTCTATATATGAGCCGGCGGAGGACGGCGTCCGGGATCGGCCGCGCCGGGTCCGCGCCGGCAAAGCCGAGCCGCAATTGCGGGGCGAGTTCGACCAGGGCGCGCGCCGCGGTCAACAGTTCGTCATCGCTGAAGGCGCGGGTGCTGAAGGCGGCAAAGAAGGCAATGTTGCGCTGGTGGTACATATACCACTGCATGTCGGTGAAGCCGGCGGTCGGATCGGCTGGCGCGCCCGTTCGATCGGTCATTGCATCCCTCGCCCGATCCTTATCACGATGGCGGGATGCGGCAATCGGACCGTTGGCGACAGAGCTTCGCCACTTTAGGATGGTTCCAGACTGAGCTTCGGCATCGGTTCATCGACAAGGGCTTAGCCGCCCCGATCGACCGGCTTGATCCAGATCATGACGCGCGGCGCGCTTCGGGTGTCCCTCCTCCGAGGGACAGCATTCGAGGGACGGATATGGTGGACTATCGCGGGATTTTCGAAGACGCCGTGGACGCGCTTCGGCAGGAAAAGCGCTATCGGGTGTTTGCCGATATCGAGCGGGTCGCCGGGCGGTTCCCCACCGCGATCTACCGCGACCAGTCCGACAATCAGCGCGAGATCACCATCTGGTGCTCCAACGACTATCTGGGCATGGGCCAGCACCCCAAAGTCATCGCGGCCATGCAGGAGACTGCGGCCAAGCTCGGCGTCGGCGCCGGCGGCACCCGCAACATCTCGGGCACCAACCGGCCGCTGGTCGAACTCGAGCGTTCGCTGGCGGATCTGCACCGCAAGGAATCGGCGCTGGTGTTCACCTCCGGCTTCGTCTCCAACGAAGCGGCGATCGCGACCATCGCCCGGCTGATGCCCGACTGCATCATCTTCTCCGACCAGCTCAATCACGCCTCGATGATCCAGGGCGTGCGGCAATCGGGGATGGAAAAGAAGATCTTCCGGCACAACGACGTCGCGCATCTGCGCGAGCTGCTGATGGCGGTCGAGCGCAAGCGGCCCAAGCTGATCGCCTTCGAGTCGGTGTACTCGATGGATGGCGACACGGCGCCGATCAAGGCGATCGCAGATCTCGCCGAGGAGTTCGGCGCGCTCACCTATGTCGACGAGGTCCATGCCGTGGGCATGTACGGCGCGCGTGGCGGCGGCATCGCCGAACGCGAGGGGCTGATGGAGCGGATCGACATCATCGAGGGCACCCTGGCCAAGGGTTTTGGCGTGATGGGCGGCTACATCGCCGCCAACCGCGCCATCGTCGATGCGGTGCGCTCCTATGCACCCGAATTTATCTTCACCACCGCCCTGCCCCCGGCGCTGTGCGCTGCGGCACGCGCTTCGATTGAGCACCTCAAGGTTTCGGACGGCGAACGGCGTTCGCATCAGCGGCAGGTGCAGCTCACCAAGCAGATGCTCGCCGAGGCGGGGCTGCCGGTGATGCCGAGCGAGACCCACATCGTACCCTTGATGGTGGGCGACGCGCGGCTGGTGAAAGCGGCGAGCGACCTGCTGCTGAGCAAGCACAACATCTACATCCAGCCGATCAACTACCCGACGGTGCCCAGGGGCACCGAGCGGCTCCGCATCACGCCGACGCCGCTGCACACCGACGAGATGGTCGCCGCTCTGCGGCAGGCGCTGGTGAGCGTGTGGGCCGAACTCGAGCTGCCGCGCGAACGGCCGCAGACCGAGCTCAGCGCCGGCGATCTGATGCTGACGCCGGCGGGCGGCTGAGACCGCCCACGGGCGCGGTCCGGCCTGGCGCTTGATCGGCATCAATGCCGCGCACCGGTGCGGCTGCGACACCGTCGTCTCAATCACAGGAGACCGCCATGGCAATCGTCGTCGTCTACGACAGCATTTTCGGCAACACCGCGCAGGTCGCCAAGGCGATCGCCGCGGAACTCGAACTCACCCACACCGTCAAGCTCGTGCCGGTCGGCGAGGCCAGGGGCATCGACCTCTCGGACGCGGAAATGCTGATCGTCGGCTCGCCGACACGCGGCTTCCGTCCGACGCCGCTGGTTTCCGAATATGTCGAGGGACTGGAGGCGCCCAGCGGCATCGCCGCCGCTGCGTTCGACACCCGCCTCGATCTCGAGACCATCCACCCCGCGCCACTGCGCTGGGTGGTCGACGCGGGCGGCTATGCCGCCGAGCGCATCGCCGCGATGCTCGAGCGGCACGGCTTCGTGCTCAAGGCCCCCAGTGCCGGGTTCCTGGTCGGCGGCACCGAGGGTCCGCTCAACGCCGGCGAGATCGAGCGCGCCAAAGCGTGGGCGAAGACGCTGATCGCCTGATCGCGCTCGCACCGCGGCGAGCGTGGCTGTCAACCGGTGAGCACGATGCGCATGAGATCGGCGGTGTTGCGGGCGCCGAGCTTTTCCATGACGCGGGCGCGGTGCACTTCGATGGTGCGCGGCGAGATGCCGAGTTCGCGCCCCGCCTCCTTGTTCGATTGGCCGTTGGTGATGAGCTGCAGCACTTCGCGCTCGCGCGGGGTGAGCTGGGCGAAGCCGCGCACCTCGACCGGCCGGCGCCCGGCCCGCACCGGGCCCAGGTGGACGTCCTGGCGCAGCGCGTCGTGGACGAGGCCGACCATGTGCTCGGAATCGATGGGCTTGGTGATGACGTCGGTGGCGCCCGCCTTCATGGCGGCGACCGCCGCCTCGACCGCCGGCCGGTCCTCGAGCATGAACACCGGCGTGCCGGTCCTCAGACTCTTCACCCGCCGGAGAAGGACGAGGCCGTCGCCGCCGCCCAGGTCGAGACTGGCGATGACGACGTCGGGCCGCCGCCGCTCGAGCGTTGCGAGAAAGCCGGTGAGATCGATCGAGAACGCAGTCTGGAAGCCCTCGAGGCGGAACAACACGCTGAGTGTTTCGCAGGTCGTCAGATCGGCATCGACGATATGGACGAGCCGATCGCGGCTGAGATGCGAACGATAGTAGAGGTCTTGTTCCATCGAGGTCCCCCAACGGATCCGGCCGCCATGGCGGGCACCGGAATGCTGTTCCGGCCGGCGGACGCCTGCCGCAATTGCGAGGCTTTCGAGGTCCACCGGTTGCCGCCGACTGCGGGCAAGTCGCATTCGTATAGTGCGATAAGGAAAGTCGCGTTCAGTCAGTGAGTGTGCGTAGTGCGAACTACCAATATGGGTAATTATTCCTATTACTAGGACATATGTCAATAGCCGATGGAGCGGTGCGCGCAGAAACAATTAGGACCAGCGCCCGGAAGGACGCTGGTCCTATGACATTCAGTCACGATGCCGGCCCGGAGGCCGGCTGTGCGACTTACTTTTTCGCGGCCTTCTTGGCCGGGGCCTTCTTGGCAGCGGCCTTCTTGGCCGGGGCCTTCTTGGCAGCGGCTTTCTTGGCCGGAGCCTTCTTGGCCGGGGCCTTCTTGGCGGCGGCCGGCTTGGCAGCGGCCTTCTTCGCCGGCGCCTTCTTGGCGGCGGCCTTCTTCACGGGTGCCTTGGCGGCAGTCGCCGCTTTCGCCGCCGGCTTCTTGGCGGCGGGTTTCTTGGCGGCCGGTTTGGCGGCGACCGACGGAGCCTTCGGAGCGGCCATCGGCATGGACTTGGCTTTGCCACTCACGAGGAGTGCGTCACGGATTTCGGTCAAGAGAACTTCTTCCTTTGTTGGAGCTGGTGGAGCGGCAGCAGCCGCCGGTTCTTTCTTCTTCAGTCGGTTGATGCCTTTGACGACAAGGAACAGCACAAAGGCGACAATGGTGAACTTTACTACCGCATTGATGAACAAACCGATATTGAGCGTCGCCACGCCGGCGTCCTTGGCAGCTGCCAGGGACGTGACTGGGACGTTGTTCGGGTTGTTCAGGACGACGAACAGGTTCGAGAAATCGAGCCCTCCGAGGATAAGCCCGATGACCGGCATGAAGACATCATCGACCAGGGAGGAGACGATGGCACCGAACGCGGCTCCGATGATTACGCCAATGGCAAGGTCAACGACGTTTCCCTTGATGGCGAAGTCACGAAATTCCTTGAACACCGGAACCCCTCTCGCTGTTCTGCTCGTCCGCGTCGCCGACCATTCCGGCGGCGCGCTGCAAGAGATTCGCAGCAAGGTGAGAATCACGCAGTTCGGGCCGGAATGCAATGGCAAGACTTTATGCGCGCTTGCTCACAGGCGGCTGCGGCAGGATAGTCGCCCCACCGCCGCTCTAGAATGCCGACCGGCGCATGGCCGGATGCCGACTGGATCGAGATGATGGACACCCCCGCCACCGCCGAGACGAGCCTCCGCCGGGCGGTCGATTTCGTACCGCAGGGCCTGGCCGTGTTCGACGCCGACCTGCGCCTCGTCGCCTCCAATGTCCGCTACCGCGACCTGCTCGATCTGCCGGCCCGGCTGGTTGCCAATGGAACGGCACTCTATGACATCGCGCTGTTCATCGGTCGACGCGGCGATCTGGGGCCGGGCGATCCGGCGCACCTCGCCGCGGAGCGCATAGAAACGCTCACTCACGCCGACGGGTCGGTCTCGCAAAGGCTTGGAAAACAAGGACAAACGATCGAATTCCACTCGGCGCGGCTACCCGATGGCGGGCTCGTGATCAGCTTCCTCGACGTCTCGGCACGGGTCGAGGCCGAAGCCGCGCTGGAGCGCGCCAACGCCACCCTCGAGGGGCGGGTGGAGGAGCGGACGGCGACCCTGCTCAGGGTCAATTCCGAGCTCGACAGCGCGCGCAAGAAAGCCGACGCGGCGAACCGCGACAAGACGCGGTTCCTGGCGGCGGCGAGCCACGACCTGCTGCAGCCGCTGAACGCCGCGCGACTCTATACGGCGACCCTGATCGAGCGGGCCGGGGGCACCGATCTGGGGGCGTTGGCCCAGTCGATCGAAGCCTCGCTAAATGCTGTGGAAGAAATCATGTCGGCGCTCCTCGACATGTCTCGCATCGACTCCGGCGCGCTCAAACCGCAGCCCGGAGCGTTCGAAGTGCGTGGACTGATTCAGAAAGTCGCCGTCGAGTTCGCTCCCCTCGCCCGCGAAAAGTCGGTCGCCCTGACGCTGTGCGACAGCTCGGCGGTGGCGATGGCGGACCGGGCGCTGGTCGCCCGCATCGTGCAGAACCTCGTGTCCAACGCCATCAAGTACACCCGGCCGGGCGGCGGCGTGCTGGTCGGCTGCCGCCGCCGCGGCGGCCGCGTCCGGCTCGACATCATCGATACCGGCATCGGCTTCAACCGCGACCAGCACACGCTGCTGTTCGCCGAATTTTCGCGGCTCGAGCAGGGCGCACGGATGGCCCAGGGCCTCGGGCTCGGGCTGTCGATCGTCGAGCGGCTGGTGACGGCGATGGGGCTGACGCTCGAACTCGAAAGCATCGAGGGCAAAGGCTCGCGTTTCTCGCTCTATCTGCCGCTGGGCAAGCTGCAGAAGCCCGGGCGGATCGAGGCCGAGCGCAGCGGCGAAGCGGCGAGCCTGGCGGGCCTCAGGATCCTGTGCGTCGACAACGAGCGGGCGGTGCTCGACGCGATGGAGGGACTGCTCATCGGCTGGGGTTGCGACGTGCGCTCGGCCCGCTCGCTCAAGGACATCGACAAGGACGGCCTTCTGGTCGGCTGGCTGCCCGATCTGGTGCTGATGGACTACCACCTCGACCAGACGTCGGGGCTCGATGCGGTGGAGTGGCTGAGGCACAATGTGGGCGGCCACCTGCCGGCGGCGCTGGTCACCGCCGACCGCACCGCGGCGGTGCGGGCGCTGGCCGAGGAGCGCGGGATCGCGGTGGTGACCAAGCCGGTGAAGCCCGCGGCGCTGAGGGCCACGATCAGCGGATTGGCGGCGCAGCGGGCGGTGCGACGGCCGTAGGATAATAATCTCCGGGGGCCCGGGTCAGGCCGCGTCGGGCGACAGCAATTGCTCGAACTGGCCCTGCTCGATGCGGGAGGCGGCGATCACCGCCTGGGTGCGGCTGTCGACGTCGAGCTTCTGCAATATAGAAGAGACGTGCGCCTTGACCGTCGCCTCCGAGATCGAGAGTTCGTAGGCGATCTGCTTATTCATCAGCCCGCTGCTCAGCATCATCAGGACGCGGATCTGCTGCGGGGTGAGGGTCGAAAGCCTCCGCATGAAGGCGGACTGGTCGTCCTCACCGGAAAGGTCGACGCCCTCGGGGACGAAGACGCCGCCGGCGAGCACGGTGTCGATGGCGTTGCGGATTTCGGCCGGGCCGACGGATTTGGGCAGGTAGCCGGCGGCGCCCAGTTCGAGGGTGCGGCGGATGACCTTGGCGTCCTCGACGGCCGAGATGATCATCACCGGCACCTCCGGATACTGGGCGCGCAGCAGCAAGAGGCCCGAGAAACCGTGGGCGCCGGGCATATTGAGATCGAGGAGCACGAGGTCGCAGTCGCGGTCGGCCTCGAGCGCGGCGCTGAGCGAAGGCAGGTCTCCGGCCTCCTCGACGGCGATCGCCTGTTCGCCGCCCGCCAGGGTCTGGCGCAGCGCGGCGCGGAACAGCGGATGGTCGTCGACTATGATAATGCGGCGGCTCATTGTGTCCTCGTGGATTGCGCCGAACTTACCAACCCAAGCGCTTGGGGGCCAATGCATCTTACGGCTGAGATGCGTTTCGCGTTGCAAAATGCATCGGTACTTAACGGCTTCTTTACCATGTTCTTGAAACAGTGCGGACTGAACTCGACCCTTCGTTTTCGGGTCGGAGCCTTATTCTTGGTGCTTGGGATAGATCCATGGCCCGCGCTTTACCGCAGTCCCAGCCAGCCGACTACGCCCGCGACGAGAACCCGGCCGAGTGGCAGTCGCTGCGCAGCGAGCTGGTCGCCCTTCTCGACCAGGTCGACAGCCAGGTGGCGCGGACGCGCGAGCCGAGCCTGACCGAGCGGGTCCGCGATCTGCGCTTCCAGGTCGCCGAGGCTGCTCCCGACGCTTCGGGCCGCCAGCGGGAAGCGCTGAAATCGGTGCAGCGGGCGATCACCCGGTTCGATCACGACACACCGCCTATGCCGCCCAATCCGCGCGACAGCCTGCAGGCGGCGATCAACCAGATCCGCTCGCGCCAGCAGGAGCGGCCGCAGCCGGCGGCGCCGCAGCCGCGCAGCGCCGAGGGGCCGATGCTCGAGCGGCTCGCCTACTCGGTCAATGGTCTGTCGGGCCGGCTCGAACGGCTCGAAGGCGAGATCAGGACGCAGATCAAGACCGGCGCCAATGTGAAGGACGTCGCCGATCAGGTCGGGCAGCTCGCCCATGTGGTGGAACTGCTCGCCGGCGCGGTCGGCGAGACCGGGCAGGTCAAGCGCCTCGAGGGCCAGATCGCGAGCCTGGGCAAGATCATGTCGCAGGGCCGCGAGATGGATGTCTCGACCCTGACGCGGCGGCTCGACGATGTGGCGGCGACCGTCGGCAAGCTGGCGGAGCTGCAGGTGCACTATGCCGACCGGGTGCAGAATCCGGTCGACAGCGACGCCTTCAAGGACGGCATGCGCTCGATCGAAGACAGCGTGCGCAACGTGTACGACCGGATCGACACGCTCGAACGGCATTCGTCGCTGTCGCCCCAGGACCTCGATCACGTCACCGCCGAGATGGCGCGCTTCACCGAAGCGCTGCAGGACAGCGCGGCGCAGCCGCAGAACCTTGTCGAACTGGTCGACGCACTCAACTCCCGCATCTCCGACATCGAGTCGGGCGACCGCCTGCTGCACGCGCTGCGCAACGATCTGGCGGCGCTGCGCGACTCCGTCGTCGTGACCCTGGCGCCGCGCTTCGACGCCATCGAGCAGCGCATCGAGACATTGAGCGGCAGCGTCAGCACGCGCGAGGACATGGCCGAGATCGGCCGCCAGATCGGGGCCCTCGGCGACCGCATCGGCGAGCGCTCGACCGACCCCGGCCTTGGCCAGATCGAGGCGCAGGTGCGCCAGCTGGTGGCCCGCATGGACCAGACCGGCGAACAGCTCTCGGGGCTGGCGAAGCTGTATTCGTCCGACGCCGCAGTGGCGATGCCGGACCTCGACGCAATGGCCGAGATGGTCGCCTCGCGGGCGGCCGAGGCAATGCAGCGCAGCGCTCCCGACGCCTCGCTCACCGAGACGATCAGCGGCCTCGAGACGCGCATCACGGCGATGCTGCAGTCGATGCGGCACGACCCCGAGACCGGCGATTTCGGCGGCATGCAGGCGGGCATCAGCGAGGTCAACGAGCGGCTGAAGCGGCTCGAGGCATCGCTGATGGAGCGGCCCATGGGGGCAATGCCCAGCCGTCCAGCGCCGGCGCCCGTTGACGAAGCGGAGGCAAGGCTCGAGGGTCAGGCCGATATCGCCGCGATCATCGCCGACGCCGATGCCGAACTGCAGGCGATGCCGGCGCGCGAACCGACGCCGATGCCGCCGCCGCGCACCGACTTCATGCCGCGCAGTCCCGACGAGGACGCGCCGCTCAATGCCCCCGCCTTCCCCGAACCGACCGGTCCGGTGCAATCGGCGCTCGAGGCCAGGAACGGCCCCAGGAAGCGCCATCCGGGGCTCGAGGAAGAGCTGTCGCTCGCCGCCCGCTACGATCAAAAGCCGGAGCCGCCCGCGCCGCCGCCGGGGTTCGAGCCGGCCGCCATCGCACCGCCGCCGGCGCCCAAGCCGAGCGCCGGGTTCAGCGACGCGACGCCCGAGCCGGTGTACGAGGCCGCGCCCGAATCGACGGCGGCGAGCAATAGCCGCAACACCTTCATCGAGGCGGCCCGCCGCGCCGCCCAGCGCCAGACCCCGAAGCCGGAGGTGCACTCCAATTCGCTGATCGGGCGGGCGCTGGCGCGGTTCCACACCGGCGAGGCCGAGCCGAAGCCGAAGCAGGCAAAGGCCAAGGAGGCCAGGCCCCGCGCTCTCGCCGGCGACAAGCCGGCCCGCGCCGAGTTCAAGCCGGAACCCGTCCCGGCGGTCGTCGTGCCGGTGGCCGCGCCGTCGCTCGAACCGCAGATCGCGGGCGAAGGCCCGGCGCCGAAAGCGGCGCCCTCCGAGAGCTTCCTGCTCAAGCACAGGAAGGCCATTCTGCTCGGCGCGGCGATCGTCGCGATCATGCTGCTCACCATCAACCTGGTGGCGCAGCGGCTCAATCAGGAAGATGCGGCGCCCGCCGCCACCGGGGACGCCGCAACGCTGACCACCGGCGCTATCGCGCTGCCGCTCGACCCGACGCCGACGGCCGACCTGGCCGCGACGCCGGCGCCGCCGCGCGTCATCCCGATGGTCGATACGCTCAGCACCGGATCGATCGACAGCTCCACCGCGCTGGGGTTCACCACCAGCCCGTCGCAGGAGATGCCGAGCGCCTTCGAAGCGGCGGCGGATCTCGTCAGTACCGGCGATACCGGCATTGCGCCGCTGGTGCCCGCGACGAGCCCGGTCAAGGTCGAGCTGCCGCCCGAGGGCGTCGGGCCGATGGATCTGCGCGAAGCCGCTGCGAGCGGCGATCCACGGGCGCAGTTCGAGGTCGCGGCGATCTTCACCGAGGGCCGCGCCGTGCCGCAGGATTACAAGGCGGCCGCCACCTGGTACGAGCGCGCCGCCGCGCAGGGGTTTGCGCCGGCGCAATACCGGCTCGGCAGCCTCTACGAGAACGGCAATGGTGTCGCCAAGGACCTCGATGCCGCCAGACTCTGGTACGAGCGTGCGGCGGAAGCGGGCAACCGCATGTCGATGCACAACCTCGCGGCGCTCTATGCCGGCGGCCAGCTGGGCAAGCAGCAATTCGACTCGGCGGCCAAATGGTTCGAGGAGGCAGCATCGCGCGGCCTCACCGACAGCCAGTTCAATCTCGGCATGCTCTATGCCCGCGGGCTCGGTGTGCCGCAAAGCCTCGCCGATTCCTACAAATGGTTCGGTCTGGCGGCGCTTTCGGGCGACAAGGACGCGGCCAAGGCGCGCGACGACGTCGCCCGCTCGCTCGACGCCGAGACGGTCAGCCGGCTGGTGGCGGAAGTCGCCGCGTTCAAGCCGAGCCCGATCGACCTGCCGGCGAATTTCGCGCCGATCGGCACCTGGTCCAGGACACTCGATCCGGGCGAAACCATCGGGGCGCGCGACATCGTCGCCAGCGTCCAGAAGGCGCTCGGCAAACTTGGCTACGACGTCGGCACGTCCGACGGCATTGCCGGCAAGAAGACATCGGACGCGATCAAGGCTTTCGAGCTCGCGACCGGAATGAACGAGGTCGGCCTGATCAATCCGCGGCTGCTCGCGGTGCTGGGCAGCCAGCCGGTCTGAAATGGAAATGTCTCATTGTCGTCGCAAGTTCGGACGATGGTGGGTGGACTGAACTGAGGGGACGCGGAAAGCCCGCGCCCCCTCTTCACTATTAGAGCCCGTCTTGCAGATCTATCTGCCAATCGCCGAGCTTTCGATGAACCTCTTCTTCCTGATCGGGATCGGAGGGGCGGTGGGGTTCCTTTCGGGCCTGTTCGGGGTCGGCGGCGGCTTCCTGCTGACGCCGCTGCTGATCTTTTCGGGCGTACCGGCGCCGGTGGCGGTCGCCTCGGTGACCGGCCAGGTGGCGGCGGCCTCGACCTCGGGCGCCCTCAGCTACTACCGGCGCGGCGGCATTGATCTCCATCTCGCGCTCTACCTGATCCTCGCCAGCACCATCGGGGCGATGGCGGGTGTCGCGACCTTCTCGCTGCTGCGCGCGGCGGGGCAGCTCGACCTGTTCATTTCGCTCTCCTACCTGATCCTTCTGGGCTTCGTCGGCACGCTGATGATGGCGGAGGCCGTGCGGGCCATCCTGCGCCGGCGCCGCGGCATCGTGATGCGCGAGAAGCTGCCGAGCCAGCACACCTGGATGCACGGGCTGCCGATGCGCATCCGGTTCAAGAAATCGCGGCTCTACATCTCGGTACTGCCGGTGCTGGCGATTGGCGTGTTCATCGGCTTCGTCGGCGCGCTGCTCGGCGTCGGCGGCGGCTTCATCCTGGTGCCGGCGCTGGTCTATCTGCTGCGCGTGCCCGGCAATGTGGTGATCGGCACCTCGCTGCTGCAGGTGGTCGCGATGATGTGCGTGACCATGGTGCTGCAGGCGCTGACCAGCCAGAGCGTCGATATCCTGCTAGCCTTCTGCCTGATGGTGGGCGGTACGGTGGGGGCGCAGTTCGGCGCCTCGGCGGGAAAGTATCTGCGCGGCGACCAGCTGCGGGCGCTGCTGGCGCTGCTGGTGCTCGCCGTCGCCATCCGCTTCGGGCTGACGCTCGTGCTGCCGCCCTCCGATCCGTTCTCGATGGCGATCATGACCGCGGGAGGGGCATCGTGAAACGCCTCGCTCTCGCTCTGGCCCTGGCACTGCTGGCGTCGCCGGTGGGTGCCGAACGGCTCGCCCAGATCGTCTCGAGCCGGAACGTCCAGATCACCTCGAGCTTCGACGGCGCGACGCTGAGCCTGTTCGGCACGATCGAGGCCGATACGCCCGGTGTGGCGCTGACGGGCCCCTACAACGTCATCGTCATCGTCACCGGGCCGCTGCAGGACCGCGTGGCGCGGCTCAAGACCAACCGGCTGGGCATCTGGACCAACACCGACCAGGTCCAGTTCAAGCAGTTCCCGTCGTTCTACTCGGTGCTCTCGAGTGGCAGGCTCGAGCTGATCGCCGAGCCGACGCTGCTGGCGGAAGACAGCATCCTGCCCGAGGACCAGGCGCGCCTCGCGGCGCAGAGCGTCGGGCTGAAGGGTGAGATGTTCGGCGCCGAACTGGTGCGGCTGATGACCCAAGAAGGTCATTTCAGCCTCAACGAGGACGGCGTGCACTTTCTCTCGGACACCGCCTATATGGGACAGGTGACGCTGCCCAGCGACGTCGCCAACGGACCGTTCATCGCCCACACGCTGGTGCTCAAGGACAAGCAACTGGTGGCCGAAGGGTCGCAGGGCTTTTCGGTGCGCAAGACCGGCTTCGAGAATTTCGTGTTCGTCGCCGCGCGGCAATATCCGCTGCTCTACGGCATCGTCTGCGTGATCCTGGCACTGGGAACGGGCTGGCTCGCGGGCGTGGCGTTCAAGCGGTAGGCCAACGGCTGCCGTAGTCAGGGCATGCTAGATCCCCCGCACCAACCGCTTGGTGCTCACCGGATAGAGCTTCGATCGGCCGATCATCGTCACCTCCAGCGCGGCGAAATCGAACAGGCCCACGAACGGCGGCGAGAGGATGTTCATGCTGCCGGCGCCCGCGCCGTAGGCGGGGAGCAGCAGCAGCCTGTTGTCGTGGACGAAGCACGGGCGGCGGGTGGTGTGGCCGCTGGAGTGGACGGTCGCGGCCGGATGGAGGTGCCCGGCGATGGTGGCATGGGCGCCGCGCTGCGGCTCGTGGACGAGGGTCAGGCCGCGATGCTCCAGCGCCGTGAGGCACACCCCGCCGAGCGCGTGCGGGGCGGGATCGTGGTTGCCGCTGAGCCAGGTCCAGTGCGCGCGGCCGAGCAGCGCCATCAGCCGTAGCCGGTCGGCATCGAGCAGCGTCGCGGTGCCCTCGTCGCGGTGAAAACTGTCGCCGAGCGCGACGACGCGTTCCGCGCCGGTGGCGGCGAGATCGCGCTCCAGCCGCTTCAGCGTCAGCCCGGTATCGTAGGGCGGCAGCATCTGGCCCTTCTTGGCGAAGGACGAGAATTTCTCGAGGTGGAGATCGGCGACCAGCAGCATCTTTTCGGCACGCCAGAACAGGGCGCCCGAAAGCTGCGGTTCAAAACTGTGACCGGCGAAATGGAGGAGCACGATGGCCTCCTCAGCGTCCGGCGCGGCGGCCGCCGCGTTGCTCCACATCTTGCGCATCTTTCACAGGCGTAGCCTTGTCCGAAAACCGGCTTCCACTTTTCGGGGCTACGCCGAGGGCCTCCCGCATCAACTCGTCGGCGGCGTCGGCCATGGCGCTTTCGCGGGCCTCGCCGAAGATCGGCGTTTTGCCGATGTCGAGCAGGATGGGTACCGCAAGCGGCGAGATTCGGTCGAGGGGCTTGTGGACGATGGTGTGGCGGATGCGGCGAAGCAGCGCGCCCAGCCGCTCGATATCGAGCAGGCCGCGGGCGGCGTCGCGGCGCGTCGCCTGGATGAGGATGTGGTCGGGCTCGTGCTCGTAGAGCACGTCGTAGATGATGTCGGAGCTGACAGTGACCTGCCGGCCGGTCTTCTCCTTGCCGGGATGGCGGCGCTCGATCAGCCCGGCGATAATGGCGGCATTGCGGAAGGTGCGGCGCATCAGCTGGCTCTCGTGCAGCCAGTCCTCGAGATCGTCGCCCAGCATGTCCTCGTCGAACAGCTGGTCGAGCGACAGGCGCCCGGTGCGGATCAGGCCACCGAAATCGCCTAAGCCCCAGATGGCGAGCGCGTAGTCGGAGGCGACGAAACCGAGCGGGCGGGCGCGGGCCCGCTCCAGCCGGCGGGTCAGCAGCATGCCCAGGGTCTGGTGCGCGAGGCGGTCCTCGAAGGGGTAGCAGACCATGTAGTTCTGCGTGCCGCGCGGAAAGGTCTCGACCAGCATCGAGTCGCGTGGCGGCAGCACCGAGACGTCGCGCTGCAGGCGCAGCCAGTCGCTCACCTGATCGGGCAGCGCCGACCAATGCGAAGGATCGGACAGCAGCCGCCGCACGCCGTCGGCGAGATAGGTCGAGAGCGGGAACTTGCCGCCCATATAGGACGGAATTTTGGGATCGGAGGCAGTGGAGCGCGAGACATAGGCCTCGGTCTCGAACATGCCCTCATAGGCGACGATCTCGGAGCCGAAGACGAAAGTGTCGCCGCGCACCAGCTGGTCGATGAAGTATTCCTCGAGCTCGCCCAGCACGCGGCCATAGCGGCCGATGGGGCCGGTGGACGAGCCGGTCTTGAAGCCCCTGCCCCGCACCAGACGGACCTTCACCATCGGGTCCTCGATGATGGTGCCGACATTGAGCCGGTATTGCTGCGCGATGTGGGGATTGGCGATGCGCCACTTGCCGTCCGGCGTCTTCTTGAGTTTGGCATAGCGCTCGTAGGCGCGCAGGGTATAGCCGCCGGTGGCGACGAAATCGATGACGCGCTCGAAACTCTCCCAGCTTAAGTGACGATAGGGCCAGGCGCGGCGGATTTCGTCGTAGTAGCCCAGCGGATCGAGCGGTGCGGCGCAAGCCATGCCGAGGGTGTGCTGAGCTAGCACGTCGAGGCCGCCGAGGGACGGGTCCTCGCTGTCCTGCGCGCCCTTCTCCACCGCCTCGAGCGCCGCTTCGCATTCGAGCACCTCGAAGCGATTGGAGGGCACGAAGATCGCCTTGGATGGCTCGTCGAGCCGGTGGTTGGCGCGCCCGATGCGCTGCAGCATGCGCGAGGCGCCCTTGGGGGCGCCGACCTGCACCACCAGGTCGACGTCGCCCCAGTCGATGCCGAGGTCGAGGGTCGAGGTGCAGACCACCGCCTGCAGCTTGCCGGCGACCATGGCGCTCTCGACCTTGCGCCGCTGTTCGACCGAGAGCGAGCCGTGATGGAGCGCGATGGCGACGCCGTCCTCGTTGATGGCCCAGAGGTTCTGGAACAGCATTTCGGCCTGCGACCTTGTGTTGACGAAGAGTAGCGTGGTTCGGTGCTCTTTGATGATGCGGTAGAGATCGGGCACCGCGTATTGCGTCGAGTGCCCGGCCCAGGGCACGCGCTCGTCGCTGGCGAGGATCGAGACGTCGGGCTTCGCGCCGGCGGCCCCGAGCAGCAGATCGGTGCGCGCTTCGGGCAATGGCGCCGCGATCCAGTCGCGGAGGAGATCGGGCCGCGCCACTGTCGCCGAGAGCGCCGTGATCCGCAGGGCCGGCGCGTAGCTCGCGATGCGGGCGACGGCGAGCGACAGCAGTTCGCCGCGCTTGTTGGTGACCATCGAGTGGAGCTCGTCGAGGACGATACGCCGGAGGCCGCCGAAGAACCGCGCACTGTCCTCGTGGCTGAGCAGCAGCGCGAGCTGCTCGGGCGTGGTCATCAGGATGTTGGGCGGTTTGAGCTTCTGGCGCTGGCGGCGATGCGAGGGGGTATCGCCGGTGCGCGTCTCGACCGAGATGTTGAGCCGCATCTCATCGATGGGCGTGGTGAGGTTGCGCGCGACGTCGACGGCGAGGGCTTTCAGCGGCGATATATAGAGAGTGTGGAGACCCTCCACCGGACGGCGGACGAGATCGTCGAGGGTGGGCAGGAACCCGGCCAGCGTCTTGCCGGCGCCGGTGGGCGCGATCAGCAGCGCCGAGGCGGCATCGTTCCAGCTGGCGAGCACGTCGAGCTGATGGGCGCGCGGCGACCAGCCCTTGGTCGCGAACCAGCCGGTGATGGTGGGGTGGAGGGGCAAGGGCGGGTCTCGGGTGCAGTGCCAATGTAGGCCGAGCTTCGGGTTCTGCCAAACCAGCGAGAGGGCAGTGGCTTCCATCGAGCGCCATGCTAGGGGAAAAGCATGGAGTCCGTACCACAAACCCTCTCCCTCACCCCCGACGCCGCCCTCGCCTATCTGCGCGAGGAAGCGGCGGCGCTGCTGGCGCGGCCGGGCCGGACCGCACTCGGCCTCGCCGGCGGACCGGGCACCGGTAAGTCGACGCTGGCGGTGCAACTGGTCGCGGCGCTGAACGCGGCGGAGCCGGGTGTCGCGGCCTATGTGCCGATGGACGGCTTCCACATGAAGCACGCCAAACTCGAGGGACTCGGCACGGCGGCCGACAAGGGCATGCCGCACACCTTCGAGGGCGCGGCGTTCGCCGATTTCCTCGCCGGGCTGAAGGCGGCGACGGGACCGATGAGCGGGCCGGGCTATTCGCGGAAGATCGAGGACGTGGTCGAGGCCGCCTTCGTCGTTCCCGCGTCCGCGAGGTTGCTGGTGGTGGAGGGCAACTACCTGCTGCTGGCGACGGCGCCGTGGTGGCGGATCAAGCCGCTGCTCGACCGCGCCGTGTTCATCGAGGTGCCGCGCGAGACGGTGCGGGCACGGCTACTGAAGCGGCATGCGGAGGAAGGCCTGTTCGGCGAGGAGCGCAATCGCGCCCATATCGAGCGGGTGGATTTGCCGAACTACGATCTGGTGATGCGCAGCAAGCCACGGGCAGATGTGTCGATCGAAATCAGCACAGACGACTAGCTCGTTGCGGCTGCGATTTCGGGATGCCGCCAGAAGCGCCAGGCGGCGTAGGCGCCCCAGACCATGACCGCGGTTGAGATGATCGCCGCCGGCAGGCCGGCCGCCGCGGGGACTGCGACCGCGAAGTTGTAGCTCGCGTGCCAGAGCGCGACGGCAAGGATGCTGCGCCCCGAGCGAAAGTAGAGGTCGGCGAGAGCGAAGGCGCCGAGCCCCAGTCCGATCAGCCAGCCGACAAGGGCCGGCCCGACCAGCGCCGCCATGCTGATGTTCACCCAGAACACCGGCACGTGCCAGAACGCCCACAGTACGGCCACGATGGCGGTGGCCCGCAAGGGATCGAGACGAAGGAGGAGCCGATCGGTGGCGAAGCCGCGCCAGCCGATCTCTTCGCCGAAGCCGTTGAGGATGACGACCGCGAGCAGCATGCCAATCGGTCCGACGCTTTCCGGGACGCCGGGAAAGAGAAGGAACTGCACGAGCTCCGGTTTCGGTCCGCCGACACTCCATTGCACCAGGACGATTACGGCGGTCAGCAGCGGCGGCACGACAATCGCCAAAGCGACCGGCCACGGATGCCGGGGCAACTGCCAGAAGCGGCGCACGAAGCGGAGCAGGCCGTCGGAACCATCGCAGATCGCCGTGACTACGAGCGCCGCGATGGCCGGCCCGAGCAAGCCGGGCAGATGGCTGACCGATGTGCCGGGCCCGGCGCGCAGTCCGAACGCAAGCAGGGTCAGCCAATAGGTCCAGCTGAGGACGACCGCGCCAGCGTAGTAGGAGATGACCGGGAAGCGCCGGACAAGATCACGCACCGATTTGCCCCGCTGAGGTTGCTCGTCAGGATGCTGGCAAGGCCACCCGAGGCGCATTGCGCTGGATCAAGTGCGCCCGGCTGCCCACTCGTCCGTCTTCCGGCCCACCAGCTCGCTGATGTTGCGCTTGCCTTCGGCGCGGACGGCTGCGGCGAGGCCGCGCTTGATGCGGTCGAGCAAATCGAGGCCGCCGAACACCAGCGCCGAATAGAGCTGGATGGCGTTGGCGCCGGCCTCGAATTTTGCCAGCGCCGCTTGTGGCGAATGAATGCCGCCGACGCCGATGATGGGGAGGGTCGTGCGCTGGCGCATCTGCGCCAGGCGCCGGGTCGAGAGATCGAACAGCGGCTTGCCGGAGAGGCCGCCGCTTTCGTTGGCGTGCTCCATGCCGGCGACGGTGTCGCGGCCGATGGTGGTGTTGGAGACGATGAGCCCATCGAGGTCGGTCTCGGAGATCGCCCTGGCGATGGCATCGAGCGCCTTTTCGTCGAGATCGGGGGCGATCTTGAGGAAGACCGGAACCCGCACCGGCGACTTGGAGCGGACGGTGAGCACCGCGTAGAGCAGCCGCTCCAGCGCCTCGGCCTGCTGCAGGTCGCGCAGGCCCGGCGTGTTGGGCGAGGAGATGTTGACCGTCAGGTAATCGGCGACGCGGGCGAAACGGGCGACGCCCTTGGCGTAGTCGGCGATGAAGTCCGGGCTCGCCTTGTTGGCGCCGATGTTGACGCCGAGCGCGGCGGGGACGCGCGTCCCCTGCAGGCGGCGGAACACCTCGTCGTGGCCGTCATTGTTGAAGCCCATGCGGTTGATGACACCCTCGACGGCGGCGACGCGAAACAGCCGCGGCTTCGGATTGCCCGACTGCGGCAGCGGCGTCACCGTGCCCACCTCGACCATGCCGAAACCCATGAGCGCGAGGGCGCGCGGCACCTCGCCATTTTTGTCGAAGCCGGCGGCCATTCCGACCGGATTGGAAAGCTCGAGCCCAGCCAGGGTGGTCTTCAGCTCCGGCGGATCGGGCGTGTCCTGTTGGGGGGCGAGGCCCAGGCGCAGCGCGTTGATGGTGGCGGCATGCGCGACCTCCGGGTCCATGCGCAGCAGGCTGTCACGGGTCAGCGACTGGAGCAGCGGTACGCGAAGCAGGGGCGAGAGCGCCGACAGGATCATCGGACCCACTCCGGCAGGGTGACGCCGCCATCGGCGGCGACCGCCACGGTCGCGCTTTGTGCGACCGCCCGCATCGGCAGCTCGCCGTAGAGATGGGGGAACAACTGGCCGCCGCGCGACGGCTCCCAGCGGAGGCCTCCGCCGAGATCGCCGGTGCGAACCGAGAACACCACGAGATCGCCCTGCCCGGCAAAATGCAGCCGTAGCGTCTCACCGAGCTGCGTCGCGGTCGAAAAGTGAATGTAGCCGTCCTGGTGGTCGATCGGCATGCCCGCGAACACGCCGGCGGGATCGGAGGCGTCGAACACGGCGCGGCTCACGACCTTGTAGACGAAATCGGGGGTACGCGTCGGCGTCGTCAGGGCCGCCTCCTCTGGCTGGCACAGCCTCTAGCCAAGCAATCGTGACCGCACAAGGCGGCCGAGGTGCTTTACAGGCGTACGCCTGAGGACTATTACATAGGACTTCTGTCTCCTATGGGACAATTTTCCTCAATCTGGGCCGCTTATGCTGTCGCACAGCGCCATTTGGGATGCCATCGACTCGCTCGCCACCCGGCACGGCTTCACCGCCTCGGGGCTGGCCAAGCTCGCCGGGCTGGACGCCACCGCCTTCAACCGCTCCAAGCGGGTGAGCCGCGACGGCCGCGAACGCTGGCCCTCGACCGAGAGCATCGCCAAACTGCTGGAAGCCACCGGCGAGAGTTTCGACGCCTTCCTCTCGAGTGGCGGGGCCTATCTGCAGGCGGCGAGCCAGCCGGGCGGCGCGACGGTGCCGCTGCTCGGCCTCGCGCAAGCCGGCGCCGGCGGCTTCTTCGATGCCGCCGGATTTCCCGCCGGCGAAGGCTGGGACGAGGTGCGGCTGCCCGGACCGGGCGAAGGCGGCATCTATGCCCTCGAGGTCACCGGCGATTCCATGCTGCCGCTCTACCGCGACGGCGACCGCATCGTGGTGTCGCCCTCCGAGCAGGTGCGGCGCGGCGACCGCGTGGTGGTCAAGACCCGCGATGGCGAGGTCATGGCCAAGATTCTGGCGCGGCAGACGGCGAATGTGGTCGAGCTGCATTCGCTCAACCCCGCCCACGCGCCGCGGCTGATCGACACCAAGGATGTCGAGTGGATCGCGCGCATCATCTGGGCAAGCCAGTAGGAGCAACCGATGGACATACTCCTTCCGCCCGCCGGCCGTGGACCGGGCGTGCTGGTCGCCCACCCCTGGTGGGGCCTCAACCAGACCCTCCGCGACTATGGTGCGGCGCTGGCGCGTGAGGGGTTCGTCGTGGGCCTGCCGGATTTGTTCGCGGGCGAAGTCACCACCAGCATCGAGGTGGCGCAAAAGCAAATCCGCCAGCACTGGAAAGCAGCGGGCCCAGCACTCGCAGCAGCCCTCACCGGACTTGCCGCGCACAACGCCGTCACGGCGCCGACGCTGGGCGCCGTCGGCTTCTCGTTCGGCGGCTACCACCTGCTCGCCGCATTGAAGACCCGCCGTCTGCCGATGGCCCGCCTCGTCACCTACTACGCGACGCACGCCCTGCCCAAGCGGCACGCGCCGGTGCTCGCGCACTTTGCGGCGGACGACGATTTCGAGAGCGCGGCGGACATAGAGGCATTGGCGGCGGCGTTGAAGGCGGCGGGTCCGCCCAATGCTTCCTATTCCTATGCCCGAACCAAGCACTGGTTCGCCGAGAGCGACCGGCCGGAATACGACGCGGCCGCCGCCAAGCTGGCATTCACACGGACGGTGGCGTTCCTCAGGGGTTAGCTACGCCGCCGTGACCAGCTTCCCCGCCAGTGCATCCTCGATGAGCTTCCGCGTTTCCGCCACGCCATACAGCGCCACGAACGAGCCGAAGCGGGGGCCCTGGTCGGCGCCGAGCAGCACCTGGTAGATGGCGCCGAACCAGTCGCGCAGCGGCTCGAACTGATGGGCCTTGCCGACCTCGTAGATAAGGTTCTGCAATTCCTCGGCGCTCTGGTTGTCCTTGCCCGCGAGTTGATCGGCCAGGTCCTGCAGCGCGGCGCGCTCCTTGTCGGTGGGGGCGCGGAAGACCTTGGTCGGCTTCACTTCGTCGTTGAAATAGCGCAGCGCGTAGCCGACGAGGCGATCGAGCTCGGGGTTGCTGGCGGCGGTCTCGCCCGGCAGGCGCCGCGACAGATAGTTCCAGACGACGGCGCTCTCGTGCGCGTTCGACGCCGAGGCGAGATTGAGCAGCAGCCCGAAGGTCACCGGCATGTCGAGCTTTGGCGGGTGGCCGGTGTGGATATGGAAGGCCGGGTTCTCGAGCCGCTCATTGGGACCCTGGGTCTCGTAGGCGGCGACGAACTGATAATACTCGTCGACGGCGCGCGGGATGACGTCGAAATAGAGCCGCTTGGCCACCCGCGGCTTCTGGAACATGTAGAGCGCGAGGCTCTCGGGCGAGGCGTAGGCCAGCCACTCGTCGATGGTGAGGCCGTTGCCCTTCGACTTCGAAATCTTCTGGCCGTTCTCGTCGAGAAACAGCTCGTAGACATAGTGCTCGGGCGCGATGCCGCCGAGGATGGTGCAGATGCGGTCGTAGATCGGCGCGTTGGTCTGGTGGTCCTTGCCGAACATCTCGAAATCGACGCCGAGCGCATACCAGCGCATGCCGAAATCGGGCTTCCACTGCAGCTTCACATGGCCGCCGGTGACCGGCAGCGTGGTCTGGGTGCCGTCCTCGTCGGCGAAGGTGATGGTGCCAGCCCTCGCATCGACGTTGTGCATCGGCACATAGAGCACGCGGCCCGTCGTGGGCGAGATCGGCAGGAACGGCGAATAGGTCGCCTGCCGTTCGGCCCCGAGGGTGGGCAGCATCACGGCCATGATCGCGTCGTAGTTTTCGGCGGCCTTGATCAGCGCGGCGTCGAAGCGGCCCGACTTGTAGTACTGGGTGGCGCTGGCGAACTCGTAGTTGAAGCCGAAGGTGTCGAGGAAGCGGCGCAGCATGGCGTTGTTGTGATCGCCGAAGCTCGGATACTCGCCGCCGAAGGGATCGGGCACGCTGGTCAGCGGCTTGTGCAGATGCGGCTCGAGGAAGGCGCGGTCGGGCACGTTCTCGGGAATCTTGCGCATCCCGTCCATGTCGTCGGAAAAGCACAGCAGCCGCGTCGGGATCTCGTCGCGGGTCAAGAGCCGGAAGGCGGTGCGGACCATGGTGGTGCGCGCCACTTCACCAAAGGTGCCGATATGGGGCAGGCCCGAAGGGCCGTAGCCGGTCTCGAACAGCGCTTCGGTCTTCCCCGTCCGCTGCAGCCGGGCGACGAGTTTGCGCGCTTCCTCGAAGGGCCAGGCTTTCGCCGTCTGGGCCGCATCGAAGAAGGCGGGATCGAGCTCGGGAACGGCGGCGGTGGTCACGGGAAATCTGCCCGGTTGATTGGGAATGCGCGGTGTTGCCCCATCGGCGGCGGCGGAGTCAATGGTCCGGGCCGCTGGACAAGCCGGGCGATGCTCCTTAGGTAAGCGGGACTTTCCGACCCGGAGCCCCGCTATGAGCCTCTCGACCCAGGATGCGCTGGTCTATCTGATGGTGATCGCCGCCACTTCCGACGCCGCGGTGAGCGATCGCGAGCTCAGGGCCATCGAGGCGCTGGTCGGCCGTTCGCCGGTGTTCGACGGGTTCGATCGCAGCCGGCTCGGCGAGGTCGCAGCCGAAGCGATCGACCTGCTCAAGGACAGCTCCGATCTCGACCGGGTGCTCGGCATGATCCTGGGCGCCATTCCGGCGCGGCTGCACGACACCGCCTATGCGCTCGCGGTCGAAATCGCCACGGTGGACATCCGGCTCGTGCAGGAGGAGCTGCGGCTGCTCGAAATGATCCGCGACAAACTCGCGCTCGACGGCCTGATCTCGGCCGCCATCGAGGCCTCGGCGCGAGCCCGGCTGCGGCACGCATAGCCCGTCCAGTCGTCGGCTGCGGCTGCGCGTCGCCCCCCGTTGACCGACGGCAGTCGCCGCCGCACTCTCTCACCCATGAAAATCCTCATTCTCGGCGCCGGCGTCATCGGCACCACCTCCGCCTACTATCTCGCCAAAGCCGGCCACGAGGTCACCGTCGTCGACCGGCAGCCCGGTCCCGGCCTCGAGACCAGTTTTGCCAACGCCGGTGAGATTTCGCCGGGCTACGCCTCGCCCTGGGCCGGACCGGGCATTCCGCTCAAGGCCATCAAATGGCTGCTGATGCCCGACGGCCCGCTGGTGCTCAGGCCCAAGCTCGATCCGCGCATGTGGATCTGGGGGCTGCAGCTGCTCGCCAACTGCACCGAGCGCGCCTACGCGCTCAACAAGTCGCGCATGGTGCGGCTCGCCGAGTACAGCCGCGACCGCATGATCGAGCTGCGCGCCCAAACCGGCATCGCCTATGACGGCCGCCAGCAGGGCACGCTGCAGCTGTTCCGCGAGCAGAAGCAGCTCGACCATGCCGAAAGCGACATCGCCGTGCTGAAGCAATATGGCGTGCCCTACGAGGTGCTCGACCCGAAGGCCTGCGTTGCCGCCGAACCGGGCCTCGCTACCGCCGGGGTATCGTTCGTCGGCGGATTGCGCCTGCCCAACGACGAGACCGGCGACTGCAAATTGTTCACCGAGCGGCTGGCGACGCTGGCGGCCGGGGCCGGAGTGACGTTCCACTTCGGCACGCAGATCGACGGCATCCAGACCCTGGGTGACAAGGTCACGGGTGTGGTGACGAGCCGCGGCGTGCTGACAGGCGACATCTATGTCGGTGCGCTCGGCAGCTACACGCCACTCATGGTGGCGCCGCTCGGCATCTCGCTGCCGGTCTATCCGATCAAGGGCTACTCGATCACCGTGCCGGTCACCGATGCGTCGGTGGCGCCGGTCTCGACGGTGATGGACGAAACCTACAAGGTCGCGACCACCCGGCTCGGCGACCGCATCCGCGTCGGCGGCACCGCCGAGATCGCCGGCTGGGACACGACGCTCAGACCGCATCGGCGCGGACCGCTCGACCGCTCGCTGCGCGACCTCTTCCCCAGGGCCGGCGATCTCTCCAGAGCGACGTTCTGGTGCGGTTTGCGGCCGATGACACCGGACGGCACGCCCGTGCTTGGCCGGGCGAAGTTCTCGAACTTCTACCTCAACACCGGCCACGGCACCCTGGGCTGGACCATGGCGGCCGGCTCGGGCCGGGTCCTCGCCGATCTCGTTTCCGGCAAGCCGGCCGAGATCGATACCTCCGATCTCGGGCTCAGCCGGTACGGGGCCTGAGCGCGCGCGTCGGACCGGCGGCCGGCGGCGCTTGTTGCCGGCTGATCTGCGTGAGCCCATGCGTGGTTTTGGCCCAGTAGACCGGCTTGGTGATGAGTTCGACGGTCGCCAGCATCGCCGCGATCGAATGCAGCGCCCAATAGGCCGGCAGCAGGAGTTGCGCCGGCAACAGGTGCAGCGCCCGCTGATGTGCCAGACCGCTGATCACCACCGCCAGTGCCCCGCCATAGCCGGTCGCCAGAATGCCTAAGGCCACCCAGTCCCAGATATCCTGCGGCACGAGGCCGGCGCCGCCCGCGACGATCACCCGGACGGCCAGCGAGCCGACCAGCACCGTGTGCAGCAGCGAGGACAGGATCATGCCGCCCACCAGTGCCTGAAAGGCAAGAAAGCCGCGCCAGCCGATCTCGTCGAGAAACAGGTTCGGCGCGCGGTTGTGGACGACGAAGGTCTGCATCCAGCCCTTCATCCAGCGCGTCCGCTGCGCCATCCAGGAGCGAAGCGTCAGCGGCGCTTCTTCGAAGGTGCGGCTCTCGAACGCCTCGGCGCGAAAGCCGCGGCGGGCCAGCCGCACGCCGATGTCGGCGTCTTCGGTGACGTTGAAGGCATCCCAGCCGCCGATCTCGCGCAGCACATCGGTGCGGAAATGGTTACTCGTGCCGCCCAGCGGCATCGGCAGGCCCCAGCGCGCCAGCGCCGGCAGCAGGCGTCCGAACAGCCCCGCATACTCGCCCGCGAACAGCGCCGTGAGCGCGGTCTCGCCGGCGTTTTCCGGCACCAGTTCGGCCTGCAGGCAGGCGAGCCCGGCATCCGCCTCGAACCGGCTCGCCGCCTCGCGCAGCTGCAGCGGATCGGGCACGTCCTCGGCATCATAGACGACGAGATATTTTCCGCGCGCCAACGGCAACGCGTAGTCGATGGCCTTGGGCTTGGTGTGCGGCGCGCCCTCCGGCACCACCACCAGCCGGAA
This sequence comes from Devosia nanyangense, assembly GCA_016213505.1. Lineage (GTDB taxonomy): Bacteria > Pseudomonadota > Alphaproteobacteria > Rhizobiales > Devosiaceae > Devosia_A > Devosia_A nanyangense. The sequence continues at coordinate 156,593 of JACRAF010000025.1, forward strand.
CCGCGGATCGCCCAGGATGTCACGCACGGCCGCGATCGTCTCGGGGCTGCGGGCCTCGACCACGAATTTGATGTCGAGGCGTTCGGCCGGGTAGTCGAGCGCCGACAATCCGCGTTGCAGCATCGGGACCATTCCCGCTTCGTCGCGCAGCGGCACGAGCACTGTGTAGACCGGCAGATCCATATCGTCGAGCAGGGTCGGCGGAGGCACGACCGACCTGGGTGGGATCGCCGCGAGCAGTCGCAGCAGCCCCGGCGCCATCAGCAGCAGCGCGACGATGGGCATCAGCACCGGCCGCGCAACGAGGCCGGCTGCCATCACCAGTCCGATTGCCATCACGAGCAGCACGACGAAGCCGACGCGCACCGGCCGCGGCAGGGCCTGCGCGGCGCTGGCCTCCGGCCATTTGGCGGTGATCCGCTGTCGTGCCGCGTCCATCAGCTGGTTGCTCGCGGCGCGCGCTAGGCCCGCCTCGATCGCATCGGGCGGCGCAAAGCACAGGCGCCGTGCGAGTTCGGGCCGCTCCTGCCGCGACCGCGCCAGGTTGAGGACCTGCTCGAAGCCCGGCGCGCCGAAGGTCAGCGCGTGGCCCGACACCGTTTGCCTCAGGCTGCGGATTTCCCCCAGCCGGTCGAGGTGCACGGCCTGCGCCTCCTCGTGCAGTTGCGGGGCCGGGATCACCGCCGTGAACGGAAATCCCGCCCAGTGCGCCGCGCGCTGCCACACCGGCGCGGTGCCCAGCCCGAACCGATGCGCACAATAGTCGAGCGGGTCGGCGCCGAGCCGCGCGGCCTCGACCAGATACTTGTCTGCCGCTTCATCGGAACCGCAATTGTCGCCGAGCACGGCGCGCAGAAGAGCCAAGGCGTCTATTGTCTGAGACATCGGCTGCTTCCCCCCAAGAAGCACCACGTCAAACAAATGGCTAAGTATTCTTACCTATACTGGCTGTCTATGCTAGAGAATTGCAAGAGCCATTGTTGGCGTGCCACGCACGGCCCGGCCGTCTCGCCATGGCGCGCAAATTGCGCCATAAGCCGGTGCTGGATCAGTTGCGGACCCACGATGCGCGCCGTCTTTAGCCTGCTCTTCATGCTCTTCGGCGTCGCCGCCGCGGGTGCGCAGGCGCTGCCCTACCACTCCGATCCGTCGGCCCGCGACGCGGCGCCCAACCTCGCGGCGGTGCCGACCATCCGCTTCCTCACCACCGCCGATTTCCCGCCTTTCAACTATCGCGACAAGACCGGCGAGTTGATCGGCTTCAACGTCGATCTCGCCAAGGCGCTGTGCGCCGACCTCGCGATCACCTGTACCGTCCAGGCCTGGCCGTGGGAGCAGGCGGGCAAGGCGCTCGAGGATGGGCAAGGCGACGCCCTGATCGCCGGGCTCGCCATGACGCCCGACAATGGAGCGGTGTTCGACTTCACCAATATCTACCTGGCTCTGCCCGGCCGTTTCGTGACGCTGCAGCAGGCGAGCGCGGGCTTCGATCCCGCGACGCTCGCCGGCAAGACGGTCGCGGCGCGCCGGGGCTCGGCTCATGCCGAATTCGCCCGCCGCTACCTGCCCGACGCGAAGCTTGCCCAATTCGACACCGAGATGGCGGCGCTCGAGGCGGTGCGCGACAAGACGGCCGACGCCTATTTCGGCGACGCGATGCGGGCCTCGTTCTGGTTCAACGCCAATCCCGATTGCTGCGCCTTCGCCGGCCCGCCCTATTTCCGCCCCGACCTGTTCGGCGACGGCTTCTCGGTCGCTGTCGCGGCGGGGCACGACACGGTGCGCCAGGCGATCGACTACGGCCTCGTCCGCCTCAAGAAATCCGGCGTTCTGGACGAGCTGTACCTGCGCTGGTTCCCGGTGGGGTTCTACTAAGACCTGCGGCTCCTGGGACGAGGAACATCATGCCGCCGCACGTCCCCGCTTGACTCTCATATACCCCGCTGGCTATATGTCGATCCATAGCCAACCGGGTATTGATCCTAGATGTCGACCGCTCACGATGCCCTCTTCAGAACGCTCGCCGATCCGACCCGGCGGGCTCTCTTCGAACGGCTGTGCCGCGAAGGCGAGACGACGGTCGGGGCCCTGACGGCTCAGGCCGGGGTCTCGCAGCCGGTGGTCTCGAAGCATCTGGGGGTCTTGAAACAGGCCGGGCTGGTGCGCGGCCGCCACGAAGGTCGCCAGACGCACTACAGCGCCCAGCTCGGCGCCCTGGCCCCGCTGATCGACTGGACAAGCCAGATGGCCGGGTTCTGGGAGAGCCGGTTCGACGACCTCGAAGATCTGCTCAAGAGGATGGGCCAATGACCAAAGTCGCGGCCGAAACGCGCTCCGTCGTTGTCGAACGGGAAGTGGCCTATCCGCCGGAAAAGCTCTGGCGTGCGCTCACCCAGCCGCACCTGATCGAGGAGTGGCTCATGAAGACCGATTTCAAGCCGGTCGCAGGCCACCGGTTCAGCCTGCGCAGGGACCCAAAACCCGATCTGAGCGTTGTCATCGACTGCCAGGTCCTCGAAGTCGAGCCGAACAAGACGCTGTCCTACACCTGGGCGGCCTATGGCCTCGAGAGCGTCGTCACGTTCACTCTGACGCCGACTAGCACGGGGACCCTCCTGCGCATGGAGCAGGCGGGCTTCGGGCCGGATCAGCAGGCCGCCTACAAGGGCGCCAAGGCGTCGTGGCCGCAGTTCTTGGCGGCTCTCGAGCAGGTCTTGAAGAAGACGGATTGAGGGCTGTCACCGGCTCGACCATTGCCGTCCCAATTCAGAGGAGATTCGATTGAACTGGCCTGCACTTATCCGGAAAACCCACCGCTGGCTCGCCATCGCCTTCACGTTGATCGTCATCACCAATTTCATCGCCTTCGGCATGGGGCAGGCGATTCCCTGGCTGTACTATCTGCCGCTGCCTCCGCTGTTCCTGATGATAGCGACGGGGCTCTACATGTTCGCGCTGCCCTATGTCGCCAGATGGCGCAACGGGCAGAGCACCGGCGCATAGGAGTCGACCAATGGCAAAGAGTTCGAGGACCTTCGACGACGTAGAAGTCGAGGCAATGAAGGAACGCGCCAAGGAGATGAAGCCGGCGCGCCGGAGCTCGCGCGCCGCCAAACCGGACGGCGAGGCTGACGTCCTCGCCAAGATCGCCGAGC
>JACRAF010000026.1 GCA_016213505.1 Devosia nanyangense
GCGCCCCGAACTCGTTCAGCGCTTCGAGATGCCGCGCCGTTTCCGGCCACAGCGACAGCACCCGCTCGCGCCACGCGCCAAAACCCCCGTCGAGCAACGCCTGATGGTCCCTCCACTTGATCGACCAGAAGAACGATGCGAGCGCCGGGCCCTCGGCCGCCTGCCGGCCGATCGGCAACACGCCGATCATCACGCTCGCGCCCTCGTAGCGCTGCGTCAACGCCGTCGCGTCGAAGCCCTGGTCGATCCACGGCACGGTGCCCCAGATCGCCCCGAACTCGAGCGGCCGCGTCCGTCCCGGATCGCGCAGCAGCGGTCGCAGCGGGGAATTGGCGCCGAGCGCATCGACCACGAGATCGAACGGCCCTTCCCGCCTGCCGTCGAGCACCAGGTATCCGCCGTCGTCGAGCCCCGTCACCTCGGTTCCGGTCGACAGTGGAATCCCGTTCGAAACCACCGCCTCATGCAGCACATCGAACAGCGCCGCCCGGTGCACGCCCAGTCCCCGCCCCAGCCCCTTGAGCGCTGCGTATCGCATGTCGAGCACGGTCCGGCCGCTCTTCGCGTCGGTGCCCGCCAGCCGATCGAGCGGCTGCCCCAGCGCCTTGATCGCCTCCCACAGTCCAAGCTCGGCGAGAACCGCTTGTCCGGTCGGCTGCAGGATCAGTCCCGAACCGATCGGCCGCGCCGTCTCGAACCGCTCGAAGATCGCAACCCTGTGCCCGTCGCGATGCAGCGAAAGCGCCACCGCAAGACCCGCGGGTCCGGCTCCGGCAACGGCGATGTCGAGTCCCTTCGGCATTGCCCACCTGGAGCGTGTTCAGGAAAAGTGGCTGCCGGTTTTCCGGTTCGAACACGCGACCATAACGAAGACTCTCGAGCTAGAGGATCACCTGCGTGCCGATCTCGACCACGCGCCCCGTCGGGATGTGGAAATATTCTGTGGCGTCGGTGGCATTCTTGGAGAGCGCGATGAACAACCGATCCATCCAGAACGGCAACCCGCCCTTGATCGAGGGCTTCAGCGACCTGCGGGAAAGGAAGAACGAGGTCGACATGATGTCGAACTTCCAGCCGAGCTTGCGGGCCAGCGCCAGCGCCTTCGGGATGTTCGGCGTCTCGATGTAGCCGAACGTCACCACGACCCGGTAGAACAGGTCGTTATAGGCGTCGATCTTGACCTTCTCGTCGTCGCTGACGCGCGGCATCTCCGCCGTGACGATGGTCAGAATGACGTTGTGCTCGTGCAGCACCTTGTAGTGCTTGAGGCTGTGCAGCAGCGCCGTCGGCGCGCCGGCGATGTCCGAAGTCAGGAACACCGCGGTGCCGGGAACGATGATCGGCTTTTTCTTGGCGAGATTTTCGACCAGGAACTCCAGCGGCACTTCGTCTCGCCGCGTCTTGTCGGCGAGCCGCTTCCGCCCCAGAATCCAGACGGTCATGATCAGCGCGACGACGCTCGCCGCCACCGCCGGCACCCAGCCGCCCTGTCCGAATTTGGCGAGATTGGCCAGAAAGAAGGCGATATCGATGGTGAGAAGCGGCACGATCACCACCATCGCCAGATAGAGATTCCACTTCCACAGCCGCCACATCACGATGAACAGCAGCAGCGACGTCACCAGCATCTCGCCCGTCACCGCGATGCCGTACGCGGCCGACAAAGCGCTCGAGCTGCGAAAGCCGATGACCAGCAGCAGCACCGCGATCAGCAGCAGGAAATTGACCTGCGGCATGAAGATCTGGCCTGCCATTTCCTCGGAGGTGTGGCGGACTTCGAGTCGGGGCAGGAGATTGAGATGCATGGCCTGCCGCACCAGCGAATAGGCGCCGGTGATCACCGCCTGGCTGGCGATCACGGTTGCGACCGTCGCCAGCCCCACCATCGGCAGCTGCGCCCAATCGGGCTGCATCTGAAAGAACGGGTTCGAGAACTCCTGCCCATCCGTGAGGATGAAAGCGCCCTGTCCGAAATAGTTGAGCAGGAGGCACGGAAACACCAGTCCGATCCAGGCCATGATGATCGGCTTCCGCCCGAAATGCCCGAGATCGACATAAAGCGCCTCGGCGCCCGTCACGGCGAGGAAGATAGCGCCCGCGACCACCACGGCGATGCTGCCATGCTGGAGCAGAAACTCGACCGCGAACCACGGATTGAGCGCCTGCAGCACTTGTGGCGCGGCGACGATGTGGACCAGCCCCGAGAGCCCGAGCACCACGAACCAGATCGCCATCACCGGCCCGAAGATCGTCGATACCCGCGCCGTGCCGAAGCGCTGCACCATGAACAGGCCGACGATGATCACCACCACCAGCGGCACCACCCATGGGGCGAGTTGCGGCTGCACGACCTCGATGCCTTCGACGGCCGAGAGCACCGAAATAGCAGGCGTAATGACCGCGTCGCCCAAAAACAGCGAGCCGCCGACTACCCCGAGCGCGAGAATCCACCGCGGTCGCTTGGCGAAGGCGTTGCTCGCCAGCGACATCAGCGACAGCGTTCCGCCCTCGCCCTTGTTGTCGGCCCGGAGCACGAAACTCACATACTTGATGGTGACGATCACCGTCAGCGCCCAGACGATCAGCGACAGCAGCCCCAGCACCTCGTGCGGGCTCGCTTTCGACCCGCCGGCGGCGTGCAGGGCCTCGCGGAACGCATAGAGCGGGCTGGTACCGATGTCGCCATAGACGACGCCGAGCGCGCTCAGGACAAGAACGGGAAGCTGTCTGGCGTGGCCGGCCAGGGGGGTCGCAACGTCTCCGGCGGCGGTCGCGCCGGGTGCACTCGTCTGCGTCATAGAGCCTTCATAGCCCCTTTATGAGGCGGGCGGTGTCTACACCCGCCCAGAGTCGCATTCAACCGCCTCGATTGCGACAGCTTAGCACGATTGAGCTTGCACAAAATGCCGCGAAGGCGGCGCGCGTTCCACCAAAAGCAAAAGGGCGACGCCGAAGCATCGCCCTTTCTGTCCGGGGGAGAAGGAGGGGAGACCCCGGAGAAACCGAGGGCCGATCAGGCCGCCTTGGCCGCCACTTCGTCGTCCGCGCGGGCCGCCTTGGTGGCATTGGTCCACCAGGCCAGGTTGTTCAGCAGGTCCGGCACGAACGCGTCGAACGCCGCCTTGGTGTCGTCCCAGCTCTTCTGACCCATCATGATCGGCATGAAGTCCGAGCCGCCGATATGGATGCCCTGGCGGACCGAGACGGCCTGCAGCTCGGTCATGATGTTGCGCAGGTGCTCGACGGCGCGGGCGCCGCCCACCGAACCATAGCCGACATAGGCCACCGCCTTGCGGACGAAGGGTTTGTAGGCCCAGTCGATGGCGTTCTTGAGCGCCCCCGGCACCGAGCGGTTGTACTCGGCGGTGACGACGATATAGCCGTCGAATTCATTGAGTTTGGCCTGCCATTTGGCGGCGACCGGATCGGGCGTCGGCATCCAGGCGTCCGACGCCGGCGCGTCGAACAGCGGCAGCGGATAATCGGCGAGGTCGACCAGCTCGACCTCGAAATCGCCGCGCGCCTTGGCGTGCTCGAGGATCCACTGGGCCGGCTTGTCGCCGAAGCGATTGGGTCGGATGCTGCCGATAATCACAGCAATCTTGGGCTTGGTCATTCTTTCATCTCCAGTAACAAACCGTAACTGGGTGCGAATATGTGCCTGGAGGGAAATGATGCAAGCAGGCACCTTTTTGTTGCCGGTAGACCCGCCCGACACCACGCAAGAGCCTGTCGCTTAGGAACATTCCTGTGCGCATCCGGCGCTCGGGCGTTTGCGGCCCGATCCGACGGCCGGTCCCATCGGCGCGCCGTCTTCCGGTCAGTTCTGCGGTCCGGATTGTTCGCTATTGCTGACCAATGGCCAGCGTCGCGGAGGTCCTAAGCCCCGAGGATCTGCTTGTACCGCCGCACCGTGTCGGCGAATCCGTAGAGCAGCGCATCGGCGGTGATGGCGTGCCCGATGGAGGTCTCCGCCAGGTCGGGGATGGCCTTCACCAGCGCCGGCAGGTTGTCGAGCGTCAGGTCGTGCCCGGCATTGATGCCGAGCCCCGCGCCGCCGCGCCGGGAATTGCCGCCGGCCGTGCGCGCCGCCTCGGCCGTGGCCGTGAGCCGCGCCAGCTCCGCCGCGACATTGCTCCCCGGATGCCCATAGGGCCCGGTGTAAAGCTCGACCCGGTCGGCGCCCACCTCGGCCGCGGCTGCCGGCACCAGCGGGTCGGCGTCAATGAACAGCGACACCCGCATGTCCCGGCCCTGCAGCCGGCGGATCACCCGCGCCAGCATCTCGGCATTGGCCGCGACGTCCCAGCCATGGTCCGACGTCGCCTGCCCGACGTCGTCCGGCACCAGCGTCACCTGGTCCGGCTCCGCCGCCTCGCACAGCGCCACGAACTCCTCGGTTGGGTACCCCTCGATGTTGTATTCCCGGTCCGGATAATCCTCGAGCATCGCCTTGAGCTCGAACACGTCGGTCCGCCGGATATGCCGCTCGTCCGGCCGCGGATGCACCGTGATCCCGTCCGCGCCGGCGTCGAGGCAGATGCGCGCAATGCCGGTGACGCTCGGCCACGGCAGATTGCGGCGATTGCGGAGTTGCGCGACGGCGTTGAGATTGACGGAGAGCTTGGCCATGGCGGACGCTTACACGAACCCGCGCCGAGGCCCAACATCGACTTGCGACTTGGCGCCGACGGCCGCCGCCGCGTGCCGTCCGCAACAACCCGGGACTCCACCGCCATCAGCGCTCATTGGCTACGCCACCGGGTCCAGTTCGACCGCCAGCCGCCGGCGTCGCTCGTCCATCAGCACGATGGTGATGCCGCTGACCAGGATCAGCGCGATTCCGGCCAGCGCCAGCGCATTGGGCAGCGTCCCGAAGATGAACGCGCCGGTGCCCACCGCCCAGATCGCGAACATATAGTAGAACGGCGCTACGACCGCCGTCGCGCCGGTGCGATAGCTCATGAAGATGAACAGGTGCCCGAGCCCGAGCAGGAATCCCGAGCCCGCCAGCAGCAAAAGATGCCATGTATCGGGCATCACGAAACGCTCGAACAGCAGCGTCGCCACCCCCGCCCCCGCCATCACCGTCAGCAGCGTACCGAACACCACCACCAGCGTCGGGATCGCCGCGCTCACCTTGCGCCCGGCAATATCCCGCGCCGCCGATCCCACGGCGCACAGGATGCCGAGCACGGCGTAGACCGACACGCCATGTGCTCCTGGCTGCGCCACCAGCAGCGCGCCGAGGAACCCCAGAGCAATCAGCACCATGCGCGGCACCCCGATGCGGTCGCGATAGAGCAGCGCCACCCCGAGCAGCAGCAGCATGGGAGCGATCTGCCCGAGCGCCGTCACGTCGGCGATCGGCATGTTGGCCAGCGCCACGACGAAACAGAGCACCGCGAACAGCTCGAAGCCGTTGCGGATCAGCACCCATTTGTCGAACACGTGCCGCACCTGCTTGCCGTTGCCGGTCAACAGGATCACCGGAAGCGCCCACAGCGAGGCCATCACCCCGCGCAGGCACAGCACCTCGAACGGCGGCAGTCCCACCGTCGCCAGCTTCATCAGCGCGTCGTTGAGCGAAAAGAACCCGGTCGCCAGCACCATGAAGGCGATGCCGCGGAGGTTGGAGGCTTGGGAGGTCATGGTGAACTCGGGCGGGAGATGGGCCGGAACGGCCCGACTCCTTGTTACATCCCTTCGGCGCCGCGCGAAATGGCAGCAAGTCCCGTCCGCACCACCTCGACCAGCCCGAGCGGCACCATGATCGCAATGAAGCTGTCGATCTTGCTCGGCTTGCCGGTGATCTCGAACACGAAGCTCTCGGTCGTCGCGTCGACGATCGATGCCCGGTAGGCATCCGCCAGCCTCAGCGCCTCGGCCCGCGGCTCTCCGGTGCTCGCAACCTTCACCAGCGCCAGCTCGCGCTCGAGCGAGCGCCCCTCGGCGGTGAGGTCGTGCACCTTGTGCACCGGGATCAGCCGCTCGAGCTGCAGCTTCATCTGCAGCAGCACTTTTGGCGTCGCCACCGTCACCACGGTGATCCGGCTCAGCCCTTTTGCGTGCTCGGTCTCCGAGACCGTCAGCGAGTCGATGTTGTAGCCCCGCGCCGAGAACAACCCGGCGATCCGCGCCAGAATGCCCGGCTCGTTGTCCACCAGCACCGAAAGCGTATGCCGCTCCGGCGTCTGCGTCTCGGCCGCGAGGAAATATGCCGACCCGGTCGGCTGCAAATGTGCGTTCATTTGAGTTGTCCTCCGGCAGTCGGCAATCGGCAGTCGGCAATAGTAGAGCTGCAGTTGGCCAGCACCGCATCGCGATACTCGATCAATCGATTGCCGATTGCCGACTGCCGACTGCCGATTCTGGGCCTGTGAAATCCCACACTCATCACACCAGCTCCCGCCCCTTGGCATCGATCACCGATCCGATATCCTCCGCGAAGTCCGGCAGGATCATCTCGTTGTGCGGCTTGCCCGACGGGATCATCGGCAGGCAGTTCTCGTGCTTTTCGACCATGCAGTCGAACAGCACCGGTTTCTTCACGTCGATCATCTCCTTGATCGCGTCGTCGAGCTGAGCCGGGTCCGAGCACTTGATGCCATAGCCGCCATAGGCTTCCGCCAGCTTGACGAAATCGGGCAGGCTCTCGGAATAGCTGTGCGCATAGCGCCCGCCATGCAGCAGCTCCTGCCACTGCCGCACCATCCCCATGCGCTCGTTGTTGAGGATGAAGATCTTGACCGGCAGCTCGTACTGCACCGCCGTCGACATCTCCTGCATCGTCATCTGCACGCTCGCTTCGCCGGCGATGTCGATGACGAGCGCCTCCGGATGCGCCACCTGCACGCCGATCGCCGCCGGCAGGCCATAGCCCATGGTGCCGAGCCCGCCCGAGGTCATCCAGCGGTTCGGCATCTCGAACGGAAAGTGCTGCGCCGCCCACATCTGGTGCTGGCCCACTTCCGTCGTCACATAGACGTCGCGGCCCTTGGTCGCCTCGTAGAGCCGCTTGATCGCGTGCTGCGGCTTGATGATCGTCGACGAGTTCTTGAACCCGAACGAGTTCTTGCCCCGCCAGCTCGCGATCTCCTTCCACCACGGAGCGATCGCCTCGGTGCGCGGCGCATTGGTCTTGGTCCGCCAGATGCGGACCATTTCCTTCAGCACATGGCCGCAATCGCCGACGATCGGCAGATCCGCCCGCACGTTCTTGTTGATCGAGGAGGGGTCGACGTCGACATGAATCTTCTTGCTCTGCGGCGAGAAGGCATCGATCCGGCCGGTGATGCGGTCGTCGAACCGCGCCCCGATATTGATCATCAGGTCGCAGTCGTGCATCGCCATGTTGGCCTCGTAGCTGCCGTGCATGCCCAGCATGCCCAGCCACTGCGGCGACGAGCCGGGGAACGCTCCGAGCCCCATCAGCGTCGAGGTCACCGGAAAGCCCGTGAGCTCCGCCAGTTCGCGCAGATGCCGGCTCGCCTCCGGCCCCGCATTGATCACCCCGCCGCCGGTGTAGAACACCGGTTTGGTGGCGCGCAGCATCATCTCGACCGCCGCCTCGATCAGCCGCGTGTCGCCGTCGACCTGCGGGTGATAGCTCTTGTGGCGCGTCGCCTCGATCTCGTTCGGCCCGTAATAGGTGCCGAGCGCAAACTGCACGTCCTTGGGGATATCGACCAGCACCGGCCCCGGCCGTCCGCTGCGGGCGATGTAGAACGCCTCGTGCAGGACGCGCGGCAGATCGGCGACCGATTTGACCAGGTAATTGTGCTTGGTGCACGAGCGGGTGATGCCCACCGTGTCGCACTCCTGGAAGGCGTCCGAGCCGATCAGCGGCGTCGGCACCTGCCCCGTGATGCACACGATCGGGATCGAATCCATCAGAGCGTCGGTGAGGCCCGTGACCGCATTGGTCGCGCCCGGCCCCGAGGTCACCAGCACCACGCCGACCTTGCCGGTCGAGCGCGCATAGCCCTCGGCCATGTGCGTCGCGCCCTGCTCGTGCCGGACCAGGATGTGCTGCACCTTGTCCTGCTGGAAGATCGCGTCGTACATCGGCAGCACGGCGCCGCCGGGATAGCCGAAGATGTGCTCGACGCCCTGATCGATCAGCGCCTCGATCACCATTTCCGCGCCCGTCATCTGCTCGGCCATCTTAGTCTCTCCTCATCCACCGGCCCCTTCTCACCTCTCCCCCTGGGGGAGAGGTCGGATCGCCTCGGCGATCCGGGTGAGGGGGCCTTCCAACACGCGCCGAAAAATCGGCAATAAAAAAGGCCCCGTTCGGGACCTGTTTGCGCGCACCAGCATTCGCAGGGATCTTACCCCACGTGACCGATGCGCCCCGCTACTACGAGAATGCTCCGCACCAGATGTGCTCCGTCCAATTCGCGCCGGACGATAGTCGCGACCCGGGCGTAGTGTCAAGCGTCCCGGCGTCAGGCACCGCGGCTCGCAGCCGGGCTCCTCGCCTGGGAATCGGTGCGAGGAACCAGTGACGCTGGCGGAGGGGGTGGCCACGTGCGCCGAAGTGACTCTCGATCGACCCGAAAACACCTTCAGGATCAATCCGTTATCTCCGCCCGATGCCGACTTATCCCCGCGCTTTCCGGCCGTATTATTCTCCCCCTCGCGTTCACCCTCTAGCGCGGGGTACCGACGAAGTGCCGGTGGACGTGACGGGGGCGGTGGTCGCATCGCTTGGGTTTCTTCGGCTTACCGGCTCTTGCCGC
>JACRAF010000027.1 GCA_016213505.1 Devosia nanyangense
GAGATAAGTTACGGCCGTCATAGGCCAATCCCCGCAAGGCCCGCCCGCTGCCCGGCGCGCGAGCCGTGGGGGCTCAGCGCCGGGCTATCCTGACCCAAAATCTCAAAGTCAGAACAGCCGCTGCAAAGATGTAATCCCCGCTTTCGCGATGTACGCTCCTCAGGTCGCCGCTTGCGCCCGGGCGGCGGATGGGCGAGGTTTCGCGCGGCATCTCAGGGGACTCTCGGCATGTTGGACGATCTGAAGGGCAAGCGGGCGCTGGTGACCGGCTCGTCGACGGGCATCGGGGCGGCGGTAGCGCGGGAATTGGCGCGGCTCGGCGCCAAAGTCGTCATTCACGGCAACAAGAACGTCGAGGCGGCCAACGCGATCGCCAAGGAGATCGGCGCGGCGGGCGTGGTGCTGGGCGATGTCGGCGACAGCGCCGCGGCGCAGCGGATCGTCGACGAGGCGGCCAAGGCGCTGGGCGGGCTCGATATCCTGATCAACAATGCCGGAGCGATCCACGAGCGCGTCACCAATGCCGGCTGGGACGAGGCAATGTACGAGCGGGTCTACGACACCAATGTGCGCTCGGTGCTGGCGGTGACCAAGGCGGCCTACCCGTACCTCAAGGCGGCGGGCGGCGGCGCGATCGTCAACACCGGGTCGATCGCGGGACGGTTCGGGGGCTTTCTGGGCTCGAGCGTCTATGCCTCGGCCAAGGCGGCGGTGCACTCGATCACCCGCAATGCGGCGCGCGAGTTCGCCGACGACAAGATCCGGGTCAATGTCGTGGCGCCGGGCTTCATCATAACGCCGTTCCACGACAAGACGCCAGAATCGGTGCGGCAGGCGGCGGCGGCGCAAATCCCGATGAAGCGGCTGGGCACCGCCGAGGACTGCGTCGGTGCCTACATCTTCCTTTGCTCGGATGCGATGTCGGGCTACGTCACCGGGCAGATCATCGACGTGAATGGCGGCCAGTTGATGGTCTAGGGCTCGTCGTCCTCCTCGGAGGGCGCCGGGACTTCGGCGGCTTCGTCCTCGGCCTCGGGCTCGTCCTTGGCCGGGATGACGTAGCTGCCGCTCAGCCAGCGGTTGAGGTCGATGTCCTGGCAGCGGCCGGAGCAGAAGGGGTGGTGGGCCTGCGACGAGGGCTTGCCGCAGATCGGGCATGGGCGGGTGGTTTTGAGGCGGATGACATCAGCCATTGAACCTCTCCGTGGTCGCGCGTTCGAACCGGAAAACCGCTGCACACTTTTCCTGAACCCGCTCCTAGCCTAGACCGCCGTCAGCGTCGACTGGTTGAGCCAGTTGAAATGCACCGGATAGCCCTCGCCCGAAAGGAGGCCGACCGTTTCGTTGAGCGGCAGGCCGACGACGGCGGAATAGGAGCCGACGAGTTTGACCACGAAGGCTCCGGCGATGCCCTGGATGGCGTAGCCGCCGGCCTTGTCGCGCCATTCGGCGCTGGCCAGGTAGCTCTCGATCTCGCGGTTGGAGAGCCGCTTGAAGCGGAGCCGGGTCTCGACGAGACGGCGGCGGGTGGCGCCCGAGGGGGTGAGCATCGAGACGGCGGTGAAGACGCGATGGTTGCGGCCCGAGAGCAGGCGAAGGCAGGCGCTGGCCTCCTCCATGGTCTCGGCCTTGGGCAGGATGCGGCGGCCGACCGCAACGACCGTGTCGGCGGCCAGCACCAGCGCGTTGCCGGCGATGCCGGCAGCGCGCGCCTTCTGCTGGGCGGCGATGGCCTTTTCGTCGGCGAGGCGCTGGGCGAGCTTGCGCGGCAGCTCGTTCTTTTCCGGCGTCTCGTCGATATGGGCCGGCACCAGATGCTCGGGCTCGATGCCGATCTGGTTGAGCAGCGCCAGCCGGCGCGGCGAGGCCGAGGCCAAAATCAGCTCTGGGCGGCTCGCCATGGGACGTCCTCGGGCGGTGAATTGGGCGCTGTCATACTGGAACGCGGCCGGTTTGTGAACCTGCCGCGACCAGCGGCTCGAGCCGCTCGCGCACCCGCTTCTGCAGTGTGTCCCTGAGCGTGCGGTAGGCGCTGAGCACCGCCTCGCGGTTGCCCTCGACGGTGGTCGGATCGGGCGTCGGCCAGTGTTCGATCGCCCCCATCTCGAGGCCGCGCCGCTTGACCGCTTCGTCGGCATCGGCCGACAGCGTCACCACAAGGTCGAAGCGGTTGGCGACCAGCTCGTCCATGGTGTGCGGGGTATGGACCGACATATCGACGCCGATCTCCTCCATCACCTCGTGCACGAAGCCATCGGCCTTGCCGGAGCGGACGCCGGCGGAGCGGGCGATGACGCGGCCGGGGAAAAATTTGCGGGCGAGCGCCGCGGCGATGGGCGAGCGCACCGAATTCATCGAGCAGACGAAGAGCACGGTGGGCAGGGTCGATTCGCGCTCGTCGATGCGGCGCGCATAGGGCTGCACGGCGCAGATCAGGGTGAACAGCCGGCGCGCCGTGTTGAGGTCGATCTCGAGCTTGTTGTCGAGCCGGGTGCGCAGCAGCTCGGCGGCGTCGTTGTGGAGGCCGCGCCGGGCCATGTCGACCGTTTCGATCTGATAGGTCGAGGCGTTCTTGATGGCCTCGTAGTAGCTGTCGCGGATGCGGAAATAGTCGCGGATCAACCGGCGGAACGGGGTCAGCGACAGATAGTGCGCGGCGATCGGCTCGTAGGTGTCGGGGTTGCGCACGTCGAGCACGATGTAGTTGGCGACGATCGAGACGTGGAGCGCATAGGGGCCGTGCGAGGTCACCCTTGCGGGGTGGAACTGGTTGGTCTCGACCAGATCGTAGATGGCGATCCGCCACTCATGCACCTCGTCGGGATCGATCGAGGTGATGGTATTGGGGTCAAGCGTCACGGCAATGACACGGTCGGTCTTCGCGTCGAAGACGTGCGGGGTCAGCGCCATCAGAGCCGGGCCATCAGCGGTTGAGCCTTATCGATATCGAGCGGCCATGCGCCGACAATCCCTCCACTTCGGCGAGGGCGATTGCGGCGGGGGCGAGCTCGGCGAGCGCAGATGGATCGCAGCCCAGCAGCGACGTACGCTTCATGAAATCGAGCACGCCGAGGCCGGAGGCGTAGCGGGCCGAGCGGGCGGTGGGTAGAACGTGGTTCGAACCGCCGACATAGTCGCCGATGGCTTCCGGCGTGTGATGGCCGAGAAAGATGGCGCCGGCGTTGCGGATTTTCGGCTGCAGGGTCAGCGGCGCGTCAATCATCAGCTCGACGTGTTCGGAGGCGATGCGGTTGGCGAGCTCGACCGCCTCGGCCAGGGACTGGACGAGGATGATGGCGCCGAATTCGTCCCAGCCGTCGCGGGTCAGCTCGGCGCGCGGCAGCAGCGCGACCTGCCGCCCGACCTCGATGGCGACGCTATCGGCGAGCGCCGCATCGGTGGTGACGAGGATGGACTGGGCCCCTCCCCCGTGCTCGGCCTGGGCGAGGAGATCGGCTGCGATCCAGGACGGGTTGGCCGATCGGTCGGCGATGATCAGCACCTCCGAGGGGCCGGCGATCATGTCGATGCCGACGGTGCCGAAGACCTGGCGCTTGGCGGCGGCGACGTAGGCGTTGCCGGGGCCGACGATCTTGCTCACCGGCTTGATGGTCTCGGTGCCGTAGGCGAGCGCGCCGATCGCCTGGGCGCCGCCGATCCGGTAGATCTCGGTGACGCCGGCGATCCTGGCCGCCGCGAGCACGGCGGGATTGACCTCGCCGCGCGGCGTCGGCACCACCATGGCGATGCGGGTAACGCCGGCGACCTTGGCTGGAACGGCGTTCATCAGCACCGACGAGGGATAGGACGCCGTGCCGCCCGGCACATAGATGCCGACGGCTTCGACCGGCGTCCAGATCGTGCCGAGGGTGACGCCGAGATGGTCCTGATAGACGTGATCGAGCGGCTTCTGCTTTTGGTGATGCGCGGTGATGCGGTCATGGGCGACGTGAAGCGCGGCGCGCACCTCGCCCGAAATCGCCGCCTCGGCGGCGTCGATCTCGGCGGCGGTGAAGGCGATCGTCGCGGCGGTCAGCGGCAACTGGTCGAAGCGGTCGGTATAGGCGAGCACGGCCTCGTCGCCGCGGGCTTTGACGTCGGCGAGGATCGCGGCAACGGTCGCGCCGACTTCCTCGGACGCCTCGCGCTTACTGCCGAGCAGCGTCTCGAACTCTTCGGCGAAGCCGCCGTGGCTTGTGTCGAGCCGGACCGGCATCAGGCGGAGTGCGCCGGCACGGCCTTGGCCGCCCAGGCGGCGCCGAGGTCCTTGAGCCGCGCCTCGAGGCATTCGACGGCGAGCCGCACGGTGCCGCCGCCGGCGAAGGCGAGCTCGACGGTCCCGGCCGGGGCGTCGGCCTCGGTGAAGCTTATGGTCAAGAGCTCGAGCACGCCCTCGATGGCGGTGAGGTCGATGCCGGCGACCTTGACCTCGGTGACGCGGTCGAAATGGAGCGCGGCGCGCTTGCGCTGCCGGGTCTTGCCGGACTCTTCCCAGGCAAAGCGATTCATCAGGAGGGCAAAGCGGCTGTCGGCCTTGGCAAAGCCCATGTCGCCGACGCGGACCACGGCGTCCTGGGTGGCGGCGGCGATGACCTCGAGGTCTTCGGTGTCGAGCGCCAGCAGTTTGAGATCGGGCATCGGTTCGTGTCCGTAATGAGGGTGGTTGGCGCTCAGATGGTCGTTTGCCTGCCGATCTACAAGCTTGGGGGTTTTGGGGCAAGCGCGGTCCCTGTTGTCGTGCTTCGTCAAGCGCAGCACGAAGAACCGGACGGACATGAGTCCTCCGGGTTTTGCCTTGCCGTGGCCAAGAGGGGGCCACGGACGGAGAGCGCGGAGCGCCTCCGAGATTTGGTTTGCAGAGCGAGACGCTCCGCGCTTCTCCGCGGCGGGGGTGTCGGAACCGTTCGGTCAAAGCGGCAAGAGCCGGTAAGCCGAAGAAACCCAAGCGATGCGACCACCGCCCCCGTCACGTCCACCGGCACTTCGTCGGTACCCCGCGCTAGAGGGTGAACGCGGGGGCATTATGCACTCATCGCAAAGCGCGGGGATAAGTCGGTGTGTCGGGGGGATAAGGGACTGATGCTGCGTGCGTTTTTGAGGGGACCAAGAGTCACCTTCGGCGCACGTGGCCGCCCCCTCCACCAGCTTCGCTGGCCATTCGAGCGTAGCTCTCATGGCCTTCTCCCCTCAAATCGCGCCACTGGCGCGATTTGCCCTACGGGACGGCTCGAAGCCCCGCGACGTCGTCGCAGGGGAGGAGAGAAGGGGGCGCCTCCGCCACTGCTGTGCCCTAAAGTCGCGCCAACGGCGCGACTTGCCCGGTGGGACGGCTCGACGCCCCATGAAGGGGAGGAGGGATATCCCGACTGAGCCCTCTGGGTGGGGGCGGCCGCGCGAAACTGATGAGGCGTTCGAGAAGGCGGCCCCTGCACATGGGCTGCGACGCCGGCGTTCGGAAAACGCTAACAATTCCGGCGCATGATTCTCGGCATGAGCATTCCGGTTCCGCAATTGCAGCCGTCGAGCCACGCCGTCGCCGCGTTCATCGAACGCCACGACACGCTGCGCATGGTGATGGAATGGATCGCCGACCGCTTCGCCGATGCGCCCGAGCCCGATACCTCGATCGACTGGGAAGACGGCGAGGAGCATGAGGACGAGCTGATGCCGCCGCCCGAGAGTTGACGGTGCGATGGACCAGATCACGGCGTTCCAGGCGTGGATCGGCGCGCCGGTGATCGGGCTCCTTCAGAGCTACTGGACCGTGATTGCCATCCTCGCGCTTGCGGTCGTGGCCTGGTTCGTGCGTCCCCGAGCCGTCCGGAACGACGGCGCGGATGTCAATTTGCTCGGCAGCGAGGATAGCAGCGACGGAGACGGGGGCGACGGCGGCGGGGGCAGCGGAGACTAGGTCTTCGGCTTCGCCCGCAGATCCGCCGTCCATTCGCCGGAGGCCCCGGCGTCGGCTTCGTGGCCGGGCTCGCGGAAATCCTCACTGAGCGCGGCGGCGTACCACTCCCGCATGGCGGGCAGCGCCAGCAGGCGGTCGACATAGGCGCGGGCGAGACCGCCGAGCGGCAGGCCATAGGTCTGGACGCGGAAAGCGACGGGGCAGAAGAAGGCGTCCACCGCAGTGAAGGACTTGCCGGCGAGGAAGGGGCCGCCGAAGCGGTCGAGGCCGTCGGCCCAGAGTTCCTCGATGCGGGCGAGGTCGCGCCCGACGGCGTCGGGGATGGCCGGAAGCGTCACGCGGATACCGCAGTTCATGCCGCAGGTGCTGCGGAGACTGGAGAAGCCGGCGTGCATTTCGGCGGCGGCAGAGCGGGCCCAGTCGCGGGCGCGCTGATCGGCGGGCCAGATGCCGGGGTGGCGGTCGGCGAGATACTCGACGATGCCGAGCGACTCCCAGGCGCGCCAATCGCCGTCCTCGAGGACAGGCACCAGTCCGGTCGGCGAGAAATGCCTGAACTCGGGGTAGGAGGGGCGATCGGCCGGAAAACGGTGCAGCTTCTCCTCGAACGGGATGCCCAGGGTTTTGAGCAGCACCCAGGGGCGGAGCGACCAGGACGAGTAGTTTTTGTTGGCGATGTGAAGGGTATACATGGGGGATTCCGTGGCGCCGATCTATCGCTTGTCTCACATGACGCGGAGCGTGGGCACCCCATGTTTTCTTGTTGCGCTCTGGACCGATCGATCCCAAGAGGGCTCGATCGGCCAACCGCTGAGCGCTAGACCTCCGGAAGAATGGCGCGCAGGCGGAGGAGCGCGATGCGCTCGACCTGGCCGCAGGCGACGTTGAACTCGGTGTGCCGGTCATTGCCGATGCGCTCGTGCATGGCGGCGAGGATCATCGGCTTGGTGTTGTCGCGGACGGCGATGATGAAGGGGAAGCCGAACCTCGCCATGTAGGCGGCGTTGAGCTCGGCGAACTGGCCGCGCTCGTGATCGGTGAGGGCGTCGAGGCCGGCGGAGGCCTGCTCGGCGGTCGAGGCCTCGGTGAGCCGGCGGGCGGCCGCGAGTTTTCCCGCGAGATCGGGGTGGGCGGTGAGGACGCCGATGCGCTCGTGCTCGCTGGCCATGCGGAACTGGGAGCGAAGGGCGAAATGGAGGCCCGAGGCCGTGTCGTTGACCGGGCCGAGTTCGCCGTCGAAGGCACGCTCGGCGATCCACGTCGAGTGCTCGAAGATCGAGCCGAAATGGCCGACGAACGCGGTGCGGTCCATCGCCGAGGGGACGAGGCCGGGCGCCTGGTAGGGGTGATGCTGGGCCCAGTGGCGGGCGATGTCGACGCGGCGGGCGATCCAGACCCTGTCCTTACCCTGAATGTACTCGATGAAGCGTTTGAGGCCGGCGGCGCGGCCGGGCATGCCGGCGAGCCGGCAGTGCAGCCCGATCGACATCATCTTGGGCGAGCCGAGCCGGCCCTCCTCGTAGAGGGTGTCGAAACTGTCCTTGAGGAACTGGAAATAGGCCTCGCCGTGCTGAAAGCCCGAGGCGGTGACAAAGCGCATGTCGTTGGCGGCGAGGGTATAGGGGATGATGAGCTGGGCCCGGCCCTGGTGCGGCCGCCAATAGGGCAGGTCGTCGTCATAGGTGTCCGAGACGTACTCGAAGCCGCCCTCCTCGGAGACGAGGTCGACGGTGTTGAGCGAGCAGCGGCCGGTGTACCAACCGGTGGGCCGTTCGCCGGTGGCGATGGTGTGGAGCCGGATGGCCTCGGCGATCTGCGCCCGCTCGGTTTCGGGCGGCATGTCCTTGTGCTCGACCCATTTCAGGCCGTGGGACGCGATCTCCCAACCGGCCTCCTGCATGGCGGCGAGCTGTTGCGGCGCGCGCATCAGGGCGGTGGCGACGCCGTAGACGGTGACCGGAATATTGTGCCCGGTGAGCAGCCGATGGAGCCGCCAGAAGCCGGCGCGGGCGCCGTATTCGTACATCGACTCGACGTTCCAGTGGCGCTTGTCCGGCCACGGCGCGGCGCCGATGACGTCGACGAGGAAGGCCTCGGACGCGGCGTCGCCGTGGAGGATGTTGTTCTCGCCGCCCTCCTCGTAATTGAGCACGATCTGCACCGCGACGTAGGCGCCGCCGGGCCATTTCGGATCGGGCGGGGTGCGGCCGTAACCGAGCATGTTGCGGGGATAGCGCATGGAACCTCCGGGGATCGGGCGTTTATGCGCGGCGGCCACGGCGCAGACAAGATGCGCAAAAATGGACCAATTGGTAAAATATCGGCGCCGCCCCCCTTGGAATGTGACGGATTATTTTCGATAGTCGGCTGAACAGAGAAGAAAGGGACCGGAATGGCGGGCACTCCGCGCCTGACGACCCATGTCCTCGACAGCATGCGCGGCAAGCCGGCCGCGGGCATGCGCTTTGACCTGTTGATGCTGCATGGCGACCACAGCCACCATCTGCTCACCTCCCACACCAACGAAGACGGGCGCGCCGACGGGCCGCTGCTCGAAGGCGACACGTTCCACCTGGGCACGTACGAGCTGATCTTTCACGTCGGGCAGTATTACGAGCAGTTGGGCATCGACATCGAGACGCCGTTCCTCGACCTGGTGCCGATCCGCTTCACGATGAGCGAGCAATCGCACTACCACGTGCCGCTGCTGGTCTCGCCGTTCGGCTACTCGACCTATCGGGGCAGCTGATGAGCGCGACGACGAACACCCTTCGCTTCATCCTCAACGACGAGGAGGTGGCGCTTACCGAGCTCAGGGCGACGGAGACGCTGCTCGACTATCTGAGGCTGAGCAAGCGGCTGAGGGGGTCGAAGGAGGGGTGCGCGGAGGGCGATTGCGGGGCGTGCACGGTGCTGGTCGGGCGGCTCAAGGGCGGCGAGCTCCGCTATGAGAGCATCAACGCCTGCATCGCGTTCATGGGCTCGCTGCACGGCACGCATGTGGTGACGATCGAGCACCTCAGCGCCGCCAACGGGCCGCTGCATCCGGTGCAGCAGGCGATGGTGGATTTCCACGGCAGCCAGTGCGGCTTCTGTACGCCGGGGATCGTGATGTCGCTCTACGGGCTGTGGATGGAAGAACCGAGGCCGGGTGTCGCCGCGATCGAGAAGGCGCTGCAGGGCAATCTCTGCCGCTGCACCGGCTATTCGCCGATCGTCAGGGCCGGGCAGGCGATCTCGAGCTATGGCGCGGCGGAGGCTGATCCGCTGGTCGCCGAACGCGCGGCCATGAAGGCGAAGCTCGCGGCGCTGCACGATGGGAGGACTGTCGAGATCGGCGAGGGCACCGACCGGCTGATCGTGCCGGCGACGGTGGACGATCTAGCCGAGATCTATGCGGCCAATCCGGGCGCGACGCTGGTCTCGGGGGCGACCGATGTCGGGCTCTGGGTGACCAAGTTCATGCGCGATATCGGGCCGGTGATCACCATCGGACATTTGCAGGAACTGCATTCTATCGCCGAGACCGAGGGCGCGCTGGTGCTCGGCGCGGGCGTCACTTACACCGAAGCAAGCGGCGCCATCGCGCGGCACTTCCCGCAATTGAGCGAGCTCTGGGACCGGATCGGCGGGGCGCAGGTGCGCAATGCCGGCACCATCGGCGCCAACATCGCCAACGGCTCGCCGATCGGCGACACGCCGCCGCCGCTGATCGTCCTGGGCGCGTCGATCACGCTCAGGCGGGGCAATGAGCGGCGCGAGGTGAAGCTCAAGGATTTCTTCATCGCCTATGGCAAGCAGGACCGGCAACCGGGCGAGTTCGTCGAGAGCGTGACGATCCCCTATCTGCCGGCGGGCGAGCTGCTGGCCTGCTACAAGATCACCAAGCGCAAGGACGAGGATATCTCGGCGCTGTGCGGGGCGTTCCGGGTGTTCGTCAACGACGACGGCAAGGTCGGCATGGCGCGGATTGCCTTTGGCGGCATGGCGGCGACGCCGAAGCGGGCGAAGGCGGTGGAAGAGGCGCTGCTCGGTCAGCCCTGGAGCGCAGCGACGATCGAGGCGGCGTTGCCGGCGTTTGGGGTGGATTTCCAGCCGATCAGCGACATGCGGGCGAGCAAGGAGTACCGGCTGCTGGCGGCGCAGAACCTGCTCAGGCGGTTCCACCTGGAGACGGTGGGCGAAGGCCAGCGGCTGGTGAGGGCGGTGGCGTGATGATGTCCGGCTTCGAGCGCGTGTCTCCCCCCCTCCGAGCTTCGCTTAGGGCCTTCGGCCCTAGCTTCGCTACCTCCCCCGCGAAGGGGGGAGGTGAAGAGTGAACAAGCTCGACGTCGTCAGCACGTCCGGACGGCTGCACGAATCCACCCCGCACGATTCGGCGGCCAAGCAGGTGGCGGGGCGGGCGGAGTATGTCGACGATCTGACCGAGCCCGAGGGGACGCTGCACGCGTATCTCGGGCTGTCGACGAAGGCGCATGCGGAGATCGCCTCACTCGATCTGAGCGCGGTGCGGGCGGCGGCCGGCGTCGTCGGCGTGCTGACGGCGGAGGATATTCCGGGCGTCAACGACGTCAGCTCGGTGCACAAGCACGACGAGCCGCTGCTGGCCGAGCGCGTGGTCAAATACTGGGGCCAGCCGCTCTTTGCGGTGATCGGGGTGACGCGCGAGGCGGCGCGGCGGGCGAGCAGACTGGCAAAGATCGACTATCGCGAGCTGCAGCATGCGACCGATGTCGCGGCGGCGCTCAATGCCGGCGGGGCGCTGGTGACCGAGCCGCTGAAGCTCGAGCGCGGCGACGTCGCGGCGGGGCTCGCGGCGTCGGAGCATCGCGCCAAGGGCACGGTGACGATCGGCGGGCAGGAGCATTTCTATCTCGAGAGCCAGGTGGCGCTGGCGATCCCGGGCGAAGACGACGAGGTGACGATCCAGGCCTCGACGCAGCACCCGACGGAAATCCAGGTGATGACGGCGCAGGTGCTGGGCGTGCCGCACAACGCCATCACGGTCAACATGCGGCGCATGGGTGGCGGCTTCGGCGGCAAGGAGACGCAGGGCAATCTGTTCGCGGCGGTGGTGGCGCTGGCGGCGAAAAAGTACGGCCGGGCGGTGAAAATCCGGCCCGACCGCGACGACGATTTCTCGATCACCGGCAAGCGCCACGATTTCGTGGTGAGCTACGACGTCGGCTACAATGGCGACGGCAAGATCCAGGCGGTGGCGGCGACGTTCGCGGCGCGCTCGGGGTTCTCGGCCGACCTTTCGGGTCCGGTGACGGACCGGGCGCTGTTTCACGCCGACAACGCCTACTGGTATCCGGCGGTGCGGGTGGAATCGCTGCCGCTGTTCACCAACACGCCGAGCAACACGGCGTTCCGCGGCTTCGGCGGACCGCAGGGGGTCATCGCGGCGGAGCGCTGGATCGAGCACATCGCCTATGCGCTGGGCAAGGATCCGCTCGACATCCGCAAGGCCAATTTCTACGGCACCGACAGCAACAACGTCACGCCGTATCACCAGGTGGTGGAAGACAATATCATCCACCGCGTGGTCGACGAGCTGGAACGTGGTTCCGAGTATCAGCGCCGGCGGGCGGAGATTGTTGCGTTCAACAAGACCAGCCGCATCCTCAGGAAGGGCATCGCGCTGACGCCGGTGAAGTTCGGCATCTCGTTCACCGCGACCTGGCACAACCAGGCAGGCGCGCTGGTGCATGTCTATCGCGACGGCTCGATTCACCTCAGCCACGGCGGCACCGAGATGGGGCAGGGGCTCCATATCAAGGTGGCGCAGGTCGTGGCCGAGGCGTTCGGGGTGCCGCTGGACCGGGTGAAGATTTACGCCAGCAACACCGGCAAGGTACCGAACACCTCGGCGACGGCGGCGTCGTCGGGCACCGATCTCAACGGCATGGCGGCGCTCAATGCCTGCGAACAGATCAAGGCGCGGATGGAGGCAAATGCCGCCAAGGCCTGCGGCGTCGATGCCAAGGACGTGCATTGGGAATTCGGCGGCATCCGCGCCGGCCAGCAGTTCGTGCCGTTTGCCGACCTGGCGAATTCGTGCTGGATGAACCGGGTGCAGCTCAGCGCCACGGGGTTCTACTCGACCCCGAAAATCCACTGGGACCGGGCGAGCGGACGGGGGCATCCGTTCTACTATTTCGCCTATGGCGCGGCGGCGTCGGAAGTGACCATCGACACGCTCACCGGCGAGTACCAGATCGATCGGATCGACGCACTCGAGGATGTGGGCCGTTCGCTCAATCCGGCGATCGATGTCGGGCAGGTGGAGGGCGGCATCATCCAGGGCGCGGGCTGGCTGACCACCGAGGAGCTGGTGTGGGACGACAAGGGGCAACTGCGGACGCACGCGCCCTCGACGTACAAAATTCCGCTGGCCTCCGACGTACCGCCGATCTTCAACGTGAGGCTCGCCGAATGGTCGATCAACAAGGAGCCGGCGATCGGACGCTCAAAGGCCGTGGGCGAGCCGCCGCTCTGTCTTGCGGTCTCGGTGGTCGAGGCGCTGTCGATGGCGGTGGCATCGGTCGCCGACTACAGGATCGCGCCGCATCTCGACATGCCGGTGACGCCGGAGAGGGTGCTGATGGGGGTTGAGCGGATGCGGGAGGGGGGACTGTGAAGTAGATGCGCTCATCGGACCTCATCGCCTTCATCGCCACCCATCCTTCGGCCATCGTCGCTGAGCTGACGAATGTCCGTGGCTCGAGTCCGCGCGAGGCGGGGACGGTGATGGTGATCGCGAGCGACGCCCTCATTGGGACGATCGGGGGCGGGGCGCTCGAATATCTGGTGATCGCGCGGGCGCGGCAGGCGCTCAGGGACGGGGTGGAGCCCGAGGGGCTCGATATTCCACTGGGGCCCGAGATCGGGCAGTGCTGCGGCGGGCGGGTCGAGGTGGCGCTGAAGGTGCTGACGGAGGTGCAGGCGGATGCGCTGGCGGCGCAGCTGGCGGCTGAGGAAACCAAGCGGCCGCGTGTCTATCTGTTCGGCTCGGGGCATGTGGGCAAGGCGCTGGCGCGGGCGCTGGCGGCGCTGCCGCTCAGCGTGCATGTGATCGACACGCGGCCCGACGAGCTGCACGATCTGCCCGAGGGGGTCGAGGCGAGGGCGGTGCCGATGCCGGAGGCGGTGGTGCGCGCAGCGCCCGCGGGCAGCGCGTTCGTGATCCTGACGCATGACCACGCGCTCGATTTCCTGATCGCGATGGAAGCGCTGAAGCGCACCGATGCGTGCTACGTCGGCATGGTTGGATCGAAGACCAAGCGGGCGAAGTTTTCGAGTTGGTATCTCGCCGAGGGCGGCGCGCGCGATGCGCTGCGACGACTTGTCCTGCCGATCGGCGCGTTCGGGCTCGTGGATAAGCGACCGGAAGTGATTGCGGCTCTGGCGGCGGCGGAAATTATGGTCCACATTGGCCGCCGGGAAGCTTTGATCGTGCGTGCGCCGGACTCCAATTTTGCCTTGGGAGCCGTTCGTTGACCGACACCCCGCCGCGCCTCGGCCTTCGCGGCATTTCCAAGCGCTTTCCCGGCGTCCTCGCCAACGACGATGTCAGCTTCGACGTGGCGCCGGGTGAAATCCATGCGCTTCTGGGCGAGAACGGCGCCGGCAAATCGACGCTGGTGAAAATGATCTACGGCATCATGCAGCCCGATGCCGGCACGATCGCGTGGAACGGCCAGCAGGTGACGATCGCCAACCCCAAGGCGGCGCGAAAACTCGGCATCGGCATGGTGTTCCAGCACTTCTCGCTGTTCGAGGCGCTGACCGTGCTCGAGAACATCGCTCTGGGCATGGACGCCAAGATTCCGCAGCGTGAGCTCGAGGGCAAGATTCGCGAGGTGATGACGCGCTACGGGCTGAAGCTCGAGCCGAGCCGGCAGGTCTCGACGCTCTCGGTGGGCGAGCGGCAGCGCATCGAGATCGTGCGCGCGCTGCTGCTCAACCCGACGCTGTTGATCATGGACGAGCCGACCTCGGTGCTGACGCCGCAGGAGGTGGAGCAGCTGTTCGTGGTGCTGCGGCAGCTGGCCAAGGACGGCTGCTCGATCCTCTACATTTCGCACAAGCTGCATGAGATCAAAGCGCTCTGCGACACGGCGACGATCCTGCGCGGCGGCAAGCTGGTCGACACCTGCGATCCAAAAGTCGAGACGTCGCGCTCGATGGCCGAGAAGATGATCGGCGGCAACCTCAAGACCATCCAGAAACCGGCGGATCGCGCCTTCGGCAAGGAGCGGTTCGTCGTCAACGAGCTCAGCATGGCCGGCGCCGGGCATTTCGGCGTGGCGCTCAAGGACATCAGCTTTTCCGTCCGCGCCGGCGAGATTTTCGGCATCGCAGGGGTCGCCGGCAACGGACAGACGGCGCTGCTGCTGGCGCTCTCGGGCGAGGAAACGACACACGATGCGCAGGCCATCACCATCGATGGCGAACCGCTTGGCCAGCTCAACGCCAAGGCGCGGCGGCTCAAGGGTCTCGCCAGCGTGCCCGAGGAGCGGAACGGCCATGCCTCGGTGCCGGACTTCACGCTCTCGGACAATTCCGTGCTCACCGGACGGGACCGGCTGGGGCTGTCGGTGTCAGGGTTCCTGCGCCCGCGGGCGGCGCGCAAATATACTGGCGAGGTGATCGATGCCTTCGCGGTGAAGGCGACGGGGTCGGAAGCCATGGCGGGCTCGCTCTCGGGTGGGAACCTGCAGAAATACATCATGGGCCGCGAAATCCTGCAGAAGCCGGGCGTGCTGGTGGTGGGCCAGCCGACCTGGGGCGTCGACGCGGGCGCCGCCGCGGCGATCCACCAGGCGCTGGTCGACCTCGCGGCGGCGGGCTCGGCGATCGTGGTCATCAGCCAGGACCTCGATGAGCTGCTGTCGCTCTGCGATACGCTGGCGGTGATCAACGAGGGGCGGCTGAGCAAGCCGATGAAGGTGAGCGAGGCCGACATCGAGGAGATCGGCCTCTTGATGGGCGGCATCCACGGCGATGCCGAGGCGACGCGGCAGGCGGAGGAAGTTCACCACCATGCGGCTTAAGCTCGAAAAGCGCCCGGAGCCGAGCCGGCTGATGGTGGTGGCGACACCGATCGCCTCGGTGCTGCTGACCATGCTGATCGGCGTGGTCGTGTTCGATGCCATCGGTATCAATGGGCAGAAGGCGGTGGTCGACATCTTCCTTACGCCGCTGCTCGCCTCCTACAAATGGCAGGACGTGGCGACCAAGGCGGCGCCGCTCATCATCATCGCGCTGGGCCTGTCGATCGGCAACCGCGCCAATGTGTGGAACATCGGGGCCGAGGGGCAATATGTCATCGGCTCGCTGTGCGCGGCGGGCGTCGGCATTGCGGCCGGCGGTGGCGGCGGCGGGCTGATCATCACCGCGATGATCCTGTCCGGCGTCGTCGGCGGTGCGGCCTGGGCGGCGATCCCGGCGGTGCTGCGGACGCGGTTCTCGGTCAACGAAATCCTGTCGAGCCTGATGCTCACCTATGTGGCGCTGCAGGTGCTGGGGTACCTGGTGGGCGGGCCGTGGAAGGACCCGAACGGGCGCAACTTCCCGGCGACGGCGCCGCTGACGGCAGAGCAGAGCCTGCCGATCCTGTTCCCTGGAACGACCGTGCATCTGGGGATCGCCATCGCGCTGGTGCTGCCGTTCGTCTTCTGGCTGGTGACGGCGCGCTCGGTGTTCGGCTTCCAGATCCGGGTGGTGGGCAGCGCGCCGCATGCCGCAAGGCACGGCGGCTTCGACAGCAAGCAGACGATCTGGCTGGCGATGCTGATCGGCGGCGGTATGGCGGGGCTCGCCGGAGCGCTCGAATTCACCGGGGCGCTGAAAGCGATCAATCTCGGCTTTCCGTCGGGCTACGGGTTCACGGCGATCATCGTGAGCTTCCTCGGGCGGCTGCATCCTATCGGCTGCCTGATCGCGGGGATCGTCCTTGCGGTGACCTATGTGGGCGGACAAGTGGCGCAGACGACGGTGCATATTCCCAACGCCACTGCCGGGATTTTCCAGGCGATGATGCTGTTCTTCATCCTCGCCAGCGACATCCTCGTGCGCTACCGGGTGCGGATCGTGCGCAACCCAAAAAATGCGCCCGCACCGGCCGCGGGAGAGTGAGATGAGCATCGAGGTCCTCATCCTTACCATCATCACCATTGTCGGCATCTCGACGCCCATCCTGCTGGCGGGGCTGGGCGAACTGGTGGTGGAAAAGGCCGGCGTGCTGAACCTGGGCGTCGAAGGCATGATGCTGATCGGGGCCATCGCCGGTTTCGCGACAACGGTTATCACCGGCAGCCCGTGGCTCGGCATGATCGGCGCCGCGGCGGCGGGCGCACTCGCGGCGCTGCTGTTCGGGTTTCTCGTCCTGGCGCTCAATTCCAACCAGGTCGCGACGGGTCTCGCGCTCACCATCTTCGGGACTGGCCTATCATCGCTGATCGGACTCTCGTTCCAGGGCAGGATCGTCGCACCGTTCGGCTCGATCTTTCCGCCGGCCCTGTCCCGCGACCCCTTCCTCAAGGTGTTGTTCGGCTACAGCCCGATCGTCTATTTCGCACTGATCATGGTGGTGCTGGTCACATGGTTCCTCAAATCGACGCGCGGCGGGCTGATCCTCCGGGCGGTCGGCGAGAACGATCTTTCGGCGCACTCGATCGGCTATTCGGTGGTCGGCGTGCGCTACGCGGCAATTGCCTTCGGCGGCGCCATGGCGGGCATCGGCGGCGCCTATTTTTCGCTCGTCATCACCCCGATGTGGGCCGAGCGCATGACCGCGGGCCGGGGCTGGATCGCCCTGGCGCTGGTGGTGTTCGCGAGCTGGCGCGCCCCGCGGCTGCTGGTCGGAGCGTATTTCTTCGGCCTGCTGATGTGGCTGGAACTCTACGCCAAGGGTGGCGGGCTCAACGGCCTGCCGATCATCCCGGCCATCCCGTCGCAGTTCTGGGCAGCGATGCCCTACCTCATGACCGTTGTCGTGCTCGCGCTGATCTCGGTACGCGATCGCGCCGGCAGCAACGCGCCTGCTTGCCTCGGCAAGCCCTTTCTTACGTCAAACTAGAAACGCCACCAACAGGAGACGTCTAAATGGCTATTCTAACCCGCCGCAATTTCATCCAGGCTGCCGGCGCAGCTGCAGCGCTGCCGATGCTCGGCAGCAGAGCCTTCGCGCAGGACAAGCTCAAGGTCGGCTTCGTGTTCCTGGGGCCGATCGGCGACTATGGCTGGACCTGGGCCCACAACAAGGGCCGCGAGGCCATGCAGACGGCGCTCGGCGACAAGATCGAGAGCGTCTATGTCGAGAACGTCGCCGAAGACGCGAGCGCCATCCCGGTCATTCGCGATCTCGCCAACCAGGGCTGCAAGCTGATTTTCACAACCTCGTACGGCTATATGGATCAGACGATCCAGGTCGCCGGCGAATTCCCCGACGTGAAGTTCGAGCATTGCACCGGCTTCAAGCTCGCCGACAACGTGTCGGTCTATAACTCGCGCTTCCATGAGGGCCGCGCCGTGCTCGGCACGATCTCGGGCATGATGAGCAAGTCGGGCACGCTCGGCTATCTCGGCTCGTACAAGGTGCCGGAGGTGGTGCTCGGCGTGAACTCGTTCCCGCTCGCCGCACAGAAGAAGAATCCGGCCGCGACGCTGAAGGTCGTGTTCATCGATTCGTGGTTCGATCCCCCGAAGGAAGCCGCCGCCACCGAGACGCTGCTCAATCTCGGTGCCGACATCGTCACCACCCACACCGACAGCCCGGCGCCGCTGCAGAGTCTCGAGCAGCGCGGCCTCCACGGCTTCGGCCAGGGCGCCGACATGTCGAGCTTTGCGCCGAACGCCCATCTCACCGCGATCGAAGACATCTGGGGCCCGCACTATACGCGGCGCGCACAAGCCGTACTCGATGGAACGTGGAAATCCTCGAACATCTGGGAAGGCATGGTCGACGGCACCGTCGTGATCTCGCCGTACAGCGCCGCGGTTCCGGCCGATGTCGTTGCTGAGGCCGACAAGATCAAGGCCGGCTACATGGACGGCTCGTTCGACATCTTCACCGGCCCGATCTACGACACCGAGGGCAAGCTGAAGGTCGAGGACGGCAAGACGCTGACCCTCGACGAGCTGGCCGTGATGGACTGGTTCGTCAAGGGCGTCGAAACCGCGGCGTAAGGACAGGATTTGGCGGGGCGGGCCGGTGGTCCGCCTCCTCCTCATGCGTGTGGCCTCCCCCTCATCCGCCCTTCGGGCACCTTCTCCCACAAGGGCAGAAGGCGACCGAACCGAGGGTTCTGAGTGTTGGCCTTCTCCGATCGAGGGAGGGCATGACTGAGAAACTGCCGGCTCCTTGGCCTTCTGCCCTTATGGGAGAAGGTGCCCAACGGGCGGATGAGGGGTGAGCCCACACACTGGCCTAAGGTGACTTAGTAATGCCCGACTACGCGATCTTCTGGGAATGGCTGAGTTTTGCCGTGCGGTGGGTGCACGTGATCACGGCCGTCGCCTGGATCGGAGCGTCGTTCTATTTCATCGCGCTCGACCTGGGGCTCAGGAAGACGCCGAGCCTGCCGCCGCTGGCTTCGGGCGAGGAGTGGCAGGTGCATGGCGGCGGGTTCTATCACATCCAGAAATACCTGGTGGCGCCGGAGTTCTTGCCCGAGCACCTGACCTGGTTCAAATGGGAGAGCTATTTCACCTGGCTCAGCGGCTTCGTGCTGATGGTCATGGTCTACTATTTCGGCGCCGACCTGTTCCTCATCGACAGGCACGTGCTGGATGTTCCCAACTGGGTGGGCATCCTGATCTCGATCGGCTCGATCGTGGTGGGCTGGTACGCTTATGACCTGTTGTGCAAATCGCCGATCGGCAAGTCGACCGGCGGCCTGATGGTGGCGCTGTTCGCGGTGCTGACGGCGATGTCGTGGGCGTACACGCAGGTGTTCACCGGCCGGGCGGCGATGCTGCACATGGGCGCGTTCACCGCGACGATCATGGCGGCGAACGTGGCGATGATCATCATCCCCAACCAGAAGATCGTGGTCGGCGACCTGAAGGCCGGGCGCGTGCCGGATGCGAAATACGGGTACGTCGCCAAGCAGCGCTCGCTGCACAACAACTACCTGACGCTGCCGGTGATCTTCTTCATGCTGTCGATCCACTACCCGCTGGCGTTCGCGACGCAGTGGAACTGGCTGATCGCCGCGCTGATCTTCCTCGAAGGGGCGGTGATCAGGCACTGGTTCAATACGCATCACGCGCGGAAGGGAAATCCGCATTGGACGTGGGGCGTGGCCGTGGTCATCTTCCTCGTCATCGCGTGGCTGTCGTCGGCGGGCAAGCCCGGCGACGCGCGGGAGGAGGTGGCGTCGGCGGGCGCCGGGCCGTTTCTGGCAGCAAGTCATTTCCCCGCCGTCCGCGACGTGATCCTCGGGCGCTGCTCGATGTGCCACGCGGCGGCACCGAGCTATGAGGGCATCTACGAGGCACCCCGGAACGTGCACCTCGACAGCGACGCGGCGATCGCCAACCACGCCGAGCTGATTGCGCTGCAGGCGGGATATTCGGCGGCGATGCCGCCCGGCAACGTCACCGAGATCACGCCGGAAGAGCGGGCGCTGATCGTTGCCTGGTACCGCGAGGCGACGCACTCGTGAGCCCGCATCCGACCGAGGTGAAGGTGCTGCGCGGGCGGGTGCTGAGCTTCATCGACGAGCCCCAGGCGATCGACGACGCAAAGAGCTACCGCTACATCGCGGACGGCGCCGTGGTGATCGGCGACGGCAAGATCGTGATGATCGGCGAATTCAACCCCAGGGCGGCGGCGCATCACGAGGTGATCGACCACCGGCCCAACCTGATCATGGCGGGGTTCATCGACCCGCATATCCATTTCCCGCAGATGCAGGTGATCGGCTCTTATGCCGCCAATTTGCTCGAGTGGCTCAACACCTACACCTTCGTCGAGGAGCAGAAATTCGGCGACGAAGCGCATGCCCAGCGGATCGCGTCAAAATTCTTCGACGAGCTGATCCGGCACGGGACGACCACGGTGGCGAGCTATTGTTCGGTGCATCCGCAATCGGTCGATGCGTTCTTTGCCGAGGCGGGCAAGCGCGACATGCTGATGCTCGGCGGCAAGGTGATGATGGACCGCAACGCGCCGGCGGCGCTCTGCGACACGCCGCAAGCGAGTTATGACGACAGCAAGCGGCTGCTCGAGACCTGGCACGGCAAGGGCCGCGCGCACTACGCGATCACGCCGCGCTTCGCCATCACCTCGAGCCCCGAGCAGATGGAGATGGCCGAGGCTTTGGCGCGCGAGTATCCCGACATCCACATCCAGACGCATGTCGACGAGAACCTCGCCGAGGTCGAGCTGGCGCGCGAGCTCTATCCCAACCTCAAGGATTATCTGGGCATCTACGAGCGCTATCATCTGCTGGGGCCGAAGACGCTGCTCGGGCACTGCATCCACCTGACGCACCGCGAATGCGAGGTGCTGGCGGCGACGCGGTCGGTCGCGGTGTGGTGTCCGACGAGCAATCTGTTCATCGGCTCGGGCATGTTCGACCACGACCGGCTGGCGTCGCATGGCGCCCGCATCGCGGTGGCGACGGACGTGGGGGGCGGTACGTCGTACTCGATGCTGCGCACGCTCGACGAGGGCTACAAGGTGCTGCAGTCGCGCGGCCAACGGCTCAATCCGCTGCGATCGTTCTACATGATGACGCTGGGCAATGCCCGGGCGCTGTCGCTGGACGGGCGGATCGGTTCGCTGGAGCCGGGGGCCGATGCCGATCTGGTGGTGCTCGATGCCCGGGCGACGCCGCAGATGGCCCTACGAATGGAGGCCGTCGGCAGCCTTGCCAATGAGCTGTTCCTGCTGCAGACCTGCGGCGACGACCGGGCGGTGGTGGAGACGTATGTGATGGGGAAGGCGATGAAGTCGGCACTGGCGGGCTAGGGGCGTTTGTGGCAAAGGCCCCCTCATCGGGCCTTCGGCCACCTTCTCCCCCATAGGGAGAAGGACAGGAGCCGCGATGCTAGTGTGTCGGCCTTCTCCCCCGGGGGGAGAAGGTGCCCAACGGGCGGATGAGGGGGCCTTGCCCCGACGAGGATCTTGCGATGGCCAACTATCTCAACAAATCCGGCCTCGAGGTCGATGCGCAGCTGGTGAGCTTCATCGAGACGGAGGCGCTGCCGGGGACGGGGGTTGCGGCCGAGGCGTATTGGGCGGGGCTGGCGGGGCTGGTCGAAAAATTCATGCCGCGCAACCGCGAGCTGCTGGCGATCCGCGACCGGATGCAGAAGCAGATCGACGACTGGCACCACGCGCACGGGCCGGTGGCGAAGGACCCGGCGGGGTATGAGACGTTCCTCCGCGAGATCGGCTATCTCGTGCCGGAGCCGGCCGATTTCGCCATTGAAACTACGGGCCTCGACCCGGAGCTGTCGACGATCTGCGGGCCGCAGCTGGTGGTGCCGGTCAGCAACGCCCGTTACGCGCTCAATGCCGCGAATGCCCGCTGGGGGTCGCTCTATGACGCGCTCTACGGCACCGACGCGATTTCGCGGGACGGGGAGCTGGCGCCGGGCAAGGGGTTCAATCCGAAGCGCGGCGCAGCGGTGGTGGCGCGGGGGGCAGAATTCCTCGACGAGGCGTTTCCGCTGACACGCGGCAGCCATGAACATGTCTCACGTTATCTCCCGGCCGGCGGCACGCTGATGATCGACACGGCGGATGGGGCGGCGGCTCTGGCCGATCCGACCCAGTTCGTCGGCTACGGGCAGGGGCAGATCGTGCTCCGGCATCATGGGCTGCACGCCATCCTCCATATCGATCCACAGAACCCGATCGGGGCGACGCATGCGGCGGGGCTCGCCGACATCATCATCGAGAGCGCGCAGACGACGATCCAGGACTGCGAGGATTCGGTCGCGGCGGTGGACGCCGAGGACAAGATCGGGGTCTATCGCAACTGGCTCGGACTGATGCAGGGCACGCTCAGCGATACGTTCGAGAAGGGCGGCAAGACCGTTCACCGCTCGCTCAACGCGGACAGGGTCTTCACCGGCGCCGACGGCCAGAAGCTGACGCTCAAGGGCCGGGCGCTGCTGCTGGTGCGCAATGTCGGGCATTTGATGACGACGCGGGCCGTGCTCGACAAGACTGGAACGCCGATCGGAGAGGGACTGCTCGATGCGGCGGTGACGACGCTCTGCGCGATGCACGATACCGGCAATTCGCGCACCGGCGCGGTCTACATCGTCAAGCCCAAGATGCACGGGCCGGACGAGGTGGCGTTCGCCTGCGAGATGTTCGGGGCGGTCGAGGCCATGCTGGGGCTCAGGCCCGAGACGATCAGGATCGGCATCATGGACGAGGAGCGGCGGACTTCGGCCAACCTCAAGGCGGCGATCTACGCCGCACGCAAGCGGGTGTTCTTCATCAACACCGGCTTCCTCGATCGCACCGGCGACGAAATCCACACCTCGATGGAGGCGGGGCCGGTGCTGCGCAAGGACGACGTGAAGTCGGAGGCGTGGATCAGGGCGTACGAGGATCGCAACGTGCTGATCGGGCTCGCCACCGGGTTTTCCGGCAAGGCGCAGATCGGCAAGGGCATGTGGGCGCGGCCGGACGACATGGCGGCGATGCTGGCGAGCAAGGCGGCGCACCCCAACGCCGGCGCCAATACGGCGTGGGTGCCCTCGCCGACGGCGGCGACGCTGCATGCGCTCCACTATCACGAGGTCGACGTGTTCGCGGCGCAGCAGCGGCGGCACAACCAGCCGACGCCGGGCTTAAGCGAGCTGTTCTCGATGCCGGTGCTGGACGCGAGCAAGCTCGATCGGGCGGCGATCACCGCCGAGGTCGAGAACAATGCGCAAGGGATTCTGGGCTATGTGGTGCGCTGGGTGGACGAGGGAGTCGGCTGCTCGAAGGTGCCGGATATTCACGACGTCGGGCTGATGGAGGACCGGGCGACCTGCCGCATCTCCTCGCAGGCGATCGCCAACTGGCTCAGGCACGGGCTGGTGACGAAGGACGAGGTGATCGCGGTGTTCGAACGCATGGCCGCGGTGGTCGACAAGCAGAACGCGGGAGATGCGAACTATATTCCAATGAGCGGCAATTTCGGCTCGATCGCGTTTCAGGCGGCGCTGGATTTGGCGCTGCGCGGGGCCGACCAGCCGTCGGGGTATACGGAGCCGCTGCTGCATGCGGCGCGGGTAAGGGTGAAGGCCGAGGGCGAGAAGCGGGGGTAGGGACCGCACTCCAGGTTCGTGTTTGCTCTTGGTCCGGAGGGTGT
The DNA here is from genome assembly GCA_016213505.1 of Devosia nanyangense. Lineage (GTDB taxonomy): Bacteria > Pseudomonadota > Alphaproteobacteria > Rhizobiales > Devosiaceae > Devosia_A > Devosia_A nanyangense. Next base: position 23,248 of record JACRAF010000027.1, read on the forward strand.
GGCCTCCCCCTCATCCGGCTTCGCCACCTTCTCCCACGAGGGGAGAAGGCAATCGAGCCGAGAGGCCGGAGGTAGTGACCTTCTCCCCTCGTGGGAGAAGGTGCCCGGAGGGCGGATGAGGGGGAGGCGGCTGCGCGAGGCCATCGGGTTCTAGTCCGCGGCGGGTACCGAGCCTCGCAAATACGCCACCAGCATCCACGCCCCCAGCACAAAACTCGGGACGCCCACCACGTCGTTCACCCAGAGCCATGGACCGAGATAGTATTGCGGCTGCAGGACGACGTAGCCGAGTTCGAACAGGCTGAGGAAGATCGCGTAGGGCCAGCTCAGGCGGGCGAGGCGGTCGGCGTCGGGGGTGCCCAGCAGGGGCAGGGCGGCGACCAGTGCCAGCCATGACACCCAGAATTGCGGGTTGCCGACCTTGTAGGTGAGGAGCACCGCAAAGAGGCCCCAGCACGCGCTGGTGAGCCAATTGTCGCGGCGGAGCCAGGCGGCCCAGACCGCGGCGAGCCAGACCAGCAGCACCAGCGGGCCGTTGAAGCGGACGAGAAGATCGACGGCATCGCCCATGCCGAGATTGCGTCCGGCGACGACGATGGGGCGGAGGATCGAGAGGATGGTGGCGTCGCGGCTGACGCCGTAGGCGATGGCTTCGAACAAGGCGCTGCCCCAGATGACGAAGGCGGCGGCGATGCCGATGGCGATGGTCGCGGCAGCTGCGAGCAGCAGGCGGGGCTGGATCAGGCGCGCGTCGAGGGCGAAGAAGGGGATCAGAAGCGCCGGGTAGTACTTGTCGAGCGTCGCGAGGCCGAGCAGCACGCCGGCGAGGATGAAGCGGCCGTCACGCCGGGCCAGCACCGCGCCGAGGATCAGCGCGGCGACGAAGGCATCGTTGAGGCCGAACCAGAAGGCGCTGACGAGGACCAGCAGGTTGGCGCCGAAGGCGACGAAATAGGTGGTCCGCCATTGGGCCAAGGGGCGGGTGTAGAACAGCGTCAGAAACAGCAGGCCATTGGCGGCGAGGAGGCTGATGGCGATGACGATCTTGGGCGCCAGCGGGCGGATCGGCAACAGCAGCGCGAAGGCGTTGTGCAGCGGACCGTAGGCGTTGTTGGTGCTCCACGGATTGTCGCCGCCCAGCACCAGCGCCCATTGCTTCAGGTAGTCGCCATAGTCGTGACGGATGCCGCCGCCGATGCTGAGCATCAGCGCCAGCGCCGAGAGGGCGAGCAGAATGGGGAGCGGGCGGGCCGTCACAGCTCGTAGACGGGCAGGTGGATGGCGCTCGGCCGCGCCGGATCGTGGAAGATCTCGATGTCGACGGGCAACAGGTGAGTTGCCGTTCCGAACGGCTCGTCGGTGCCGGTATTGCGGGCGTAACGCGGATGGGCGCCGCTGGCGACGATCAGGCGGAGCCGGTGGTCGCGCCTGAAGCAATAGGCCGTGGCGTTGAGTTTGAGGCTCAGCTTCCAGACGTCGTCGGGCACCGCCGGATCGGCCGAGGTCTTGCGGATGATGCCGTCGCAGACGTTGATCGAGAGGCCCTTCTCGTCGACGTCGCAGAGCTTCACGAAGAGATCGGCATTGGGCAGGCTGGCCCGCGCGTAGATCACGGCGCGGACGTTGCCGATGATCGAGATGTCGGAAAACAGCGGCTCGGAGGTGAACAGCAGAACGTCGTTCCGCCGCTCCAGCTTGGCCTGATCGATCGGCCCGGCGCCGGTGAAGGCGAACATGTTGCCGCCGAAATTGGGAGTCGGTTTCGCCGGATCGTAAGTGTAACGGTTGGGCGGCGAGGCCTTGACCGGCCGCTGCGACAGCACCTTGTCGGGATGCAGGTGCCAGACCTGGATGTCGGGCGGTCCCGGCGGATAGGCATCGAAATCGCGCCACTCGCTGCGGCCGCCGATGTGGAGCCGGACCGGTTTGTCGCCGAGCCCCGAGCGGTCGCCGAGCAGTTCGGCGTTCATCCAGCCGAGGGTGTCGCGGATGCTCTCGGTCTGCAGCTCTGGGCTGACGTGGACCCACGGCCCGACCGTGAGCCGCACCCTGCAACCGGCATCGGCGAGGGTCTCGTGGTCGCGCAGCAGCTGGTCGAGCATGAAATCGTACCAGCCGGAGACAAAGCTCGTCGGCGGGGTGCGGGCGCCGAGGCGGTGGGTGTGATCGAGCGGCTCCCAGAACGCGTCGTTGCCGACCGACTCGCCGAGCCAGCCCTGCCAGAACGGCACCTTGCGGCCGGTAAGGCGCTGGTCGGCATCGATCAGCGGCAGCTTCATCGAGACGCGCAGGGTGCGCCGCTCGATGTCGCCCGAGGCCATGCGGCGCGCCGCCAGCACGGGGTTGCGCTGGATGCCGTCGATGACCTGCATCCAGCCCAGCCATAGGCCGAGCTGGAAGGCGCCGCCAGGAAAGACGATGCTGCGGAACTCGGCGCTCGTCACCTTCACCGCCATCGCCGATTGCTTGGGCAGGGCGTCGGAGATCGCCCATTGGGCGTAGCCGAGATAGCTCGGGCCGGAGAGGCCGAGCCGGCCGTCGAACCAGGGCTGGGCCTTGATCCAGGCGAGGGTGGCGAGGCCGTCGTCCCGCTCGTTGCGCAGCGGCTCGAAATCGCCGCCGGATTTGCCGGTGCCGCGGCAGGCCTGGATGACGACGTTGTAGCCGCGCTCGGCATAGACCTCGGCGACGGTCGAAAACCCGGTGAGGCCGTAGGGGATGCGCATCAGGAGCGTCGGGTGTTTGCCGGCCTGGGCGGGGGTGAACAGCTCGGTCTCGAGCTCGACGCCGTCGGCCATCGCCAGGCGAATGCCGCGAGTGCGGCGCGCGGCGCACAGGCGCCGGGGCAAGCCCACGCTGCGGGCGAGAAAGTAACTGCCGAGGCTCATGGCAGCCGGCCCGTTCGCGCGCCCAACTCACTCAAACCCATCGACCCGGCCCCGCCCCCGAAGCATGCCCGAGGTTCGGCTGGCGGCATCCGCGGGTCAAGCCCCGCCGGAACTGCGTAGCGGCCGGGGCGTTGGTTTTGGTGAAACTCCCGAACGAATGGGAAAACGGAGGGTTCGATGAAAACCTATGATGCCCACAAGACCGCCACGGAAGCTCGCCAAGGCAGCCCGCGGCTCGACAATTTCTGGGTGCTGATCATCTCGACCGCGCTGGTCATCGCGCTGTTCGCCATCATCTTCCTGGTGTTCTTCGTGACCACGCCGGTTGCAGCGATGGCGCTTTAGGCGGCGCGCGCCAGCCGGTCGAACACGCGGAAGGTGTTGCGGCCGGATTCCTTGGCGTCGTAGAGGGCGAAATCGGCGCGCGAGACGAGATCCTTGCGTTCATCGGCGACGGCGGTGGCGATGCCGACGCTGACGCCGATCTGCGCCGTGTCGCGTCCGATACGGAACGGCTCCGAGATCGCGGCGACGATGGTCCCGGCGAGCGTTGCGAGTGCGGCGCTGTCGGCGGTGCCGGAAACGAGGATCATGAACTCGTCGCCGCCGAGCCGAGCGACGGTGTCGGTGGCCCGGACGAGCGCCAGCAGGCGGCCGGACACCTGCCGCAGAAGATCATCGCCCGCCTCGTGGCCGAGGGTGTCGTTCACCGCCTTGAAGCGATCGAGATCGAGGGCGAGCAGCGCCAGCGGCAGGGGCGCGCGCTCGAGCCGCTCGGTGAAGAGGGCCCGATTGGCGAGCCCGGTCAGCGGATCGTGGGTGGCGCGGAACAGCGCCTCGACCCGAGCCTTGTCGAGCGCGGCGGTGGAGCGGGCGAGAAACGCCAGCAGCAGCCCAATGATTGCCGCGACCACGACGAGAAGCCCGCCGCTGGCCGGGAGCGTCTCGCGCAGCAGGTCCTGTCCCGGGCGCTCGGGCTGCCACTTGAAGAAGGCGACGAAGCGCCCCTCGGCGTTGGCGATGGGGACCACGGCCTCGCCGGGCAGGGTGTTGGCGACGGTGTCGAAATGCGCGCCGGCGAGCAGGTACTGATCCATCAGGTCATCGGCGACGTCGCTGCCGAGGAATTTGACGGCGACGTGGAGATAGAAATGGCCGGGCGCCTGTTCCTGCCCTTCCCAATCGGAGACGATGGGCAGGACGGCGACCATCGCCGCCCGGCCGCCCAGATCGACGATGTCGGAGACCTGCGGCGGCCAGTCGCTGCTGCCGTCCTGATAGGCGGCAATCTGCGCTGCGCGTTCGGGCGAGCGGAACCGCACGGCGAGCGGATCGATAGCGGCGCGGTCCTGGTCATAGGCCGAAACGCCGGCGCTCTCGCCGTCGCGCGCGGCGTAGATGGGGGTCAGCGAAGGATCAAGGACGTAGACGCGATCATGGCCGAAATCGTCGTATCCGGCGGCGCCGAAACTGGACTCGATCCAATCGGTGTCGGGGGTATCGCCGAGAAAGGCCTCGACGGCGTCGTAGCGGAGGACCTCGGTGCCCTGCGTGCCTTCGAAGTCGGAACGGGCGCCGGCGATCATATGGGCGGCGAGCGCCTGCTGCTGCTCGAGCGCGCGTTCGTCGGTGCGCGAGGCCGACCACAGGATGAAGCCGGCAGTCAGCGCCAGCGTCACCAGCACCGCCGCCGCGACGGGCAGCAGCACGGCGACGGAGAACTTCCAGCGAGATTCGGTCATGTGCATGAACGCCTCAGCCCTGCGTCTCCGATTGTCGCGCTTCCGAACCGGAAAACCGCTTCGCATCCTCGCGTTCGCAAGGACATGCTTTTCCTGGAAACGCTCCGGACCGGCGCCATGCTAAGCGAACGGCGTTGGAACGGAGTTTCACATGAGAGGGATATCGCGGGCGACGGTAAATGCGGCGTTAAGCGACCTTGGCGTCGTCGACGTGGCGAACCGGATGGCCAAGCATCGCCTCCAGAGCCGCGGCGGTGATCGGCGGCGACAGCAAGAAGCCCTGAAAAATGTTGCAGCCAAGATCGGTGAGCACCTTGACCTGCTCTTCGGTCTCGACGCCTTCGGCCGTGACCTCGATCTTGAGGGCGTGAGCGAGGCGCACCATGGCCTCGACGATCGCCACCGAGACGTGACCGGGGGCGAGCTGGCTGACGAAGGAGCGGTCGATCTTGATCCGGTCGACGGGGTAGCGCTTGAGATAGTTCAGCGAGGAATAGCCGGTGCCGAAATCGTCGAGCGCGATGCGGATGCCGGACGAACGGAAGATGTGGAGCGCCTCGGACGCGATGGAGGCGTCTTCGAGCAGGATCCCCTCGGTGATTTCGAGTTCGAGATCTCCCGGACGCATGCCCGTCTCGCGCAGCACGGCGAACACCTCCTGGGGGAAACGCGGGTTGCGCAACTGCACCGGCGACATGTTGACGGCGATGGTGCGGCCGGGCCATTTCGCCCCCAGCTCACAGGCCTGGCGCAGCACGAACTGGCCGAGCCTCTCGATGAGCCCGCTGGATTCGGCGATCGAGATGAAATGCGCTGGAGAAACCTGGCCAAGCCGCGGGTTGTGCCAGCGCGCCAACGCCTCCGCTCCGATCATGCTGGTGTGGTCGGCGCCATAGAGCGGCTGGAAGGCGACGGAGAGCTGGTCATCCCGCCGCAGCGCCTCGCGCAGTTCGCCCTCGATCATGTGCCGGTTCTGCAGGAGCTCGCTCATCGACTCTTCGAAGAACACCGCGCGATTGCGCCCGGTGGCCTTGGCCTCATAGAGCGCAATGTCCGCCTTGCGGGCGACTTCGCGCGAGTCGGCTTCGCCGCCCTCGGCGGTGGCAATGCCGATGCTGGCGCCGACGAATGCCTCGCTGCCATGGACGTCGAACGGTTTGCCGAGCGCCTCGATGATGCGTTTGCTCAGAGCAAGCGGATCGTCGGGCCCGGGGGCGTGAAAGTGGATCAGGGCGAATTCGTCGCCGCCCAGGCGCGCCAGATGGTCTCCCGGCGCGACGAGCTGGCGCAGGCGCTGGCTGACGGCGCGGATCAGGTCGTCGCCGGCGCGGTGTCCGAGGGTGTCGTTGACGGCCTTGAAGCGGTCGAGATCGAGCATCAGCAGGCTGATGCGCCGCTCGCGCGTGGGGCGCTCGGCCAGGACGTGGGCGAGTTCGGCCTCGAAATTGGCGCGGTTGGGCAGGCCGGTCAGCCGGTCGTGGCGGGCCTGATGCTCGGCGTCGGCGCGGCCGGCTTCGAGGGCGCGCGATTTGCGCCAGAGCTGATCGACGAGAAGGAAAGCAATGATGCCGGCGATGAGAAAGGCGCCGGCGATGGCCGGGATCGTCTGGTTGAGCATCGCCTGGCCCGGACTGGTCCGGGTCCATTCGAGGAAGGTGATGAAGCGGCCGGCGCGGTTGGAGAGCGGCAGCATCGCCCGGTCGGGAACGCCGGACGCGGCCTCCGTGAAGCTGGCGTCGGGGATCAGGTACTCCTCGCCCAGGCGGCCGGCGTAGGCGGCGGCCAGATGCACCATGCTGACGTGGATGTATTCGGTGCCGCGCGCCTGAACGATGTCGCCGGAATCGCTGATGATGGGCGTCATGCTGACGAGCGAGAGCACGCCGTGCACGACGACGAGGTCGGAAGCACGCGGCGGATTGGGCGCGGTGCCCGCCTCGTAGGCGTCGAGGCCGCCGCCCGAGATCTTGCGCCGGAGTTCGGAGATCAGCGGATTGAGGGTGGGAAGGGCGTCCCTGGCCGCCTCGAGCCCGGTCATCTCGCCCTCGGCCATCGCATAGATCGGCCGGTTGGATGCGTCGAGAACGATCACTTCGTCATGGCCGAAGAAGTCGCTCATCCAGACGCCGAGGTTGACGTCGACCCAGTGGGTGTCGAGGGCGGGCTTCAGGTGGTTGATGGAATCGTCCCAGATCGTCACGCTTTCCTGATCATGGGGAATGCGATCGAGCTGGGCGGAGATGACGTGGCGAGCCAGATTGATTTCGTGCTCGAGGCTGCGTTCGTCGACGCCCTGCGCCGACCACAGAATGAATCCCAGGGTCACAGCCGCGGTTGTCACAAGGCCGATTGTGACTGCTGTCATAGTCCTAGCGGAAGACCACGAACGTTCCGGCGACTCAGCTTTCTTGGTGACCATCCACTTGTACCCGGAGCAGTCTTCGGTGCGACCCTAGGCCGCGCCGGCTTGCTGATCGGTTACCAAAACGGCGGGCGCCGCACGGGTCAGGCGTTTTCCTTGAACAGGACTTCACGGTCCTGGGTGAAATTGGCGAGCAGCGGCAGCGACGCCCCACCCATCGCCCGGGCGGCGTTGCCGATCGATCCCTCGACCAGGCGGAAGGGGGAGAGCCCCTGCTGGTTGATCCGGGCCAGCGCCGCACGGGTCTGCTCGATGATCCGGCGGCGGACCGAAACAGGGAAGGCGCCGTCGATAATGACGGTCTCGACGTCGATCACGGCGATCGCGGCGACGATGGCGTAGGCGACGCTGCCGGCGACTTCGCCGATCCACTCGTCGAGCGCATCGCCCAGGCTGTCGCCCCAATCGTCCGGCGATTGCCAGAGGATGCTGGCATCGCGCCCCTGAGCCCGGAGCTTGCGCTCCAGCACGTAGATCGAGGCGATGTTCATGAGCTGCGGGGTGCGGCTGCCGCCGGCGGCGGGGTGTTGCGGCGGCATGGAGCCGAGTGCGCCGGCGTTCTGGGTGCGGCCGGGAAACAGGTGGCCGTCGAGCACTAGGCCGCCGCCGATGAAGGATCCGATGAAGATATACAGGTAGTCGATGTAGTCACCGCCATGGCCGAACATCAGTTCGGCAGCGCAGGCGGCGGTGATGTCGTTGGCGAAATACACCGGCCAGGGACAGAGTCTGGCGATGTCGGCGCGCATGTCGATGGTGCGCCAGGCGTCGATCTCCTCTTTAGGGGCACCGATCTCCTCGTGCCAGGTCCACATCTCGTAGGGGGCCGCGATGCCGAGGCCGGCGATGCGGGCCTGCCGGGCCGGCGTGAGATCGGAAAGGATCGCATCGATCCCCTGCCGGGCGAAGGCGCGGATGCCGTCGGGCGTCGGATAGACGTAGGTCTGGTGCAGCGCCTTGATGATCTCGCCGGTGAAATTGATGAGATAGAGATCGACGCTGCGGCGGCCGATCTTCAGCCCGAACGACAAGGCGCCCTCGGGATTGAGCGAGTAGGGGACCGAAGGCTGGCCGACGCGGCCGCGGGTGGGTCGGCCCTTCTGCAGCAGCCCGTCCTCCGTCAGCTGGTTCATGATGATCGAGATGGTCTGCGGGGACAGACCCGTGAGCCGCGCGATATCGGCCTTGGGCAGTTCGCCATGCAGGCGGATCAGCGACAGCACGAGGCGCTCGTTGTAGAGGCGCACGCCGATCTGGTTGGTGCCCCGGTTCGATGCTCCGGGGCGCGCCATCCGCTGATTGCCGTCGGCGGTCTGTGCCACGCCTAACTCCTTAACGATCGCGTCCATTCGCCGATGAATGGAGGTCGGCCGCAAGCGCGCCGTTCTGGCCCGCCAGCGGCGAAAATGCAATCGATTACATAGGGTTCCTCGTCCCTCCGCTGCCCAGACTGCGACCGCGACCGCCGATCTGTCAATTACTAAATCAAGTGGATTAATTAATTGACAGGCGGAGGGGCTTGCGCTGTATGTAGCGCGACGACGGGGGAGGAAAACCTTCCCGTCAGCGTCTGCCGCAAAGCGGCCTGTGGCTGCATTGCGGTGCAACCCAACGGGAGGAAGATATGGGAATGAAACTTCTGAGGATGGCCTTGGCCGGAGCCGTCGTGCTCGGCGCCATGGCGACCTCGGCAGCCCTGGCTCAGGGCATCACGGTGGGCCTCATCACCAAGACCGAGACCAACCCGTTCTTCGTGAAGATGCGCGAAGGCGCCCAGGCGAAGGCCAAGGAACTCGGGCTCACCCTGATCTCCGCCGCCGGCAAGTTCGACGGCGACAATGACGGCCAGGTGGCTGCCATCGAGAACCTGATCTCGGCCGGCGCCAAGGGCTTTGCCATCGTGCCCAGCGACTCCAAGGCGATCGTGCCCACCATCAAGAAGGCGCGCGACGCCGGGCTGATGGTGATCGTGCTCGATACGCCGCTCGATCCGATGGACGCGGCGACCGCGACGTTCGCGACCGACAACCGCAAGGCCGGGCTGCTGATCGGCCAGTGGGCCGCCGGCACGCTGGGCGACAAGGCCAAGGACGCCAGCATCGTGCTGCTCGACCTCGCCACCAACCAGCCGACGGTGGATTACCTGCGCGACCAGGGCTTCATGGCCGGCTTCGGCATCGACGTGAAGGATCCCAACAAGTACGGCGACGAAGACGATCCGCGTATCTGCACGCACGAAATCAGCCAGGGCGACCAGGAGAAGGGTCGCACGGCGATGGAGAACGCGCTGCAGAAATGCCCGAACGTCAACGTGGTCTACACCATCAACGAGCCGGCCGCGGCCGGCGCGTGGGAAGCGCTCAAGGCGGTCGGCAAGGACGACGGCTCCGTGCTGATCGTCTCGGTCGACGGCGGCTGCCCGGGCGTTGCCAACGTCAAGGCGGGCGTGATCGGCGCCACCAGCCAGCAGTATCCGCTGAAGATGGCGGCCATGGCTCTCGAAGCGATCGCCTCCGGCACCCTGCCGGCGATCGATCCGGCGGCCGGCTTCCTCGACACCGGGGCGACGCTGGTGACCGACAAGCCGGTGGCCGGCGTCGAGTCGATCGATACCGCCAAGGGCACCGAGCTCTGCTGGGGCTAGTGGCTTCATAAGCGGCCGCCGCGCCGCTATGGTGAGAATGTGAAGGGGCGCTTCGGCGCCCCTTCCGCAGAAGGCTCTGGGGGAGGAGTGCCTAATGAGTGACGATGCGTCCGGCGTGGCCACGGCTGAGCGCGGGCTGAAAGGCGCCGAACAGGCTGTCGCCAGCTTCGAGGAAGAAGACCGTGGCGCGGTGCGCCGCCTGCAGGGCTTCCTGCACCGGTTTCCAACGACAATCCCGCTAATCGTGCTGCTGATCGGCGTGGTGATCTTCGCCTTCGCCGCGCCGGGAAAGTTCCTGTCGCCGCTGAACCTGTCGGTGGTGCTGCAGCAGGTGACGATCGTCGCGATCCTGGGCATCGCGCAGACGCTGGTGATCCTGACGGCGGGCATCGACCTCAGCGTCGGCCTGATCATGATCCTCTGCTCGGTGGTGATGGGACGCACGGCCGTGGTCTACGGTGTGCCCCTGATCGTCGCCTTCCCGCTGGGGCTGGCCGCCGGCTTCGCCTGCGGTTTCGTCAACGGATTGATCGTCACCATGCTGCGGCTGCCGCCGTTCATCGTGACGCTGGGCACCTGGAGCATCTTCGGTGCGCTCAACGTCTTCTACTCGCGGTCGGAAACGATCCGGCAGCAGGACATCGAGGCGATGGCGCCGTTCCTGCAATGGACCGGAACACTGATCAAACTCTACGACGTCGGAAAGGCGCTCGGGCTCGACCTGCTGTTCCTCAAGGGCTGGGTGGTCACCTACGGCTCGATCCTGATGGTCGTGGTGGCGATCGTGGTGTGGTACATCCTGTCGCGCACCGCGTTCGGGCGGCACGTCTATGCCACCGGCGACGATCCGGATGCGGCGCGCCTCTCCGGCATCAACACCAACAAGACGCTGATCGCGGTCTATGCGCTGGCCGGCCTCATCTGCGCCATCGCCGCGTGGGTGCTGATCGGCCGCATCGGCGGCGTCAGCCCGCAGGCCGGGCAGACGGCGAACCTCGATTCGATCACCGCCGTGGTGATCGGCGGCACATCGCTGTTCGGCGGCCGCGGTTCGATCATCGGGACGCTGTTCGGCGCGCTCATCGTGGGCGTGTTCCGCAACGGCCTGGCGCTCTCCGGACTCGAACTGCTGTGGCAGGATTTCGCGGTGGGCGTCTTGATCATCGTCGCGGTGACGATCGACCAGTGGATCAGGAAGATCTCGGCATGAGCGACTCGACCGGTATGGGCGTGCCGTCCGGCAACGCCGGGGACATCGTCCTCGAGGCGCGAGGCCTCAACAAGCGCTACGGCAAGGTCGTGGCACTCGACAGTGCCGATTTCGAGCTCAGGCGCAACGAAATCCTGGCCGTGATCGGCGACAATGGCGCCGGCAAGTCGACGCTGATCAAGGCGCTGTGCGGCGCCGTGATCCCGGACGCGGGCGAGGTCCTGCTGGGCGGGCAGGTGGTGCATTTCCGCTCGCCGATGGAGGCACGGCTCGCCGGCATCGAGACGGTGTACCAGAACCTCGCTCTATCGCCGGCGCTGTCGATCGCCGACAACATGTTTCTCGGCCGCGAGATGCGGCGGAGGGACATCTTCGGCCAGCTGTTCCGCACACTCGATCGTTCGGCGATGAACAAGATCGCCCGCGACAAGCTCAGCGAACTGGGGCTGATGACCATCCAGAATATTTCGCAGTCGGTGGAGACGCTGTCGGGCGGCCAGCGGCAGGGCGTCGCGGTGGCGCGCGCGGCGGCGTTCGGCTCGCGGGTGATCATCATGGACGAGCCGACGGCAGCGCTCGGCGTCAAGGAAAGCCGGCGGGTGCTCGAGCTGATGCTCGACGTCAAGCGCCGCGGACTGCCGATCGTGCTCATCTCGCACAACATGCCACACGTGTTCGAGGTCGCCGACCGGATTCACATCCACCGGCTGGGAAAGCGCATTGCGGTGATCGACCCGAAGCAATATTCGATGTCGGACGCGGTGGCGATCATGACCGGGGCGATGAAGCCGCCGGTAGAAGGCGCGACCGGTCCGGCCCAGCACTACACAGTCGGCGAGGAAGGTCCGCACCCCTGATGACGAGCATGCGCGCCCTGGTGCTGGAAAAGCAGCACGAACTCAGCCTCCGCGACATCGACCTGCCGATGGACGTCGGTCCGGGGATGGTGAAGATCAAGATCCACACCGTCGGCGTCTGCGGCTCGGACGTGCACTACTACACCCATGGCAGGATCGGTCCCTTCGTGGTCAACGATCCGATGGTGCTGGGGCACGAGGCGGCGGGGACGATCGTCGAGATCGGCGCCGGGGTGACCAGCCTCAAGGTCGGCGACCGGGTGTGCATGGAGCCGGGCGTGCCGGACGCCAGTTCGCGGGCCAGCCGGCTGGGGATGTACAATGTCGATCCGGCAGTGACGTTCTGGGCGACGCCGCCGATCCATGGCATCCTGACGCCGTACACGGTGCATCCGGCCAACTACACCTTCAAGCTGCCCGACCATGTGAGCTTCGCCGAAGGCGCCATGGTCGAGCCGTTCGCGGTGGGCATGCAGGCCGCGACCAAGGCGAAGATCACGCCGGGCGACACCGCGGTGGTGCTCGGCGCCGGGCCGATCGGCACGATGGTGGCGATCGCAGCGCTGGCGGGCGGCTGCGCGCGGGCGATCGTCGCCGATCTGGCTCAGCCGAAACTCGATATCGCAGCGACGTACCAGGGCGTGATCCCGGTCAACATCCGCGAGAAGAACATCGTTTCGGAGGTCAAGCGCCTGACTGAAGGGTGGGGCGCCGATGTGGTGTTCGAGTGCTCGGGGTCGCCCAAGGCATGGGAGACCATCGCCGACCTGCCGCGGCCGGGCGGCTGCATCGTGGTCGTCGGGCTGCCGGTCGATCCGGTCAAGTTCGACGTGGCGGGCCTGTCGGTCAAGGAGTTGAGGATCGAGTCGGTGTTCCGCTATGCGCACCAATACGACCGGGCGATCGCGCTGATGGGCTCGGGGAAGGTCGACCTGAAGCCGCTGATCTCGGAGACGTTTGCGTTCGAGAAATCGATCGAGGCGTTCGACCGGGCGGTCGAGGCAAGGCCGGGCGATGTGAAGCTGCAGATCAGGATGGACGTGTAGGGTCGGGGTCTCGCGCGAGCGGCCCCAGCCTCCTCCGGCCGGAGCCTGCCCTCGGGCGCGACGCGACCCGTGGGGCCACCTTCTCCCATCAAGGGAGAAGGCCACAACTCGAAACCCTCGGCTCGATTGCCTTCTCCCCACGTGGGAGAGGGTGCCCAGCGGGCGGATGAGGGGGAGCAACGGGAGCGGAACATGGACCTCGGACTCAGAGACAAGGTCGCGATCGTCACCGGCGGCAGCGTCGGGATCGGGCTGGCGGTGGCGGAGGCGTTCGCGGCCGAGGGCGCGCGGGTGATCTTGGCGGCGCGCGGCGAGGAGCGCGTTGTCGCCGAGGCGGAGCGGATCGCGGCGACCTACGGCGTCATGACGCACGGGGTGGCGGCGGACGTCGCGACCTGGGAGGGCTGCAACGCCGTGATCGAAGCGGCCCAGAACGGCTTCGGCGGCGCCGATATCCTCATCAACAATGCCGGCACCGGCTCGAACGAGACCATCGCCGAGGCCAGCGACGACAAGTGGCAGTATTACTGGGACCTGCATGTGATGGCGGCGGTGCGGCTGGCGCGCGGGATCGTGCCGCAGATGAAGCGGCGCGGCGGTGGAGCGGTGATCCACAACGCCTCGATCTGCGCCGTGCAGCCGCTGTGGTATGAGCCGATCTACAACACCACCAAAGCGGCGCTGATGATGTTTTCCAAGACCCTCGCCAACGAGGTGGTGGGCGACAACATCCGGGTCAACACCATCAATCCCGGCCTGATCCTGACGCCGGACTGGGTCAAGACCGCCAAGCAGATCGCGGGCGAGGACGGCTACGAAAAGCACCTGCAGGGCGTCGCCGACGAGGCAGGCGGCATGAAGCGGTTCGGCACGCCCGAGGAACTGGCGAATTTCTTCGTCTTCCTCTGCTCGGACAGAGCGAGCTACTCGACCGGCAGCACGTACTTCGTCGACGGCGGCTGGCTGCGGACGGTTTGAGGCTACTCTGCCGGTTCCACGGCAAGGCTCGGCGCCGTGCGCACAACGCGCCAGGCGAACGGGATGGCGAGTGCCGTGACGGCCGCAAAGACCCAGAACAACCAGCGCGCGGCCCCTTCGACACCGGCGATGTCGGTCGCAAGCGGCAGGCCGGCGGCGTTGACGACGACGCCGCCGATTGCGGCGCCGATGCCGCTCGCGAAGAGCTGCACCATCCCCAGCGTTGCCGAGACGCGGTCATTGTCGGCGGCCGAGCCGGTGGCCAGCACGATCGTTGCGAGGTGCTGGAAGGCAATACCGATGCCCACACCCAGAGCGAAAAGGCAAAGGCCCGGGAGAACGATGTCGACCGCGTTGCCATCGGGATTGGCGCTCGCCAACCACAGGGCCATTCCGATCGTCGAGGCGGTCATCACCCAGGGCGCGACGATGATCGCGGTCTGGACGCGCGCGCCCGTGAATCCCGACGTCGTGACGGCTGCCACGGTCCAGCCGGCCGCCACCAGTGCGGTCAGATAGCCTGCCCAGAGCGGCGTCAGCCCGTGCAGTCTCTGCAGGAACAGCGGGGCGAAGATGTCGCTGGTGATCGACATGCCGAGGAGGAGGATGGTGACCAGCACCATGCCGAGCGGGCTACGCGGCGACAGTGCGCCCCCGGGCAGGAGGCGGAGTTTCGAGCGCCCTTCGACGATGCCGAGGGCGGCGATGGTCAACCCGGCGAGGCCGAGCAGCCCGGCGGCGAGAGCGGGATTCCCGGTCAGCAGGCTGCCGATCGAGATCAGCAGAATAGCGAGGATGATCAGGGCGATCTGGGGGATCGGCGCGCCTGGTTGCACCGCGGCCTCGCGGCGCGGCAGGACCATCACGGCGCCGAACGCCAGTAGCGCGGCGAGCGGGACGATCGACAGGAAGGCCCAGCGCCAGAGGTCGTAGTTGGCGAAGATGCCGCCGACGGCGGGGCCGAGCAGCGTCGCGACCCCCCACACCATGGCGTTGAGCGACATGGCGCGGGGCCACATCGATTGCGGAAAGACGATGCGGATCATCGCGAGGGTCGTCGCAACGATGAGCCCCGCGCCAAAGCCCTGGATGGTGCGGCCGAGCAGCAGCACGACCATGCTCGGTGCGAGGCCGCAGAGCAGGCTGCCGGCGCCGAACGCCATGGCGGCAATGACATAGACATCGCGCGGGCCGATATGAGCCGGCCGCACCGCCGCGAACACGCTGGCGGCGATCGAGGCGACGATGAACAGCGTGGTGTTCCAGGCAAAGTAGTCGATGCCGCCGATGTCGCGAACGACCGTCGGCAGCATGGCCGAGCCGATGAAGCCCTCCATCGCCTGCAGCGAGACGCCGCCGACGAAGATCACGATGGCGACGCCGCCCGTGCGGAAGAAGGCGCGCCAGCTGTTATCGGTCGTCGTCATGAGCTCTTCCTATCATCTCTCGCGACTGCGGCGCGCCGCGATCGTGCGGCACGCCTACAACCTCAACATCGGTTGAGGTAAAGCAGAATCTTCGATGCAGGGGGGAACGCCAGCTCGGCAGGGATGGCGGCTATCGGGAATCACGCGATCGGCCGGCGAGAAAGCCCGGCGTGGCGCCGGCGCGGGATGACGAGTTCAAGGACGCGACGGTCGTGGGAGGGAGGTACCACGACCGTCGCGGTCCAGTCTGGCCGCGCGCCCAGTGCAGGGCGCACGCCCGGATTGCCGCGTCGGGGGACACGGCAAGAGTGCGGGGAACGGCGCTGGGAATGCCGTGACGGTTGCCCGTCGAGCACGCCGCTCCCCGCGGCAGCCTGAGCCCCTTACGGAGTTTCAGGCGCCAACTGCGTCGAGGCGCTGGTTGCGCACCCAGAAGGAAACGATGCTGGCCGCCTCGCGGCGATAGAGCTCGAGGTCGGCGTGGCGCTCGAAGACCGCCGCAGCGCCGGCGTCGAGCAGCGTGTTGCGGGTGTCGCGATCGAGCGAGGGCGCCATGGCGACGACCAAGAGCGAGGGAACCTCGCGCTTCAGCCGCACGATGAAATCGCCGGTCGCGGCAGACGAGGATTTGAGATCGACGAGCACCATGGGCTGGACCGTGTCCGACGCGGCGCCGGCAGCAGCGGTGAGGTTCGCCGCCGCTTCGTCGGGATCGGCAATGCGGCGGACGGGCGGGCCGTCGTGAGCCGCCAGCATCCGCGTCATGAGGCGGGCCGAATGGTGGTCATCGTCAACCAGCACGATCGCCGGTTGGCTCGAGGCAAGAATCGTCATCGCTTGTCCTTTTCCGCGCCGCGCGGGGAGGAGTGGCCGTCAGGTCGAGTTCTTTGTGCCGCCGGCCCTGGGAGCGTGACGGATCGCGGAGGGAGGTCCGGGATCGCAACCGTCCCGAGGGCAAAACGAGCCACAGGACAGTCCACGCTGTGCAGCGAACGGGCCGGATATGCTGGTCTATCAGGCTCCCGCCAAGGGTCACCGGGGTTACGTCCGGGTAACGGCCTTGCGTTTTACATGTAAATTCGACACCCTGTGGCTTGGCAGGACGAGGGGAAGTCCACCGTGCCGAAAGTCGCTCCCAGCGCGGAGCAGGTGCGCGCCGCCTTGGACGAACTCCTTGGCTGGCAAGGAATTTCTCGGTCGCCGCAGATCGCCGAGTTGCTTCGCTACGTGGTCGAAAAGCGCCTGGCCGGCGAAGAGGCGTCGATCAAGGCCTACTCGATCGCCGTCGACGTTCTGGGCCGGCCGCAGAGCTTCGATCCGCAGGCCGATCCGATCGTGCGGGTGCAGGCGCGGCGGCTGAGGACGCTGCTGGAGCAGTTCTACGAGATCGGCCGGGTGCGCGCCGCGGTGCGAATCACCATGCCGCTCGGGCGCTACGTGCCGGAGTTCACGCTGATCGAGGCGGCCCCGCCCGATGCACCTGCCGGCTCGGGGCCGCCGGCGGCCAGGCGGGGTGGATGGCGGTTGCCGAGGATCCTGCAACTGGGGCTGCTCGGGCTCGGCTTCACCGTGATCGGGGTGGCGCTGACGGTGGCGATCGTTCGCTGGATGCTGCCCGAGATGCGGCCGCCACCCGAAGCCACTCTCCCCGAAGTGCCGCGGATCGCGGTCGGGGCGTTCGACAATCTCACGGGGGACAGCGAACTCGATGGGTTGGTGGCCGGGCTGGGGCCGCAGATCGGCACGAGCCTGTCACGCTTCGACACGCTGAGCGTCGTCACCGACAGCGGCCTCATGTTGCGCGGCTCGGTGCAGGAAACCGGCGGACAATTCGAGATCAGCGCCATCCTCGCGCAGCACGACGCGGGCGGCCCGATCTGGAGCGATAAGATCGTGGCACCCACCGGTGTCGACGCCGCCGCGGCGCTTGCCGACCTGGCGACGGCGCTGGCGGCGCGGCTGGGCAATTCCGGCGGCCCGCTCTATGCCCCCGGCCGGCTGTGGCTGGCGCAGCAGGGCACGACGCCCGAGCAGCCGAGCCTCTATGTGTGCCAGTTGCAGTTCATGGCCTGGCGCGACAACAACCGGCTCGAGGACGATCTGGCCGGCACCGACTGCTTCGAGCGGATTCTCGCGGCGGAGCCGAACAACGCCATCGCCCGGGCGGGCAGGGCGAGCCTCAAAGCCTGGCGGGTGCAAAACGAGGCGGCGCCGGGCACGCAGTTGGCGGACCTGCTGGCCGACGAGATGGCGGCGATCTCGCGGGCAGTGGGGATCGGGTCGCAGAGCAGCTTCGTTTACGAACAGCAGGGGCTGATCCTGGCGCGCGCGGGGTCCGCCGACGCGGCGTTCGGGGCGCTGCATAAGGCGCGGGAACTCAACCCCGCCAACATGGACGCCGAGGCGGAAGAGGGCCTGCTGCGCTGGCTCGACGGGCAGTTCGACGGCGGCGCGGTGCTGGCGGAAGCGGCAATTGCCGCGGTGGCCTCGCCGCCGCCCTGGTACTACACGACGCGGGTGTTCGAAGCGCTGCGCGAGCTGCGCTATTTCGATGCGATCGAAGCGGCACAGGCATTGGCGGCCGGAGACGACGAGTTCGGGCCGGTGATCGCGCTGGCGGCGGCGCCGCGCGTCGGCCGTAACGATCTGGTCGATCGCTACCGGCCGGTGGTGCTGGGCCACCCCCGGTTCCAGGCCGCCGGCATCCTGCCGCGGCTGGGCATGTTCGTCCACCAGCAGGTGCTGCTCGACCGCATCCGCGACGGCCTGACGCTGGCGGGGATTCCCCCCAATGCGCTGATCAAGCCGTTCAACCCGGACGGGACGGAGAAGAAGTAGGTTCTAGCGATGAGGGGCGTGTTTGGAGGTTACGACGTTCGCCTCCGTTGGATGGAGTGGGTCGGTCCAGGCTGGTCCAGCGCGAACCGCGTCTGGCGACTCGCCACTCTCGGGGCGGAAGATGGGCACCGACTCCGTGACTACTCGATCTTGAGCCTTCCCGCACGCCACTCCCGTAGCGTCACGTCTGCCTCGAAAGCGATGAGCCGGATGCCACCCTTGGAGACCTCTTCGAGCGCCGAAATTGCCTCTTGCTCCCTGAGCGGGAGAAGATGTAGCGCCGCCCAGACGACCATTGACGGATCAGGGTCACCTAGCAGACCCGAAAGGAATTCAGTGCCCTTGTCTGGTGCCTTGCGCAATTCCTTCAGAGAGACCAGGAGCGACTTGTACGCTCTATTCGCCGCGCCGCTGTCGCCGTCCAGCGTGCTGATACCATGCTGTCGAGCCGCGACGATGTACTGCTGCTCTGAAGCGGGATCGTGGTCTGCGGCTTCAGGGACTGTCCTCCCCGCCGAACAGCTCCGTCGCGATGCGGATGAAGGCGCGGCCGCGTTCCTCGAAGTCCTTGAAGACGACGTCGGGGCGTTCGAGCTGGCCGTAGGAGGGGGCGCCGGGGGAGAGGATGACGGTATCGAATTTGTCGCGGCGGGCGGCCAGCGCGATGAGCCCTGACTCTAGCGTGCCGGCCTCGATGACCTCGATCTGCGGGGCGGCGGCGTAGGTGGCGGTGGCCAGCCGGTCGCCGGTGACGGGGAGGGTCACCAGGACGGTGACGCCGCGCGGGGCGAGCAGCGAGGCGAGCTCGGTGTAGTCCTGCTGGCGCTCGTGGCCACCGGCGATCAGCGCGATGCGCTTGCCCTGGTAGGCGGCGAGGGCCGCCTTGGTGGCTTCGGGCGTGGTCGAGATGGAATCGTTGACGACGGTCAGGCCGCCGATGGTGTGTTCCTCGAGCCGGTGCGGCAGCGGGACGAACGCGCCGATGCCGCGGATGATGCCTTCGAGTCCGGCCCCGGCGGCCAGCGCGACCTGCGCGGCGAGTTTGGCGTTGTCGAGATTGTGGGCGCCCTTGAGGCGCGAGCGGGCGACCGCCGAGGCGAGCCGATCCTCGATGAAGGGAGCGAGCGGCGGCAGCATGCGCCGCATGTCGCGCAGCGCCGCCAGCACCAGCGCGTTGTCGCGCGCGCCGGCCCCGAGCCCGACTGGAAAGGGCGTGTCGCGGTCGATCAGGTTGAGCTTGTCGGAAAAATAGCGCTCGGTGGCGCGGTGCCAGTCGGTGTGCTCGGGGGTGAGGTTGGTGACCGCCGCGATATCGGGCGAGAACGCCATATCGGCGGTCTGGTAGCTCGAGAGCTCGAACACCACGATCCTGTTGCGGTCGGCGATCTCGAGCGGGGCGAGGCCGACATTGCCGGCGAGCCCGGCATCGAGCCCCGATTGGGTCAGCATCAGGTGCAGCAGCGTCGCGGTGGTCGATTTGCCCTTGGTGCCGGTGACGGCGATGACGGTGCGGTCCTCGCGAAAATACTCGCCCCAGAGATTGAGGTTGGAGGTGACGGCGATGCCGGCCTCGCGGGCGACGAGGAAGATCGGCCGGTAGCGCGACACGCCCGGCGATTTGACGATGGTGCCGAAGCGCCTGGCGGCGATGGCCGCCTGCAGTTCGGTGGGCGGCAGGAACTCCGCATCCTCGATATCGACGGCGCCGCTGTCGGCGGTGACGAAGATTTTTTGGTCCGGCGCCCGCGCCTTGAGGAAGGCACGGGTCGAGCGCGCCTCGCGGCCGGCGCCATAGAGCAGGACGGGCTGGTCAAAGCGCATGGGGCGCGATCCTTTCGGCGATCGCCGGCGGGATGTGGTGATCCGTGCTGTCGATCATAAGCTCGTTGAGCGCCGCGGCAAGGCGCGGCCGCCCGTACTGGGCGACGAGATCGTCCCGAAGGCCGGCAACGACGGCGGCGCTGTCCCACTCCGGCCGGCTGGTCAGGAGATAGAGGCAGGCCGCGGCTTCCTCGATCTCGCCGACGCACTCCCAGGGTTTCTGGCCGGCGAGGCCCGTGAGCTCGCGGAACGCGCGTTCGTTGGCGGCGATGTCGAGCAGGTTCTTGCCGAAGATGCCGATCAACCGGGCCTTGTCCATCACCGGGGCGAGGATGAGGAAGGTGAAGTGGCATTTCGGGCATTCGCCGCACCACAGCGGGCCGTCATGGCCACTGAGCCTGAAGTTGCGATTACAGCTCGAAAAGACGTGATCGAAGCGCGTTTCACGGGCGAAGAGTTTTGCGATCCGTGCCTCGGAGTAAGGGCGGAGCAGCGAGAAATAGGAGAGGGCGCTACCCGTCGCCTGCTTCAGCACGTCGGCGATGCGGACTTCGAAATCGAGCGACTTCGAGTATTGGTGGTTCACCTCGCGGCCGTCATGGACGGCGTTACCTTCGCTGGCGGAGCGCTCGTTGGAAAAGACGATGCGGGAATAGGAAAACAGCAGGGCTGAGAGCGCGGCGATCATCGAGTTGATGGCAGTCGAAGGGACGTGGCCGTTGAGATAGCCGGGTTCCGAGCTCAGCCGGATCATCTGTGGGTCGAGCGTGCGGGTCACGTAGAGCGGTGTTCTATCGATCTTGCCCACCGAGGAGAGGATCGGGCCCTTGGGGTTCACCGCGAAGGGCGAGTAGTCGAGACCGGCGGCTTCGAGCAGTTCCACCGAGACCAGCGAGTCCTTGCCGCCGCCGATCGGCAGCAGGGCGCGGTCCCTGAGGATCGGAGCGGGGCGGGCGCGGCTGCGGTCGAGGGGAGCCTCGACTTCGATGGTGCCGAAATGATTGAGGTTGTTGCGGGCGTAGAACTCGCCGAGGCCGTTCGAGTAGACGTCGAGAGCGAAGTCGCGCTCGGTTGCCGTCAGCGGGAAGCCGGCGGCGATGCGGCGCGGGGCTTTGAGCTTGAAATAGCTGACGCCGAGGACGACCGCCGTGAGCTCGAGCAATTTGGCGAAGGCAGGGCTCGCCGCGGCATCGGCATCGCCGCCGTCGGGGAATTTCAGGATTTCGGTGAAGCGCAGTGTGCCGAGCGAAAAGGGAAACCGCGCCGCACCGCTGGTGGCATCGAAGGACGGTTTCTCGATGCGGAAGATGTCGCTCACCCTCAGTAGATTCTCAGACTCAGCCGCAGCACAATATCGGGGCTGAGGCGCTGAAAACCAAATTCACGCATGGTGCAGCTCCAGGCGGTACCGAGCCGTTCGATCCGGAACAGATTGTAGCGTGCCGGATCTTCGCCCGTGTCCTCGCTTTGCGCCGCGCCCGCGGCGGCGACGCCGACCACCGGCACGTCGCCGGTCTTACCGGGGATGGCGTAGATCGTCGATTTGTGGGTGTGGCCGTGCAGGATCAATTCGGCGCCGTGTTCGGCCACCGCGTCGCGGAACAGCCGTGCGCCGTAAAGGCCGAGCCGCGGATGGCGGGCTTCGAGGTTGGGCGGGTGGTGGATGAGGATGACGCGGAAATACCCGGCTTCACCCATGAGCTTAAGGATGCGCGACAGGCGCGCCGCCTGGTCCGGCCCGAAGCGGCCAAGCGCAAAGCCGATGCCGCTCGCCACCGAACTCGAGCAGGAGATGACTGCCATGTCGCCGACGCGGCGCACGAACGGGAACTGCGCCTCGTCCAGGGTCTCGCCGCGCATGTAGTCGCCCCAGCGCTCGGCGTTGAAGCCGAAGGAGGGCTTCAGGTAGGAATCGTGATTGCCGGGCGAAATGCAGACGCTGGCGGTGTCGCCGACGGTCTGCAGCCAGTTGTAGGCAGTATTGGCCTCGGTCTCGAGGCCCAGATTGACCAGATCGCCGGTGACCGCGGTGAAATCCGGGTTCTGATCCTGCATGTGGCGGACGAGGTTGGTCAGCCCCTCGCCCGAGAGGCTCGCCTGCCGCTTGAACCGCCAGTTGAGGTAACCGGTGATGCGCTTGTTGGCGAGTTCCGTCCATCGGACCGGTGGCAGCGGCGCCAAATGGATGTCCGAAATGTGGGCGAGGGTGATCATTGTGGGGCGTAATGCCACGAGGCGCGTGGCAAGAAAATGGCTGTTGTCACGAAGCTGCCATTTTGCGGCGGGGGGCGCGCTGCTAGCCTTGGAGGCAGGATGAACGATACGCTCCGCCTCACCCCCTTACAGCGGCTCCGGACCCGGCTGCACCTGTTCTCGGTCGCGGTGCGCAAGCGCCTGACGGTCGGCGTCCGGGCCGTGCTGGTCAAAGAGCGGAAGGTCCTGCTGGTCCGGCACACCTATCTGCCGGGCTGGCATTTCCCCGGTGGCGGGGTCGAGCCGTTCGAGTCGGCCGAACTGGCCGCGGCGCGCGAGACGATGGAAGAGACGGGCTATGCCGTCGAGGGGCGGCCCCAGCTTCTCGGCCTCTTTCTCAACCGGGCGAATGGCGGACGCGACCATGTCGCGGTCTATATCTGGCGGGAGTTCCACACCCAGCTCGAATTCGCGCCGAACATGGAAATTGCCGAGCTCGACTGGTTCGAAATGGACGCATTGCCGTCCGGTGTGGAGGGCGGGACGGCGCGGCGGATCGCCGAGATCGCCGGGGCGAAGCCGCCGGCGGCGGAGTGGTGAGGGGGTTGATCGGATGTCTCCCGTAGGATACATTTAATGATCAAGGTTCTGCGAACAGACACCTTCATCACCTGGTTTCATCGCCTAAGGGACGAGGAGGCAAAAGCGCGGATCGTCACCAGGATTGATCGTCTTGCGCTAGGCAATCCTGGCGACGTCAAGGCGGTCGGCGGTGGTATCAGCGAACTGCGGATCGCATATGGACCGGGATATCGCCTCTATTGCACCTGGCGAGGCGCGGAGCTTGTGATCCTGCTGTGCGGCGGGGATAAATCCGACCAGCGGCGAGACATAGAGACTGCAAAAATGCTTCTTCGGGAGATTGGAAAGACATGGTCGAACTGAAGGAATGGGATACAGCCGACTACCTCAAGACGAAGGAAGCCATCGTGGCTTATCTCGAGGCGGTGTTCGAGGATGGCGATGCGGCCCTCATCACGCATGCGTTGGGTGTCATTGCCCGCTCCGAGGGCATGACCGAGGTGGCCAAGGCGACCGGGCTGACGCGCGCCAGCCTCTACAAGGCGTTGTCTGCCGACGGGCATCCGGAGTTTGCGACGGTGCTCAAGGTGATCCAGGCGCTGGGCCTCAAGATGACCGTCGCCGCTTGATTGTCCGTCCGGAGACGGCGTTCGCGTCGGGCTATCCGGCCTTTTGCGCAAGACGGTCACGCCGAGGTCTTGAAATGCCCGGTCCAGTCCATGATTTTGCGTTTACGCGTTTACGCGTTGCCGCCTTGGTGCTAATGCGGATTTCAGACGTCAGGAGGCGTCCAGGATGGAGAACGTCGTTCACGTGACCCGACGACCGTAAAGGTCGGGAGCCGGCTTGCCGCCGGCGCGTTAGTCCTCACTCTTTTTCCTGGACTCGTCACATGATCGCTCCTTCCGTGTTCTCGGCCGCGCCGTCGGCCCCTCCGCAACCTGGCATGCCCTCCATCCGCTTCGCGACCCCCGACGACGACAAGTTCGTCGAGGATCTGCAGGAGCTGGCTTTCGGCCCCGGACGTTTCGCCCGGACGGCCTACCGGGTGCGCGAACGCTTCCCGATCGACCCCTCCCTCTCCCTCATCGCCGAAGTCGACGGCACCCCGTGCGGGTCGGTGTGGATGACGCCGATCAGCGTCGGCGGCATCGACGGCTACATGCTCGGCCCGCTGGCGACCCACCCGAACTTCCGCAAGCGCGGCGCCGGCAAGATGCTGGCCAGGGAGGTCACCCGCATCGCGCTCGAGCGCGGCAAGGGCAGTTTTGTGCTGCTGGTGGGCGACCAGGACTATTATGGCCCGCTCGGCTGGCAGCCGACGACGCTGGGCGCGATCGAATTTCCCGGGCCGGTCGACCCCAACCGCGTTCTGCTCTATTCTGACGACAAGATGCTGGCGGCAAGGCTCAAGGGCCGGATCGCTGCGTTCGGAGCGAAGCAGACCTCCTGAGTGAGCATGTGGCAGCCGCCGACGAGCTGATCGAGAGAATCACCCAAAGGCTGCTGCCCGCGCCCGAGCCGACCGACAAGCCCGATTCCTACACTCCCGACTGGATGCCGGAGGGCGGTTTCGACCGCCCGCCGCGCGATGCGGCGGTGCTGATCGCGCTGGTGCGGAGGGGCGAGGAGCTGTCGGTGCTCTATACCGAGCGCTCGCCCGAGTTGCGCTCGCATTCGGGGCAGATCGCCT
Organism: Devosia nanyangense; assembly: GCA_016213505.1. Classification (GTDB taxonomy): domain Bacteria; phylum Pseudomonadota; class Alphaproteobacteria; order Rhizobiales; family Devosiaceae; genus Devosia_A; species Devosia_A nanyangense. The sequence goes on from JACRAF010000027.1 coordinate 47,589, forward strand.
TTCCGGGCGGCAAGCTCGACGCGGGCGATTCGGGCCCGGGCGCGGCGGCATTGCGCGAGGCGTGGGAGGAGGTGGCGCTCGATCCGGCCGATGCACGGATCCTGGGCTACATGCCGGCCTATTTTACCGGCACGAACTACCTCATCACGCCGGTGGTCGCGGTGGTGACGCCGCACCGGCAATTCGTCGGCAATCCGGGCGAGGTGAAATCGGTGTTCGAGGTGCCGCTGCCGATGCTGATGCGGGAGGAAAGCTTCGGCACCTTCCACATCCGGCGCAAGAACCTCGAGGGGACCAGCTGGCAGATCGAACATGAGGGGCTTGTCATCTGGGGGATAACCGCCAATCTCACGCGGCGCTTCTACGAACTGGTGCTGAAGGACGAGATTCCGTGGTGATCCCGAACGCAGTCGCGCAGCGCCTGAAGCAGGCCCCCTGGCTTCGCAGAGGCGAGACGCAGCGGTTGTTCGCCTTGCTCGACGGGGCCGCAGGCAGGACGCGTGCGGTGGGCGGCATCGTTCGCGACACGCTGCTGGAGCGGCTGCGCGAGGCACCCGAGATCGATTTTGCCACCGAGCTGTTGCCCGACGAGGTGATGCGGCGGGCCGGCGAGGCCGGCATCGGCGTCTATCCGACGGGGATCGAGCACGGCACGGTGACGCTGAAGCTCGGCGATCTCGTTGCCGAGGTGACGACGCTGCGAGAGGACGTCGAGACCGACGGCCGCCGCGCCAAGGTCAGGTTCGGCACCGACTGGCGGCACGACGCCGGGCGGCGCGACTTCACCCTCAACGCGCTCTACGCATCGATGGACGGCGACCTGTTCGATCCCATCAACGGCGGCGAGGACTGTCTCGCCGGGCGGGTGCGGTTCATCGGCGATCCCGACCAGCGGATCGTCGAGGACCGGCTCAGGGTGTTCCGGTTCTTCCGGTTTTCGGCGAGCCATGGGCAGGAGCGGCTCGATGCCGACGGGCTGGCAGCAGTGACGCGGGCGTCCGGCGATCTTGGAGGCGTCTCCGCCGAGCGGGTGGGCCACGAGATGCGGCGCGTGCTCGGCTTAGCGCGCATCGCCAAGACCCTGCGTGCCATGACCAGGGCCGGGATACTGACCATCGCGGAGCCGCTGCTCGAGCAGTTAGGGGCTTACGAGCGCCGGGCCCATAAGCCGAATTTCGTCGCCCGGTTGTCGCTGTTGCTGGCCGGACACTCTCAGGGGGTCGTCAAGGACAGGTGGCGCCTCTCCAATGACGAGATCACCGACGCCGAGACGATTCTCGCGGCGGCGCAGCTGCTGATCGCCTTTCGTCTCAATGAGGCGGCGTACCGATATCCGGCGGCCTTAGCCGACGCGGTGGAGATTGCCGCAACGCTCGCCGGCTGGACCGAAGCGGGGAAATCGGCGGTGGTCCAGCATCTCGGCAAGATCGACGTGCCGCACTTTCCGCTGAGCGGAGGCGACCTCGTGGCGCGCGGCATGAGGCCTGGGCCGGAACTCGGTGCCGAGCTGGACAGGCTCGAGCGCATCTGGATCGAGAGCGGATTCGCCCTCGATCGGGATGCGTTGCTGAAGCAGGCCCAGCGCTAGCTACTGCGCCGCCGCCGGCTGGTGGATGCGCTGCTTGATGCGCTCGACCATTTCGGGCCGCACGACTGCCTCGTCGTGCACTTCGCGCAGATGCTCGGCGGCCCGGCGGACGATTTCCGCCTCATCCTTGGCCTCGGTGTGCCATTCGCAGCCGGGTACGAGGCATTCATATTGTTTCATCGCGTCCTCCTGGTGATGCGCAGGAGGAAAACGGCGAACCGACAGGGGAGTTCCCCCGGAGCACTCACGTTCCGATGGAATCGGAACGAGTGCTCCAGGTTTCTGAGTTGTCGCGTTTCCGAACCGAAAGACCGCTTCGCAATTTTCCTGGAAACGCTCTACGGCCAGCGCACTTCGGGCGGCATCGAGGAGAGGATGGCTTCGACATTGCCGCCGGTCCTGAGGCCGAAGGTCGTGCCGCGATCGTAGAGCAGGTTGAACTCGACATAGCGGCCGCGGCGAATGAGCTGCTCGTTGCGGTCGGCTTCGGTCCAGGGCGTCTCGAAATTGCGGCGGACGAGCTTGGGATAGACGTCGAGGAAGGCGCGACCGACGTCCTGGGTGAAGGCAAAATCGGCGTCCCAATCGCCGCTGTCGTGGTTGTCGTAGAAGATGCCGCCGACGCCGCGTGGCTCATTGCGGTGCTTAAGGAAGAAGTACTCGTCGCACCACGTCTTGAAGCGCTGGTAGTCGATGCCGGGATGGGCGTCGCAGGCGGCCTTGTAGGCGGCATGAAAATCGAGGCTGTCGGGATCGGTCTGGGTGCGCCGGCGGTCGAGCACCGGGGTGAGGTCGCCGCCGCCGCCGAACCAGGTGCGGCCAGTGACGATCATGCGCGTGTTCATGTGCGCGGCGGGGACGTTGGGGTTCCAGGGATGGATAATGACCGAGACGCCGGCGCTCCAGAACTCGGCGCCGGCCTCGGTGTGGGGCATCTGCCGGGCGAACTCTTCGGTGAAGCGGCCGTGGACCACCGAGATGTGGACGCCGGCCTTTTCGAACACCCGGCCATGGAGGAGACCGATCTCACCGCCGCCGCCCTCGGGGCGCGACCACGGCTTGATCTCGAAGCGGGAAGGGGTTTGCTTCTGCTCTGGCCGATCGGACCGAAACTGGTCCGATCGTCCAACCGCGAGGGCTTCTTTGTGCTCTGGCCGATCGGCCCCAAACGGGTCCGATCGGCCAACCGCTGGGTCGGCCTCGATCGATTCGAGGCGGGCGCAGAGGTCGTCGCGGACCTGCCGGAACCAGGCGGCGGCTGTGGCTTTTTTCGTTTCGGTGTCGGTGGGGAGGTTCAATTGAGGCCTGCAAATCCATCTGACTGGCGTTTGGCCTCACCCAACACCAAAGCGGCAGCGACGGCCACATTGATCGAGCGCAGTCCCTCGCGCATGGGAATGCGGACGCGCAGGTCGGCATCGGCGGCAACGCTGTCGGGCACACCGGCGCTTTCGCGGCCGGCCAGCAGGACATCGTCGGTCGAGTAGGTCACGGTGTAGGCCGAGTCGGTCGCCTTGGTGCTCAGCAGCACCAGTCGGCCGCCGGCGTCGCGCCGCCAGGAATCGAAATGGGCGTAGCTGTCGTGCTCGACGATCTCGGCCAGATCGAGATAGTCGAGCCCGCCGCGCCGGAGTTCCTTCCTGGAGAACGCGAAGCCAGTCGGATGAATGATGTGGACCCGCACCCCGAGGCAGGCGCCGAGCCGCAGCAGCGTGCCGGTATTCTGGGCGATGTCGGGCTGGTAGAGCGCAAGTTGGACGGGCATGAAGGTGTTCCTGACGGAGGGTCTGGTCGAAGCCAGTGGGTATAGTGTCGCATCCCTGTTTTCGCCGGGTCCGCGAGGCTGGACAAGTGGTGAGGAGAGTGCAAAAAGACAGCCAAATCACGCGCAGTTGAGGGCGGGTGAGGTCCATCTTGCGCGCGTGGCGGGCTCCGCCAGCAGGCGCGAATTCAGGCACCAGGCAGGGATATTCGACCTTGGCGACAGAATCGAATTTGGCGCATGACGATACGCCGAACGCAGGACGGCGCGACTTTCTCTATGTCGCGACGACGGCAGTGGGCATTGTCGGTGTGGGGGCGGTGGTCTGGCCGCTGATCAACCAGATGAACCCGGACGCTTCGGTGCTGGCCTTGTCCTCCACCGAATTCGACCTCAGCGGCGTCGAAGAGGGCGCGTCGGTCACCATCAAGTGGCGTGGCTCGCCGGTGTTCGTGCGGCACCGCACGCAAAAGGAGATCGACGAGGCGCGGGCTGTGCCGATGTCGGACCTCAAAGATCCGCAGACCGACGAGGCGCGCGTTGTGGCCGGCCATGAGCAGTGGCTGATCATGGTCGCGCTGTGCACCCATCTGGGCTGCATTCCGGTGGGCGAGTCGGGCGAGTATGACGGCTGGTTCTGTCCCTGCCACGGCTCGCAATACGATACCTCGGGCCGCATCCGCAAAGGTCCCGCGCCGACGAACCTGATCGTGCCGCCGTACAAGTTCCTGAGCGACACCGTCGTGCAGATCGGTTGAGGGGGAAGATCGATATGTCCGCGCACGAGAGCAAATACACGCCCGCGAACCCGGTCCTCAGGTGGGTCGAGGACCGCCTGCCGATCCTGGGCTTTGCCAAGTCGACGCTGGTCGACTACCCGACGCCCAAGAACCTCAACTACTGGTGGACGTTCGGCGCCATTCTCGCCTTCATGCTGGGCGTGCAGATCGTCACCGGCATCGTGCTCGCCATGCACTACACCCCGGAAGCGTCGCTGGCCTTCGACTCGGTCGAAGCGATCAAGCGCGACGTGGTCGGCGGCCGCATCATCCAGGCGGTGCACTCGACCGGCGCCTCGATGTTCTTCTTTGCCGTGTACATCCACATCTTCCGCGGCCTCTATTTCGGCTCGTACAAGGCGCCGCGCGAGATCCTGTGGATCCTCGGCGTCATCATCTTCCTGTTGATGATGGCCACGGCGTTCTTCGGCTATGTGCTGCCGTGGGGCCAGATGAGCTTCTGGGCCGCAGCGGTGATCACCAACATCTTCGCCGCGATCCCGATCATCGGCGATCCGATCCTGCAGCTGCTGCGCGGCGGCTTTGCGGTCGACAACCCGACCCTCAACCGCTTCTTCTCGCTGCACTACCTGCTGCCGTTCATCATCGCGGCGGTGGTGTTCCTCCACATCTGGGCGCTGCACGTGCCGGGCAACAACAACCCGATCGGCGTCGAGGTCAAATCCGAGCGCGATACGGTGCCGTTCCACCCGTACTACACGATGAAGGATTTCTTCGCGGTGGTGGTGTTCTGCATCCCGTTCGCGTGGTTCGCGTTCTTTGCGCCGGACATCCTCGGACACCCCGACAACTACATCCAGGCCAACCCGCTGGTGACGCCGCCGCACATCGTGCCGGAGTGGTACTTCCTGCCGTTCTACGCCATCCTGCGCGCCATCGATTTCAACTTCATCCTCGACAGCAAGCTGCTCGGCGTTATCGCCTTCGGCGGCTCCATCCTGATCCTGTTCTTCCTGCCGTGGCTCGATACGGCCAAGGTGCGCTCCGGTACGTTCCGGCCCGCCTTCAAGTGGTTCTACTGGCTGTTCGCGGTCAACTTCCTGCTGCTGATGTGGTACGGCGCGCAGACCCCGGACATGAAGGTGGTCGGGCCATTCACGGTGGCGGACGTCTCGAAGCTCTCGGTGGCCTACTACTTTCTCTACTTCATCGTCATCCTGCCGCTGCTCAGCCGGTTCGAGAAGCCGCGGCCGCTGCCCAACTCGATCTCGGAGCCGGTGCTGGGCAAGCCTGCACAGGCCACGACGTGACCCTCCAGGACCGCACCAGAATGATCAAGATCACGACCATTTTCGCTGCCGCCCTGATCGGTCTCGGCCTCGCTGCTCCGGTGACGGCGCAGGAGGCCGGGCACACCGAAGCCGCCAAGCAGCACTGGAGCTTTGCCGGCATTTTCGGCACCTACGATCAGAACCAGCTGCAGCGCGGCTTCCAGGTGTTCCGCGAGGTGTGCGCGAGTTGTCACTCGGCGCGCCTCCTGGCGTTCCGCAATCTGGCCGAAGAGGGCGGGCCGGCCTTCTCCGAGGGGCAGGTCAAGGAGCTTGCGGCCCAGTACGAAGTCAGCGACGTCACCGTTGCTGGCGGCAAGCGCAAAGCGCTGCCGGCCGATCATTGGCCGTCGCCGTTTGCGACCGAACTCGACGCGCGCGACGCCAATGGCGGAGCCTTTCCGCCCGACATGAGCGTGCTGGCCAAGGCGCGCAGCATCGAGGACGGCTTCCCGGGCTGGGTGTTCAACTACTTCACCACCTATGCCGAGGGCGGGCCAGACTACATTCACGCGCTGCTCAACGCGTATAGCGAAGAAGTGCCCGCCGGGGTGACCAATTCCGATGGGACGCCCTTCACGCTACCGGAGGGCAAGTACTTCAACGCAGTGTTTCCCAGCAATTCGATCGGCATGCCGCCGCCGCTGAGCGACGGCCAGATCGAATACGCCGCGGCGGCGGACGGGACCACGGTTCCGCTGACGGTGGAACAGTATTCCAAGGATGTCTCCGCCTTCCTGATGTGGGTGGCGGAGCCGCATCTCGACAACACCAAATCGGCGGGGTTCAAGGTGCTGGCCTTCCTGCTGCTGTTCGCGGCCTTGATGTACCTGGTCAAGCAGCGGCTGTGGCGCAAGGTGCACTGATCGTACCGCGGGCACGAGATTCGAAAGGGCGCTTCGGCGCCCTTTTTGTTTGCCCGGGCGGGACTACGCGCCGCTCTTTCATCGGCCCCGCCGGTGCGCTAGAGTTGGGCGAACGAGGAGTCACCTCATGTCGCCCATCCGCACTGCCGCGACCGTGATCGGAGTTGCCGTCGCCGTCGCCCGCCACCCGATGGTGCGCGCTGCCGTTCGTGCCGCGCCGCTGCTGATCACGCCGAAAATGCGGGCGGCCGCGACCGAGGCGACACTTGAGACCGCATTCCGCGCCGGCGCCCTCGCCCGGAAGATCGCCCGCCGGTAGGCAGGTGAATGGTGAATTGTGAATCGTGAATGGATAGGGTGAATTGATCTCGTCTTCGGATTTGACCATTCTTCCCATTCACAACTCACCATTGTCCATTCACCTTCCATGCTCGACCTCAAATCGCTGATCCGCACTATCCCGGACTATCCCAAGCCCGGCATCCTGTTTCGCGACATCACCACGCTGATCGAACACCCCCAAGGGTTCAAGGAAAGCGTCGAGCGGCTGGCGGAGGTACACCGCGGGCTCGGCATCACCCATGTCGCGGGGATCGAGGCGCGGGGGTTCATCTTCGGAGCCGGGGTCGCCATCGCGCTCGGCGTCGGCTTCGTGCCCATCCGCAAGCGCGGCAAGCTGCCCGGCGCGACGATCGGGCAGAACTACACGCTGGAGTACGGCGTCGACACCATCGAGATCCACGCCGACGTGCTGAGCAATATGCACAAGGTGCTGCTGATCGACGACCTGATCGCGACCGGCGGTACGGCGGTCGCGGCGGTGGGCCTGCTGCGCAGGACCGGCGCCACCATCGAAAACGCGGGGTTCGTGATCGACCTCTTCGATCTGGGCGGGGCCGAAAAGCTCAGGGCGCTCGGGGTCGAGATCGTGAGCCTCGTGCCCTACGAGGGGCACTGACCTCAGGCGAGGCGCAGGGTCGCTGCGCCGAGCGCGATGACCAAGACTGCCGCCAGTCGCATCTGGGTCACTTTTTCCTTGAGCACGAACGCGGCAATCGCCGTTCCGAACAGGATCGAGGTCTCGCGCAGTGCCGCAACGACCGGTATCGGCGCCTCGGTCATGGCCCATAGCGCGAGCCCATAGGAGGCGAGGGTGCCGACGGCGCCGACCAACCCATAAGCCCAGTTGTGGATCGCATAAATGCGGACCTCGGGGCGCCAAAGCAGCGCCCAGAGCGCCATTGGAACGCCGTTCGCGACGAAGATCCACATCACATAGGTGGCAGGTGCTCCGGAAAGACGCACACCGGCGCCGTCGACGAGAGTGTAGGCGGCGATGACCAGTGCATTGAGCGCCGCGAGCCGCATGCCGCGCGGATCGCTGACGCCCCCGGTCGCGAGCAACAGGCTCAGGAGCCCCGCTGAGATCAACCCGACGCCGATCCAGGCTGTAACCGACAGCGTCACCCCGAGCGCAACGGTCGAGGCAACGGCCACGAGCACCGGCGGCATGCCACGCATGAGCGGGTATGTGCGGCTCATGTCGCTGATGCGGTAGGCGCCGGCGACGAGTGCGTAGTAGACGATCTGCAGGACGGCGGAAATGCAGATGTAGCCCCAACTCGCCGCTGCCATCGGTGGCAGGAACGGCAGCAAGCAGAGCGCGATCACCGCGGCGAAGCCTGCGATCAGAACGGCGGTCAGCAGTGTGTCGCTGGCACCTTTGACCACTGCGTTCCAGCCAGCATGCAGCGCGGCCGCGAAGAGCACGATAGCAAAGACCGACAGGGACATCGACGCTCCGGCGGGTGGGTGGCCACGGCCGTGTCGTTAGCGCGGCGTGCAGACCAGCACGGCCTTTTCGGGATTGTAGAGAGTCAGCACATCCTTGCCTTCGGCATCGAAGGTGACAAGGCCATAGCCGATGCCGACGGTTGCGAGATTGCCGTCGAGGAATTTCACGCCGTCCGAGCCCATCTCGGCATTGCCGGTGCCGGAGGCGGCAGAGCCGAAATTGGCCGAGGCGTAGCCGTAGCTGCCGGCGAAGATCGTCAGCAGGCCAGCCTTGGTATTGTCGATCAGCGCGATGCAGCCCCAATTGCCCTCAGCCGGGCTGATCGTCACCGGTTGCGCGTCCTGCGCGACGGCGGGCGCGGCGAGCATCAGGAGGCCGAGGGTGAGGGCGAGACGGCGCATGAGGGTCATCCGTTCCGAGGAGCGAGCAATTTCCCCAAAACGGGGAGTCGGGTCAACGCCATCAGCAGACGCAGCCTGAGTGGCATTTCGTAGTCGCGCAGCTTCGAGAAGCCGACGAGTTCGGCATGATAGACCAGCTCGCCGCGCTGGTTCGCGGCCTCGATGGTGTTGAACAGGATGCCCCAGCCCGGAATGGAGTTCGACGGGCGCTTGCCGGTGACGGTAAGGGTGTAGCTCACGGTGTCGCCGGGGCGGACCGGGGCCCTGAACTCCATCTTGTTGACGCCGGGGGAGGGGCCGGAGACGCCGGGTTCCTGGCCGAGACCGCGCAGCCGCTCCTCCTCGGCGAACAGCGCATCGACCATGTAGCGGTGACCGACGGTGACGGTGTGCCAGCCGGAGGCGACGAGGCCGCCGAAATGGCTGTGCCGCGCGGCCTCGGGATCGACGTGGAAGTACTGCGGATCGTAGAGCTGTCCGAAGCGGATGATCTCGGCCTCGGTGAACGCGTGGCTGCCGAGCGGAAACGCCTCGTCGATGGTGATGTCCTCGAACCAGCGGGTCATGCGACGGGCTCTTGCGGCTCACGGAGGGACAAGCTTGCCTCATCCGGCGCTACGCGCCACCTTCTCCCCTCAGGGGACAAGAAGACCGTGCCAGCCGTAGCGCTCATCATTCCGCTGCCTCCAAGGGGGCCGACGGATCACGCAGTTCGATGAGGTTGGCCAGCCGCATGGTCATCACCGGCTCGCGCTTGTGGTTGCGGATATCGAAATCGAGGGTGACGATGCCGCGTTCGGGGTGGTGACGCGAGCGGCGCAACGCGGTGATCGTGGCGGTGCCGCCGATGGTATCGCCGACCATCACCGGCTTGATCCATTTGAGGTCGGAAAAGCCGAGCCCGCCCATCGAGGCGATGGTGTTGAGAAAGCTGTCGGCGAGCATCTTGAGGCTGATCGCCGCGGTCTGCCAGCCGCTCGAGGCGAGGCCGCCCAGCAGGGAGGCCTTCGCCGCTTCCTCGTCGAGGTGGAACGGGAAGGGATCGAACTCGGTGGCGAAGGAGATGATCATCTCCTTGCTGACCGTGGTCGTGCCGAGGTCGACGACTTCGCCGACGGCGAGGTCTTCATAGTGCCGGCGATTTGCGGTGACGGGATTCATCGGCGGGGTTCATAGCGCGCGCCGCCGCCGATTGCCACCGATCACACAATCACGGGCTGGCCGGCACTTCGACGACGGTCGAGCCGGACACCGGGTCGGTGACGCCGAGGCCGTCGCCGAGATCCTCGAGCAGCGGGCGGGCGTCGTCGAGGATCGCAATCATGGCCGGCCGCGCGGCGACGATGTCGTCGAAACTCTTCCACTGGCCGATGAAGCAATAGGTGCGATCGCCGGTCTTGATCAGGCCACCGCCCAGAAAACCCTTCATCGGCTGTGCCATGGTGCGGCGCTGGCTGTCGATGAAGGCTTGGTCCTTGCCGGGCTTCACCCGGAAGCGAACTGAATTGTAGGCCGTCATATGGATGCCTCCCTCAATCACCTTACGCTGTAAGGGTACGCTGGAAGCAGGACGCCCGCAAGGCGTCAGGTATTGAACCGGAACAGCATCACGTCGCCGTCCTTGACCACGTACTCCTTGCCTTCGTCGCGGGCCTTGCCGGCCTCCTTGGCGGGGACTTCGCCGCCGAGCGCAATGTAGTCGTCGAAGGCGATGGTCTGGGCGCGGATGAAGCCGCGCTCGAAGTCGGAGTGGATGACGCCGGCCGCCTGCGGGGCGCGGTCGCCCTTGTGGATGGTCCAGGCCCGCGCCTCCTTCGGTCCGGCGGTGAAATAGGTTTGCAGGCCAAGCAGTTTGTAGCCCTCGCGGATCAGCTTGTTGAGCGCCGGTTCGTCGAGGCCGAGGGTGGCCAGGAACTCGGCCTCCTCGGCATCGGGGAGCTGCGCCAACTGGCTTTCGATCTCGGCCGAGATCACGACGCAGCCGGCATTGTGGGTTCTGGCGTAGTCCTCGACCAGTTTCGAATACTCGTTGCCGGTGGCGGCCGAGGCTTCGTCGACATTGCAGACATAGAGCGCGGGTTTGGCGGTCAGCAGCTGCAGTTCGCGGAAGGCTTTTTCCTCCTCGGCATCGGCGGGTTTCACCAGCCGGGCCGACTTGCCGTCGCGGAGCAGGGCGAGCGCTCGGTTTACGAGGCCGAGGCTGATCCTGGCCTCCTTGTCGCCCTGCTTTGCCCTCTTATCGAGGCCGTTGACGCGCTTTTCGAGGCTTTCGAGATCGGCCAGCATCAGCTCGGTTTCGACCACTTCGGCATCGGAGATCGGATCGATCGCGTTGGCGACGTGGATGACGTTTGGATCATCGAAACAACGCAGCACATAGATCACCGCGTCGCATTCGCGGATGTTGCCGAGGAACTGGTTGCCCAGCCCCTCGCCCTTGCTGGCGCCCTTCACCAGCCCGGCGATGTCGACAAAGCTCATCCGCGCCGGGACCAGGTGCTGCGACTTGGCAACCCTGGCGAGCTTTTCGAGCCGCGCGTCGGGGATCGCCACCTCGCCGATGTTGGGCTCGATGGTGCAGAACGGAAAATTCGCCGCCTGCGCGGCGGCGGTGCGGGTCAGGGCGTTGAAGAGCGTCGACTTGCCGACATTGGGCAGGCCGACGATGCCGATCTTGAGGCCCATTGGTGTCTCCGGAAGAAGTTGCGCCTCACATCGGGGAAGGGGGCGGGGAAGTCAATGCTGGTGCACGCCGGCCCCTCACCCGGCGCTTCGCGCCTCCCTCTCCCCGAAGGGGCGAGAGGACCCGACTGAGGTTTCGGTTCGAGCTGCCTCCCCTCGCCGCTCTGGGGAGAGGGTGCCGAGCGAAACGAGGCGGATGAGGGGCGGCGAGGTGCGCGGCCCTACTCGTCCTTCTTGCCGAACACTTTTGCCAGCATCGCCGCCATTGGGCCGGTTTCGGGCGCCTTTGCCTGCGGCGCCTTCGGGCGGGCAGCGCGGACGTGGCTCTGGGCTTTCTTGCGGGTCGGGTCGGCGGTCTCGGGGCGCTGGTCGCGCTCGGCGCCATCGCCAGCGACTGCGATGGCCAGCTTGTTCATCAGCGCGTTGTCGTCGCGCTTGAGCAGGATGTCGGCGTTTTCGGCGAGGGCGGCGAGGAGCGGCTCGAGCCACTCGCGGTCGGCTTTCGAGAAATCGCCGAGCACCCAGTGCATCACCGCCTCCTTGTGGCCGGGGTGGCCGACACCGAGCCGGACGCGGCGGTAGTCGGTGCCGATACGCGGATCGATGGAACGCAGGCCGTTGTGGCCGCCATTGCCACCGCCGGTCTTGATCCGCACCTTGCCGGGGATGAGGTCGATCTCGTCGTAGATGACGGTGATGTCGGCGGGCGCGAGCTTGTAGAACTGCGCCACGGACTCGACGCTGTCGCCGGACGAATTCATGAAGGTCAGCGGCTTGAGGATCAGGACCTTCTCGCCGCCGATCGTGCCCTCGGCGATGACGCCCTTGAACTTTTCGCGGAACGGCGGAAAGCCATGGCGCGACGCGATGGCGTCGGCGGCCATGAAGCCGATGTTGTGGCGGTTGTTGCGGTATTTGTCCCCGGGATTGCCGAGGCCGACGATCAGGTGCATCGCCTCCCTCCCGACAGGTCAGGTGAGGGGGACGGCGCGACGGCCGTCCCCGACAGGTCTTACTTCTTGGCAGGAGCGGCGGGGGCCGCGCCCTTGGCAGGGGCAGCGCCCTTTGCCGGAGCGGCGCCGGCGGCCGGAGCTGCAGCGGCGCCGGCGGCGGGGGTCGCAGCGGCTTCCGCGGCAGGAGCCGCAGCTTCTTCCGACTTCAGTGCCGACGGGGCGGCGACGGTGGCGATCGTCAGATCCTGCTCATGCGTGCGGACCGAAACACCCGGCGGCAGCGTGATCGAGGAAATGTGGATCGAGTCGCCGATGTCCTTGCCGGTGAGATCGACCAGGATCTCCTCGGGGATGGCGTCGGCGGGGCAGCTCAGCTCGACCGTGTGATGGACGATGTTCAGCACGCCGCCCTTCTTGAGGCCGGGGCTCTCGAGCTCGTTGATGAAGTGCACGTGCACCTGAACGTTGAGCTTGGTGTGGGCGCCGATGCGGAGGAAATCGACATGCACCGCGGTGTCTTTGACCGGATCCAGTTGATAGTCGCGCGGGATGACGCGGTGCTTCTTGCCGTCGACGTCGAGCGTGATGACGTGGCTCAGGAAGCCGCCGGCATAGATCGACTTCATCGCCTCGTTGTACGAGATCGAGATGGGGAGCGGGGTTTGCTTGTCGCCGTAGATAACGGCAGGAATCCAGCCTTCACGACGCAGTGCACGAGCGGCCCCCTTGCCCACCCCGCCCCGCGCCTTGGCCTTCAGTTCTGCAGAAGCCATGGAACGTGTCCTTGGGTTGGTGCGACCTATGAAAATAGGACGCGCGCCCGTCCTCCAGGGGTGACAGGCGCTTCATGGCGGCGGGATATAGAGGAAAGGGGGGAACCCGGCAAGGGCGCATGAACGGGAGCCAAACCGGCCGATTCGCCGGAGTTCAGGCGCGAAGGGACAGCATCGCGATATCCGAACCAAAGGAGACCAAGATGCGCCTCACCAGCCTGATCCTCTCCGCCTCACTGTTCGCCGCCGCCGTGCCAGCCGCCAGCGCCGCCGACGTCATCGAGACCACGATTTCGATGAGCACGTTCATGCATCGCTGCACCAGCATGGGCGGCACCATCGACACCGGCGGCACCGCCTACATCAAGATCTGCCGGCTGCCGAACGGCCAGTCCGTCGCCTGCGACTTCAGCACCTCGCCCGCCTACTGCGACGTCTACCGGCCCACCCAGCCGATCCGCGACATGCTGGGGACGCCACCGGTGTCGATGAACCCGGACATGGGAACCAAGACCGGTCCCAAGCTCGACGTCGGCGGGCCCGACACCGTGAAGTGACGGTTCAGCCGGGGGGGCGTAGCCCTTCCCCCTTTTCCAGCGGCGACCGCATCAGCCGCACTCGAAGAAGACGAGGTCGCCATAGCGGTAGGGTTTTCGGAGCCCAAGGGTCTTTTCGTAGAAGGCCTCGGAGCGGTCGGTGTTGCTGACCGCAAGGGAGCCGCGGCCTATATGGCGCCCGTCGCATCCTGAATCGCCTGAACCAGCTTTCGCTCCTCGTCCGCCCGCTCGATCTGGGTGGTGAGGGACTCCGTGATCGCCTTCGCGTCCTTGGTGATCTTGGTGAAGGCCACGGTGATGACGTTCTCGTCGGTTCGGCTCGCATTGCTCCCGTCGAACTTGAAGTCGACCGACATCACCGAGAATGTCAGGTTACCGCCGACCGAGCGGGAGACCGTGAACGTGCCCGTGTAGGTCATGTCCGAGATATCGGCGGGCTCGATCCCCCTCACAGCAGCTGCGTCGTGAACCAAGCTTGCGGCAATTCCGAGCCCCTTGGAGAATTCGCTGGGGTTTGCCGGACAGCCCGCTACGGCTGATTTTGAAAGTGTCGTGAATTGCCGGCTGACGTTCACTGCACTCGCGACGCTGTTGGTGACCGAGGCAGACGGTGAGACCGACACCGTTGCGGCGCCATAGGTGGCGCTCCAGTCGGCTCCCGGCGCTATTGTAACGGCGTCGGTTCTGCCCAGACTTAGTTTCGCCAGCGCGCTCCAAAGGCCTACTTCAGAGTCGATCGCCACCGCGCTCGCCAATTCGCAGGCGATAGCCGTGAAGATCTCTTCCGAGGAAATTGGGACAGTGCCGATGGACTTTGGCAGTGTCGTGCATCCAGCTAGAGTCAACGCAGCCGATACTGCTGCGACAAATGAAATCCTCATGGCCAAGCCCCCGCTGCCAAATGAAGAAAGTATTCGTTAACAAGCGTTGACCATATCTTTGCAGGAAGCGCGAGTAAAGGCGGAAACTTATCGGGGCTGCTGGAGCGCGTAGCCCTTCGGCGCCTCCATCATCAGGCCGATGAGGTGGCCGTCCGGATCGCGGATGAAGGCCATCCAGAGGTCGTGATCGGGCATGGGCGAAACGAGGTGCGGTTCGCTCTCGATGGCGATGCCCTTGCTCCGCAGCTCGCTTGCGGCCAACAGCAGGTCGGGAACGCGGAAGTAAATGGCGCCCTGGGCAATGGTCACCGGCTGCCCCTTTTCCGGCGGCGACAGCATTAGTCGCACCCCGGCGCAGTCGAAGAAGACGAGGTCGCCATAGCGGTAGAGTTTTCGGAGCCCGAGGGTCTTTTCGTAGAAGGCCTCGGAGCGGTCGGTGTTGCCGACGGCGAGGGCAATCTGGCCAATCTGGCTGAGGTTCATGTGTTCCTCCCCTCAGGGAAAGCTAGCGGGCTTTGCGCGGGCGGGGAAGTCAGCCGTCCAGCGTCGCGGCAAGCTGCCGGTGGAGGTAGGCGCGGACGGCATCGTCGGCGGAAAGGCCGATGGCGAGGGTGAAGGCTTCCGCTGCTGCGGCGGCACGGCCGGCGCGCGCCAGAAGATGGCCGCGGGCGGCCCAGTAGGGCTGGTAGCTGGCCATGCGCTTATCGGCGGCGAGCACCTCGATTGCGGCGAGGGCGGCGTCGGCGCCGTCGCGTTCGGCGAGAGCCACGGCGCGGTTGAGGACGACCACGGGCGAGCCGGTGAGCGCCAGCAGGTGATCGTAGAGCTGCACGACGGCCGGCCAGTTCGGGATGCCGGTCATTCGCCTCGCGGTGTGGGCCGACTGGATGGCGGCCTCGATCTGGAATCGGCCGCTGGGGCCGCCGGCATTGGCCTCGCGCAGCAGAGTCTCGGCCATCCCGATCAGCGAGTCGTCCCAGAGGCTTGTGTCCTGTTGTTCCAGTGGCACATAGGCGCCGTTGGCGTCGCGGCGGGCCGGCCGGCGGGCTTCGGCGTAGAGCATCAGCGCCAGCATGCCCTTGGCCTCGGGCTCGGCGGGGAGCAGCGAAACCAGGAGGCGTCCGAGCCAGATCGCCTCATCGGCCAGGTCGGGCGTTCCGGCCTCGCCGATCTCGGTCCAGCCCTTGGTGTAGGCGGCGTAGATGGCGTCGAGAACGACGTCGAGCCGCTCCGCCAGTTCCTCCTTGTCGGGGACGCGGAACGGGATGCCGGCGTCGTGGATGCGGGATTTGGCGCGCACCAGCCGCTGGCCCATCGTCGCGGGTGGGATGAGGAAGGCGGCGGAGATGTTGAGGGCGGTCAGCCCGAGGACGGTCTGCAGGATCAGCGGCGCGCGCATGCCGCGCTCGATGGCCGGGTGGGCGCAGGCGAACATCAGCGCCAGGCGGCGGTCGGGAATGGCCTCGGGCTCGGCGGAGGCCGCTTCGATCTCATCGGCGATCAGCATCACGTGCTCTTCCCCGGATTTGCGCGTCTTGCGGCGGCGGAGCGCGTCGGTCTGCCGGCGCCGCGCCACGGTCAGCAGCCAGGCGTCGGGATTGTCCGGCACGCCGTCCGTGGGCCACATGCGGAGGGCGGCGGCGAACGCCTCGCCGAGGGCGTCCTCGGCTCCGGCGACGTCGCGCGTCCGCGCGGCGAGGAAGGCCACGAGGCGGCCGTAGCTGTCGCGCGCGACGCGCTCGGCGGCGCGGCCGGCCTCGGTGCTCTCCGTCACTTCCAGTTGCCCGCCGTCTCGACGTAGAGGGGGCGGATCTCGATCGAGCCGTATTTCGAACTCGGGCAACGCGCCGCCCAGGCGATGGCCTGGTCGAGGTCGGGGACATCGACGAAGAAGTACCCGGCGAACTGCTCCTTGGTGTCGGCATAGGGGCCGTCGAGCACGCCGGTCTTGCCGCTGTCGACGCGCACCGTGGTGGCGGCCGAACTCGGCTGCAGCCGTTCGCCCGAGGTGTGGCCCGCGCCGGCCTTGGCAAGCGCTTCGTTGAAGGCCGCGTAGTCGGACCAAAGTTCCTTCTGCGGTGCCTTGGCCATGGCCGCTTCGTCGTGGTGGATCAGCATCATGTAGCGCATCGATTGTCTCCTTTGGTGCTCAGGACCGAGCGTCCCGATACACCAATGACGGGCCTGTCCGGGCGATTTCGACCCGGTTCGCAAAAACTTCAATCGTCCCGTCCGGGCATCAGCGGGCGGACGTCGACAGTGCCGTATTTGGCGGCGGGACACCGCTCGGCCCACGAGATTGCCTCGGCCAGGCTCGGCACGTCGATGAGGTAGTAGCCGCCCAGCTGCTCGCGGGTCTCGGAATAGGGGCCATCGAGTACGACGGACTTGCCGTCACGCACGCGGACGCGGGCGCCGGCCTTGGTGGGCCGGAGCCGCTCGCCGCCCAGCATCACCCCGGCTTTGACCAGGGCCTCGGTGTAGGCCACGAATTCCGGGCTCACCGGAGGGGCCCCGGCGGGCGGCTCGGCGTTGGCACTTGCCTCGTCGCCGTGGATCAGCAGCATGTACTTCATCGTCGTCTCCTGTTTTCTGGCGCGGGACCTCTCGTCCGGCACGACAATGACGCAAGGGTTGCAGGGACTTTTACAAATCGGCTCGCAAAAAGAGTCACTCCGGTTTGTAGTGCGAGAACGGCCGGACTTCGATGTGGCCCCAGAGGGCGCCGGGGCATTGCGCTGCCCATTTCTGAGCCGCCTGCATGTCGGCGGCCTCGATGATGTAGAAGCCGCCCAACTGCTCTTTCGTCTCGGCGTAGGGGCCGTCATGGACCTTCATCTCGCCGTTCTCGAGGTTGACCGTGGTGGCCTCGTAAGTGCGGGCGAGGCCGGCGTTCATGACGTGCGCGCCGGCTTTCTCGAGCGTCGCCTGGTAGGCGTACATCTTGTCCATCCAGGCGTGCATTTCCGCGGCCGGGATGGCGTCGCCGGCCTTCTCGTCGGCATAGAGCAGCAGCATGAATTGCATGTCGGAATCCTCCCTCTGGGCAACATAGCCGGTCAGGACCATGTCGCGCGAGGGAGGCCGATTTCGACAGGTGGATCGCGGGTCAGTCGAACAGGCTGGAGACGCTCTGTTCGCTGGCGGTGCGGGCGATGGCCTCGCCGATCAGCGGTGCGATCGACAGCCGGCGGATGTTCTTGACCGCGGCGACGTCAGGGCGGGGCTCGATCGAGTCCGAGACCACCAGTTCCTTGAGCTTGCTGGCGGCGACGCGCTGCGGCGCGGTGTCCGACAGAACGCCGTGCGTGATGTAGGCCGAGACGTTGCGGGCGCCGGCCTTGATCAGCGCCTCGGCGGCATTGACCAGCGTGCCGCCCGAATCGACGATGTCGTCGATGAGGATGCAATCGTGGCCGGAGACGTCGCCGATGATGTTCATCACCTCGGACACGCCGGCCTTGGGGCGGCGCTTGTCGACGATGGCGAGATTGGTGCCGAGCCGCTGCGCGACGTTGCGGGCGCGGACGACGCCACCGACGTCGGGCGAGACGATGATGGTGTTGGAGGTGTCGTAGTGGTCGCGGATGTCGCGGACGATGACCGGGGCCGACGACAAATTGTCGGTCGGGATATCGAAGAAGCCCTGGATCTGCGCGGCGTGGAGATCGAGGGTGAGCACGCGGTTGGCGCCGGCGATGGTGATGAGGTTGGCGACGAGTTTCGCCGAGATCGGAGTGCGGGGCGCCGATTTGCGGTCCTGCCGGGCGTAGCCGAAATAGGGCAGCACGGCGGTGATGCGGCGCGCCGAGGAGCGGCGCAGCGCGTCGATGACGATCAAGAGCTCCATCAGATTGTCGTTGGCCGGGAACGACGTGGATTGCAGTACGAACACATCCTCGCCGCGGACGTTTTCGTGCACCTCGACATAGACTTCCTTGTCGGCGAAGCGCTTGACGGTGCAGTCGGTGAGGGGGAGCTCGAGGTAGTTGGCGACCGCGTCGGCCAGGGCACGGTTCGAGTTGCCGGTGACCAGTTTCATGGTGCGTGCCTCGGTGCCGGAGAAGTTGGCGGCTCTTTATCCCGCAGACCGGCGCGGCGCAATGCGCCATATGGCGAAACGATGAACGATCTCAGCGCAGGCCGATGATGGCGATCTGCCGGCCGGTGGTGGTGCCGTGATGGGTGGCGTAGCGGTGCGAGAAGTAGCGCGCCGGATCGGCGTAGGTGCAGAGGCCCAGATGGCCGACGAGACCGACACCGGCGCCGAAAAGCTGCTCGGTCAACAGGCCGGGGATGTCGAAATGCTCGCGGGTCCTGCCCGGTGGGACGGAGATGTAGCGGGCCGCCGCGGGATCGAGCGCGACGATCTGCGCGGCCGTTTCGGGGCCGACCTCGTAGTTGGCGGCCGAAATGGTCGGGCCGATGGCCGCGCGGATGTTTTTGGGGTCGGCACCGAGTTTGACCATGGCGAGAACGGTTGCGGAGAGGATGCCGCCCGCCGCTCCCTTCCAGCCGGCGTGGACAGCGCCGACGACGCCGGCCTCGGGATCGGCGAGCAGCACCGGCGAGCAGTCGGCGGTGAGGATGCCGAGCAGCAGGTCGTCGCGGTCGGTGACCATCGCGTCGGCTTCGATGGCGACGCCGGGGGTCGGGCGCTCGGTGAGGGAGACGACCTTAGTCGAGTGCACCTGGCGGAAGACGACGAGGTCCTTGAGCGGCCGCTCGCCCATGGCGAAACAGGCGCTGGAGCGGTTGGCAACCACGAGGTCGGAATTGTCACCGACGCCGATCGACATGTTGTTGGAGGCGAGGGCGCCCATCGAGCGGCCCCCCTCACGGCCGAAGAAGCCATGGCGGATGCCGGCTTCGCTCAGCACCTTGCTGGTGGCGAATGGCGCGCTCATCAGAACCCCGCAGGTTTGAGGCCGGGACTGTGCGCGCAAAGGACCTTAAACAGCGTCCCCATCTGCTCGGGCGCGGTGAGGCGCTCGACAGCGCGGGCGATGTTGGCGGCCTCGTTTGGATTGGCGCGGGCGAGGGCCTTGGCGCGCTCGCCGATGCCGAGGCGGAGCAGGAATTCTCCCTGCGTCGCGAGCGGGGCGACGGCCAGGCCGGTGGCCCTGGCGGTCTCGCCGAGGACGGCGAAGTTCACATGGGCCGAAAGGTCGGTCTGGCCGGGGGCCGCGAGCGGATCGGCGAAAGCGTGATTGCGCACCGCCTGCAGGGTCTCGCCGGTCTGGGTGCGGGCATAGCCGTAGTCGATGGCGAGGATGGCGCCGCCTTGCACCGCGACCTTGCGGGCGAGGCGCTGCATGGCGTCGGTCGCGGCGGTGGCGAGTTCGAGCACCTCGCCCGGCTGCGCGCCGCGCAGTTCCTCTGGCACGGCGTCGTTGGCAATAGGAGTCGGCGACAGGCCGAAGGCGCGCTGGCCGTCGCGGAGGCCGACGAGGCGCTCGTGCCAGCCGTCTGCGGCGCGGACGAACTGGCGCACGGGCAGGGCGTCGAAGAACTCGTTGGCGACGACGAAAAGGGGGTCGTCGCTGACGATGTCGATCTCGGGCGCCCAGTAGGGGTGATGCTTGCCAAGCCGCTTTTCCTGCTCAGCCTTCAGATTGGCATTCGACTCGAAGAGCTGGAGATGCAAGGCGTTTTCGAATCCGTCGGCCTTGCTCGCGGCGCGCAAGGCGTCGGCCATCAGGGTGCCGCGGCCGGGGCCGAGTTCGAGCAGGGTGAAGCTCAGTGGCGAGCCCATCTGCTGCCAGAGATTGACGACGAAGAAGCCGACCAGCTCGCCGAACATCTGCGAGATTTCCGGCGCGGTGATGAAGTCGCCCTTGGCGCCGATCGGCCGGCCGGCGGCGTAGTAGCCGTGGCGCGGATGGGACAGGCAGAGGCCCATATAGGTCGCGAGCGAGATCGGACCCGCGGCGCGGATCTGCGCGTCGATCTGTTCGCTGAGGGACAGCTCAGCCACGAGGCCGCGCCATGGCATAGACGACGAGCGCGATGCCGGCCGCGAGGATGGGAAGGCTGAGCACCATGCCCATGGTCAGCCAGCCGGTGCCGAGGAGGTAGCCGAGCTGGATGTCGGGCAGGCGGACGAACTCGACCAGGATGCGGGACAGCGCATAGCCGATGCCGAAAATGCCGGCGGTGAGACCGGGGCGTTTCAGCCAGCCGAGATGGCGTGTGCCGAGCATCACGAGGAGAAAGAGCAGCAGGCCTTCGAGCGCGGCCTCGTAGAGCTGCGTCGGGTGGCGCGGCAGGCCTTCGGGGTCGGTCGGGAAGACGACGCCCCAGGGCAGGTCCGTCGGCGCGCCATAGAGCTCGCCGTTGATGAAGTTGGTGATGCGGACGAGGAAGATGCCGATGGTGCCGATGGCGCCGAGCAGGTCGAAGCTCGAGAGGATTCTCCCGCCCCGGGCGCGGGTGAACAGCGCCATGGCGATGAGAATGCCCACCAGCCCGCCGTGAAAGGCCATGCCGCCGTCCCACAGCGCAATGATTTCGGCGGGGTGCGACGCGTAGTAGGGCAGGTTGTAGAACAGCACATAGCCGGTGCGGCCGCCGACGACGATGCCGATCACCGCCCAGAAGGCGAAATCCCAGATCGCGGCGGCCGGGAAGGGCGGCCTGTTGTCGGCCCATAGTGCCAGGCGCTTCAGCAACGTCGTCGAATACCAGGCGCCGAGGAAAACGCCGGCGAGATAGCCGAGCGCGTACCAGCGGACGGCGAAAGGGCCGAGCTGCAAGACGATCGGATCGATGTTGGGGAAGGGCAAGCCGGGCTCCGGATCGGACGTGTGCGACCTTGTAGGCGACCAGCCGCTCTGGTCAAGCCGGGCGCCAGCCCCTAAATAGGGGCTCGAACTGAACCGACGGAGGCAGACATGGCCCAGCCCAGCAGCCGGATTTTCGACAATGTCGGCCGGATGATGAACGATGCGGCGGGTGTCGCCGACGGCATGCGCCGCGAGGTCGAGAGCCTGGTCCGGGCGCAGGCCGAGCGCTTCGTCATGGATATGAACCTCGTCAAGCGCGAGGACTACGACGCCCTGCGCGAGCTGGTGCAGCGGCAAAGCGCCGAACTTCGCGCGCTCAAGGACGAGGTCGCCGCGCTGAAGGGCGCCGGAGACGCCCAGCCCAAGCCGTGAAGATCGCCGTCATCTCGGACGTGCATGGCAACCGGCTGGCGCTGGAAGCGGTGCTCGACGACATCGTGCGTCAGGGTGTCGACGCGACCTTCAACCTCGGTGATCTGGTGAGCGGGCCGCTCGAGCCCAACTGGACCGCCGACATCCTGATGGACCTCGATATCCCGACGGTACGCGGCAACCACGAGCGCGTGTTGGTCGACTATCCGCCGGACAAGCTCGGGCCGGTCGATCGCTTCGCGCAGCAGCAGATGGAAGAGCGACACCGCATCTGGATCAACGATCTGCCGCCGACGCTGGCAATGCTCGACGACATCTTCCTCTGCCACGGCACGCCGACCTCCGACGACGAGCCCTGGCTCGACAGCTGGTGGCAGGGCCGGACCGTGACCACGCCGGACGAGGCGACGGTCGCCGCCAAGGCAGAGGGGTTCGACTATCCGGTGATGCTGTGCGGGCACACGCACGTGCCGCGCGCCGTGCGGCTGAGGGATGGGCGCCTGATCGTCAATCCGGGCAGCGTCGGGCTCCAGATGCATCACGGTTCGCCCGACGCCCGCTATGCCACGATCGAACTGCGCGACGGCAGGTACTACCCGAGCTTCCATGTCGTCCCCTACGACCACTTCGCCGCCGCGCGGCAGGCGGAGGCCAATGGCTTTCCGCAGTGGCGCGAGGCGCTGGTGACCGGCTGGGTGGGGGCCGAAGGGCTGTTCTGAGGGCCCGGGCCTCTAGCTCACCCCTCATCCGTCTCGGCTTCGCCGATCCACCTTCTCCCGCAAGGGGAGAAGGGAGTCCCGACTGCGGGCCTTGGCTGCGGGCTTTGGCGGAGATGTCCGATTGTGACACCAATTTCATGGGTGCAGGCGCCCATGGTTAAGACGTTCTTAACAATCGAAGTCTGATCATCCACAGAAGAAAGCCGCGATGGCGCCCTGGGGGGATTCCCCTCTACCGGCGCACTGCCTAGGTTGATCCCAAGGCACGATTCGTAGGCGATCCGCGTGCGGCAAGTTCCTTCAAGTTCAGCGTTTTTTGGCCTTCAGGCCGTCCCTTCACGCTTACCAGGCGGGAACAAAATGTCCCTTCTCGAACTCGAGCCCGATCGCAACATCCACCCAGTCGACATCATCGAGCACATCGCCGCCATCAACGACTGGAACTTCGAACGCCAGGATACCGACGAGATCTCGATCTCGGTGCGCGGCGCCTGGAGCGACTATCACGTCTCGTTCAACTGGATGGAGGACCTCGAGTCGCTCCATATCGCCTCCGCGTTCGACCTCAAGGTGCCGGAGGCCCGGCGGCCGGAGGTCAAGGCGCTGATCTCGCTGGTCAACGAGCAGCTGTGGATCGGCCATTTCGACATCTGGAATCACGAAGGGGTTATCCTCTTCCGCAATTCGCACCTGTTGACCGGCGGCGCCGACGTCACGCCGCAGCAATGCGAGGCGCTGCTTCGTTCGGCGACGGAAAGCTGCGATCTCTACTACCAGGCCTTCCAGTTCGTGGTGTGGGCCGGCAAGCCCGCCCGCGAGGCGCTAGAGAGCGTACTGTTCGAGACAGTCGGCGAAGCATGAGTTTGGCTGAGATTGGCCCGGTCGTCCTGATCGGGGCCGGCAAGATGGGCCTCGCGCTGGCCCGAGGCTGGATCGCCGGCGGCCTGCCGCCCGACCGGCTGGTGCTGGTCGATCCGTTCGCCGGCGATGCCGCCAAGGCCTTCGCCAGCGAAACGGGCGTGCGGCTGTCGAAGACTTCGCACGGCATCCTGACCCACGTGCTGGTCCTTGCGGTCAAGCCGCAGACCATGGGCGAGGCGATGCGCGATGTGCTGCCGGTAGTGGGCAAGCACACGCTGGTGATCTCGATCGCCGCCGGTATCTCGCTGAAGACGCTGTCGCACGGGCTCGAAACGGAGCGCGTGATCCGCGCCATGCCCAACACGCCGGCGCAGATCGGCAAGGGCATCACCGGCGCAGTCGGCCTCAGCATCGACGCGGCCGATCGCGGGGTAGCCGACGCGCTGCTCGGCGCCGCCGGGCAGGTGGTGTGGTTCGACGTCGAGAGCAAGCTCGACGCGGTCACGGCGGTCTCCGGCTCCGGGCCGGCCTATGTGTTCTATCTGGTCGAAGCGATGGCGGTCGCCGGGATGCGGCAGGGGCTCGATCCCGGCCAGGCGATGCAACTGGCCCGGCAAACGGTGATCGGCGCGGCGGCGCTGATGGAAGCGGACAACCAGTCGGTGTCGATCCTGCGCGAAAACGTGACTTCGCCGAAGGGAACCACGGCCGCGGCACTCGCCGTATTGATGGCGCCCGACGGGCTCGAAGCGCTGATCGACCGCGCTGTGCTCGCGGCGCGCATCCGTTCGGAGGAGCTGGGTCGCGGCTGAGCCGCTTCGTCGGCCCTTGATCAGGATCAACGCCGGACTGGCTCTTCAGCGCGAGGATGAGGTGGGCCAATATGGCCGGCATCCCTGTTTGGAGGGCCTTCCGATGAAACTTACCCGTGTTGCCCTGATCGCGCTGGGGCTGGTCGCCGCATTGCCGGGCACTGCCATGGCGGCGTCGTGTTTCGACCTCTGGTACGAGCGCAACGCCATCTACGACGACAATGGCTACTGCTTCAGGACCGATCTGGCGCTCGAGTACTTCGACAACGACGATTGCTGGACACGGCATCCGATCTTCTCGCGCGCCGAGCAGCGGGCGATCGACGCCATCGTCTATGAAGAGAAGCGCCGCGGCTGCCACGTGAACTAGCGGCAGCGGCGGCTACAGGTCCTCGGTGAGCTTCAGGCGGTCGAGCAACGGGCGGTCGCCCGGCTCGACCATGCCGACGAAGAACCGCAGCACGGTGCGTTTGCCGTCCGGAGGCAGCGCGGCGATGGCGGCGTCGATGCGGCTGGTCTGGGTCGAGGACAGCGTCTCGAAGAACCGCCGACCCTTCTCGGTCGCATGGAGGAGCCGCTGGCGGCGATCGGAATCGCCGGTCTTCTGCTCGATGTAGCCGTTGTCGATGAGCTGGCGCAGCACGCGGGCCAGGCTCTGCTTGGTGATCTTGAGGATATCGAGCAGGTCGGCGACCGGCATGCCCGGCTTCAGGTTGACGAAATACAGCACACGATGGTGGGCCCGGCCGAAGCCCTGGCGCTCCAGCATCGCATCGGCATCTCCGACGAAGTCCCGGTAGGCGAAGTAGAACAGGCCCATGACGTCGAGCGGCATGATTTCGGTGCCGGTCACATCCGAATTTATGTCAGCTATGTTGACATTTATTTTGCCGGGTGCCATTCTGGTCCCATCAAGAGTGCGTCGACGCCTTATCCCAAAGCCGTTCCGGTTTGCCAAGGCCGGGGCCGCGGGGGCAGGATCGGCGCAGAGCGATCGGCCTTGCGAGGGCCGTAGGGAAGATGGAGGGAACCATGGCACTTCCGATGGACCAGCGCGACGGCTGGATCTGGTTCGACGGCGAAATGAAACCCTGGAAGGACGCCAAGATCCACGTCCTCACCCACGGGTTGCACTATGCGAGCTGCGTGTTCGAGGGGCAGCGCGCCTATGGCGGCGAGGTGTTCAAGCTGCGCGAGCACACCAACCGGCTGATCAACTCCGGCAAGACGCTCGATTTCACCATTCCCTACTCGGCCGACGAGATCGACGCCGCCTGCCGGCTGGTGCTCGAAAAGAACAGCCTCACCGACGCCTATATGCGCCCGGTCGCCTGGCGCGGCTCCGAGGAACTCTCGGTTCCCGGCCGCAACAACAAGGTGCACCTCGCCATCGCCAGCTGGGTGTGGCCGAGCTATTTCTCGGTGGAGGAAAAGCTCAAGGGCATCCGGCTCGAGTGGAGCAAGTGGAAGCGCCCGAGCCCCGAGACCATCCCGTGCAAGGCGAAGGCCGCCGGCCTCTATATGATCTGCACGCTGTCCAAGGACGCGGCGATGGCGAACGGCTATGCCGACGCGCTGATGCTCGACTATCGCGGCTACGTCGCCGAGGCGACCGGCGCCAACGTGTTCTTCGTCAAGGGCGACGAAATCCACACGCCGGACCCGGACTGCTTCCTCAACGGCATCACCCGGCAGACAGTGATCGGGCTGGCCAAGGAAAAGGGTTTCAAGATCATCGAGCGGCACATCATGCCGGAAGAGCTGAAGACCTTTGAGGAATGCTTCCTCACCGGCACCGCGGCAGAACTTACCCCGGTGTCGGTGGTCGGCGAGTACAGCTTCAAGCCGGGCAAGGCCTGCGAGACGCTGATCAACGCCTACACCGCGGCGGTGACGCCCAAGAAGGTCGCAGCGGAGTAGGTGTCGTTAGGCCGGACGCGCTTTCGAGGCCCGCAGCGATGCGGGCCTTTTTGTCGTGTGCCGGCGCCGATCACATTGGGGTGCTGATCTTGCTCCGGGGGCTTCGCCGCTTCATTGTCGGCCGATCTACGCAGGCTCGTTGCGGATTTGGGGGATCCGGCTCGTGTCCATGGGGCTGTCGAGGCGCGTCGACCTGCTGCTCCGCCTGGCGCTCACCGGCGCTGTGGCAGTGGTCCTTTGCTCTGCCACGAGCCGCGCCGGCGTCACCACCTCCCTCTATCAGCAGGATCATGTCGTCACCGGCTCCACTGCGGCGCAACTGGTCCGCTCGATGAACGCCAGCCCGGTGCGCGGCGACCACGGCAACGCCTACGCGTCGATCCATCCCAACTACACGCTTTCGGTCGAGACGCGCGAGCGGGGCGGCATCTGCCGGGCCAGCGTCGACGTGGCGATCCACTTCCGGCTGACGCTGCCGAAGGCCGCGAACACCGGCCGGATGGGGCGGAGCACGCGGTCGGCGTGGAACGGCTTCGTCAATTTCGCCCGCAACCACGAGGCGCATCACCGCGTGAGCTATACCGAGTGCGCACGATCGTTCGTCGTCCGCGCCGAGCGGATGGGCGACAGGCAGTGCTTCGCGCTCAGCAGCGACATCCGCCAGATGTTCGCCAAGATGAAGCGCGACTGCGAGGCGAAGCAACTGGCGTTCGACCGGTCGCAGGCGAGGGTACTGCCGGGACTCAGCCTGTTCGCGATGGCGCGGCACCAGCGGCGGCATTGACCATCGGGTTGGCGGCGTCAGCGCCAGCGGGCCTTGGCGCGGTCGTCGCCGGCGCTGTGTTCAACCCAGCGTTCGCCGCCGGGCGCTGCTTCCTTCTTCCAGAAAGGCGCGTCGGTCTTGAGGTAGTCCATCAGGAACTGGGCGCCGTCGAACGCCGCCTGGCGGTGCGACGCGAGGGTCATCACCTGGACGATCGGCTCGCCCGGACGGAGCGTGCCGTAGCGATGGATGACGGTTGCACGCATCAGGCCGAAACGGGCGACCGCCTCGGCCTCGATGGCGCCGATCTGGCTGACGGCGAGCTCGGGGTAGCACTCGAGGGTGAGCGTGGTGATCGGGTCGACGGGGTCGGAGCGGACGAGGCCGGTGAAGGTCGCGACGGCACCGGCGCCGGCGGTCTCTGCCATGAAAGCATTTAGCTCGGCGCCCGGATCGAAGGTCTCGGTGATAATCCGGATCGCCATTCTAGCCGCCCGTCATCGGCGGAAACAGCGCCACGATCCTGGCGCCGGCGATGAGCGCGGAGTGAGGCACGATCTTGGCGTCGATCGCCGCCCGAATGATCTCGGGCCGCTGCATTGCGAGGTCGGCAACCGGGTCGCCCGCCCGCAGCCAGCCGATGAGGTCGGCGACGGTCTTCACATCGGATGGCGGCGACACCTCCTCTTCGCCGCGGTCGAGGCGCTCGCGCAGCCAGGCGAAATAAAGAATCTTCATTCCGTCGGGCTGCTGAAATACGGCCACATGGAGCGCAGGTATTGCCAGCCGGTCCAGACGGTGAGACCGCCGGCGATCCACAGCAGCAGCGACGAGATGAACCCGAAACTCGGCAGCAATCCATCGACGATGACGAAGAACAGCGCGACGAGCTGCGCGGTGGTTTTCCATTTGGCGAGGAAGGTGACGGGCACCGAGACGGCGCGGTTGCCCATGAACTCGCGCAGGCCCGAGATGAAGATCTCGCGCAACAATATTGCGATCGCCGGAACCAGGTCCAGACCATTGAAGTCGCGGGTGAAAGCGAAGGTGACGATCAGCGCGCCGACGAGGAGCTTATCGGCGATGGGGTCGAGCATCTTGCCCAGATCGGACATCAAGTTCATCCGCCGGGCGAGGAAGCCGTCGAACCAGTCGGTGATCGCCGCCAGCACGAAGAGAATGAGCGCGATCCAGCGCAGCCAGTCGACCCCGATGCCGATCAACAGGCAGAGCACCGGGATCGCGGCAATGCGCGCGAGCGTCAGCTGATTGGGCAGGGTGCGGAGCGCGGCGGGGATTTCCATTGCTGAAAGATAGGCTATGGGCGGTGGGGGTCAAGCGGCCCGTGCAGAACAGCCCCGAAGGGAAGGCGGGTGAGGGGGAAGCGCCGGCCCGGTGCAGTTCGTGCACAACGTCGCGCGGTGCCATGCTGAGTCACCGCTCGAGCTTGGTGTCTGAACCCCTCATCCGGCGCTTTCGCGCCACCTTCTCCCCCCGAGGGGAGAAGGGACTGGCGAGCCTATGCGACCATGTCGGCTCTTTCGCGCCGGGCACCGACTGCCTCTGCTAGCTTTTCCAGCACCGCCACCGTGGTGTCCCAACCGATGCAGCCGTCGGTGATCGACTGGCCGTAGGTGAGCGGCTCGCCGGCGACCAGCTCCTGCCGGCCGGCGACGAGATTGCTCTCGATCATGACGCCGACGATGCGGCGATCTCCCGCGGCGAGTTGCGCGCCGACATCGGCGAGGACGAGCGGCTGGTTCTCGGGGTTCTTGGAGGAGTTGGCGTGGCTGGCGTCGATCATCACCGCCGGCGTCAACCCGGCCTTGACGGCTTCGGCGCAGGCGGCCTCGACGCTCTCGGCGCCGAAGTTCGGCGCCTTGCCGCCGCGCAGGATAATGTGGCAGTCGCCGTTGCCGGTGGTGGTGGCGATGGCGGAGCGACCGTCCTTGGTCACCGCCAGGAAATGGTGCGGCTGGCTCGCCGATTTCACCGCATCGAGGGCGATGCGGACGTTGCCGTCGGTACCGTTCTTGAAGCCGACCGGGCAGCTCAGGCCCGAGGCCAGTTCGCGATGCACCTGGCTCTCGGTGGTGCGGGCGCCGATGGCGCCCCAGGCGACGAGATCGGCGAAATATTGTGGCGTCGCCATATCGAGGAACTCGCAGCCGGCCGGCAGGCCGAGATTGGCGATGTCGAGCAGCAGCTCGCGGGCGAGGCGGAGGCCGTTGTCGATCTTGAAGCTGCCGTCGAGATCGGGATCGTTGATCAGGCCCTTCCAGCCCACGGTGGTGCGCGGCTTCTCGAAATAGACGCGCATGACGATCTCGAGCCGGTCGCTCAGCCGCTCACGGACGGCGACGAGACGCTTGGCGTAGTCGAGCGCGGCGGCGGGATCGTGGATCGAGCAGGGCCCGACGACCACGGCGAGCCGGTCGTCGGCGCCGTGGAGGATGTTGTGGAGCGCATGGCGCGAGACCAGCACCGTCCTGGTGGCGGCGTCGGTGCGCGGGAATTCATGCATCACCTCGGCGGGGGTTCGGAGGGTGCGGATATCGGAGATACGGAGGTCGTCGGTGGCTTTGGGCATATTGTCCTCGGTTGACTGGACCGGCGACAAAAAAGCCGCCAGGTACTGGCGGCTTTCGGGAATTTCGTCTGTTTGACTTGGTCTTAGATCAAACGCGCCCCTCCGGCTGCCAGCGGCTTCCGTTGCTAAAATACCAATACGAAAACGTGGCGCGGACGCGGTTCATGATGGCGGCCTTGTAGCGCAGCCGTGAACCTTTGTCACGTCATGTCCGGTGGCTAATTCGCCGAGCGAGGTGGCGCGTGCTGAACATCAGTCGCTGCGGTTGAAGTGATCGTAGACGAGCTGCGCCATGGCGCTCGAGATGCCCGGAATGGCGGCGAGATCGGCGAGGGAGGCGCGGCTGACGGCTTTGGCGGAGCCGAAATGCTGCAGCAGGGCGCGCTTGCGGGTCGGGCCGATGCCTTCGATTTCGTCGAGCGGGTTCTTGATCGTGTCCTTCTTGCGCCGGGCGCGGTGGGTGCCGATGGCGAAGCGGTGGGCTTCGTCGCGCAGCCGCTGCACATAATAGAGCACCGGATCGCGATGCGGCAACATGAAGGCCTCCTTGCCCTCCATGAAGAATTTCTCGCGGCCGGCGTCGCGCTCCTCGCCCTTGGCCATGCCGATGAAAGTCACCTCGCGCGGCAGGTCGAGCTTGGCGACGACCTCGCGCACGGCGTTGAGCTGGCCCTGGCCGCCGTCGATGAAGACCACGTCGGGCCAATCGGGCATGCCGGTGTTCTCGTCCTCGGCGTCGGGGTCGCTCTCGTTGGCGAGGCGCGAGAAGCGGCGGGTCAGCACTTCGCGCATCATGCCGAAATCGTCGCCGGGGGTGATGTCGGTCGAGCGGATGTTGAAGGTACGGTAGTGCTTTTTTGAAAACCCCTCCTCGCCGGCGACGACCATGGCGCCGACGGCGTTGGTGCCCGAGATGTGGGAGTTGTCGTAGATCTCGATGCGGCGCGGCGGCTCCTCGAGGCCGAAGAGCTCGGCGACGCCTTCGAGCAGGGTCTTCTGCGTGGCGCCCTCGGCGAGCTGGCGGCCGAGCGCCTCGCGGGCGTTGTTGAGCGCGTGATTGACCAGATCGCGCTTTTCGCCGCGCTTGGGCACCTCGACGTAGACGCGGCTGCCCAGCCGGCTGGTCAGCGCCTCTTCGAGCACGGCGCGATCGGACGGATCGTGGCTGAGCAGCACCAGCCTGGGCGGGGTGCGGTCCTCGTAGAACTGGCCCATGAACGCTTCCAGCACTTCGGTGTCGCTGAGCGTCGGGTCGGCCTTGGGCCGGTAGGCGTAGTTGCCCCAGTTCTGGTGGGCGCGGAAGAAGAAGACCTGGACGCAGAACTGGCCGGCCTCGTGGGCGACGGCGAAGACGTCGGCTTCCTCGACCGAACGGGCGGCGATCTCGCCCTGGCTCTGCACCAGCGCCAGCGCCGACAGGCGATCGCGCAGCAGCGCGGCGCGTTCGAAGTCGAGGCTTTGGGCGGCCCCGTTCATTTCGCCCTGCAGCCGGTCCTGCACCGATTTCGAGCGGCCGGACAGGAACTGGCGCGCGTCCTCGACCAGCTCGCCATAGGCCTCGATCGATATCTCGCCGGTGCAGGGGGCCGAGCAGCGCTTGATCTGGTGCAGCATGCAGGGGCGGGTGCGGCCGCGGTAAAAACTGTCCGAGCAGGTGCGCAGCAGGAACGCCTTCTGCAGCGAGGCGATGGTGCGTTTGACCGCCAGCGCCGAGGCGAACGGGCCGAAATAGTGGCCGGGCTGCCGGCGGATGCCGCGGTGCTTCCTGAGCTCCGGCGCCTCGTGATCGGTACGGATCAGGATGTAGGGAAAGCTCTTGTCGTCGCGCAGCAAGACGTTGAAACGGGGTTTCAGCCGCTTGATCAGATTGGCCTCGAGCAGCAGCGCCTCGGCCTCGGTCTGGGTGCGGACGAACTCCATGGTGCGCGTCGCGGCGATCATCCGCTGCAGGCGCACCTCCAGCCCCTCGGGGCGGGTGTAGTTGGTGACCCGCGCCTTGAGGCTGCGGGCCTTGCCCACATACATGACCTCGCCGGCCTCGTCGATCATCCGGTAAACGCCGGGCGACGAGGGCAGCGTCTTGACGAAGGCGCGGATGACCTCCGCGCCGGCCTGCATCGACTCCGTCATTTCGCCGCCTTCCGCGGCGTCGGGGCGCGGCGCGACGGCCACTCGATGTGTTCGCCGCCATCGAGGGCGAGCATCTGGCCGGTCACCGCGCCGGCCGAGGCGAGGAACACCACGGCGCCGGCGATTTCGTCCGGCGTCGCGCTGCGGCCAAGCGGCAGCTCGGCCTGACGCCGGCGATAGCCGGTCGGGCTGACCCCGGGCGGCGGCACCGTCGGGCCGGGGGCGACGGCATTGACCCGGGTATGCGGCGCCAGCGATTGGGCGAGGGTCCGGGTCATGGTCCACAACGCCGACTTGCTCAGCGTGTAGCTGAAATGGGCCGGGCTCAGATCGAGCACCCGCTCGTCGATGATGTTGACGATGTTCCCGGCGATGCCCTCCGGCAGCTGCGCGGCGAAATCGCGGGCGAGGAAGGCCGGCGCCTCGACGTGCACGGCGAAGTGGGCGTCCCACAGATCCTCGCTGAGATCGAAAACGGAATCGCGTTCGAACAGCGAGGCGTTGTTGACCAGCAGGGTGAGCGGACCGAACGGCCTGCTCGCCGCAGCGATGAGTTTTGCCCGCTGCGCCCGTTTGCCCAGGTCTGCCCTGACCAGCGCCGCGTCGCCGCCCGCCGCGCGGATTTCGGCGACGGTCGCCCTGGCCGTCTCGGCGGAGGCGCGATAGTGCACGACCACCCGCCAGCCCTCTCGTGCAAGGGCTTTGGCGATGGTCGCGCCGATGCGGTCGGCGGCACCGGTGACGAGGGCGATCTTGGATTGATTCGTGGGGAGGCTCATGGAGTTGCCAAGATAGGGGTTCGGCTCGCCCGCCGGAAGCCTCTGCGGGAGTTCGCGGGGGAAGACCCCGGGTTCGGCCTTTCGGGGGGACGTTGACGGGCATAGACTCGGCGGTGCGAAGGCGGGGAGCCATCTCCGCCAGGGAAGGAGGGTTCTCTCATGGATTGGGTTGGACTGATCATTCAACTGGTTGCCGGCGCGGTCGGCGGCTATGGAACCGGGCGGATGGCCAAGTCGATGAGCCTCGGCACCATCGGCGACGTGATTGCGGGCCTGATCGGCGGCTGGGGCGGCGCCTGGCTTGTCGGACTGATTCCGGGCCTGACCGGGCTCGTCAGCGGCGGCGGCGTAGGCTATGTCGGACAGGCCGTTGCCGGCGTGATCGGCGGCGGTATCCTGACGGCTATCGCCGGGGCGATCAAGAACGCGACCATGAAATAGGCCGCGGATTTCTGCGCCGGGCCGCGGTGTCGTGGCCCGGCCACTGCGTGTGGACCATTCGACATGACGGATTTGGCGGCAGGCGCCCGGCAGGACAATGTGGGCCGCGGCATCATCCTGTCGGTCACCGCGATCCTGATTTTCTCGACCCAGGACGCGACCTCGAAATTCCTCGTTCAGACCGTATCGCCGTTCCAGATGACGATGATGCGGTTCTGGGCGTTCGCTGCATTCTCGCTGATCCTGGCGTGGCGCAAGGGTTCGCTGCGCGACGCGTTCCGTTCGCGCCAGCCGTGGTCGCAGGTGCTGCGCGCGGCGCTCCTGATCGGCGACATCTGGCTGTATGTGCTGGCGCTGAGCACCGTGCCGCTGGCCGAAGTGCAGGCCATCACGCTGGTCTATCCGCTGCTGGTGACGCTGATCGCCATTCCGCTGCTCGGGGAGAAGGTCGGCATCTTTCGCATCGGCGCGGTGGTGGTCGGGTTTTTCGGCGCGCTGGTGATCGTCAGGCCCGGCGGGGTGCCGCTCGGCTGGGGCGTCGCCTTCGCGGTCGGCTCGGGCGCCTGCTACGCGGCCTATATCGTGCTCACGCGAAAAGTCTCGGCCACTGATTCGACGACCACCAGCATGGTCTATGTCGGCATCGTCGGGCTGCTGATCAGCTCGGCGGTCGGAGTGTTCTTCTGGCAGCCGCTCGATCTGAGTTCGGCGCTGCTCGTCGGCTACATCATGGTCACGGGCGTCGTCGCGCACGGGCTGATGATCCTGGCGCTCTCGTCGGCGCCGGCGAGCGTGCTGCAGCCGTTCAACTACACCTCGCTGCCGTGGAGCATCGTGCTCAGCTACGTGATCTTCCAGCACCTGATCGACCCGATTTCGCTGGGGGGTGCGGCGGTGATCGTGGCGGCGGGGCTGGTGGTGATGGCGCGGGAGAGGATCAAGAGGGTCCCTTCGGGGGCCGCCGAGCCAGCGCTGCCAGGAAAAGAATGAGAGCGGCGACGAGGGCCAGAGCACCCAGCGGCGCGACCGTCAGACTCAGCAGCACCGGTATTAGCGGATCGACCTCGGGCAGGATAGTGCCGACGGCGAGGACAGGGACAAGGCCGAGGGCCAGCAGCACCAACCCCAGCCGCAGCAGCAGCTTGCCCCAGATCCGAAGCGGCTCATCCATGCCAAAGCCTCCGGCGGGCGCCACTTGAATCGGGACGCGGCCATGGGCACTTTATGGGCCGTGACAACGAGGTGCACGCAATGCCTGTGATCATCGAGCTTATTCTGGCCGTGGTGCTGATCGGCGCGGTGATCAGCTATTTCACCCGCAGCCGCAGGGTGTCGGAGCGCCAGGCGATGACCGAGCGCCGGGTCGACGCCTATATCGAGACCATCCGCCGCGAGGCGGACAAGCCCGAACTGGCGGCGATGAGCGACACGGAACTGCGCGACCTGCTGCTGTCGAGCGCCCACAACCTCAAGGTGCAGAGCGACCGGCGGATGTATTTCCTGTTCGGCGGCGTGGTGATCGCGCTGATCGGGGCGATCATGGTGGCGACCGAGGACGGCACCC
Source organism: Devosia nanyangense (assembly GCA_016213505.1). Taxonomy (GTDB): domain Bacteria; phylum Pseudomonadota; class Alphaproteobacteria; order Rhizobiales; family Devosiaceae; genus Devosia_A; species Devosia_A nanyangense. Next base: position 81,651 of record JACRAF010000027.1, read on the forward strand.
GCGGCTTCGGCATTGCGCTCCTGATCGGGGCGCTGGTGCTCTACGGGTTCAACGAATTCCTCGGGCGGCAGATGATCGGGCCGCTGGAGCAGAAGGGCATCGACGTCGAGCGCCTGCGGGTCGAGTAACGACCGACGCCGGCCTCCCGAAGGAGACCGGCGCCGATGCTTCCGAGCCCTGGAGGCCGGGGAAGGTCGACGGATCAGCCGTTGACGCAGACGTAGCCCAGCGGACCCCAGAAGCAGGCCTGCACATTGCCGGGGCCGGGGAACGGGCCGGGGCCCGGCGCGAAATCGAGGACGCCGGACTTCACCCAGCCGTCCTGGCCCGGGATCTTGATCTTGTACCAGTTGCCCCAGTGGGCGAGGATCTTGACGTAGTCGCCTTCTTCGACCGAATTGACGATCGGCGCGAGGTTGGAATGGTTGGCGCGGACCCAGGCGTCGTGATCGACATAGGCATAGGTGGCGGCCATCGACGAGACGGTGGTGGCGAGGACGATCGCGGCGGCGACTGCGCCGGTCTTGACGAGAGAGAGCGACATGATGGTTCCTTTCGGGTTGAGGGCAATCGCTTGCCTTGACCCGAACCTAGTGCCGCCTGCCTGAACGGAAGCTGACGCCGCCGTTTAGGATGCGATTTTATGCAAATGCTACCAATCGCGATCGGGAAACAGATCGAGCGGGTCGAGCGGATCGAACGAGAACTCGAACGGTGTAACGGCGTTCTTGGCGGGTGAGCCGATGAGCCACGAGCCGGGCACCCAGCCGGAGGGGCCGCCGTCGAGCTGGACGACGTGGCACCAGCGCTGCTGGCGCGTGCACTGATCGAGATAGACGCGCTCCTGATCGGCGAGCTTGCCGATGACGGGATAGGCGTAGCCCGGGCCGATGTGGATGGCCTGGACGCCGCTGGCGCGGGCGGTGGGTTTGGCCAGGGCCGGCGTCGCGGTGGCGGCGAGGGCGATCAGGGCGACGGCGGCGAACGCTGTTCTGGTGAGATGCATGGGGGTGGTCCTTTCGGGATTGAAGGTAGCGGGTGAATGGCGAATGGGGAATGGTGAATGGGAAGCGGCCAGCACGAAGGGCCCGACACGCCATGGCGTTCGGGGTTTGGCTTGCCGTGGCCACGAGGGGGCCACGGACGGAGAGCGCGGAGCGCCTCCGAGATTTGGTTTGCAGAGCGAGACGCTCCGCGCTCTACCGCACCGGGTGTGTCGGAACTGTACGGTCAAAGCGGCCGAAGCCGGTAAGCCGAGAGAACCCAAGCCGTGCGACCACGGCGCCCGATACGTCCACCGGCACTTCGTCGGTACCCCGCGGTAGAGGGTGAACGCGACGAGCAATGTAAGGCGGCCGGAAAGCGCGGGGATAAGTTTTTTCAACCGCCTGATCCGGTTGAGCTTTTCCCCGGTTTTTTGGCCACGCGCCTCAGGTCGTCCGTCCCAGCCTCTGCAACTGTTCGAGCAGCCGGTTCGCGGCGATCTGCCAGAGGTCTTCGGCCTTCACCTCGTCATAGACCTTGTAGCGCTTCTCGAAGACGCTGAGCGCGGTCCCGGCGAGGTCGAGCCGGGTGTCGAGCTCGAGCATGCTGGGCGTGCCGTGCAGCGGCGCCAGCCCCGGGCCGCCCTCGCGCGAGACGACGCGACGGATGTCGCTCAGCACGACGCGGGCCAGGACGAGCGTATCGCGCGGCACCGGCGCCAGGGGATGGCGCGCAATGTGCGGCTCGAGGCTGCGGCGCAGCGCCCGCAGCCGCGGCTCTACCGCCTCGAACGCGATGACCTGGGCCTCGCTGGTCTGCCCGCCCTCAAACATGGTGCGCCTCCAGCGCCGCGAGGCGGCGGGCGGCGTCGGCGCGGGAGCGGAAATAGCGGAGGTTGGCGAGGGCGGGATCGAGCGCGGCGAGCACTTCGGCGGGCCCGATCAGCATGGTCTCGCTGAGCCGCGCGATGGCTTGGCGATGATAGGGCCGGATGCCGGCCTCGCTCTCGGCGCGGAGGGCATCGAGCTCGATGTTGAGCTTGCGCAGGGCGAAGGTGGAGACGGGGGTGAAGCCGCCGACGCGCAGCGCCGTGAGGCACTCGTCGCGCAGGGCGGCGAGATGGGCGATGCGCGCGTCGAGGGGCTCAGGGTGAGGGGCGGGCTCAGGGTGCCCTTCGGCAGGCTCAGGATGAGGGGCGGGGGGCGGGGCGTAGTTGGGGACGACGCCGAAGATCGGGGCGGCGGTGGGGTTTGGGATGACGGTGAGGTGTTTGGGGATGGACATGCGAAAACTCCGGTTGTGACTCCGGAGATTGTAATTGCGGGCGGAGGGGCGGGGATAAGTTTGGCTAAGGGGTTGGAGGGATTGGGGGATTCGGGGGAAATTGTGCCACGGGGGTGGATGCGAGCATGAGGGGGCGCAGTCAGGATTCCTCTCCCGCTTGCGGGGGAGGGGAACCGCCGTCAGGCGGTGGAGGGGGGAGCCGCTTGCGCAATGCTCCTGAGGACCGCTGCCGGCCTCGTCTCGATATCGACTGTCGAGAACCGCAGCACGCGGATGCCCTCCTTGGCAAGCCAGATAGTTCGCCGCTTATCGTAGTCTCTCTGCTCCTCATGCGCGGGCCCATCCACCTCAAGCCCAAGCTTGATATCGGCACAGTAGAAATCGAGGACGAACGGCCCGACCGGGTGCTGGCGGCGGAAGTGCAGGCCCAATTGGCCGCGCCGGACCATTGACCAGAGAACTCGCTCCGGCCCCGTCATAGCGCGGCGGAGGGTCTTAGCTCTATCGCGAATGAAGTCAGGTGATCGCAAGCGGCGCGCTCCGTGCGTGGGGCTCCCCTCTCCACCACGCTATGCGTGGTCCCCCTCTCCCGCAAGCGGGAGCGGACCGCCGACTGCGACGTCGGCGCCGCTGGGGCCCGCTGGCGCCTAAACGATGTGCGAGCTCGGTGGTGGCCCGCCTCAAACGTCAACTAAGCGACTTGACCTTGCGAAGGATGTCATCGACATCTCCCTCGACGGAAGCTACAGCCCGCGCCAGCTCCGCAACCGCTTCGGCCAGCTTGTCGAGCTTAGCTTCGACGCCCTTCTCGGATTTCACCTCGTTCGCCCTATTGCGCGCTCGTGTTGCAGACATTCTAGTACCTCCTCTGAGACACTCAGGTGCTAGGTTTTCAAAGTGTGAGTCATTGCAAGTTCATCGGCAATTTTCTGTCCGGTCGGCAACAGCTGCGCTAAATCCTCGGCGCGCGAGAACCGCAGTAGTCTCGCCTCGTCGAGTTGACCGAGCACTTTTCGGATGTAGGTCTTATTTGGCTGCCCAGTCCACGAGCTTAAGTCGTCGACCGAACTCTCCCGAGCCTCCGTGCTCGCGACTAACAAGACGAGCTCGTCCCTCAGCGATAACCCAATTTTCAGTACGCGCCGATAGCCTCCCTCTACAAAGATGAGAGGGGATGGATACTCGGCCAGCCGATCGACAAGCTTCTGGGCCTCGCGTAGTGGAACAGAATTATAGTTTCGAACAAGCTCGGCGAGTATCCAAGATGATTGCGCCACAACTGCGAACGCGTCTACCGCATTCGAATCGACGTCGCCGCCCACGTGCCCCACTCCCCGATTGTTACGCACCTCGTAGAGGACTGTAAGGAGAGGCAGGACAAGGAAGCGGAGGCCGGTCCCGAGCGCCGGTTGATTTTCAAGTTGACGACAACTTCCCCTGAAATCGCTGGGTTTGTACGGGGCGGCTGGATAAGCCCCGTCAACGTCACCCTTCAAGATTGAGTAGACGACCTCACAGAATCTGCCACCTGCTAGTTCGGAGGCGCGCCACCGGTGTTCTCGGTAGTTCCTTTGGAGATCGCGAAACTCATCAACCAACGCGGTCTCCAGCGAAGGTGGAAGCGTGGCGAACAGCCTTTGAGCCATCAGGCCTCCCGCGTCAGTAGTTCCATCATCTCGCTCTCGGCCTTTGCACTTAGGCTCAGTTGACCGCTCGAGGCCTCGATGAGAAACACTTGAGATTGAAGCGTTGTAACGTACCGCCCGGCGTCATTGCTGTACGACGCCTTCCAGTACCCTGCCGCTTTCTGCGCCTCGGCGAGAATCTCCTTGCGCGTGAACTGCTGCTGACCCTGGACTAGGGCGAGGCTCACGGCGCCGGCCTTGAGCAGGTCCGATCCCGTTTTGGCGCTTAGCCTTTGGCAGATTGTCTTGACTGACAGATCCAGTGGGCCGCTCGCGCCGGTCTTCGCCGCCGCCCCGCTCTGCTCCGGAGCAGACTGGCCCGACGAGCGGCTTGCGATCTCCTGAAGCAACTTGTCCATTGCGGGTTGCACGGACGCCTCAAAGTAGGCGGCGGGGACAGCGCCTGAGACGGCCAGATCGCCCTTTGAGATTGAAAACTGTACCAAGCTAGTATCAGCCATCTTCATGCCTGTTCATTTCCTGTGAGCATTTGAACGACGCGCCGCTTTCCGGCGTCGGTGATTTTGTACGTTTTTCGCGCCTGCTTCGAGCTCCCAGACTTCCGAGTCTGCACAATCCAGGAGGGTTTCGCGCGCATGCACGTGGAGAGAGCATCAGTTATGTTCCCAACCTGAAATCCGAGGTCCTTAAGCAGGGCATTGAGGGTCTGGCTCTGGAACGGCTCGCCCTTGGTCGTCTCGGAAAGCCAGTAACTCGCCACCAATGCCCTGCCGGCATTGTCAGAGGGGGAGGCGGAGTGGTAAAAATCTGCAAAGTCGCCTAGTTCGCCATCAAGGCTCTTTTCATTGATGCCAACGCCCCTGATGGATTCCTGAGTTCCTCTTATGTTCGTTTCTTTGGTGGGATAGCCGTATTTTGATGCCGCCCAATAAAATACGCGAACTCGTGCGGTATCGTCCAAAGCCCCGAAAATAAGGTCCAGCTGACGCATAGAGTCGATTTCGTCTGGCATCTGAGCCCTCCATGTTCTGTCCCTGACATAGGGATGCGTGAGAGCTAAAGCAATATGCAAGAACATTCGAGCATACTGCAGAACGTCCATAAACTGGCGCATGGCCGGTCGAAAGTTTACCTGATTTGGTCGAATTGAGAGTGTTCAGATATGCGATTGCGTCGCCTGGCTATCCACCAAACAGCTGGCTTGCATTTTTCTCGGTGAGCCAAACTTTTCATGATTCGTATTATGCGCGTAATATCATGATATTAAGTGGTGTCGTCGTATGGATGTTTGATGCATCGATGAAAAACCAACCCAGCTGTTTGGTGGACAGCCGCGCGGCGACATCGAAAGGTGCATGTGGGAATTTCGATCGCAGATGCGAGATGGCCGGCCAGCGTGCCCTCTCGCGATGAGGGTTTCTTGTGGAAAAGCACATTGAGCGCTGGTGCAGCATTGCCAACGTGTCGGGTCGTTGCGGCCGCAGGGGCGCCCGCACGGATCGAAGTCTCGGAAAGCTAGAGAAAGCTGCTAGTCGCCTTCGGTGGCTCCCAGGACGTCGAGCTCGGCTTCCCGCAGCCCCCGCGGATCAAGTCCGCGGGCTTCGGCTACGAGACTTCACCCTCCAGGGTATCCAACTCCATCTCTCTTAGTCTCTTGATCTCGTCGCGTAGGCGTGCCGCCTTTTCGAACTCGAGGTTCGTCGCGGCTTCGCGCATCTGGGTTTCGAGGTCCTTGAGCACGGCCTTGAGGTTGGCGCCGACTTGCAGCTGTTCCTTGCCGGACTTGTCCTTGCCGATGGAAATCGTGACGTGGTCCTTTTCGTAGACGCTGTCGACGATGTTCTGGATGTTGGACTTGACCGATTGCGGTGTAATGCCGTTCGCCTGGTTGTAGGCGACCTGCTTTTCGCGGCGGCGGTTGGTTTCGGCGAGGGCGCGGTCCATCGAGCCGGTCTGGTGGTCGGCGTAGAGGATGACGCGGCCGTCGACGTTGCGGGCGGCGCGGCCGATGGTCTGGATGAGGGAGGTCTCCGAACGCAGGAAGCCTTCCTTGTCGGCGTCGAGGATGGCGACCAGCGCGCATTCGGGGATGTCGAGGCCCTCGCGCAACAGGTTGATGCCGACGAGGACGTCGAAGGCGCCGAGGCGGAGGTCGCGGATGATCTCGATGCGCTCGATGGTGTCGATGTCGCTGTGCATGTAGCGCACGCGGATGCCCTGCTCGTGCATGTATTCGGTGAGGTCCTCGGCCATCTTCTTGGTGAGCACGGTGACGAGGGTGCGGTAGCCGGCCTTGGCCACCTGGCGGATCTCGTCGACGACGTCGTCGACCTGGGTTTTGGCCGGACGGATCTCGACCGGCGGATCGATGAGGCCGGTGGGGCGGATGACCTGCTCGGCGAAGACGCCGCCGGCCTGCTCCATCTCCCAGGCGCCGGGGGTGGCCGAGACGTAGACGGTCTGCGGGCGCATGGCGTTCCACTCCTCGAAGCGGAGCGGGCGGTTGTCCATGGCCGAGGGGAGGCGGAAGCCGTATTCGGCGAGGGTGGCTTTACGGCGAAGATCGCCGCGATACATGGCGCCGAGCTGGCCGACGGTGACGTGGCTTTCGTCGACGAAGACGAGCGCGTTGTCGGGGAGATATTCGAACAGGGTGGGCGGCGGCTCGCCGGGCTTGCGGCCGGAGAAGTAGCGCGAATAGTTCTCGATGCCGGCGCAGGAGCCGGTGGCTTCCATCATCTCGAGGTCGAACAGGGTGCGCTGCTCGAGCCGCTGCGCTTCGAGGAAGCGGCCGGCGCCGTTGAGCTCCTGGAGGCGCGCGAGGAGCTCCTGGCGGATCAGCTTGATGGCGCCGGTGAGGGTGGCGCGGGGGGTGACGTAGTGGGAGTTGGCGAAGACCCGGATGAAGAGCAGGTCCGAGGATTTCTTGCCGGTCAAGGGATCGAATTCGGCGATGGATTCGATGGTGTTGCCGAACAGCGTGATGCGCCAGGCGGCGTCCTCGTAGTGGGCGGGGAAGAGCTCGATGGTGTCACCGCGGACGCGGAACGTGCCGCGGACGAAGCCGGTGTCGCCGCGCTTGTACTGGAGGTCCGTGAGGCCGCGGAGGAGGGCGCGCTGATCGATGGTCTGGCCCTTCTTCAGATCGAAGGTCATGGCGGTGTAGTCTTCGACCGAGCCGATGCCGTAGATGCACGAGACCGAGGCGACGATGATGACGTCGTCGCGTTCGAGCAGGGCCCGCGTCGCCGAGTGGCGCATGCGGTCGATCTGCTCGTTGATGGTGGATTCCTTCTCGATATAGGTGTCGGTGCGGGGGACGTAGGCTTCGGGCTGGTAGTAGTCGTAGTAGGAGACGAAATACTCGACCGCGTTGTTGGGGAAGAACGACTTCATCTCGCCATAGAGCTGGGCGGCGAGGGTCTTGTTGGGGGCGAGGATCAGCGCCGGGCGCTGGGTGCGGGCGATCACCTGGGCGGCGGTAAAGGTCTTGCCCGAGCCGGTGACGCCGAGCAGCACTTGGTCGGTCTCGCCATTGGCGATGCCTTCGAGCAGATCGGCGATGGCGGTGGGCTGGTCGCCGGCGGGCTGGTAGGCGGTGACCAGCTCGAACGGGATTCCACCCTCGGACTTTTCGCGCGGCGCCGGACGATGGGGGCGCCAGGCGTCGTTGCCCTCGACCTCCTTGCGGCCGTGGAGGATGATGTCCTCGAGGGCTTTCACGGTGGCCGAGATGCCGACGGTCTGCGCGCCCTCGAGGTTCTGGCCGGGGAGGGCGACGCGCTTGCGGCTGGAGCTGCCGGGGACTTTGGCCTTCGGCGTGGCCGCCGTTTCAGCGGCGGTCGCTAAAGCGCCGCGCATCTGGGCCATGACGGCGGGGTCCTTGGCGGCGGCGCGGCTGATGTCGCGGGCGGTGAGCGTGCGGTCTTTGTTTTGCGCGCTACGCGCCGCTGTGGAGGGCAGGTGGCCGAAGCCGGCCTGGTCGCTCTCGCCCATGCCGCCGAAATCCGGGCGCTCGACGGCGTTGGCCTTGGATTTGGGGGCCTTGAGCTGCATGCCGGTCGCGGCGGAGCGATCGGATTTTTTCGGCTTTTTGCTTGCGGCGCCCCCCCTCCTAGCTTCGCTAGGGCCGTCCGGCCCAAGCTGCGCTACCTCCCCCGCGAGGGGGGAGGTGGTCGACTTCAGCTTCTGAGGCACCAGTTCGCCGGTGGTGCCGGCCTTCTCGGCGGCGCGGCGCGCCGCGTTGTCGAGGGCGCGCTTGTTGCGCAGCCGCTCCTGCGGCAGCCGCTTGCCGAGCTCGGCGGCCTCGGCCTTCTCGATCTCGCCGATGAACTCGTCGATGGAAAACGAAGACTCTTTGTCCTCGCGCCGGACGGGCTGGGGTTCGGGCTTGCTGGGGGCGGCCATGGGAGCGCTCGGAAAAGTGTTTCGGCAGGTGATCGGTAGGCTAGGTCGCGTGGTCGAACCGCAAAACCGGAAGACCACTTTTGCTGACCACGCTCTATATGGGTACGCTGTCGAAATCTGTCAGTGGGACGATGGTGACCCGACGCTAGCACGGCTGGAACGGAGAGGGAACGGGACAGCACCCGGGCGCGACCATCGACCAGCCGGCGCAGGAGGAAGCCATGAGGACCTGGATCGGAGCGATGCTGCTGGTACTGGCGGCGGGGCAGGCGTCGGCGCAGGACTGCCCGGCCGGAAGCTGGCGGACGGCGGCGCCGCTGCCGGCGAGCCGGACGGAGGTGGCGGCGGCGAGCGACGGACAGGCCGTCTATGTGGTGGGCGGCATGACGAGCGATCCGGCGACCGACCTCGTGACCATCTTCCGGTACGATCCGGCGGCCGACGCCTGGGCGCCGGCGGGGACGCTCGACAGCGCCGTGAACCATACGGGCGTCGCCGCAATCGGCACCAGACTCTACGTCGTGGGCGGCTATGCCGGGCCGGGCAATGCGCCGAGCAACCGGCTGCGCGTGCTGGACCTCGTGAGCGGCGCCCTCAGCGAGGCGGCGCCGATGCCGACGGCGCGCGGGGCGCTGGCGGTGGCGGTGCTCGACGGGCGGATCCATGCGCTGGGCGGCACCACCGACCGCAGCGTTGCGACCCATGAGGTGTACGACCCGGCGAGCGACAGCTGGCGCGCGGCCGCGCCGATGCGGGTGCCGCGCCACCATCTGGCGGCGGTGGTGTTCGGCGGCACACTCTATGCCTTTGGCGGGCGCGACGAGCGGACCATGCTGCTCGACGCGGCGGAGGTCTACGATCCGGCGAGCGACAGCTGGGCCGATCTCGCGCCGCTGCCCACCGGACGCAGCGGCATCGGCGCCGCGGTCGCGGGCGGGCGCATCGTGGTGCTGGGCGGCGAGGTGGCCGGGACCGGCGGCCACACCTTCGCGGAGGCCGAAGCCTATGACCCGGCGACGGGGACCTGGAACAGGCTCGCGCCGATGCCCACGGCGCGGCACGGGCTGGGCGTGGCGGCAGTGGGCGACGACATCTTCGCCGTCTCCGGCGGCCCGCAGCCGGGGCTGACGGTGAGCAATGTCAACGAGGTGCTGTGCGGGGGGTGAGCGGGGCCACAAGCCTCGACGCGCTCAAGCCGCTCCGCGAGTTGGAATTGGGCGTTCAAACGGCAGGTGCAGACTAATGTCAGAACGGTCGGCAGATGTCTGCTGCTCAAAGCGCCACAGAACCAAGTCAACCACTTTTTCCTCATCGCCGGTTTCGGCAGCTAAGTATTCACAGAGGGCAAGGGGACTTGAGTACCCAAATCTGATCGCGACTCTCACAAGGTGCCTATCTGGCTTCACCACGTTCAGACCCAGGTTTTTGGCGAGATGGATTGCGGTGATCTCCCCCATGTAGGGCAGTCGCTTTAGGGTGCCAAGGGGGTTGTCCATCATCTCCTTGAAGAAAGACTCGAAGCTCTCTTCGTGGATGATAGACGCTGCTCGCGCGATCGCTCGTAGCTTTCGAAGATTTCCAAAGACCACCTTCGCGCTCAAGACACATGCGTCCCCCGCCTCGGAGATCGACGCTGCCGATTCCCAGTCGCAGAAGCATAGCGAGATGTAGTCAAATCTTCTGCGGACGACAGTCTCTCGGAATCCGGAATTGAGCGTGACCCACGCATGTTCGCGCAGTAGCGATGTCTCGGTCACATTGTCGTAGTTCGTGAAGTGTTGACGAAGGACTTCCTGATAGAACTTCGATCTAGCGATCCAATTGCGTGCCATGTCATAGTGCAGTAGTGCGGCTCGCGCGTCAGGCTCCGTCATTTCGCTTTCTCACGGAGATCTCGCCAAAGAATCTTGAACCTCTCAAAGGCAATGACAGCGCCCGGCCTAGAGTCGAGTATCTTGCTCAGTTCGATCTTGACTTTGTGTCGCCTCTTCTGGCTCAGGAACTCGCTTTCTGGTACCCCAACGCCGACATCACTGGCCATGTCGTAGCGTGAAGCTAATCGATGAAACTCTCGGGACGGGATTTGACGCTCTGTGGATGCAAGGAGGTATCCCGCTTCGCGCTTCACTTCGGCATACATATCGAAGCTTCGTGAGTGGGCTTCGCTGCGTGCGCGCCAGTCCGTTCGAAACTGAATGAGCACCAATCCAAAGGTACTGGTTGCTAGGACGCCTATCCATAGCGACGGCGTCCATCCAGGCGGCGTGAGGAACTTGGCCAACTCTGGATCGATGAATGCCATGGCGACTAACCACGCGGACAACAAGAGGATCAAGATATCCAACAACAGCGCCCGTTGCGCGTATCGGTCTCGTAGCCCGGCGTGAGCCGTGCACAACTGGTCAGTGACACGCCGAAGACGCTCCACTTCTTCGCGGTCCGTTACCTCAGTTGTCGTCGCCAAACAGCGCCTCCCACTGATCTGCGGATTGGTGTGCACTGGCGTTTCGCATTCGCTTGGCAATGCGACCGAGAACGTGACCGGTAGCAACGCGATCCGCACTATTTGCCTCACCTAGATATGTGTCCACGTGCACCGATTGCCCGGTACTGTCTCTGATCGGGTTCATAACCAAATCCCTTGCCTTCTCAAAGAACACAGGAAGCATCGCGGCGGTGGTTTTGGGGCCGTCGTACCCTTTGAATGCTGAGATCGCGATACTCTCGACATGGTACCCGCTTAGCCGCTGTGGCTCGGGGAGCGCGCCGATCACAGCCTTTGCCAGTTTGATTGTTGGCACAAGCTTGCCACCGCATTCTTCATTTCGGTCGGTGAGCGCTTTCTGGAACTTTTCGGGCGCTATGCCGGACCACCCGTCCTTCAGGAAGGAAGGCACCCGAAGCTGGCCGTCCACTCTGGTCGATGGGAGCAACTGAATCTGCATCCCGTCGGGATACTCGACGGTGACGGCTAGCTTTCCAGCACTAACGCCTAGGCTCTCATTCGCGGCCGCGATCTGATCAGCCATCACGTTGATCAGATCAGAGGGTGGCATCGCACCCACAAAGGTTTCGTCCAGGACCAGAAGAGAGTCGATGTCGCTTAGCCCGTCGACGTATGTGTGCTTTGCTACCGAGCCTCCGAACAAGATATCAATCGAGCTCTCTAGCTCGTCTCCGAGGTCGGCCTTCAACTCTTCCAGTCTTTCCGCAACTTTCGCAACGTCCCTCTTGTTCGCCGCAGTGAGCTTTTCGCCCAGGAGTTCATTCAGCTCGGAATCGAAGGCTTTGACCGCCCCCTCTTCGACAACGTCGCGAACCCGCTTGGCTAACGCCTCGGGACTACGGCCGCTGAATGGTCCACCTCCACCACCTCCGCTACCACCCATCGCCCTAGTCTCCCGCCAATTCAGCCTTCATGGCCTCGAACGCGTCTCGTATCGCCGCGTGATGCTTTCCAAAGTGCGCGAAGCTGCCATCCACGAGATACTTTCTCATCTGGAGAAGCATTGTTCGTGTGTGCCGATAGTTGTTAGTCCAACTACTCGCCTCGACAACATCGGAATTTGTACTCACAGGAAGCTGCATACCGAACTGGTGGCGATAAAGCGTGTCACCATCGACGAACGCGTATCGAAGCCAGGTAAGCCCGTCGAAGATGTCGGCGCCGGCCAAGAAGTACAAAAAGGTGGAGACGGTGTCTAAGCTTCCAAAAACGTGTATCGGACGATCGTCAAATAGCCGATCCAGCGCGACCCGAAGGCGGGCAATATTCGACATCCTGCTTAGGACGCTATTTCCAATCTCCTTTTCCGTGATTCCAACGACGGGAAATTGGTCCATGAACCTACAGGCCGAGATAAGCTCGTCCATTTTGTGCCGCCGACTATCCTCGCTCTGAGGTTTGAGGAGGAGCGTTTTTGCATGAGGTCCAGCGGGAATGCGGAGATTCCCGGCCATCTTGATCTGGGTCGCGTAGCTCTCTTTTGACTCCGGCCCGTCGTAGCTCACAAAGACAGTAGGAGACTCGCAGGTCCACTGGTCCAGGACCTCCTGATAGTCCTCGGGAGACCAACTCTTTAGACCGTACTCATTTTCGTAAGTATCTGATAAATCTAGGTCTTTTGTGGACTCGTACCCGCCGCTGTCCAAGTAGACTAGGGAGGCGAAATCAAAGGAGGCGACGAGCTTCTTCCGTCCAACATCGTATGCGCTTATCAGCAGCTCGTCAGATAATGTGCTCCTTCATCACGTCGAAGACATTCTGGAGAAACGGAAATCCCTTGGAGGAAAACGAGGGCAACAGAATAGGCGTTCGAAACCGCGCACCCGAGGGAAACGTCAAATTGCGCCGCTTCGCGAATGTCACAGGCGTCTCCGGTCCAGGCATGACGAGCAGACCCCACAACCACCCAAGGTACCTGCTTCGCAGCTGTAGGTAAGGGCCTGATCAATGCCGCTGGCTCTAAAATACGAGTAGATTTCAGGTTTGCTCCATCGAAGCAAAGGTGCCCAAAATGAAAACCTACTGTCGGTGGTTTCTTCAACCAATGGGGTGACCCTCGCGACGAAGTCGGGGGAGCAGTCGTAGTAATTCGTCCCGGCATGTATCCCGGCGACTATCATCCCACTTTCTGCGCTGGTGTTCATTAGCCCGCCCATCACTAGAAACGAATTGCGAGCGCGAATTTCCCCCGACGAGAATGAGACAGGCCCCCGCAGGGTCCACTATCGCAACCTCGAGACCAAAATTGGCTGCCAGAGCGCGAACGGACGCCCTCTCGAAATCAGCAGCAGCTTGCCCAAAGTCGAAAAAAATCGGCCTAACGTCATAGCCAGCGTCAAGGAGTATCTTAAGGCAGCAGGTGGAGTCGATTCCACCGCTGAACAATAGCGTCGCAAGTTTTCGCAAATCGATTCCTCGCCGCCTATTTGTATCCTTCCGCATAGGTTAGTCATCTAGGCCCGCACGTTTTCCCCCAAACTCGCGTCGGCTGAACGGAAGGCATTGCCGCGGGCTGTCAGCCCGCGGCAGCCAGCTCAGCTGAACTGAACCACCCGCGTCGTACACTCCCACACTTCGCGAAAACCGCAGATTGATCGGGGCGGTGGTGCCGGCTTCGAGGGCGCCAGCGGCGTCGAGGGCGAGGGCGACTCGCGCGGGGCTTGCTTCGAAGCAGTGCGGTAGAGGTTCGCACAGCATTTGGTCCCGCCGCGGCTCATCCGGACGAGCCGATAAAATGCTGTCAGCAGATTCGGCGTGATTTCGGAACACCACCGTGGTACATCCGTTGACGCGGGGCTCATGCGGCGCGTGAGCTTGGGGCGTACACTGGCAGGGAGAGCCATCGTGTCGCTTACCGGTCTGAGGGTCACCAGAACTGCACTGATCGCCGCCTCGTTCGCGGCTTTCGCGATGTCCACCACGCTGATCGTGTCGAGCCCGCTTGCGGCCGATGCGATGTATGCGCCGGGCGAGCCGATCGTCACCGGCTTTGCGGGCGTGGTCGCGCCGGACTCCCCGCCTGACGGCAGCGATCCGCTCGATTACACTTTTATCGATCTCGAGGGCGCGTCGCTGGTGATCCAGCAGCTGCAGCCGGACGGGCTGCCGTCGGGCCAGTTGATCCCGTCGCCGGCCGCGTTCGCGGCGACGGCGCAGGATGTGGGCCAGGTGTTCGGCGTGACGCTCGACAACGCGCCGGAACTGAGCGGCGCTGCGGCGCCCAATATCTATGTCGCGGCGACCTCGGCCTTCGGGCTCAATATCGTCGTGCCCGATGGCGACGGCAACCCGATGCGCAGCCGGCTCGGGGCGGCGGACGCGACGTTCATGGCGGGCCAGTGGGGCAGCGCTGGCGGCGCCGAGGGCTATCCGGGCAGCATCTGGAAGATCGACGGCGAGACCGGCGAAGTCTCGCTGTTCACGACCATCGCGGCCAACACCGGCGCGAGCCTGGGCGCCCTGGTCTACGACCCGGCGAGCGCGCAGTTCTTCGTGTCCGATCTCGACACCGGCCTGATCTACCGGCTGGCGCTCGACGGCACCATCCTCGACACGTTCGACCATGGCGTTAATGGCCGGCCCGAGCACGAGCTCGATGCGGTGGAAGATGACGGCTCGGCGATCGACATCACCGATCCGGGGTTCAGCACCGAAGACCCGACAACCTGGGGCTTCACCCAGACCGAGCGCAAGGTCAACGGCCTCGCCGCCCGGAACGGCCGCATCTACTATGCCGTCGAGGGCCAGATGTGGTCGGTGCGGCTCAACGATGACGGCAGCTTCGGCGCGGCGCGCTGGGAGTTCGACGTCACGGGTCTCTCCTCGACCAACGAGATCACCAGCATCGTGTTCGACCCGCAGGGCCGGATGATCCTGGCGCAACGCGGCGCAACGGTGGGATCGTACGACTATTCCATTCTTGCCGAGGCCGGTACGTCTTCGGTGGCGCGCTACAAGCACGAATTCCCGGACGATCCGGCGACGCCGAGCACCTGGGTGGAAACGCCCGACAGCTACGCGATCGGCCTGGCCAGCGATGGGCTTGCCGCGTCCGGCGGCCTGGCGCTCGGCTATGGGTTCGACGACGGGTCGGGAGATTTCACCGGGGCCTGCGGGGTGACTGTGTGGGCCAGCGGCGACTCGCTTCGCAACAACCCCGACCTCGACCCGCCGGTCGAGGGACCGATGTACGTGCATGGGCTGCAGGGCACGCTGAAGACACTGGTGCGGCCGCTCAACGACCCGGCGATCAATTCGTTCTTCACCGATTATGACGGCATCACCGACGACGAGACGGCGAACCAGGCCGGGCACGTCGGTGCGGTCGCCATCTGGCAGGTCTGCGCCGGCCCCGCCGCGCCGACCATTCCCGATATCGAGCCGCCCGATTTCATCCCGCCGCCCGACTTCGTGCCGTTCGAGCACTACAATCTGACGCTCGAGAAGTGGTCGGCGCCGCACACCTGCTTCAACGGGCCGACCGACTATTGGTGCACCTACACCATCCGCGTCGAGAACACTGGAACGGTGCCCTATTGGGGTCCGATTACAGTGCACGACTATCTGCCCGCCAACCCGCCGGGCGCCGTCATGAGCTTCTGGCCGACACCGCCCTGGTCGTGCGGGCCGACGGGACCCACGGCGTATAACTGCACCATCGGCCCCGTGCTGCTGTTCCCCGGCGACGCCGTGGTGCTGCACGAAGTCGTGAAGCTGCCCAAGCCCACCGCGCCCGGGTTCTGCAACCTGGTCAATGTGGCCGGCATCCAGTGGCCATTCGTGTTCCATGACGAGGATCCGAGCGACGACTTCGACGGAGCGGTCGCCCACATCCCGGCACCGGGCTGCGTGCCGCCGGGCGCCGGCGTCACTGACCTGACCCTCAACAAGTTCACCTTCCCGGCGAACTGTTTCGATCCGGGCGGCGCGGCGGACTATCTGTGCACCTACGGCGTGCTGGTCACCAACGCCGGTCCGAACAACTTCACCGGACCGATCCAGGTCAAGGACACGCTGGGCGTCAACGTGACGGCCAACATCTTCGGGCCGTGGACCTGCGGCCAGGTGGGACCCGTGCTCACCTGCAACATCAATGTGCCGCCGGTGAACGTGCCGCCGGGCTGGTCGTCGGTGTTCTTCGTACAGGCGCCGATGCCCAAGCCGGTCACCCCGCCGGCCTGCGACCTCGACAACAAGGCGCAGATCAGCTTCCCGCTGGGCGGAGCGCCCAACAACATCCTGCCCGGCAACGACTTCGATACGGCGACGACGCATATCCTGTCGCCGGCGTGCCTTGCCCCGGCCGCGCAAACCGACATCGAAATCAAGAAGACTGCCGACACGTGCGGATGGTTCTTCGGCTACTATTGCAAGTGGACTTTGACGATCACCAATGTCGGTCCCAATAACTACCTTGGGCCGCTGAAGTTCACCGACCAGGCAATCGGGGCGGTCACCAACAACCTGCCCACGGTTGTCGGCGGCGGCTGCGCCGGGCCGGCGAACAACATCACGTGCAACTACGCGGTCGCGGGCCTGCCCTCGGGAACCGCCTTCCCGTTCACGTTCTACACGACCTATGCGACCACCCCGGACCTGTGCTCGGCCAGCAATACGGCGACCATCGTCAGTCCGAATCCGGGATCGGTGCAAAACCCATCCGGCAACGATTCGGTGACGGTCGGGCAGTCGATCCCCAACCCGGCGTGCGCGGGGCTCCCGAACCTCAACATCACCAAGACCGCCAAGGGATGCGTGGACGATCCGGGCAGCACCGACTGGCTCTGCAGGTTCGACATCAAGGTCAAGAATTTCGGGCCGGTCGCGCAGCCTCTGCCGATCGTGGTCAGGGACTTCAACCTGAAGCCCACGACCTTCAACACCGCCGCGTGCGGGCCGTTCGCTGCCAACATGTGGCAATGTACAAAGGCGGCGCCGCTTGGGCCGGGAGCGACGTGGTCGTTCACGGCGACGACGCATGTCGACCCCAATGGCGTCACCCTGGCCGACTGCGATGTGGTCAACACGGTGTGGATCCAGCTGCCGCCGTCGCTCGCCGACCCCGGCCACTGGTCGCAGGCCCACCAGAAAGTGCCGCAACTGTTCATCAATCTGGGGCCCGGGCCGGTCTATGTGTATTGCGACCCGCCCAGCCTCGAGCTGAGCAAGACCGCCGGCAAGACGGTCAAGTCCGGCGACGGCTATGACAGCACGTTCACTATCAGGGCCACCTCGATGGGCCCCGACCCCTACTACGGTACCGTCGAACTCGACGAAATGCTGCCGGACGGCACCAGCTATGTGTCGAGCAGCTGGCCGTGCGTGCCGACCACCGGCAACGACGTCCATTGCTCATCGCCCTACAAGAACATCCCGGTGGGCAAGTACACGGAGATGACGATCACCATCCACATCCCCACGGATGTGGCGGTCGAGAACAAGTGCAACGTGATGAACGTCGTCAACGTCTCGCTCTCGGCCGAAGTGCTGCACAGCGACCAGGGCGTACAATACACCGCGTCGGCCAAGGCGAAGCTGCCGGCCAACGCCTGTAGAGAGCCGATCCAGTGCCCGGTCAACCAGGTGAAGCCGGGAGGCGGATGCTGCGAGACGGGTCTGGTGTGGGACGGCAAGCTATGCTCGCCGCCGCCGAAGGCGTGCCCGCGCGACAGCCAGTTCATCGATGGCGAGTGCCAGTGCCGCGAGAACACGCACGGCACGCCCGGCAAGTGCAAGCCGGACGTGGTGGCGCCGGTGTGCCCGCGCGACAGCGAGATCGTCGACGGCGAGTGCCAGTGCCGCGAGGACACCCACGGTACGCCCGGCAAGTGCAAGCCGGACGTGGTGTTGCCTATCTGCCCGCGCGACAGCGTGATCGTCGACGGCGAGTGCCAGTGCCGCGAGAACACGCACGGTACTCCCGGCAAATGCAGGCCGGACGTCACCCTGCCGATATGCCCGCGCGACAGTCAGATCGTCGACGGCGAGTGCCAGTGCCTGCCGGGATCGCACGGTGATCCAGGAAAGTGCGTGCCCGACACC